>CANHVY010000005.1 GCA_947464185.1 Burkholderiales bacterium
ATCAGCAGCAGGTGGATGCGCTCGCGCTCCAGCCGGTGGTAGTAGTCCAGCCGGTCAGCGTCGATCAGCGCCACGTAGCTCTCGCCGTTCTTGGTGATGATCTTCTCGGCGCCGGCCTTGGCCTGGTCGGCCAGTTCGGACAGGTTGGCGCGTGCCTGGGTGAAGGGCACCACATCGCGGGCTGAAAAGCCCATGGCCGGCTCCTTTGCTGGGTAGATGACAGAATTCTGTGCATCATACGTTCGGCAGACGCTCTGCTAAAGGTGACAAGACACCGCTGACTTGGGCCGACCGCGCAGCTTGGATTGCAGTCAGGCAGGCGGTGCGCAGGCTGTACCGCGCGGGGCCGTGACATCAGCAGGGCCGGGGATTGACAACCGAGGGCCCTGCGGGCAAAAGCGCGGACTCACGCGAGGCGTGTGAACCGGGTGTGCGGGGCGTGCGCATCCGCAACAATTCAGGCGGTCTGTTTCAGGCATGCATCGCCCAGGATTGGGCCCACGGAAGAGGGAAGTAGCAGGGTGACGATGATGAGCGGTGATCAATTCAAACCGACGACTGTCGATTCGGGTGCCAGCCCTGTACAGGGTTCTGCCGCACGCCCACCCATGCGTTCGTTCGTGAACTGGCTCCGTCGGTACCTTCGGGACTCGATTGTCCTCAGAGTCTGCGTGTTCATTTACGGCGCCTTGTTCGTTGCAATGGGGCTCAGGATTGCCATTGCTTTCACTCCCCCTGAGCCACTTGGGTGGCTCGCCGTCGCGCTCGGACTGGCAATTGCAGGCTTTGGTGCTTACATGGCCTACGCTTCGGTGTTCGGCCGCCTCCGAATTCTTGAAAAAGCCGCCAACGCTGTGTCGTACGGCGGCGAGCTTCTGGTCATCGTTCTGGTTCTGCCGGTCTTCATGGCGGCCATTCCGATCGCAGGCTTGGTCAAGCGCATCAGATCGCCGCGACGCCTCTTCTAGGCAAACTCACGAGACTCTTTCACCTCAGAAGAGCAAGCAAGTGCGGCCTCGCTCCGTATTCGTTCATGTTGACCCGCCAAAACCGACATTGGTGTTCGAGCGCCCAGCGACGGGCCACTCATCTCCAACGGCAGGCATCACGTACAACCCTCTCGCCATGCAGATCGAACCACTTCGTCACCACCTGGGCCTGGTGGACGAGATTGCGAATACCTTGAACCAGTCGTGGGGTGATCTACCTCCTTGGAGTACCACTGACAAGATTCGAGACAGGCTGTTGGCCGGCACAGGTGACGCGGACTTTCCACGTGTTCTGGTGGCCCTTGGCGAGAGCGGAACCTTTGCGGCCACGGGCTCTGTAAAGCTCCATGAGCTGCCCTCGCGCCCAGCCATGGTTCACTGGGTGGGCGAGATCTTCGTCCGGCCCGAACATCGCGGAAAAGGGCTGGGCTCAAGAGTGACCCAGGCTTTGTCGGAGTACGCTTTTGCAAGAGGTGTGCAGGAGCTGTATCTGTACACACCCGATCAGCAGTCGCTGTATTCACGTCTTGGCTGGACAGAAGTGTCCACAGAGACGGTGAACCATGAAGTCGTCTCGATCATGGTGCTGTCGAGCGGACCCTCGGCGTTTCGTGCGGAACCCCACAGTCAGGATTGATGGTTCCCCGGCCCGTGTTCGTTGCCTGCGGGCGCTCTCTGCAACCCGGTTCGCATCCACTTCGCCGCGCGGCCTTTGCCGGTGGGGGCGATCACACCCACGGCTTTCAGGGGTGAGGTCACTGGGCCCAGCTAGGCCCCACTCCGGGGACGCGCCGACCGCTTGCGCACCCACTCGAGAAGAGCTTCGTTCATGCGAGTCTGCCAGCCCGTTCCCGTTGCCTTGAAGTACTGCAGAACTTCCGGGCTGTAGCGCACGCTGACAAGTTGCTTGGTGGGTGCCACTTGAGGGCCTCGCTCCCCGCGCTGGCGCCTCTGGGCAACCGCGGCACGAACGGCGTCATAGCCACCACCCTTCACAACAACGGCGTTTGCCATCTTCTTCTCTTCGGCAGCCGTGAGCGCCCTGTCCTTGCCAGGGGCGGCTGCAATAAGCGCCTCCCACTCAGCGGGAGTAGCCGGAAACTTCTTTCGCGTAACGACGGACTTCATGCTTCTCTGCCCTGCGAAGGCTGATGATGTGCGGCTCATCGCCTCGCTCCGTGTAGGTCATGTGCACGACGATGCCCTCCAACCACCCGAGCAGGTTGATCCTCTGCTCGCCATAGGTTTCCCGGGCATCTTCCCAGGTAAGGACTGGTCCGTCGAAGACCGCTTCGCACCCAAGGAAGTCAAGTCCGTGGGTTTTGATGTTGCGAAGACGCTTCGGCTCGTCCCAAGTCGCCATTATTTGATTGTAGCTACGCTGGAGTACCGAGGGAGATTTCTTTGTAGCTACGTCAAGAGGGAGCGTTACGAAAAGAGTTCGTCCGATTGCGACACGATGCGCTCAACCAAGCGAAGCGTCCCCTCACGCCGCCATCGGCACCAGGAAGTCGCGGCTGATGCCCACGCCCAGGTCGTTCACGCGGTCCAGGAACTGGGTGAGGTAGGCGTGCAGGCCGGTGGCCAGGATCTCGTCGATGCGGCCGTATTGCAGGTCGCTCTTCAGGCGGCCAGCGCGGCGCAAGGTTTCGGCGCTTTGCTGGTTGGCCACGAGCTGCAGGTTGGCCACCACCTCGTTCATGCAGGCCGCCAGTGAGCGCGGCATGTCCGGGCGCAGGATCAGCAGTTCGGCCACGCGCTCGGGGCGGATGACGTTGCGGTAGACCTTGCGGTAGACCTCGAAGCCGGAGACGGAACGCAGGATGGCGCTCCAGTGGTAGAAGTCCACTTCCTGGGCGGAGCCGGGGCTGGGGAGTGCTGAGCCGCCTGTCGTCTGGATCTGCGCCTGCACCTGGGCCTGGACTTGTGCCTGGGTCTGCGACTGCGCCGGGGTCTGGCCCGGGCCGAAGAACTCGCCGCCGGCCAGGCCCGTCAGGGCGTGGTATTTCACGTCCAGCAGGCGCGCGGTGTTGTCGGCGCGTTCCAGGAAGGTGCCGATGCGGATGAAGTGCAGCGCCTCGTCCATCAGCATGGTGCCCACGGTGACGCCGCGGCTCAGGTGCGAGCGGAACTTCACCCATTCGAAGAAGGCGCCGGGGTCGCGTTCGAAGGCGCCGTCCTTCAGCAGGCGGTTGAACTCCAGCCAGGTCTGGTTCTGCGTCTCCCAGACTTCGGTGGTGAGGGTCCCGCGCACGGCGCGGGCGTTCTCTCGCGCGGCGCGCAGGCAGTTCCAGATGCTGGAGAGGTTGCCCTCGTCGCGCACCATGAAATCCATGACGTTGCGGGCGTTCACCTCGCGGTAGCGCTCCTCGAAGGTGCCGGTGAGCTCGGAGATGCTGAGCAGCCCGCGCCAGCCCTGCTCGGCCATGTCGGCCGACTGCGGCAGCAGCGAGGTCTGGTAGTTCACGTCCAGCATGCGCGCGGTGTTTTCGGCCCGCTCCATGTAGCGGGACATCCAGAACAGGTGGTCTGCCGTCCTAGAGAGCATCGAATGCCTCCTGATGATTCTGTTCAAGCTTCCCGCCGCGGAACCGGCTTCGCCGGGCCGCTGGTGGGCGGCCCCCTTGGGGGGTAGCGAGCGCCAGCGAACTTGGGGGTCTCATGTCAGTCTTCCAGCACCCAGGTGTCCTTCGTCCCCCCGCCCTGCGAGGAGTTGACGACGAGCGAGCCTTCCTTCAGCGCCACGCGCGTCAGGCCGCCAGGAACGGTCTGCACACCGCGTCCGGAAGACAGCACGTAAGGCCGCAGGTCGATGTGGCGCGGGGCCACGCCGCTGTCCACGAAGGTGGGACAGGTGGACAGGCTGAGCGTGGGCTGGGCGATGTAGTTCTCGGGGTGGGCCTTGAGCACGGCGCGGAAGGCTTCCACCTCGGCCTGCGTGGCCGCCGGGCCCACCAGCATGCCGTAGCCACCGGCACCATGCACCTCCTTGACCACCAGTTCGGCCAGGTGATCCAGCACGTACTTGAAGTCGTCTTTCTCGCGGCACAGGTAGGTGGGCACGTTGTGCAGGATGGGCTTTTCCCCCAGGTAGAACTCGATCATCTTGGGCACGTAGGGGTAGATGCTCTTGTCGTCGGCAATGCCGGTGCCGATGGCATTGCACAAGGCGATGTTGCCGCGCCGGTACACATCCAGCAGGCCGGCGCAGCCCAGCGTGGAATCGGCGCGGAAGGCCTTGGGGTCCAGGAAGTCGTCGTCCACGCGGCGGTAGATCACGTCCACGCGCTTGGGGCCCTGCGTGGTGCGCATGTAGACGAAGTCGTCCTTGACGAAGAGGTCCTGCCCCTCCACCAGTTCCACCCCCATCTGTTGCGCCAGGAAGGCGTGCTCGAAGTAAGCGCTGTTGTACATGCCGGGGGTGAGCACCACCACGGTGGGCTCGTTCACACCGGCCGGCGCCACGGCGCGCAGGGTTTCCAGCAGCAGGTCCGGGTAGTGGGCCACGGGCGCCACGCGGTGCATGCTGAAGAGCTCGGGGAACAGCCGCATCATCATCTTGCGGTTTTCCAGCATGTAGCTCACGCCGCTGGGCACGCGCAGGTTGTCTTCCAGCACGTAGTAGTCGCCCGAGCCATCCGGGTTGCCGGCGCGCACGATGTCAATGCCGCTGATGTGCGAATAGATGCCGCCGGGCACGTGCACGCCCACCATCTCAGGCCGGTACTGGGCGTTGCGCAGGATGACGTCCGACGGCACCACGCCGGCCTTCAGGATCTCCTGGCCGTGGTAGACGTCCTGGATGAAGCGGTTCAGCGCCGTGACGCGCTGGCGCAGGCCGGCCTCCATCTCGCGCCATTCCTGGCGCGGAATGACGCGGGGGATGAGGTCAAAGGGGATGAGGCGCTCGGTGCCGGCGCCATCTTCGTCCTTGGCGCCGTAGACCGCGAAGGTGATGCCCACGCGGCGGAAGATCATCTCGGCTTCTTCGCGCCGGTTGCGCATCAGCTCGGCCGGCTGGGCCTGCAGCCAGCGCTCGTAGGTGCGGTAGTGCTCGCGGATGCCAGCCGCTGACGATGGCCCCGCGCCGGCGAGGGCGCGCATCTCGTCGAAGGGGTGCTGCATTGTGGGAGAGTCCTCTGTCTGGAGTGGTCGGAAGCAACTATCAGGCCCGCCGCGTGGTGACGCCCACGGTCAGCGAGTGGGTTCCGCCCCCGCGGATCACGCCGCGCAGAGGGGTGACGTCGCCGAAATCCCGCCCCACGGCCACACGGATGTGGCCGGCAGCGGGCACCAGGCGGTTGGTGGGGTCCAGGTCCAGCCAACCGTCAGCAGGCACGCCCGGGGTGCCGGGACACCACACCTGCACCCAGGCGTGCGAGGCGTCTGCCCCCAACAGCGCCGGCTGCCCCGCCTGGGGCTCGGTGAGCAGGTAGCCGCTGACGTAGCGGGCGGCCAGGCCGTGCAGGCGGCAGGCTCCGATCAGCAGGTGGGCGAAGTCCTGGCACACCCCCGCGCGCTGGGCGAACACCGTGGCCAGCGCGGTGTCCACCTCCGTGCTTCGCGGGCGGTAGGCCCATTCGTCATGCAGCCGGCGCATGAGGTCCAGCGCCGCCTCGGCCACCGGTCGTCCCGGCGTCAGGCTGGCGGCGGCCCAGGCCCACAGGCCGGCCAGGCCCGGCTCCGGCCACGGTACGTAGGGCGAGGGCTGGACGAACTCCACGGCCGGCTCGAAGCGGGCGCGCGGCACGTAGCGCAGGCGCTCGCGCACGGTCTCCCAGGCGGGCGATGCCTCGGGCCGCAGCCCGCCAAAGCGCGCGGCCACGTTGACGCGGCTGGTGGAGCGCACATGCAACACCTGGTGCGGGGTGACGAGCTCGAAGCGGTGCCGCCCGTTGCCGAAGGCGTCCACCTCGCCCTGGCACTGGGCGGGCGCGGGCTCGATCAGCAGATCGAAGGCCTGCAGCTGCTGCGCATCGTCCTCCAGGGGCCGCAGATGAGCGGCGTGGTGGGCGTGCGCCACGGGAGCGCCGTAGTCGCAACGGGTGTCGTGCACGACCACCAGGTCCACGGGGACGGCCGGCGTGCTCATGCGCCCGCCACCGAGGCGGTCAGCCCCGCGGGTGAAAAGCAGTGCTGGCCGATGTCTTCGGCCACGGCCAGCGCGGTGGCGTGCAGGGCCCGGGCCCGCTCCAGCAGGCGTCCGGCGATGTCGCCCTCCAGCTCGTCCAGTTGCAGGCCCACGCCACGGGCGGGCAGGCGGTCCAGCCCCGTGGGGGTCGGCAGCTTGCCCAGTTCCGTGCGCAGGCGGCGCAGGGTGCCGGCCAGGCTGCGGGGGTTGGTGTCGTCCAGCACCAGCACGTCGGCCAGGGCCAGCAGGTCGTCGTGGCGCTGGTGGCGGGCGCGGAAGGTGATGGTGCTGTCGAACAGGTCGAGCAAGGCGTCCACGCCGTCAGGGCTGGCCAGCACGCCCTGGGCCAGGAAAGCCTCCAGCGTGGCGCTCAAGCCCAGCAGGCGCTCCAGCAGCCGGCCGATGGTCAGCAGGCGCCAGCCGGCGTCGCGCGTCATGCGGTCGGTCTGCGCGCCGGTGAGCGCCGAGAGTTCCAGGCCCAGGCGGTCCAGCGCGGGCAGGGCGGCGTCGGCACGTGGGGGCGTCAAGGCTTCGGCCAGGGCTTCCTTCATCGTGCGCACCAGCGTCCACTGCTCGGCCGGCAGCCGTTCGCGCACCGACAGCGCGGCACGTTCTATGGCCTGCAGGTCGAAGGCGATGCTGAAGCCGGCCGAGGCGTCGGCCAGCCCGGCCAGGATGGCGCGCTCGAAACGCGGTGCCGACTGCGCCAGCGTGGGCACGCCCCAGGGCGCCAGGCTCAGCCGCACCGACAGCGCGGACACCGCCTCCAGCAAGGGGCGCGGCAGGTTCGTCGCCTGCGGCACCAGGGCCAGCACCTGCCGCGCCAGGCGCACGAGATGTTCCGTCCGTTCGGTGTAGCGGCCCAGCCAGAACAGGTTCTCGGCCGTGCGGCTGCTCACCGGGCGGCTGCGTCCGGCGATGTCCTGCACGCGCAGCGGGGGCCGCAGCATGGAGAAGGTGTCCACCTCGCCATCGGTCATCACCCAGGTGTCCAGGCTGGTGCCGCCGCGCTGCATGGACACGCTGGCATCCTCGCCCTGGGCCACGCGCGTCATGCCGCCAGGCAGCACCTGCCAATGTCCGCCCGGCCCGGCGATGGCGTACACACGCAACATGGCAGGGCGCGAGACTAGGCCGTCCGCGCCCCAGATCGGGGCGCGCGAGAAGCGCAAGCGGCCCTGCACCGTCCAGGCATCGGGGTCGAAGCCAACATCCACGGCCGTGGGCTCATGCACCTGAGAAGTGCGGCCGGCGCGGGGGAAGGTGGAGCGCAGCAGCTTGTCATCCAACTGCTCGCGGACATCATCCCAGGCGGCGGCCTCGCCGCACCACCAGGTGGGCAGGGAGGGCAGTTCCAGCGCCCGGCCGGTGAGCGTCTGCGCCAGCCCAGGCAGGAAACCCTGAAGGGCGGGCGACTCCAGAAATGCACTGCCAATCGCATTGGCCATCACCACGCGCCCGGCCCGGGCCACCTGCAACAGGCCCGGCACGCCCAGCGTGGAGTCCGGCCGCAGGAACAGGGGGTCGCACCAGTCATCGTCCAGGCGGCGCAGCAGGCCGTGCACAGGCTCCAGGCCTTCCACGGTCTTCATGAACAGGCGATCGCCGCGCACGGTGAGGTCCCCGCCTTCCACCAGCGGCAGGCCCAGGTAGCGCGCCAGATAGGCCTGCTCGAACCAGGTTTCGCTGTAGGGGCCGGGCGTGAGCAGGGCGATGCGGGGCGCGCCGCCATCGGCCAGCGGGCGGGCCGCTTCTTCCAGACCGTCCAGCAGGCGCCGGTAGCTGGAGGCGATGTGCTGCACCCGCAGCGCACGGTAGGCCTCAGGGAACTGGCGCGACACCAGCAGCCGGTTGTGCAGCACGTAGCCCAGGCCCGAAGGCCCCTGCGTGCGCTGCGCCACCACCCACCAGCGGCCCTCCGGGCCGCGCGCGATGTCGAAGGCCACCACCCGCAGGCGCAAGCCCCCTGCAGGCGGCACACCGCGCAGGGCGCGCACATAGCCCGGATGGCGCATCACCAGCGCGGGCGGCAACAACCCGTCGCGCAGCAGGCGCTGCGGGCCGTACACGTCGTCCAGCACGGCTTCGAGCAACCGCGCACGCTGGCGAATGCCACGCTCGATGACTGCCCAGTCCGCCGGCTCGATCAGCAACGGCAGCAACTCCAGCGACCAGGACCGCGCCACGGCGCCCTCGGGCCCAAAGACGTTGTGCGTGACGCCGTCCCGGCGGATCTGCGCGGCGATGGCCTGGAGGCGGCGGTCGAAGTCGGCGTTCAGATCGCCGGCGGCCGGCAGAGGTACCTGCTGCGCGAACCGGCGCCAGGCCGGCCGCCAGGCGCCGTCGGCCGATCGCAGCTCATCCCACACGCCCTGTTCGGGCACGGTCGAACCTGAGGGGCGGCCCCGCGTGAGCGCAATCATCCCTGCCGAAGATTCGACCGGGACGGAAGGCAGGCTGGGCAAGGGCGGCAAGGGCGGGAAGGGCGTGGGCGGCAGGGTTCAGCGCTCTGATCTTCGCAGGTCCAGCGTGAACGGGAACTCCAGGCTGGGTTGGGCGGGCTTCACCTCCATGCGGCCGGGGGTGTGGCCGAAGCGGAAGAAGCGCGCCAGGCGCCGGCTCTCGGCCTCGTAGGCGTTGACGGGGAAGCTGTCGTGGTTGCGTCCGCCCGGATGGGCCACGTGGTAGCGGCAGCCACCGATGGAGCGCTGCAGCCAGGCGTCCACGATGTCCACCGTGAGCGGGGCGTGCACGCCGATGGTGGGATGCAGCGCCGAGGGCGGCTGCCAGGCGCGAAAGCGCACACCGCAGACGAACTCTCCCGTGCGGCCCGTGGGCTGCAGCGGGGCGGCCACGCCGTTGACCGTGATGACGTGGCGGTTGTCGTTCAGCCCGGTCACCTTGAGTTCCAGCCGCTCCAGCGAGGAATCCACGTAGCGCACCGTGCCGCCGGCGCCGCCCTCCTCGCCCATCACGTGCCAGGGCTCCAGCGCGGTGCGCAGCGTCAGACCCACGCCCTGCGTGGCCACCTCGCCAGTGAGCGGGAAGCGGAACTCGAAGTGCGGTGCGAACCAGGCGGCATCGAAGGCAAAGCCGGCCGCGCGCAATTCGGCGATCACGTCCTCGAAGTCCTGCTGCACGAAGGTGGGCAGCAGAAAGCGGTCGTGCAGGGCCGTGCCCCAGCGGGTCAGCCGTTGGCGCGTGCCGCCGCGGTAGGGCTCGCCCCAGAAGCGCGCCACCAGGGCGCGCAGCAGCAGTTGCTGCGCCAGGCTCATGCGCGCATGCGGCGGCATCTCGAAGGCGCGCAGTTCCAGCAGGCCCAGACGCCCTGTGGGGCCATCGGGCGAGAAGAGCTTGTCGATGCAGAACTCGGCGCGGTGGGTGTTGCCCGTGACGTCGATGAGCAGGTTGCGCAAGGCGCGGTCCACCAGCCAGGGCGGCACGTCGCGCGCTTCAGGCGCGGCCGGCGCACCTGGCGAACCCGACACAGCCGCCGCCTCGGCCGCGGCACGCCACACGCCGGTGCGCCGCTCCAGTTCCGCCAGGGCGATCTCCAGCTCGTAGACCTGGTCGTCGCGCGCCTCGTCCACGCGCGGGGCCTGGCTGGTGGGGCCGATGAACAGGCCGCTGAACAGGTAGCTCAGCGAGGGGTGGTTGTGCCAGTAGGCCAGCAGGCTGGCCAGCAGGTCCGGCCGGCGCAGGAAGGGGCTGTCGGCCGGCGTCGCCCCGCCCAGCACGAAGTGGTTGCCCCCGCCCGTGCCGGTATGGCGCCCGTCGAGCATGAACTTCTCGGTGGACAGGCGCGTCTGGTGCGCCGCGTCGTACAGGAACTCGGTGCGGTCCACCAGTTCGCCCCAGGTGGCCGAGGGGTGGATGTTGACCTCGATAACGCCGGGATCGGGTGTCACCTGCAGCAGCTTCAGCCGGGGGTCGCGCGGCGGCGGGTAGCCTTCCAGCACGAGCTTGACGCCCTGCTCGGCCGCCGTGGCCTCCACCACCTGCAGCAGGGCGAGGTAGTCCTCCAGGTGCTGCAGCGGCGGCATGAAGACGTACAGCACCCCGCTGCGCCCACCCTGTTCGCGCTCGGCCCGCGGCCCGTTGGCGCGCTGCGGGTCGCGCACCTCCACGCACAGCGCGGTACGCGTGATGCCGGCGGCAGACTTGCCACGCTTTGGCGTCTGAGGCTCCACCACGCCCGGGATCTGGTTGCGCAGGGCCGCGGGGGCGTTCAGGGGCGCGCGCGCAGGCTGGGGCGTGAACGGGTCGGTCTCCCCCACAACGGGCCGGTCTTCGGGCGCGGACCAGGGCAGCGCATCCAGCGGCAGACGCAAGCCCATGGGCGAATCGCCGGGGATCAAGTACATCCGCTCGTCACGCAGGAACCAACGGCCCGAGATCCAGCGCGGCTGCGCCTCGCCGGCGACCCACTCGCGCTGCAGCGGCAGCACATAGCCCGTGGCGGCTTCCAGCCCTTGCGTGAACACGCGGCGCAGCCGTGCGCGCTCCAGTTCGTCATCCAGCTTGGCATCGAACGGATCCACGTTCACCGGCAGGCGGCGCTCGCGCCACAGGTAGTACCAGGTGTCCTCGTAGCCCGGCTGCACCAGGTCTTCTTCCAGGCCCAGGCGGCGCGCCAGGGCCGCCATGAAGGCATGGGCGTCAGCGCCGGTGTAGCGCTGGGTCTGGCGCTCGTCTGCGAACAGCGTGGGGTCGGTCCAGCAGGGCTGGCCGTCGGCACGCCAGCAGATGGACAGGGCCCAGCGCGGCAACTGCTCGCCCGGGTACCACTTGCCCTGGCCGAAGTGCAGGAAACCGCCCGCCCCGTAGCGCGCCAGCAGGCGGTGCGTCAGTTCGTTGGCCAGGCCGCGCTTGGTGGGGCCCAGGGCGTCGGTGTTCCATTCCGCGCCGTCGCGGTCGTCCACCGAGACGAAGGTGGGCTCGCCGCCCATGGTCAGGCGCACGTCGCCGGCCTGCAGTTGCGCGTCCACGGCCTCGCCCAGGCGCTGGATGTCGGCCCACTGCGCCTCGGTATAGGGCTTGGTGACACGCGGCGATTCGTAGATGCGCGTGATCTCCATCTGGTGCGAGAACTCCACCTCGCACTCATCCACCGCGCCGCTGACCGGCGCCGCGCCCGAGGGCTCGGGCGTGCAGGCCACGGGGATGTGGCCCTCACCGGCCATCAGGCCCGAGGTGGGGTCCAGGCCGACCCAGCCGGCCCCAGGCAGGTAGACCTCGCACCAGGCGTGCAGGTCGGTGAAGTCCACCTCGGTGCCCGAGGGGCCGTCCAGCGACTTCACGTCCGGCTTGAGCTGGATCAGGTAGCCCGAGACGAAACGCGCCGCCAGCCCCAGGTGGCGCAGCGTCTGCACCAGCAGCCAGCCGGTGTCGCGGCACGAGCCCGAGCCCTTCTCCAGCGTCACCTCGGGCGTCTGCACGCCGGGTTCCAGGCGGATGAGGTAGGAGATCTCGCGCTGCAGGCGCTGGTTCAGGCCCACCAGGAAATCGATGGTGCGCGTCTTCTCGCGCGGGATGCTGTCGACAAAGGCCTTGAACCGCGGCGTCAGCGGGCCGCGAGCCAGGTAGGGCACGAGGTCCTGCGCCGTCTCGGGGCTGTAGGCGAAGGGCACCTGCTCGGCCTGCGGCTCCAGGAAGAAGTCGAAGGGGTTGTAGACCGCCATCTCGGCCACCAGGTCCACCGTCACCTTGAACTCGCTCGTCTTCTCGGGGAAGACCAGGCGCGCCAGGTGGTTGGCAAACGGGTCTTGCTGCCAGTTGATGAAGTGCTCGGTCGGCTCGATGCGCAGGCTGTAGCTGAGGATGGGCGTGCGGCAGTGCGGGGCCGGGCGCAGGCGCACCACCTGCGGGCCCAGGTTCACCAGGCGGTCGTAGCGGTAGTGGGTGACGTGGTGCAGGGCAACGTGGATGGACAAGGGCAATGCTCCGGTGCGCTTTCAGGGGGCCAGTGTCGCGGATGCAAGGTCCGGGCCAGTGGGCAGTGGGGATCGGCGCTTTCAGGGACGTGTCATCCAGTAGCGGGGCCGCTGCGCCCGCTCGCATCGCCCTTGCGCCTCGTCGGAGCGCCAGCTCCACGCGCCGCAGCGGTCGGTGCGCAGCACCTCGATGCCCCTGGACTCGTAACGCGCCACCACGTCGGGCGCAGGGTGGCCGTAGCGGCTGCGGTAGGCCGCCTGCACCAGCGCCACGCGCGGGGCCACGGCCTCCAGGAAAGCCGGGCTGGACGAGGTGCGGCTGCCATGATGAGGCACCAGCAGCACCTCAGACTTGAGCACAGGGCTCTTCTGCAGCGCCGGCTCCGGCCCTGCCGCGGCACGGGCCACCAGCGCGGCCTCCTGGGCGGCCTCGATGTCGCCCGTCAGCAGCAGGCTGCGGCCCGAGGCGTCGGTCACCCGCAGCACGCAACTCAGCGCGTTGGGCCGCGCGGGCACGAGGCCCGGTGGCGGATGCTCAGCCGACAGGGGGTGCAGCATCTCGAAGCGCACGCCGTCCCAGTCCCAGCGCTGTCCGGCGTCACAACGCTGGTGGTCGGGCAGCAGCGCGCGCAAGGGGTGAAACGTCTCCAGCGAGCTGCTGAGCTGGCGTACGGGCAGCGCCTTCATCAGCGAGGCCGCCCCGCCCACGTGGTCCAGATCGCGGTGGCTCAGCACCAGCAGGTCCACGGCGTGCTCGCCCCGAGCCCGCAACAGCGGCAGCAGCACGCGCTGGCCGGCATCGGCTTCGGGGGTGTACTGCGGTCCGGCGTCATAAAGCAGCAGGTGGCCGGCCGTGCGCACCAGCACCGCCGTGCCCTGCCCCACGTCCACCACCACCGTCTCGAACCGACCTGGGGGCGGCCGGTCCACGGGCGGCAGCAGCAAGGGCAGCACCAGCGGCAGCCCCAGCACGCGCAGCCGCCAGGGCAGCGGCATCACCAGCAGTGCGCCGCCCAGCAGCCCCGCGCCCACCGCCCAGGGCGGCGCGGCAGCAGCGTTCCACACCGCCAGCGGCCAGGCAGCCATGCCCTGCAGCAGCGCCGTCAGGCCCTGCACGCCCCAGGCCGCCACGGACCACAGCGGGGAGAGGATCAAGCCGGCCAGGGCCAGCGGCGTGATCAGCAGCGTGACCAGTGGAATCGCCACCAGGTTCGCGAGAAACCCCACCACCGACACCTGCTGGAAGAACACCAGCGTCAGCGGCGTGAGGCCGGCGGTGGCGATGGCCTGGGTGCGCAACAGCGGGGCGAGGTGCGCGCTCCAGGCAGCCCGCACGGTCGAGCTCCAGCTCTGCCTCTGCGCGGGGGCGCCGAAGGTCGCGGCGCTGGCCTCCCCTGCGGCCAGGCCACGGGGCGCCGGCCGGGACGCCGGGTCGGACGCCATCAGCATCGCCACGGCGAAGAACGAGAGCCAGAAGCCGGGCTGGCCCACCGCCCAGGGATCCATGAGCGTCACGGCCACCGCCGAGGCCAAGAGCACCAGCGGCCCCGGCCAATGGCGCCCGGCCAGGCGCAGCACCACCACCACGGCCAGCATCAGAACGGTGCGCTGCGCAGGCACGCCCCAGCCGGCCACGGCGGCGTAGGCCGCGGCCAGCACCAAGCCGCCCACCAGGGCCGCCGTCTGCGCCGGCATCCACAGCATCAGCCGCGGGCTGCGGCGCCAGGCCCAACCGACGCCCGCCGCTGCCAGCCAGGCCCACATGGTGACGTGGAGTCCGCTGATGCTCATGAGGTGCGCCACCCCGGTGGTGCGGAACAGCTCCCATCCCTCGCTGTCGATGGAAGCCTGGTCCCCCACCGCCAGCGCGGCCAGCACACCGGCGGCCGCCGGGTCGGCCACGCGCAGCAGGATCGCATCGCGCCAGTGCTGGCGCAGCCGCTCCAGCGGGTGCGCCGCCGCCGGCTGCAAGCGCTGCGCACCCGGACGCACGTGCCCGGTGGCTCGCAGGTCCTGCTCGAACAGCCAGCGCTCCAGGTCGAAACCATGCGGATTCAGCGCCCCGTGAGGACGCTTCAGGCGCACGGGCAGGCGCCAGCGGTCACCCGCCACCAAGGGCGCCGATGGTCGGCTCAGGACGGTGTCGACGTCCCAGCCCTGGAACCAGCCCAGGGACACGCGCTGCGGCACGTTCACAGGGAGGGCGCTGTTGGCAGAACCCGGACGCCTGTCCAGCCACTCGGCCGTCTCCACCTCGAACACGAAGCGCAGGCCCACGGCACTCACGCGGGGCAATTCCGCCACCGTGCCGGTGAGCACCAGGTCCTGGCCCTCCAGCTCCGGGGCCAGCGCCTGCTGCAGCCGGGCCTGGGCGCGCAGGTCCGCGTGGAACCAGCCCAGGCCGAAGACGCCCAGCAGAGTCAGACCCGCCAGGAAAGCGAGGAGCAGGCGGGAAGGAAGCCCGGGCGCGCGCTGCCCGGCCCCCCAGGCCCTCAGGCCCCAGGCACCGACCACGGACGCGAGGGCCGCGCCCGCCAGACCTGCCCAGGCCTGCGGACTGGACGGCAGGGTGGCCTGCTGCATCTGCAGTGCCGTGCCGGCCAGCCAGGCCAGGGCCAGCAGGGCCGTCCAGGCCGCGGACCCGCCCACCCGCAGGCCGGCGGTGCCTGCGCGGCCGGCGGTGCCTGTTGACGGCGCTGTGTGCATCAGAACTCCAGGGCCCGGAACGCGCATCGGGCCAAGCGGTCCGAGTGTAGGATTCCGCGCCTCTGGACCCGCGACGCGTCTTCACACCCGTCACGCCCCCTTCAACCCACCGGACCCGCCCATGACCATCGCCCAACGCCTTGCCGACCTCGGCATCACCCTGCCTGCCGTGGCCGTGCCTGCGGCGGCCTACGTGCCTTTCGTCCGCACTGGCAACCTCGTCTTCGTGTCGGGCCACATCGCCAAGCAGGACGGCAAGGCCTGGGTGGGCCAACTCGGCCTGACGATGACCACGACCGAAGGCCAGCAGGCCGCACGCGCCGTGGCCATCGACCTCATGGGCACGCTGCAGGCCGCGGCGGGCGATCTGTCACGCATCAAGCGCATCGTCAAGGTGCTGAGCCTGGTCAACAGCACGCCGACCTTCACCGAGCACCACCTGGTGACGAACGGTTGCTCCGAGCTGCTGGTGCACGCATTCGGTGCCGAGGTGGGCGCGCATGCGCGCTCTGCCTTCGGCGTGGCGCAGCTGCCCTTGGGGGCTTGCGTGGAAGTCGAGCTGATCGCCGAGCTGGCGTGATCGCCGGGCTGTCTTTGCATCCTGCACGCCGCCATGAACAGCCTGTTTGACCGCCCTGCAGCCGTGCTGCTGCTGGTGGCCGGGTTCAGCCTGGCGGCAATCGGTACCGCGCTGGTGTCGCAACACGTGTTCGACATGCAGCCCTGCCCCTGGTGCGTGCTGCAGCGCGCGGTGTTCGCCGCGATCGCCCTGGTGGCCCTGGCGGGGGCCTGGCTGCCGCAGCGGCTGGCCAAGGCCGGCGCGCTGCTGGTCACGGGTCTGCTGGCCGCCGCGGGCATCGCCGCCGCCCTGTGGCAGCACCTGGTGGCGAAGTCCTCGTCCTCGTGCAACCTGACGCTGGCCGACCGCATCATCAGCGGACTGCAGCTCGACGCCCTGGCCCCGGAAGTGTTCGCGCCCCGGGCCTCCTGCGCAGACGCCGCAGTGAACCTGCTGGGCCTGCCCTACGAGTTCTGGAGCCTGGGCCTGTTCGCAGTGCTCGGCGGGGCCGGGGCCTGGGCGCTGGTGCGGCTGTGGGCCCCCGGCGGGTCCCGGCAGGGCGGGCCATCAGGGTAAGCCTTGATGTCACGCCGCGGACAGGCTGCTACGGTTCCTCTCGTGTGAGCCCGCCCCCCAGGCAGGGCTCGCCAGGGGGGACAAAAAATGGGCACACAAGCCTCGTCCACAAGGACCGACGACGACGAACACATGGTGAAGGCGTTCATCCACGAGCGCTTCATCGAACTGTTCCTGAGCCAGAACAAGCGCTCGCAGCTGAGCCTGATGGGGGCGGCGGTCTTCATCTTCATCACCTGGTGGCTCAGCAACCGTTCCCCCTGGATCGTCGGCTGGCTCCTGTGCGTGCTGCTGTTCGCCCTGTGGCGGCTGCGCTGGACGGCCGGGGTGCTGCAGGCGCAAGGGGGCCGCCACGCCGAGCTCAAGGTGGGTCTTCTGATGGCTGGCGGCGGCGTGCTGATGGCGGCGTCGGTGCTGGGCTTCGGCGGCATGAGCGATCTGGGCCACGCCGCCGTGTCCATCATCCTTCTTACCGTCGCCACGGGCTCCGTCATCAGCACGGCGGGCTACCGGGGCGTGTTCCTGGCTTATGCAGCACCCATGCTGCTGACGCTGGCGGCAGGCTGGGCGCTGTCCCCGCACGACCCCGCCGAGGCTGCCATCCACTGGGGCCTGAGCGTGCTGATCCTCATCTACCTGGCCTTCCTGGTGGGCGTGGCCAAACAGCAGGCCGCGGTGTTCGAGGACTCCTGCCGCATCCGCTTTGCCGAGAAGAAGCTCAATGCCCAGTTGCAGCGTGCGCTGGAGAACGAGAGCGAGGCGCACCGGGCCAAGACCCACTTCCTGGCCGCCGCCAGCCACGACCTGCGCCAGCCCATCCACAGCATGAACGTGCTGGTGGCGGCACTGAGCATGCGGCCGCTGGATGAGCGCGGGCAGCAGATCACCCAATTGCTGGCCAATGTCAACAAGACGCTGGCTGCGCAGCTGGACGCGCTGCTGGACATCTCCCGGCTGGACGCCGGCACGGTGGAAGTGGCCCACCGACCGCTGCACCTGGACCGCCTGGTGACCGAGCATTTCCATCTGATGGAGAACACGGCGCGTGAGCGCGGGCTGCGGTGCGCGCTGCAGGTGGACGGGCCGACGCCGGTGTACACCGACCCCGGGCTGCTGCTGCGCGTGATCAGCAACCTCACGGACAACGCCATCAAGTACAACCGCCAGGACGGCGAGGTGCGGCTTCGCGTCTGGCGCGAGGGCCATCAGGCCTGCCTGAGCGTGGCCGACACGGGCATCGGCATTGCCGAGGCCGAGCAGCCCAAGGTGTTCCGCGAGTTCTACCAGGTGGACAACGTGGAGCGGGACCGCACCAAGGGGCTGGGCCTGGGGCTGTCCATCGTGCAGCGGCTGTCGGCGCTGCTGGGGATCCAGGTCCGGCTCGCCTCTGCACCGGGGCAAGGCACCGAGATCACCCTGCGCATGCCGCTGGCCGCTCAGGCGGACGCAGCAGCCGCCTCAGCCACCGCCACTCCCCCAGGCGAGGGGCCCGCCGGGCCGGCGCTGAACGGACTGCGCGTGCTGGTGGTGGACGATGACGCGCAGGTGCGCCAGAGCATGGAACTGCTGCTCACCGAGGTGGGCTGCCAGGTCTATCTGGCCACAGGCACCGCCCAGGCCTGCGAGATCGCGCGCCGGCACACCCTGGACGTGCTGCTCAGCGACATGCGTCTGCTGGCCGGCGACGACGGCCTGAAGGTGCTGCAGTCGGTGCGCACCCTGCAGCCCGGCCTGCCGGCGGCGTTGATCACCGGGGAAACGGGGCCCGAGCAGTTGCGATTGGCCCAGGGAGCGGGCGTGCCCCTGCTGCACAAGCCGGTCCAACTGGACGCACTGCGCGCCGTGCTGCCGTCCGGCGCCCGACTGACCTGGCCGGCCACGAAGCCACCGGTGAATCCCGCGGCCTGAGCTTGGCGGCGCGGGAGCAAGACTTGGCACTGAAACCCCTGCTCGGGCGAGGTCTGCACGCGTTGTGGTCAGGCCAGGCCGCGCCCGGTTCTGACGGCGACCGCGCCCCGCCCTGGGACGTGGTCATCGTCGGCACCGGCTACGGCGGCAGCGCCGCCGCGGCCACGCTGGCGGGCTGCCTCGTGGCCGATGATCACGGCGGCTACCGGCCCATCCGGCTGTGCATCCTGGAGCGCGGCCAGGAGCTGCGTCCGGGGGATTTCCCCTCCCGGATGGCCGACCTGCCCGGGCACCTGCGCATCGGCCAGCAGACCACGGGCGAGGTGGGCGGTCAGGCCGAGGGCCTGTTCGACGTGCGCGTGGGCGATGACGTGATGGCCCTGGTGGCCAATGGCGTGGGCGGTGGCTCGCTGATCAACGCCGGCGTGCTGCTGGAGCCGCAGCCGAACGACCTGCGCCGCGCCCACTTCGCCACGCAGGTGCGCGGGCTGCAGCAGGCGGGCTGGTACCCACGTGCGCGCACGGCCCTGGGCGGCGAACTGCAAGGGCGGCTGAACACCATCGCCCTGCACCCCGAGCACGCCCGCGAACCCCTGGCCAAGGCCCAGGCCCTGAGAACCCTGGCCGGGCGGCATCTGCCGGTGCAGGAGGTGCCGATGACGGTGGCCATGACCGCCAGGCCCAACGCCGCCGGCGTGGCACTGCCCGGCTGCACCCTGTGCGGCGACTGCATGACGGGCTGCAACGTGGGCGCCAAGGATTCGCTCGACGTGAACCTGCTGCGCCAGGCCGTGGACGCCGGAGCGCAACTGTTCACCGGCGCCAGCGTCAGCCGGCTGAGGATGGCACAGGGCCGGGAAGCGAAGCCGCACTGGACACTGGAAGTGCTGCACACCCGGCCCGACCTGCAGGCGCGCGAAGCCGGGCCGCTGGAGCTGCACGCGCGCCACGTCATCCTGGCCGCAGGCACCTTCGGCAGCACCGAGATCCTGCTGCGCTCCCGGGATACCGGGCTGCCGCTCTCGCCACGGCTGGGCGAGCGCTTTTCCTGCAACGGCGACAACATCGCGGCGGTGCATCGCCTGCCCCGGGCCGCCCACCCAGGGGCCGACGAGTCCGCCGCCCTGAACACCCGCCGGGTGGGCCCCACCATCACCACGGCCATCGCCTTCGGGGCCCAGCCCCAGCGCGGCAGCCGGCCCTTCTGGCTGCAGGAGTTCTCGGTGCCTGGCGCCATGCGCTGGCTGTTCCAGCAGATCGTCACCACGGGCCATGCCGTGCACCAGTTGCCTCAGGCCGACCTGACACGCCATGGGCCGGGCGCTGACCCGATGGCCGACCCCGCCGCCGTGGACCCCGAGGCCATGGAGCGCACCTTGCTGGTGGGCCTGATCGGTCACGATGATGCAGACGGGGTGCTGAAGCTGCCTCGCGCGTTCACCGCACGTTCTTCCCAGGCACCGGCCCTGGGCACGCTGCGGGTGCACTGGCCACAGGCCAGGACTTCAGCCACGCTGGACACCGCCAGCGCCGCCGCACAGCGCCAGGTGGACCATCTGCGCAGCCTGCGGCGGGAGGCCACCGAGGGGGACACCGAGGGGGGCGGACAGGCACCCATCGACGGCCCGCACTGGGTGCCCAACCCCCTGTGGCGCTTGCTGCCCGATGAACTGAGCATGCTGACCGACCAGCTGCGCGGGCCCGTGCTGACCGTCCACCCGCTGGGCGGCTGTCCGATGGGCGAGAGCGCCCGCGAGGGCGTGGTCGATGCCTGCGGACGCGTGTTCGATGGCCGGGACGCCCAGGGCCTGCACGTGTTGCCGGGACTGGCCGTGCTGGACGGCGCGATCATCCCCGAGTCCCTGGGTGCCAACCCCTCCTTGACCATCGCCGCGCTCGCCCTGCGCGGCGCGCAGGCGCTGCGCGCCGAGTGGGGCCTGATCGAAGGGCCGGCGTCGCACCTCGAAGCGGACCATCACCAGCCGCGACCCATGGGCGCACCGCGCCCTCCCCTGCTCGCCCAGACCCGCCCGCAGCCCACGCGCATCGGCGTCATCGAACGTCTGACCGGGCCGGTCTGGCTGGACCTGGGCGACCGCCCCGGCGGCGCCCGCCCGTGGGTGGTGGAATGGACCCTGGAGTACCGGCCCGCGCGCCTGGACGCCCTGGCCACCACGCTCGACCGCCGGCTGCAGGTGGACGAGGCATCCGCCCACAGTCGCGTGCGCTTGTACGAGGCCACCACCTGGGAAGACCGCAGCCTGGCCGGACAGGCCGACGAGGTGCGGCATCGCCACGCCGTGCTGGAGGCCCAGGTGTCGGGCAGCCTGCGTTTCCTGCACCGGGAGGACTCCTTCGCCCTGCAGCGCATCGTGCGCGGCCTGCGGGCCTGGGTGCGCCACCGGGGACTGCGCGACCTGTACCAGCGCTTCACCGACCCCGGTCCTCAACCCGGCACCGGGCTGGGCGGCCTGGTGACGGGCCTGCTGCGCACGGCCAGCCGCGCTGGCGAAGTACGCCGCTTCGACTACGACCTGCGCGTGGTGGAAGTGCTGCGCTGCACCTTGAGCGGTGCCGATGGCCACCCGCCCAGGCCCTTCGTCCCTGGCGATGTGCTGCAGGGCCACAAGCGCCTGACCTATGCCGTGGCCGGAAATCCGTGGCGGCAGTTGACGGAACTGGAGGTCACGCGGATGCCGGGCCTGCCAGCCTCCGGCCCGCGCAGCCGTGGCACGCTGGTGCTGGACCCCCGCTTCCTGGCCAGTCGGCAGACTCCGCTGCTGCGCATCGTGGAGCAGCAAGACCAGGTGCAGGCCCTGGCCGACCTGGCGGGCTTCGGGCTGACGATGCTGCGCCTGCTGGCCTCCATCCACCTCTGGACCTTCCGCAAGCCCGACACCCCGCTGACACGCGAGCCCGTACGCCTGCCCCAGCCCATTGCCGGCCTGCCGCCACCGCAGATCACGGAGTGGCCCGTGGCGCCAGCAAGCAAGGACAGGCCCGAGGCCCGGGTGCGCCTGACGCGCTATCCACCACCGGCCAGCGCAGGCCCGGCCCCGGCACTGGTGATGATCCACGGCTACAGCGTGAGCGGCAACACCTTCACCCACGAGAGCCTGCGCCCCAGCGCCGCCGAGTGGTTCCACCGCCAGGGACGCGACGTGTGGGTGCTGGACCTGCGCAGCAGCAGTGGCCTGCCGACCGCCTTGGTGCCCTGGACGCTGGAGGAGGTGGCGCTGGTGGACATCCCCGCCGCGCTGCTGCACGTGCGGCAGGTCACGGGCGCGCCAGTGGACGTGCTGGCGCACTGCATCGGCTGCGTGATGGTGTCCATGGCCCTGCTGTCGCGTCCGCAGGAGTTGCTGGAACGGGCCCGGTCCCTGGACCGTCAGCCCCTGCTGGACACCGCGCAGCAGGCCGCGCTGGAGGCCTTCAACGGCGCGGGCGGCGAAGGAGACGAGGGCCAAGCGCACCCCACCGTGCGGCGTCTGGTGCTGAGCCAGAAGGGCCCGGTGCTGCGCTACACCGACGCCAACGTGCTGCGCGGCTGGGTGATGCAGTTCGCGCGACGCTGGCTGCTTCGAGATGGCTTCCAATTCAGGCCCTCGGCCCAGCCCGGCGCAGGCGAACAACTGATGGACCGCCTGCTGTCCAGCCTGCCCTACCCCGACGCCGACTGGCGCGTGGAGAACCCCGTGTGGCCCTGGCGCCGCACACCCTGGACAGCCACGCGCCACCGCATGGACGTGCTGTACGGCCGCGATTTCGAGGCCCCGGGCCTGAGCCGCGCCACCCTGGAGGCCATCGACGACCTGTTCGGTCCGATCCACCTGGACACGGTCTCGCAGACCATCCATTTCACCCAGGCCGACCAGGCCACGGACCACAGCGGGGCGGGCGACTACGTGACGCCGCAGCGGCTGCGCGAGCGCTGGTCGGGCATCGAGACCCTGGCCCTGCACGGCCGCGACAACGGCCTGGCCGATGTCTTCACCCAGCGCCTGCTGGGCCTGCACCTGGGCGCCGCGGGTGTGCCCGTCATGGCCCGCACCTTCGACGGCATGGGCCACCAGGACCTGCTGATCGGCCAGCGCTCGGAGCAGGTGTTTGCGGAAGTGGAGCGCTTTCTGCGGCAGGGTGTGGCCGGATTCGGTACCCCTTCGCCAGACCTTCAGGCGCGGATGCGGTCGCAGCTTCAGCCGCAGCCGGTGGTTCAGCAGTCCGAAGCCGTGGTCCGCCCGCCCTTCCTGGGCCCGCGCCTGGATGTGCTGGCCCCGCCGCGGTTCAGTTCCGGCGCCACCTTGCTGCGGGTGGCCGCCATGCCGCCGCTGGACGCCGGCCTGGCGCGCCTGGCGCTGGTGCCGGTGCAGCGCACGGCGCAGGGCTGGTGCGTGGCCCAAGGCCGGTTCGGCCTGTCACGCGCACCGGGCCACAGCCGGCAATGGCAGTTCGTGCATGCCGGGCGGTTGGTGCAGTCGCGCCTCCCGCCAGACGGGAACACCTCAGGGTCGCCCCCGCCAGACGGCTGGCTGGCCCTGATGGTCTACCCTCCGGCCGAGCAGGCCGACCTGCCCATGGATGTGCCCTGGCCCGGTCTGCAGGGACCGCCGCCGCAGGTGCACCAGCCCGGGCCGCCCCCCCACCGCAAGACGGGCGGGCGCATCCGCCAGGCGCTGAACGGCATCCGGCGCTGGCTGCAGAGTGCCGGCGCAGAGGACATCGAGGCCTGCCTGGTGCCACGCCAGGCCTTGCAGCGCCTCGCGGACCGGCTTGCCTCGCCTGGGCCGGCGCCCCATCATCCCGACGCCGCCCAGGCTCCAGCCCGTGTGCACCTGGCCGTGGGGAGTTGCCAGTACCCGCACGGGCCACTGGACAGCGCCCCGGCGCAGGCCAGCCTGCAGCGCATGGCGCAGCGGGCCGACCAGGGCGAACTGGACCTGGCGCTGTTCCTCGGGGACCAGATTTACGCGGACGCCACTGCGGGTCTGGTGGATCCCACGCGCCGAGATGAGCGCTACGAGATCCCGCACGAACGCGCCCAGCGCGCGCCGGGCATGCGCCGCGTGCTGGCCCGCCTGCCCAGCGTGATGCTGCTGGACGACCATGAACTGGTGGACAACTGGGAGCCTCGTCCCCCCGGTGCCGACCCCGAGCAGCCCCTGTGGCGCCTGAGGCAGGACGCCCTGCGTGACGGCCGCTGGGGCTATTGGAAGTACGAGCGCATGCGCCCCCAGCAGCGCTACCAGCCCCTGCGTGACCTGGCCGACAAGGCCTTCCGCTTCGCCGGCCTGCCCATCTACCTGGCCGATACGCGCATGGGCCGACAGGCCCGCAGCGCGGCCACGTACTCAGGTATTCGGCACATCCTGAGCACTTGCACGAACCCGTCCACGCCAGGGCAGTTCGAGCAACTGGAAGACTGGCTGCTGCAACACAAGGATGAAGCCAAGGTGGTGGCCACCCCGTCCCTGCTGCTGCCCCGGCGCGCTGAAGGAGTGCAGGACCGCAGCGCCACGGGATGCAGCGATGCCTGGGACGGCTACCCGACCAGCCTGGATCGCCTCCTGGACTTTCTGATGCGCCACCAGATCCAGCACACGGCGTTCCTGTCGGGTGACGAACACCATGCGCTGGTATGCGAGGCGACGCTGGCGCCGCCTCCGATCCGGCAGGACCGATGGAAGGAGGTGCGACTGACCTCTGTCCACAGCTCGGCCCTGTACGCGCCCCTGCCGTTCGCCAACGGGCATCCGGCCGACCTGTCGGACCAGGCTTTCGTCACCGCGGGTGGCACCCGGGTGACCATGCGCACGCGCTGCGCGCCGCCAGGCGACGGGTGGGCCCGGGTCAGCCTCACGCCGGGCTCCGGCTGCGGCAATCTGCAAGTGGAGTTCGTCAAGGCCCGCCCTGCGCAAGAAAGCGCCTAAAGGCAGCCTGGCGAACGCCGGGGGCTGAAAACCTGGAGCCTGTCGCTCGGGCCTGCGGGCCGTGGTGCCCGCCGGACCTCAGGCTCAGCGGAACCGCAGGCCCATCCTGGCCAGCAGGTACACCGCCTCGGTACGGTTCTGCAGGCCCAGTTCCTTGTAGATGGCGTTGGCGTGCTGCTTGACCGTGCCGTCGGCAATGCCCAGATCGCGGGCGATCTCCTTGTTGGACAGACCGCGCACGATGTGACCCAACACCTGCACGTGCCGGGTGGTCAGGTCCGGGAAGGCGGCGCCGATCTCGGTCAGCGCGGCGCCGCTGCCGCTGCGGGCCTTCGCTGCGGACGACGGCGCGCCCGGCGCGAACGCCCGGCTGGGCAATGAGGCTTGGGGCAGTCGCGCCGCGTGCGCGGCGAGCGCCGCCTCGGGCAGGAAGATGCCACCGCAGGCCACGATGTCCAAGGCCTGGATCATGGCCTCGGGCGAGGCCTCCTTGGGCACGAAGCCCACGGCCCCGGCATCGATGGCGCGGCGCACCAGGTCGGGACCCGCTTCTCCCGAAACAATCACGACCCGGGTCTGCGGCAGCACCTGCTGCAATTGCCCGATCAGTGCCACGCCGGAGGGTTCACGACCCAGGTGCCAATCCAGCAACACCAAGTCGTAGGGCCTCGTGACCGCTTGCTGCAATGCCTGCGCCCCGCTGGCGGCACAGTCCACTTCACCCCAGCTGCCAGTGGCCTGCAGCAGCATGCGAAGGCCGGCGCTGAACAGGAGGTGGTCGTCGACGATCAAGGTGTGCATGGAACCGGGACCTCAGCAGCTCACACGCGGGCCCGGCACGCGCCCCATGCTTTCCAAGAGCAGGCCTCCAAAACGGGGGACGGGGATGGAACGACCCATGCGCGAAGCCGGACGTGTCCACAGTGCCGGGCTCTGCACGCTCAGTCGGGCTTGATGCCGGCGCGCTTGACGATGTCGCTCCAGATCTTCTGCTGCTGGGCAATGAAGGCTGCGAACTCCTCCGGCGGGCCGCCACCGCCCACCGCGCCGTCATTGGCGAAGCGCGCCGTCACCGAGTTGGACTTCAGCGCCTTGAGCGATTCTTCCTGCAGGCGCTTGACCACATCACGCGGCGTGCCGGCCGGAGCCAGGATGCCGTACCACTGCGAAGTCTCGAAATCCTTGAAGCCCATCTCGGCCACGGTGGGCACGTCGGGCAGTGCCGGAATGCGCTGCGCCGTGCCCACGGCAATGGCGCGCAGCTTGCCGCTCTTGATGTGCGGCAGCAGCGCCGGCAGCCCGGCCGAGGTGGCATGGGTGCGTCCAGCCAGCAGGTCGGTGAGCTGCGGGCCCGTGCCGCGGTAGGGGATGTGGGTGAGGAACATGCCCGTCACCAGCTTCAGGTACTCCATGGCCAGGTGCCCGGCGCTGGCGTTGCCTGCGGAGCCGTAGTCCAGCTTGCCGGGGTTCTTCTTGGCGTAGGCCACGAAATCCTTGAAGTCCTTGGCCGGTACATCGGGGTGGATGCAGAAGAGGTTGGGCACCTTGGCCAGCAGCGTGACAGGCATGAAATCCTTGTTCACGTCAAAGGGCTGGTTGGGAAAGATGTAGGGGTTGACCGCCAGGGATCCGACGTGGCCCATGATGATGGTGTGGCCGTCCGGTGCGGCCTTGGCCACGTCGGTCATGGCCGGGATGCCGGCGCCGCCGCCCTTGTTGTCCACGAACACCGTCTGACCCAGCTGCTTGCTGAGTTCCTGCGCCACCGTGCGCGCGACGATCTCCGAAGTGCCTCCAGGCGCGAAGGGCACGACGAAGCGGATGGACTGGCGCGGCCAGGCGGCCTGCGCGCGGGCCAGCAGGGGCACGCCCAAAGCGGTGGCAGCCAGCAGGGTTCGGCGGGGAATCAGCATGCGGGAGTCTCCTTGTGTGGTGGGTATGGATCAGAACTGGTACCGGCGCAGCCCGCCGTCAACGGGAATCACCGCCCCGGTGATGTAACTGGCCTTGGGGCTGGCGAGGAAGCACACGAGGTTCGCCAGGTCCTCGGGCTCGCCGTAACGGCCCATGGGGATCTCGTTCTCGCACTGCCACTGCCGGTACTCGGGCGTGTAGTTGCGAAAGATCTGCTCGGAGTGGATGCGCCCGGGCGGAATGCAGTTCACCGTCACGCCGTGCGGGCCCACCATGCGCGACAAGCCCTTGGCCCAGCTGTGCAGGCCGGCCTTGGCGCAGAAGGCGCCGTTCACGTGGTCGGGTTCGCTCTTGCCGGTGATGTTGATGATGCGGCCCCAGCGGCGCTCGATCATCTGGTCGATCAGGGCGTCGCCCAACTGGCGCGGGCGGTGGAAGTTCAGCGTGACGGCCTCGTTCCAGGCCTCCTCGCTCACGTGCAGGTCCTTGAAGCTGCGTGAGCCCCCGGCGTTGTTCACCAGGATGTCCACGCTGCCCAGGCCTTGCACAGCTTGCTGGGCAATGCGCGGAGACGCGTCTTGCGCCAGCATGTCCTGCTCGAAAAGCACCGGCTCGGCGCCACCGGCTGCGACGATCTCGGCAGCCACCTCGCGCAGCTTGTCGATGCGGCGTGCCGTGAGCGCCAGCCGCACTCCTTCGGCGGCCAGGGCCAGCGCGATGCCGCGACCGATGCCGACGCTGGCACCCGTGACGAGGGCCGTGCGGCCCTGAAGTTGAAGATCCATGTGCAGTGGGTTCCTGTTGATTGAAGGCAAGGTTGGTGGCCCGGCGAAGGCCGTCCGCGGCGGGTCGCACCCCTTGCGCATTCGCAAGTGCGGCCCCCTGACAGGCGAGTGCAATGCTGCCATCGGACGCGCCCGCTGACCACTGGGGCTTTGCCGTACGACCGCACGAACGACGCGCACGAACGACACCCCTGAACGACATCCGAAACTCATCAGAACAGCACACGCATCATGCCTTGCCGACACCTTCGTCCCCTGCACCGCCTGCAGCCCCATCACGCCGTGGTCGCTCTGACGCTGGCGGTCTGGTTTCCAGCCGCGATGGCCATCGAACGCGGCGTGTCAAGCACCGGCGTGGCCTACGCCAGTGGCGGCGTGAGCCACTCGGAACTGCAGGACTTGCACGCCCGGCGTCAGGACTACAGCTTCTGGCTGACCACCGCCTGCCTGAAGACCGGCGCTCATCTGGCCGGCGTGGACATTCGCATCACACCATTGCGTGACACCGCGCCCGTGCTGGACTACACCACGGGCGGGCCGTGGCTGTTTGCCGCCCTCTCCCCGGGCCGCTACCAGGTGGAAGCCAGCTTTCAGCCCTCACCCGACCGTCCGACCCAGGTACGCCGAAGCCTGACCACCATCCACGCGGGCGACCATCACCAGATGGTGCTGTACTTCGACACAGGCGACGAGGTGGGCGCGGACAACATGCCCGGGGTGGCGGGCAGCCACCATGTCGGGCCCGCCGCAGCCAACGGCCGCCCGAAGGCTGCTCAAAACACAACGGCCACCCAAAGACGTCAGGAAACACAACGGCCGCCCGAAGGCGGCCGCCAGCACACGGGACCGGAGGGGGACACCCATCCGATCCGGATCAGCGATCAACGCTCCCCGATCGGGCGCACCTGGCGCGGCGCGGCGCCCACGTAGAGCTGGCGCGGACGGCCGATCTTGTACTCGGGGTCGCCGATCATCTCGTTGAGCTGGGCGATCCAGCCCACGGTGCGGGCCAGCGCGAAGATGGCGGTGAACAGGCTCACCGGGATGCCGATGGCTCGTTGCACGATGCCGGAGTAGAAGTCCACGTTCGGGTACAGCTTGCGCGAGACGAAGTAGTCGTCTTCCAGCGCGATCTTCTCCAGCGCCATGGCCAGCTTGAACAGCGGGTCATCGTGCAGGCCCAGGGCGTTGAGCACCTCGTGGCAGGTTTCGCGCATCAGCTTGGCGCGCGGATCGTAGTTCTTGTAGACGCGGTGACCAAAGCCCATCAGCTTGACACTGGAGTTCTTGTCCTTGACCTGCTTGATGAACTCGCCGATCTTCTCCACGCCGCCGTTGCGCTGGATGTCCTCCAGCATCTGCAGCGCCGCCTCGTTGGCGCCGCCGTGCGCGGGGCCCCACAGGCAGGCCACGCCAGCCGCGATGGCGGCAAACGGGTTGGTGCCGGAGCTGCCGCACAGGCGCACCGTGGAAGTGGAGGCGTTCTGCTCGTGGTCCGCGTGCAGGATGAAGATGCGGTCCATGGCCCGCACCAGTACCTCGTTGGGCTCGTAGTCCTCGCACGGCGTGGCAAACATCATGCGCATGAAGTTGCCGGTGTAGCTCAGCGAGTTCTTGGGGTAGATGAAAGGTTGGCCGACGCCGTACTTGTAGGACATGGCCACCAGCGTGGGCATCTTGGCAATCAGCCGGTGCGCGGCAATCTCGCGGTGCTGTGCGTTGTGAACGTCGGTGCTGTCGTGATAGAAGGCCGACATCGCGCCCACCAGGCCGGTCATCACCGCCATCGGGTGGGCGTCACGACGGAAGCCGCGCAGGAAGAACTGCATCTGCTCGTTCACCATCGTGTGGTATGTGATGTTCTTGACGAACTTGTCACGCTGCACCTGGTTGGGCAGGTCTCCGTAGATCAGCAGGTGGCAGACCTCAAGGAAGTCGCAGTTCTGCGCCAGTTGCTCGATGGGGTAGCCCCGGTACAGCAGTTCGCCCTTGTCACCATCGATGTAGGTGATGGTGGAGTTGCACGACGCCGTGGACAGGAAGCCCGGGTCATAGGTGAACTTGCCCGTTTGCCCGTAAAGCTTGCGGATGTCGATCACATCCGGACCGACCGAGCCCTTGTACAGGGGCAGTTCCATGCTCGGGCTTCCGTCGGAGAACGACAGGGTGGCTTTGACGTCGGAGGGGGTCATCATGGCAAGGTCCTTCGCTTCAAGATCATGAATTCAAGGGCAGGGCACGCGCTGCGCGCATCTGGTTCAACACGGCCCGCACATCCGGCAGGTCCAGTTCGCCTTCAGGCTCACGCCGGGCCAGCAGTAGGTCCAGCAGGTCAGGGTCAGAGAGGTCCATCAACGCCTGCAGGGCCTGAGCCTGGCGCACCGTGAGTGCCGCTGCGGTGGCGCGAAAGTACCGCTCGACGAACAGGTCGTTCTCCAGCAGTCCGCGCCGGCAGCGCCAGCGCAGCTTGCTGAAGGCGCGCTCGTCCAGCAGCGCCTCGGCTCCACCTGGGGCGGTGGAGGCTGAAACGGTGTCGAGGCTCATCGTGTTGCGGCGTGGCGGGCGGAAGAGACGGGCATGAAGCGCAGCCAGGGATTCAGACCGCCCGGCGCACCATCAGTTCCTTGATCTTGCCGATCGCCTTGGTCGGGTTCAGCCCCTTGGGGCAGACGTCGACGCAGTTCATGATCGTGTGGCAGCGGAACAGACGGTAAGGGTCTTCCAGGTTGTCCAGGCGCTCGCCCGTGGCCTGGTCGCGGCTGTCGGCAATGAAGCGGTAGGCCTGCAGCAGCCCGGCCGGGCCGACGAACTTGTCGGGGTTCCACCAGAAGCTCGGGCAGCTGGTGGAGCAGCTGGCGCACAGGATGCACTCGTACAGGCCGTTGAGCTCGTCGCGCTCTTCGGGCGACTGCAGGCGTTCCTTGTCGGGCGGCAGCGTGTCGTTGACGAGGTAGGGCTTGATCGAGTGGTACTGCTTGAAGAACTGCGTCATGTCCACGATCAGGTCGCGGATCACGGGCAGGCCCGGCAACGGCTTGAGCACCACGGTGCCCGGCAGCGAGCGCATGTTGGTCAGGCAGGCCAGGCCGTTCTTGCCGTTGATGTTCATGGCGTCCGAGCCGCACACACCCTCGCGGCAGGAACGGCGGAACGACAGCGTCGGGTCCACAGCCTTCAACTTCATCAGGGCGTCCAGCAGCATGCGCTCGGAGCCGTCGAGTTCCACCTCGATGGTCTGCATGCGCGGCTTGGCGTCGGTGTCGGGGTCGAAGCGGTAGATCTGGAAGGTTCTCTTGGTCATGATCGGTCGCCTTGCGGATGTCAGAAGGAGCGAACCTTGGGAGGGATGCTCTCTGCGGTGAGCGGCTTGAGATTCACCGGCTTGTAGTCCAGGCGGTTGCCCTCGGAATACCACAGCGTGTGCTTCATCCACACGGCATCGTTGCGGCCGTTGGGGAACTCCGGCGTGTCGGCGTAATCGTTGACCGTGTGGGCACCACGGCTTTCCTTGCGGGCGGCGGCGGAGACGATGGTGGCTTGCGCGGACTCGATGAGGTTCTCCACCTCCAGCGCCTCGATGCGCGCGGTGTTGAAGACCTGGCTCTTGTCCTTCAGACCGATGTGCTTGACGCGCTCGGCCAGGGCGGCCATCTTGGCCACACCCTCGTCCATGCTGGCCTGGGTGCGGAACACGCCGGCATGCTCCTGCATGGCACGGCGGATGTCATTGGCCACATCCTGCGCGTACTCGCCGTCAGTGGTGTTGTCCAGGCGCGCCAACCGGGACAAGGCGCGGTCGGCGGCGTCAGCCGGCAGGTCCTTGTGGGCCTTGGGCGCGTTCTTCACCGCGTCCACGATGTGCAGACCGGCGGCGCGGCCGAAGACCAGCAGGTCCAGCAGGGAGTTGGTGCCCAGGCGGTTGGCCCCGTGCACGCTGACGCAGGCGCACTCGCCCACGGCGTAGAAGCCGTTGACGATGTCATTGGGGTTGCCGTTCTTCGGCGCCACCACCTGGCCGTGGATGTTGGTGGGGATGCCCCCCATCTGGTAGTGGATGGTCGGCACCACCGGAATCGGTTCCTTGGTGATGTCGACGTTGGCGAAGTTGTGGCCGATCTCGAACACGCTGGGCAGGCGCTTCATGATGGTCTCGGCACCCAGGTGCGTCATGTCGAGCACGACGTAATCCTTGTTGGGCCCGCAGCCGCGGCCTTCCTTGATCTCCTGGTCCATGCAGCGGGAGACGAAATCGCGCGGCGCCAGGTCCTTCAGCGTGGGCGCGTAGCGCTCCATGAAACGCTCGCCGTTGCTGTTGCGCAGGATGGCACCCTCGCCGCGGCAGCCCTCGGTCAGCAGCACACCTGCGCCGGCCACCCCGGTGGGGTGGAATTGCCAGAACTCCATGTCTTCCAGCGGCACGCCCGCCCGTGCGGCCATGCCCAGACCGTCACCGGTGTTGATGAAGGCGTTGGTGCTGGCCGCATAGATGCGCCCGGCGCCACCGGTGGCGAACAAGGTGACCTTGCCTTCGAGGATGTGGACCTCGCCCGTCTCCATCTCGAGCGCGGTAACGCCCAGGACGTCGCCATCGGCGTCGCGGATCAGGTCCAGCGCCATCCACTCGACGAAGAAGTTGGTGCGCGCCTTGACGTTCTGCTGGTACAGCGTGTGCAGCATGGCGTGGCCGGTGCGGTCGGCCGCGGCGCAGGCACGCTGCACAGGCTTCTCGCCATAGTTGGCGGTGTGGCCGCCGAAGGGGCGCTGGTAGATCGTGCCGTCCGGGTTGCGGTCGAACGGCATGCCGGCGTGCTCGAGTTCGTACACCACCTTGGGCGCTTCACGGCACATGAACTCGATGGCGTCCTGGTCACCCAGCCAGTCCGAACCCTTGACGGTGTCGAAGAAGTGGTAGTGCCAGTTGTCCTCGCTCATGTTGCCCAGCGAGGCACCGATGCCGCCCTGCGCCGCCACCGTGTGCGAGCGGGTGGGAAACACCTTGGACAACACAGCCACGTTCAGGCCGGCCCGGGACAGGCGCAGCGCAGCCTGCATGCCGGAGCCGCCGGCACCGACGATCACGACGTCGAACTTGCGGCGGGGAAGGTTTGCGAAAGACATGGGACTCAGAGCCTCCAAAGCACCTGGACAGCCCAGCCGGCGCAGCCGACGAGCCACACGATCGAGAACACCTGAAGCGCCAAGCGCACGCCCACCGGCTTGACGTAGTCCATCCAGATGTCGCGCACGCCTACCCAGGCGTGCCAGGACAGCGACAAGATGACCACGAAGGTCAGCACCTTCATCCACTGCGCGGCAAAGATGCCGGCCCAGCGGTCATAGCCCAGCGGGCCGGGCAGCAGCACCTGCACCAGCAGCACCACGGTGAACAGGGCCATCAGCACAGCCGTGACGCGCTGGCTGAGCCAGTCGCGCATGCCGTAGTGGGCGCCGACGACGATGCGCTTGGCACCGAAATTGGGTTGTGCGCTCATGATGGACAGGCTCCTCAGTACAGGCCGAACAGCTTGGCGCCCAGCGCCAGGGTCAGCAGCACGCTCAAGGTCAGGGTGACGATGGCCGAGTTGTGGCCCTGCTCCCTGGTCACGCTGTGGGTGGCGTCCATCCACAGGTGGCGCACGCCGGCAATGAAGTGGTGCAGGTAGCCCCAGATCAGCGCCAGCACTACCAGCTTCACGAACCAGGCGGGCGCGAACCCGATGCCGGCGATGAAGGCGCTGGTGAACCGCTCATAAGAGATCTCGGAAGTGACGCTGGCATCGAACAGCCAGATCACGAAGGGCAGCAGCAGGAACATCATCGCGCCACTGACGCGGTGCAGGATGGACACGATGCCCGCAGGGGGCAAGCGGTACGAGATGATCTGCGAGACGTGGATGTTGCGGTGGACCGGCCTCGGTCTGCGGGTCGTCGTCGACATGGGTGTCCTCTTCCTTCTCCTCGGTGGGCCTGCGCAAGGTGTGCGGGCCGGTGCTGTGTATCGCGGCCACCGTGACAGCCGCGGTTCTGGTGTCGTGGTTGTGTGCTCTGTGTTCTCTGCGCAACCGCCTAGTCGAGTTTATTGCATCGCAGCATCCTGACTCGAGGGATACAGGACCCGGCCCGGCGGCGCGCTGGCATGTTCAGTTCAGTTCAGTTCGTTGCGATAGTGATGATGTTCGGTTCGGTACAGGCCCCGGCGCAACTCCACGGGCTTGTCGCCGTAGGTGAAGGACAAGCGCTCGACAGACAGCAGCGGCGCGCCAGCGTCCACGCCCATTTCACGGGCCTGCGACGCATCGGCGGCGACTGCGCGGATCTTCTCTTCGGCGCGGATCATGCGAACGCCGAACTCAGCCTCGAAGAGACGGTACATCGGGCCTTTCCACGCTGACAGACGCTCGGCCGTCAGCCCCTTGAACAGCGCACCGGGCAGCAGGATGTCGTCGAGCACGACGGGCGCATCGGCCGCCAGCAGCACGCGGCGGATCTCGACCACGGGGTCCCCGCTCTTCAGGCCCAGGACGCGGGCCGCGTCAGCCGCCACGCGCTGGCGGCGACAACCGATCAGCCGCCGCTGCAGGCCCGGGCTTCCCCCGGCATCGGACATGAGACGCAAGAAGCGGTACTGCGTGCGTTCCTCAGCGTGGGTGGCGACGAACGTGCCCTTGCCTTGACGGCGTACCAGCAGGTTCTCGGTGGCCAGCTCGTCCACCGCCTTGCGCACCGTACCCTGGCTCACCCGAAAACGCGCGGCCAGTTCCATCTCGCTGGGGATGGACTGGCCCGGCAGCCACTCGCCGCCCTGCAGGCTGCGGGTGATCAGCTCCTTGATCTGCTGGTACAGCGGGCTGAAGGCGGGCGCGTTGTCGTGGGCGGCTTCTGGCGCCGAGGCCGAGGCGGTGGGTACGGGCAAAGCCGGCATGACCCACATTGCAGCACAGGCCGCCCCCCGGAGCAAGAACTCTTGTACAAGATATAAGACTTCAGAGAGACGTCAGTCTGAAGCAGGGTCGGCGCCTTTAAACTCCCTGGCCACTCCATCCCAGACCCCGCTGCCGCCACCGCGCTGCCGCCCTTCACAACTTCCCGGAGCCTTCTGATGAGCAAGAAACCCGTACGAGTCGCCGCCACCGGCGCCGCAGGCCAGATCGGCTATGCGCTGCTGTTCCGCATCGCCTCCGGCGAAATGCTGGGCAAGGACCAGCCCGTGATCCTGCAGTTGCTGGAGATTCCCGATGAGAAGGCCCAGAAGGCGCTCAAGGGCGTGATGATGGAGCTAGAAGACTGCGCCTTCCCGCTGCTGGCCGGCATGGAGGCCCACGGCAGCGCCGAGACCGCCTTCAAGGACACCGACTACGCTCTGCTGGTGGGTGCGCGCCCCCGCGGCCCCGGCATGGAACGCGCAGACCTGCTGGCTGCCAATGCGCAGATCTTCACCGCCCAGGGCAAGGCCCTGGACAAAGCGGCCAGCCGCAACGTGAAGGTGCTGGTGGTGGGCAACCCGGCCAACACCAACGCCTGGATCGCCATGAAGAGCGCCCCCAGCCTGCCGCGAGAGAACTTCACCGCCATGCTGCGCCTGGACCACAACCGCGCGCTCAGCCAGATCGCCGCCAAGACTGGCAAGCCAGTGTCGGCCATCCGCAAGCTGGCCGTCTGGGGCAACCACTCGCCCACCATGTACGCCGACTACCGCTTCGCCACCATCGACGGCGCGAGCGTCAAGGACATGATCAACGACCACGTCTGGAACAAGGACGTCTTCCTGCCCACGGTGGGCAAGCGCGGCGCGGCCATCATCGAGGCGCGCGGCCTGTCCTCGGCGGCTTCAGCCGCCAATGCCGCCATCGACCACATGCGCGACTGGGCCCTGGGCACGAACGGCGAGTGGGTCACCATGGGCGTGCCCAGCAACGGCGACTACGGCATCCCGCAGGACGTGATGTTCGGCTACCCGGTCACCTGCACAGGCGGCAAGTACGAAATCGTGAAGGGCCTGCCCATCGACGAGTTCAGCCAGGGCTGCATCGACAAGACGCTAGCCGAGCTGACGGGCGAGCAGGACGGGGTGAAGCACCTGCTGTAAGCCAGAGGGATGCTGGCCCCAGTTGTCGCGAGGTCGGCGAGTGCAGGCACCCCCCTTCGCTCATGTCCTCCGGCCGGGCTGCGCCCGGCCTCCCCCTTGACTTCGCTGCGGGGGGAACCTGCCCTCGCCGCCCTTCCAACAGCGCAGTTGTCGAACGGGAACAGCCAACCTCGCTCAGCCAATCACTTCCGGCCATTGCGTGTGGAAGAACTGGCCTTCGGGCCGGTCCACGCGCTCGTAGGTGTGGGCGCCGAAGAAGTCGCGCTGGGCTTGCAGCAGGTTGGCGGGCAGGCGCGCGCTGCGCAGGCTGTCGTAGTAGGCCAGTGACGCCGAGAACGCCGGCACCGGCACGCCCGCAGTCACCGCCAGGCCCACCACCTCGCGCCACGAGGCCTGGGTGCGGTTGAGCACTTGCTGGAAGAACGGCGCCAGCGCCAGATGCGGCAGCGCCGGGTCAGCGCGGTAGGCCGCGGTGATGTGGTTCAGGAAGCGGGCGCGGATGATGCAGCCGCCGCGCCACAGGGCGGCGATGGCGCCCAGGTCCAGGTCCCAGTCCTTCTTGTGGCTCATGGTGCGCATGAGATCCAGGCCCTGCGCGTAGATGATGATCTTGGACGCATAGAGCGCGTCGTGGATCTTGTCGATCAGGGCCTCCTGCGCCGCCGAGCCTGGGGCCCCAGAGGCCAGCAGGCCCGCAGGCCCGGCCGGCCCGGCGAGTTGGCCGCTGGCCTGCACGCGCAAGGCCTTCATCGACGACAGGATGCGCGCGTCCACTGCCGCGTGGATGGTGCCCACGGGCACTGCGTTCTCCGCCGCGTTGATCAGCGTCCACCGGCCCGTGCCCTTCTGGCCGGCCTTGTCGAGGATGGCGTCTACCACGGGCGCGCCGGTGTCGGGGTCGGTCTGCTCCAGCGCACGGGCGGTGATCTCGATCAGGTAGCTCTGCAAGTCGCCCTGGTTCCAGCGGTCGAAGACGCGTGCCGTCTCGGCCACCGGCAACCCGGCCGCGCGCATCAGGTGCCAGGCCTCGCAGATGAGTTGCATGTCGCCGTACTCGATGCCGTTGTGCACCATCTTGACGAAATGCCCGGCGCCTCCGGGGCCGATGTGCGCAACGCAGGGCTCGCCCTCGGCGCGCGCGGCGATGGCCTCGAACACCGGGCGCAGTTCCTGCCAGGTGGAGGCTGGGCCGCCGGGCATGATGCTGGGCCCCTTGCGCGCGCCCTCCTCGCCCCCGGACACGCCGGCGCCCACGAAGCGCAGGCCCAGGGGCGTGAGCCAGGCGTCACGCCGTTCGGTGTCGGTGTAGAGACTGTTGCCGCAGTCCACGACGATGTCCCCGGGTTCCAGCAAGGGGATCAGTTGTTCGATCACCGCGTCCACCGGTGCGCCGGCTTGCACCATGATCAGCACCTTCCGCGGGCGCGACAGTGAACCCACAAAGGCCTGCAAGCTGTCGGCAGGGACCAGCGCCTTGCGCGGATGCTGGGCCACGAAGGCCTGGGTGACGCTGGCGGTACGGTTGTAGACCCCCACCCGGAAGCCCCGGCTCTCGATGTTGAGCACCAGGTTCTGCCCCATCACGGCCAGGCCAATCAGGCCGATGTCACAGTCTGCGGTCATCCGCACTCCCAGGCTCAAGGACGGGAACTGCGGGCACGCCGCCACAGCGGCACCAGCCAGATCAGCATGGTCATCACGCCCAACACCCCCGCGATGGGGCGCTCGAAAAAGGCGAGTAACTGCCCGTCGGCCTTGACCAGGCTGCTGAAGAAGTGCTCCTCCAGCATGGTGCCCAGCACCACGCCCAGGATGGTGGGCGCCACCGGGAAGCCCCAGCGCTCCATGTAGAAGGCGAGCACGCCCGCCACACCCATCACGATGACGCCGAACAGGGTGTTGTTGATGGCGAAGCTGCCCACCACGCAGAACAGCAGGATCAGCGGCATGAGCAACCCCGCCGGGATGCGCAGGATACGCTTGGCCGCCTTGATGGCCGCCCAGCCAAAGGGGAGCATCAGCAACTGCGCAAGCACGAAGACGATGAACACCGCATAGATGTTCTGCGGGTTGTTGACGAACAGCATCGGCCCCGGATTCATGTCCTTCAGGTACAGGACCCCGATGGCGATGGCCGTGATGGAGTCGCCAGGAATGCCGAACACCAGGGCCGGGATCCAGGCGCCGCCGAGAGCGGAATTGTTGGCCGCACCCGATTCCACGATGCCCTCCACGTGCCCCGTGCCGAACTTTTCGGGCTCCTTGGAGAACTTCTTGGACACCGCATAAGACATCCAGGCCGCGATGTCGGCGCCGGCACCGGGCAAAGCGCCCACGGCTGTGCCCAGCGCGGAGCCGCGCAACAGCCCCAGCTTGTACTTCTTGATCAGCCCCCACATGCCCGTGAACACATTGCCGAAGGGCCGGTCCACCGCCATCTCCGGCCGGACACTGGCGCTGGCAAAGCGCAGCACCTCGGAGACCGCGAACATGCCGATCATCAACGGAATGAGCGGAATGCCCCCCATCAACTCGCTGTTGCCGAAGGTCCAGCGCGGTGCGCCGGCCGGGTTCTCCAGGCCCACGCACGAAATCAGCAGGCCCAGCAGCAGTGCGATCACGCCCTTGAGCGGGTCCGTGCCGGCGATGAACACCGCGCAGGTAAAGCCCAGCATCACCAGCCAGAAATACTCGAAAGAACTGAACTTCAGGGCAATCTCGGCCAGCGCAGGCGCGGCCACGATGAGCACGATCACACCAAAGATGCCACCCAGCACCGAGAACACCAGGCCTGCGCCCAGGGCCAGTTCGGCCCGGCCGGAACGCGTGAGCAGGTAGGCTTCGTCGGTGTAGGCCGCGCTGGCGGGCGTGCCGGGCATGCGCAGCAAGGCGCTGGGGATGTCGCCCGAAAAGATGGCCATGGCGGTGGCGGTGACGATGGCCGCGACCGCCGGCACCGGCGGCATGAAGAACGTGACCGGCACCAGCAGCGCAGTGGCCATCGTGGCAGTCAAGCCGGGGATGGCCCCCACGAAAAGGCCATACACGGCCGACGCCGCGATGACAGAGAGCACATAGGGCTGGAAGACCAGCCCGAAGGCCGTGATCAATGCATCCAAGGGCGTCCCCGCACTTCGGTCAGTAGAAGGGTTTCAGGACACCCCAGGGCAGGGGCACACGCAATAACTTGTAGAAGGCCACGTGCACCACCAACGTGCCGACCACGGCCCACAGCAGCGCCGCACCCCACCGCTGACCGAACGTGCGGAACAGCAGTGCCAGGCATACGGGCGCCACCAACAGGAAGCCCAGGCGATGTGAGAGGAGCACGTAAAGCACCACAGTCGCCAGCACCATCAGCGGCGCACCCAGGCGCTCAGGCAGGCCGGGCGGGGCGGCTCCTTCGCCATCCGGCGCGCTTTGCATGGACCGCCGCAACAGCAGCACAGCGCACACCACCAGCCCCGCGCCCACCAACATGGGCAGAAAGCCCGCCCCCAGCTTCTGGCCCGGCACATTCGGAAAGCTGCGGGCAGACCACATCACCACGCCACCCAGGAGGGCCAGCAGCACGCTGACCCAGCGGTCAACGCGCTGCATGCAGCGGCCTCCTGGTCAAGCCGCGCATCCAGGGCCGTGTCAGCCCTGGTCGCCCGCGGGCGTGGCTCGGGACGCGCCGGTCATCGGCAGGCGCTGAGCCCCAGGCACGGATCCTCACTTGGCCAGGCCCACCGCCGTCATCACCGCCTTCATGTCGGCGTCGCCCTTGGCCATGAACCGGGCGAAATCTCCCGAGTTCCCCCACAGCATGCCGAACCCGCGCTGGGCCATGAAGTCCTTGTACTCCTTGCTGTCGTAGGCCTTCTTCACCGAGGCTTCAAGACGCGCCGCAACGTCGGCCGGCAGGCCCTTGGGTGCGGCGATGCCACGCCAGGCGCCCGTGCCCCAGGACGACCCCGTGGCCTCCTTCAGCGTGGGCACGTTCGGGAACAGTGCCGAGCGCTGCGAATCCATCACCGCCAGCGAGCGCACCTTGCCGGCGTCGATGAGCGAGCGCGCCTCGGGCAGCGAGCAGGGCACGAACTCCACCCCGCCAGCCACCAGATCCTGCAGGCCAGGCGCGGCGCCGTTGGACGGCACCCAAGGCACGGTGGCCGGGTCGATCTTGGCGTCGCGCAGCATGCCGGCCAGCGCCAGGTGCCAGATGCCGCCCTGGCCCGTGCCCGAGGCCTTGAACTTGCCCGGGTTGGCCTTGATGGCGCTCATCACGTCATTCATGTTCTTGTAGGACGAATCCGCGCGCACCTGGAACCCGGCAGGATCCAGGTTGACCAGCGCGATGGGGGTGTAGCTGGTGGGGTTCAGTTCCGTCAGCTTCTGGTGGTGCATCATCGTGATTTCCACGGTGATGAGGCCGATGGTGTAACCATCAGGTGCCGCACTGGCGATGGCCGAGTGGCCCACCACGCCAGAACCGCCCGTGCGGTTGACCACGTTCACGGGTTGGCCCAGGTCCTTCTCCATCAGGCTGCCCAGCATGCGGGCCACGGCGTCGGTGCCGCCACCGGCACCCCAGGGCACCACCAGGGTGATGGGCCGATCAGGCCACTTCTGGGCAAAGGCACCCCCGGCAGCAGCGGCCAGGGACAAGCCCAGCACGGTGCGGCGGGCAAGCGTGGAAAGACGGGAAACCTTGGATTCCGAGCGGCTCATGGGCAATCTCCTAATCGTCATACGTTAGACGTGGGCCGACTGTTGCATCCGCATCGCCGATCGACAATGGGGAAAAACCAGAAACCATGCCCGTGCGGCCCGGCCTGCGCTACGCTTCGTCCGGCAAAGGCTGCCCGCCGACCGTCCGCGTTCACTGGCTTCCAGCCCTGTCTTCCACGTCTGACCGACACCATGACCCCTCTTGACCGCGTCCACCCCAGGACCGCGCTGTTCGATCCCGGCGAACCAGTCCCGGCCGCCCTGCCCGTGTGCGACCACTACGCCGGGGTGGAGGTGCGCATGCGCAAGAGCCTGGAGTTGCAGGCCGAACTCGGGCCGGTGTTCGACGTCACGCTGGACGGAGAGGACGGGGCACCTGTGGGCGGGGAGGTCGAGCACGCCCATCTCATCGCCGAGATGGTGGCCTCAAAGGCCAACCGTTTCGGACGCGTGGGCGCCCGCCTGCAGCCCGTGGACCACCCGCGGTTCGAGGAGGTGGTGGACCTGCTGGTGGGCCGCGTGGGGGCACGCCTGCCATATCTGATGATCCCCAAGCCCCGAGGCGTGACCGATGTGGAGCGGGCTGCCGCCTGCATCGACGCCGCCAGCAACAGGCACGGCCTGCAACGCCCCATCCCACTGCACGCCCTGGTGGAAACCCACGGCGCGCTGCGCGAGGTGCAAGCCTTGGCAGCCCACCCGCGCATCGAGTCGCTGTCCTTCGGCCTGATGGATTTCGTCAGCGCCCACCGAGGGGCGATCCCGCTGTCGGCCATGAGTGCCACCGGCCAGTTCGACCACCCGCTGGTGGTGCGCGCCAAACTGGAGATCGCCGCCGCGTGCCACGCCCAAGGCAAGACCCCCTCGCACTGCGTGGTGACCGAGTTCAAGGACCTGCAGGCGCTGGAGGCCTCGGTGCAGACGGCCAAGGACCTGCTCGGCTACACCCGCATGTGGAGCATCCACCCCAGCCAGGTGCGCACCATCGTCGAGGCCTTCGCACCGACCACGACCGAGACCGACCAGGCCGGGGAGATCCTGCTGGCGGCACAGGCCGCCCATTGGGCCCCCATCCGCCACCAGGACACCCTGCACGACCGCGCCAGCTACCGCTACTTCTGGCACGTGCTGGAGCGCGCCCACCGCACCGCCCTGGGCGACGGCACCACGCTGCCGGTCGAGGTGAGGCGTGCCTTCTTCGACACACCCCAGCCCTGACCAGGGTCAAGAGAATTCGCTTGGCAAGTCTTATATAAGACATAAAATACAGGAAAACCCGAGGAGAACACCATGCTCGCTGCCTACCGTCAACACGCCGCCGAACGCGCCGCACTCGGCATTCCCGCGCTGCCCCTGAGTGCCCAGCAGACTGCGGAGCTGATCGAGCTGATCAAGAACCCGCCGGCCGGCGAGGAAGCCTTCCTGCTGGACCTTCTCACCCACCGCGTGCCGCCCGGCGTGGACGACGCCGCCAAGGTCAAGGCCAGCTTCCTGGCCGCTGTGGCGCATGGCGACATCGCCGTGGCCCTGCTCTCGCGCGAGAAGGCCACCGAGCTGCTCGGCACCATGGTGGGGGGCTACAACGTGCACCCGCTGATCGAACTGCTGGACGACGCCGCCTGCGGCCCCGTGGCGACCGAGGGTCTGAAGAAGACCCTGCTGATGTTCGACTACTTCAACGACGTGGCCACCAAGGCGCGCGGCGGCAATGCGCTGGCCCAGGCCGTGATGAAGAGCTGGGCCGACGCCGAGTGGTTCACCAGCCGCCCGGAGGTGCCCAGGTCCATCACCGTCTCGGTCTTCAAGGTGGGCGGCGAGACCAACACCGACGACCTGTCCCCCGCCCCTGACGCGTGGAGCCGCCCCGACATCCCGCTGCACGCCCTGGCGATGCTGAAGAACACGCGCCCCGGCATCACGCCGGAAGAAGACGGCAAGCGCGGGCCGATCGCCTTCATCGAAGAGTTGAAGAAGCGCGGCCATCTGGTGGCCTACGTGGGTGACGTGGTAGGCACCGGTTCCAGCCGCAAGAGCGCCACCAACAGCGTGATCTGGCACACCGGCCAGGACATCCCCTTCGTGCCCAACAAGCGCTTCGGCGGCGTGACGCTGGGCGGCAAGATCGCCCCAATCTTCTTCAACACCCAGGAAGACTCCGGCGCCCTGCCCATCGAGGTGGACGTCAGCGGCCTGGAGATGGGCGACGTCATCGACATCCTGCCTTACGACGGCAAGCTCGTGAAGAACGGCGCCACCGTGGCGCAGTTCCAGATCAAGAGCGATGTGCTGTTCGACGAGGTGCGCGCCGGCGGGCGCATCAACCTGATCATCGGCCGCTCGCTCACGGCCAAGGCGCGCGAGTTCCTGGGCCTGAACGCCTCCACTGCCTTCCGGCTGCCGCAAACGCCCGCCGCCACCACCGCCGGCTTCACGGTGGCGCAGAAGATGGTCGGCCGCGCCTGCGGCTTGCCCGAGGGCCAGGGCGTGCGCCCGGGCACCTATTGCGAGCCCCGCATGACCAGCGTGGGCAGCCAGGACACCACCGGCCCGATGACGCGCGACGAACTGAAAGACCTGGCCTGCCTGGGTTTCAGCGCCGATCTGGTGATGCAGAGCTTCTGCCACACCGCCGCCTACCCCAAGCCGGTGGACGTGAAGACGCACCGCGAACTTCCCGCCTTCATCAGCAACCGCGGCGGCATCTCGCTGCGCCCGGGAGACGGCGTCATCCACTCCTGGCTCAACCGCATGCTGCTGCCGGACACCGTGGGCACGGGCGGCGACAGCCACACGCGCTTTCCCATCGGCATCAGCTTCCCGGCGGGCTCGGGCCTGGTGGCCTTCGGTGCCGCCACGGGCGTCATGCCGCTGGACATGCCCGAGAGCGTGCTGGTGCGCTTCAAGGGCCAGATGCAGCCCGGCATCACGCTGCGCGACCTGGTGCACGCCATCCCGCTGTTCGCCATCAAGCAGGGCCTGCTGACGGTGGCCAAGCAGGGCAAGAAGAACGAGTTCTCCGGCCGCATCCTGGAAATCGAGGGCCTGCCCGACCTGAAGGTGGAGCAAGCCTTCGAACTGAGCGATGCCAGCGCCGAGCGCAGCGCAGCGGGCTGCACCATCAAGCTCAACAAGGAGCCGGTGATCGAGTACCTCAACAGCAACATCGTGCTGCTGAAGAACATGATCGCCCAGGGGTATGAGGACAAGCGCAGCCTGGAGCGCCGCATCCACAAGATGCAGGAATGGCTGGCCGCGCCCCAGCTGCTGGAAGCCGACGCCAACGCCGAGTACGCCCATGTGCTGGAGATCGATCTGGCGGACATCAAGGAGCCCATCCTGTGCTGCCCGAACGACCCGGACGACGCCAGGTTCCTGTCCGAGGTGGCCGGCGCCAAGATCGACGAGGTCTTCATCGGTTCCTGCATGACCAACATCGGCCACTTCCGCGCCGCCAGCACCCTGCTGGCCGGCAAGGGCGAGATCCCCGTCAAGCTGTGGGTGGCCCCGCCCACCAAGATGGACCAGTCCGAGCTCATCAAGGAAGGCCACTACGCCAATTTCGGCAGTGCCGGCGCCCGCACCGAGATGCCGGGCTGCAGCCTGTGCATGGGCAACCAGGCCCAGGTGAAGGAAGGCGCCACCGTGGTGTCCACCAGCACGCGCAACTTCCCCAACCGCCTGGGCAAGAACACCAACGTGTACCTGGCCTCGGCCGAACTGGCGGCCATCGCCTCACGTCTGGGCCGCCTGCCCACGGTGGCCGAGTACCACGCCGACATGGGCGTGATCAACAAGGACGCCTCCAAGGTCTACCGTTACATGAACTTCGACCAGATCGAGGAGTACGCGGACGTGGCCAAGGAAGTGGCCGTCTGAGGTCGCCACCGCGGGCAAGGGCCGTCACCGACGGCCCTTTTTCTTTGCCGGCCTGCCGCATGGCCACCGTCAGAGAAGTTCGGTATCGTTGAACCTGCCTGATCAGCATCCACCGAAGAAGTCCTCGATGAACGCCCAACAAAACGAACGACTGACCCGTACCGGACCCGGCACCGACGGCGGCGCCTTGCTGCGACGCTACTGGCAGCCCGTGGCCCTGGTGGACGAGTTCGACCCCGCCACCGACCCGCGCATGGCGCAGCGTCCGCTGAAGGCCGTGCGCGTCATGGGCCAGGACCTGGTGCTGTTCCGTGATGACGCCGGTCGCTGGGGCCTGCTGGACCGCGACTGCCCGCACCGCGGAGCCGATCTGGCCTACGCCCGCCACGAGGGCGACGGCCTGCGCTGCCCCTTCCACGGCTGGAAGTTCGACGCCACGGGCCGCTGCCTGGATACCCCGGCCGAGCCCCTGGGCAGCCGCTTGCACGAACGCGTAAGCCAGCGCCAATACCCTGTGGTGGAGCGCAGCGGTGTGCTGTTCGCCTGGCTGGGCGAGCCGGGCACGCAGCCGCCCTTCCCCCGCTACGACTGCTTCGAGGCCCCGGGCTCCCACACCTTCGCCTACAAGGGCCTGTGGCACTGCAACTGGCTGCAGGGCTTCGAGGTGGGCATCGACCCCTGCCACACCTCGTTCCTGCACCGCTTCCTGAATGACGCCTCGCTGGCATCGGTGGGCGACAACGCCGGCGCGCGCCAGTTCCGCAGCGCCAGCCTGGGCGAGGTCAACGGCGAGGCCTGGCCCATGTCGCGCATCATGCGGGAGTTCCACCGCCCCGAACTCTCCAGCGAGAACACGCCCTGGGGCCTGCGCATCACCACGCTGCGGCGCATGACCGAGGAACTGACCCATGTGCGCGTGACGCACGAGATCTTCCCGCAGGCCTTCTGCATCCCGCTGTCGCCGACCATGACCATCACCCAGTGGCACGTGCCGGTGGACGACACGCACACCTACTGGTTCGCCTTCTTCACCAGCTACGACAAGCCCGTGGACAAGCAGGCCATGCGCGACCAGCGCGCGCCCTTCATCCCGCCGCCGCTGTACGTGCCCAAGGCCGGGCGCCACAACGACTGGGGCTTCAACCCCGAGGAACAGCGCACGCGCACCTTCCTGGGCATGGGCGAGGACGACATCAACGTGCACGACCAGTGGGCCGTGGAGAGCATGGGCGCCATCCAGGACCGCACGCGCGAGCACCTGGGCACCAGCGACAAGATCATCATGACCCACCGTCGCCTGCTGCTCAAGGCCATGGACGAGGTGAAGGCCGGCGGTACCGCCCCCTTCAGCGCCGACCCCGCCTCCGCTGCCCAGCAGGTGGGCGGGCCGGACGCGGTGGACGGCATTGCCCCGGCGGGCACCTGGAGCGCCTGGTGGCAGGCGCAGGCTGAAGCACGCAGGCAGGGCTCGCCGTGGTCGGCGCAGCCCACCTCCCCCTCCATTTCGCAGGCTGCGGGCCACCCCACCTTGACCACGACATGATCACCCTCCACCTGCAACACACCGGCCCGGGCGATCGCGTGACCGGCTACGAGATCACCGGCAAACCCGGCGAGAGCCTCATGCAGGCGGCCGTGGCCGCGGGCGTGGACGGCATCGCCGCCGACTGCGGCGGCCTGCTCACCTGCGCGACCTGCCACGTGGTGGTGGCGGAACCCTGGCGCTCCGCCCTGCCGCCCCCGGCGGCCGAGGAAAGCACCATGCTGGACTTCACCGCCACCCCCCGTTGCGAGGGCAGCCGCCTGAGCTGCCAGATCGTGCTCAGCCCGGCGCTGGACGGGATGATGGTGGAGTTGCCGAAGAGCCAGTATTGAGCCTGGGTCTGCCTTGACAGGATTTCCGGGTCTGGAACTTGAGCCGCTGTGCGGATCACCGTTCAGGCCTCAGCTTTGGCCAACTGTTCAAGTGCCTGCCGTGAAAGCCGGTAAGACAAACGCTCCTCCACCGGCTGGCCGCCGAGCGAGTTGTAGAAGCTGATGCCACGGAGGTTGGTCGCTCTGACGTTCCAGTCCATCCGTGCGCAACCGGCGCGAACAGCGTAGTCGGCAGACCAGTGCATCAGGCGCTTGCCGACGCCTGCACCGCGGCAATCGGAGCGGACATAGAGCTCCTTCAAAAGGCACTGCTTGCGATGCGCTGGACGCGCGTCAACCAGCGAATGCATGAGCACCAAGGCTGCAAACCCCAGCACCTGATGGCTCTCATCAACGGCGACGGCCAAACACAGATTCGGCTGTTGCAGCAGGTTCTCGCGCAGGTGGGCTCGAATCTCTTCCGGCGAGGCGGTTGGAGGATGGTTGTAGAAGGCATGCAGCTCGATCAGCAACGCCAGAAGCGACTCATGAAGGTCCGGAGAGACGGGTTTGATCGAGATGGGCATGGCATCAGCGTCTAGGATGGGCGCGAGGTGTGCCAAACTGGCAGTTTCAAGTCCGGTCAACTCGGGCAGGCAGGGTGCACATCTCGCCCGGTCCGACCGGACCTCACTGCACCACCACCGGCACCTCCATCGCCGGCGGAGTGTTGCGACTGCGGCCGCAGCGCACCACGCCGTCGATCATGACCATGCCCACGCCGGGCAGGTCGCCGAGCTGGACGCTTTCCAGCAGGGTCCGCCCGGCGGTGTGCTGGGCGCGGTCGAGGAACACGAAGTCAGCGGCGCGGCCGGGCTCGATCAGGCCGCAGTCCAGGTTGCGCAGGCGCGCGGTATTGCCGGTGGCGAAACAGAAGACCAGCTCGGCCGGGATGTTGCCCAGGCTGGACAGCAGCGCAATCATGCGCAGCATGCCCAGGGGCTGCACGCCCGAGCCGGCCGGCCCGTCGGTGCCCAGGATCACGCGGTGCGGGCACTTCAGCTGCAGTGCCATCTGCGCCGCGGCAATCGCCACCTTCTCGTTGCCGTTGTGCACGATCTCAATGGCGCGCGAGGACTTCTCGCACAGCTCGCACACATGGGCTTCGGGCAGCGAGGTGTGGCCGCCGTTGATGTGACCGATGACGTCAGCGTCAGCCTCCAGCACCACATCCTTGTCGATCAGGCCCGAGCCGGGAATGGACGGACCACCCGTGTGGATGGTGCTCTGGATGCCGTGCTTGCGCGCCCAGGCCACCATCTCGCGCGCCTCGTAGCCGGCCTTCACCGAGCCCAGGCCGACCTCGCCCAGCAGCTTCACGCCGGCCGCGGCCAGCTCGGCAAAGTCGCTCTCGACCATGCCTTTCTCGATGACCGGCGCGCCAGCCAGCACCTTCATGCCCGCGGGGCGAAAGTTGTCGAAGGCGCGCTGCGCGGTGATGGCCAGGGCCTTCAGGCCCACGATGTCCTTCGGGCGGCCGGGCAGGTGCACCTCGCCGGCTGAGATCATGGTGGTGACACCGCCGTTGAGCGTGGAGTCGATCCAGCCCAGCTGGTTCTGGCGCGGCGTCCAGTCGCCAAAAACCGGGTGCACGTGGCTGTCGATCAGCCCCGGGGCCGCGCAGGTGCGGCGCGCATCGATCAGCAGGTCGGGCTGCTCGGTGTTGCAGTCAGCCTCCTTGCCCACGGCCACGATGCGGCCCTTTTCGCAGACGATGGTGTCGGCGTCCAGGATGGGGCGGTCGATGTCGCCCGACAGCAGCAGGCCGATGTTGCGGATGACGACCTTGCCAGAGGTGGCGGCGGCGGCGGCTTCGGCCATGGAGGCTCCTTGCAGAGTGAGATGTGGACTTCAGGGAGTTGCAGGGGGAACGGTCACCAACACCGTGCGCAACACTGCATCAGTGATGAACTGCTGCCACTGCGCCAGGGCCGCCGGATCTTCCAGGCTCTCACCCAGGAAGGTGGACAGCGTGTAGCGGTTGGACAGGTAAAAGTACCCCATGGAGGCGATCATCAGGTACACGTCCCGCGCCCGCAAGCCGGGCCTGAAAAGGCGGGCCTCCACGCCACTGCCCAGCACACGCGACAGCACCTCCAGTGCCGGCGAGGAGTACTCACCCGCCTTGGAAGACTTGCCGATGTGCCGGCCGCGGTGCAGGTTCTCGCTGTTGAGCAGGGTGATGAACTCGGGGTGCTTCTGGTAGTAACCCCACATGAAGGCGATGACGTCGCGCAGCGCTTCTACAGGTTGGTTCAGATCCAGCACCAGGCGCGCCTCTGCGTCGTTGAAGCGGCGGTAGATCTCCTCGATGACGGCAACGAACAGGGCTTCCTTGCTGCCGAAGTAGTAGTAGATCATCCGGTCGTGCGACTTGGCCGCACGCGAGATCTGCTCCACCCGGGCCCCCGTGAGGCCCTGCTTGCCGAAGACCTTGATGGCGGCCTTGAGCAGCGTCTCGCGCGTGGCCTGCGCCGATTGCTCGCGCACGCCCGCCTTGCGGACGGTGGCAGCAGGCTTGCGTGCGGCAGGCATGAGCGGTGACGCCGAGGTGTCGTGAAGGTGCCGCTGAAAGGGCGACGGACGCTGTGCCGGGAACTGCGGCAGGACCGGCTACTGGTCCACGAAGGCCCGCTCGATGACGAAGTCGCCCGGCCGGCTGGTGCTGCCTTCGGCGAAGCCGCGCTCCTCCAGCAGCCCCTTCAGTTCGCGCAACATGGCGGAGCTGCCGCAGATCATGGCGCGGTCGGTGGCCGGGTCCAGGTCGGGGCCGCCCACCAGGCGCGCCAGTTCGCCGCTGCGGATCAGATCGGGGATGCGGCCCATGGTGGGGAAAGGTTCGCGCGTCACGGTGGGCACGTAGCGCAGCTGCGCGCTGACCATTTCGCCCAGGAACTCGTGGCGCGGCAGTTCTTCGGTGAGGTACTGGCGGTACGCCAGCTCGGCCACCTCGCGCACGCCGTGCACCAGCACCACCTGCTCAAAGCGCTCGTAGACCTCGGGGTCGCGCACGATGGACATGAACGGCGCCAGCCCCGTGCCCGTGGACAGCAGGAACAGGCGCTTGCCGGGGTTCAGGTAGTCGGTCACCAGGGTACCCGTGGGCTTGCGGCCCACGACCACGGTGTCACCGGGCTGCAGGTGCTGCAGGCGCGAGGTGAGCGGGCCGTCTTGCACCTTGATGCTGAGGAACTCCAGGTGCTCCTCGTAGTTGGCGCTGGCCACGCTGTAGGCCCGCAACAGCGGCTTGCCGTCCACCATCAAGCCGATCATGGTGAAGTGACCATTGGAAAACCGCAGCGCCGGGTCGCGCGTGGTGGTGAAGCTGAACAGGCGGTCGGTCCAGTGGTGAACCGTGAGCACGCGCTCGTGAAGGAAAGCACTCATCGGTATTGCCCCCGTTGCGACGACGGCTCAATTGCGATAGATTGGGTTTTCATGTAGCGGACGCAACATTTTCGTGAAGTGAATGCTACACGGGCTGAACCCATCGATCAACCACATGAGTGACCCTACCAGGCCAGACGGAGTGCGTGAGCAGGCGCATGACGCACCGCGCCCGCAGGTGCTGGAGAAGTCACGCCCGCGCAGCGATCGCATGGCGGCTGACAAGATCGAGTGCAATGCCTGCCCGGTGCTGTGCCAGATCTCCGAAGGCAAGGCCGGCGCCTGCGACCGCTACGCCAACCAGGCGGGCGTGCTGGTGCGGTTGGACCCGGTGCTGATCCTGGAGCGCGGGCTGGCGGGGAACGCCGCAGCGCCAGAAGCTGCCGCGGTGCCCTTCCTGGACGCGCCGGCCGACCCCGGCACGGGCGGCCTGCTGCACGCGCCCGAGGTCTTTGTCACCGGCGTGGGCTCGTCCACCACCTACCCCGACTACAAGCCGGCCCCCTTCATCGTCTCCTCCCGGCACGAGGGCGTGGACATGGTGACGGTGGTCACCGAAGGCATCTTCAGCTACTGCAGCTTCAAGGTGAAGATCGACACCGACCGCTGGCTGGGCCCGGAGCAGGCGACCGTGCGCTGCAAGGGAGAGGCCGTGGGCCACGTCACCACGGCAGAGTACGGCTCGCAGATGCTGTCGCTGGGGGGGGTGCACCACCTCACGGGAGGCTCCAAGAAGGAAGGCCGCATCACCTGCGACATGATGATGGCGCTGGGCAATCGCGACCCCGTGGAACTGCAGATTGAGGGCGGCGCACAACTGCTGCTGCAGGCCGGGCGCGCGCCCGTGGTCAACGGCGTGGAAGAGCAGCGCATGCGCGTGGGCTGCGGCTCGGCGGCCGTGGGCATCTTCGCGCAGCAGTGGTACGGCCACGTGGACGAGGCCGTGGTGGTGGACGACCACATCACGGGCATCCTGTCCGAGCACCAGGCCGGCCGCTGCCTGGACATGACGCCTTCAGGCATCCGCATCCGTGGCCGGCGCAGCACGCCCGGGCGCTACTTCCAGGTGGCCAACCCGGGGACGGGCTGGGGCGGCACCGACCTGACGAACCCGATGGACATCATCGAAGGCTGGGACCCCAAGGTCGCCTACCCGGGCCTGCGTCTGCTGATGACCTCCACCACCGGCGAGCACTGCGCCTGGTACGTGCTGGACGAGCATCTGGTGCCACGCCCGGCCCCCATGCCGCCGGCGGTGGCGGCCACGGTGGCCCGCATTGGCGAGAACTGCGAGCCCTCGGTGGCCTCGGTGCTGTTCCTGGCGGGGGCTGGCGGCAGCCTGCGTGCCGGCGTGACCGAGAACCCCGTGCTGCTCACGCGCAAGATCAAGCAGGCGCTGGTCAACGTCACCTGCGGCGGGGCGCCGGCCTACGTGTGGCCGGGCGGCGGCATCACCGTCATGGCCGACGTGATGCGCATGCCCGCGAACAGCTTCGGCACCGTGCCCACGCCGGCCATCGTGGCCCCCATCGAGTTCAGCATGCGCCTGGCGGACTACGAGGCGCTGGGCGGCCACATGGGGCAGGTGCGCAGCATCGAGCAGGCGCTGCAGCGCGGCGCCGGGCACCGCGATGGCGCGCCGCTGTCGCGCCGCCACATCGCCGGGCACCCCGAGAACCCCTGGCCACTGGGCCAGCCGCCCATGCTCGGGTGACCAAGATGGGACCGACCCGCACTCCCTTGCCTGGTGGCCGCTGGCACTTCGCCCACGGCCCGATCGAGCTGGTGATCGGGGCTGACATCGCCAGCGGAGCCCCAGAACGCACCCGGCTGACCGCGGCAGCACTCCCGATGACCCGGCGGGCTCCGGAGTCCGAGACCACCGTGCAGGTGGCTCATGAGCGGGCCTGGGCCCGGTTCCAGAGCGTGCTGCAAGAGTTGGTGGCCGAACTGCCGCTGCTGCGTCAGCCCGTGCAACCTGGGCCGTGCCCCGTCCAAGGCCCCGTCGCCCGCCGCATGTGGCAAGCATGCGCGGCCCTGCCCACCGACTTCATCACCCCCATGGCCGCAGTGGCCGGCGCGGTGGCGCAGGAGATCCTGGCGCCCTACGCGCAGGCCGGCCTGCAACGCGCCTATGTGAACAACGGCGGCGACATTGCCCTGCACCTGGCGCCTGGCGCGCAGTGGCGCGTGGGGATGGTGGCGGACATTGCGAAACGCCGCACCGCTCTCGACGGGGGCTTCACGCTGCAGGCCAGCGACCCCGTGCGCGGCGTGGCCACCAGCGGCTGGCGCGGACGCAGCCACTCGCTGGGCATTGCGGACGCGGTCACCGTGCTGGCCGCCACAGCCGCCCAGGCCGATGCGGCCGCCACCGTGATCGCCAACGCCGTGAACCCGACCGAGCCGGACGCCCGACTGGGCATCGAACGGGCACCCGCCTGCTCTTTGAAGGACGACAGCGATCTGGGCAGCCGCCTGGTCACCGTGCTGGTGCCCGCGTTGGCGGCAGGCCTGGTCACTGCAGCGCTGCGCCGCGGTGCCAGAGTGGCCCAGCAACTGCAACACAACGGCCTGATCCATGCCGCCGTCCTGGCCTGCCAGGGGCAGACCCTGACCGTCGAGCCCATGCTCGCGCTGCAGGCAGCGGCGTGAAGGCACCCCAAGCGACCCCCAACCACCCGAAGCCGCCTGAATCCGACGGAAGCCTCACCCTCACCCGACACCCCGCACCATGATCGAGATCCGACGCATCCTGACCCAGGTTGAAGACATCTTCCACGAAGGTGGACCCGTGGCGGCGGAACCGCTGCGGCGCGGGGCCATCGGCGCGGTGCTGAAGAACCCCTACGCCGGGCGCTACGTGGAGGACATCCTGCCCCTGATGGACGCGCTGTCGCCCCTGGGCCTGAGGCTGGCGCAGCAGCTGCTGGCCGCCATGCAGGTGGGGCCGGAGCGCATCCAGGGCTACGGCAAGGGGGCGCTCATCGGCGAGGCCGGTGAACTCGAACATGGGGCGCTCTGGCACGTGCCCGGCGGCTACGCCATGCGTGAGCTGCTGGGCTGGAAAGGCGACGCCGCCGCCTACAAGGCCGGGCAGTCCGGCAGTGGCCAGTCGGGCAATGCCCTGGCCATCGTGCCCAGCACCAAGAAGGTGGCCGGCCCGGGTGCCACGCTGGACATCCCGCTGACGAACATCAATGCCTCCTACGTGCGCAGCCACTTCGACGCCCTGGAGTTCCGTGTGCCCGACGCGCCCCGTTCGCACGAGATGGTGGTGGTGCTGGCGATGAGCACAGGCGCACGCATCCACGCCCGGGTGGGTGGCCTGAAGGCCGCCGACATCGCCAAATGGGATGGGCAGCGCTGAGGCACCAATCCACATCAGCGCTGACCAACCCCACCCGACACGATCCGACCGAGAGGACACTGAACATGCCCGCCCAGATCCGCAAGCTTGTCGTGCAGATCGACGAAACGCACCGCGAGATGGACCGTGAGGTCCAGCCGCCTACGCGGCGCGCGCTGGCCATGGCCGTCATCCACAACCCCTGCGCGGGCCGCTATGTGGAGAACCTGGACGAGCTGATCGCCATCGGCGAGGAGCTCGGCGGCCTGCTGGGCCAGCGCTGCGTGCAGGCCCTGGGCATCGCGCCGGAGCAGGCCCACAGCTACGGCAAGGCCGCCATCGTGGGCGAGGCCGGCGAGCTGGAGCACGCCGCCGCCCTCCTGCACCCCAAGCTGGGCGCGCCGCTGCGCGCCGCCGTCAGCAAGGGCGCCGCCTTGGTGCCCTCGGCCAAGAAGCAAGGCGGCATGGGCACCGCGGTCGACGTGCCGCTGGGCCACAAGGACGCCGCCTTCGTGCGCAGCCATTTCGACGCCATGGAAGCGCGCATCGCGGATGCACCGCGCGCGAACGAGATCGTGGTGGCCGTGGTCGTCACCGACAGCGGGCGACCGCTGCCGCGCATCGGCGGCCTGCAGGTGCACGAGATCAAGGGTACCGACGGGTTGCGCTGAGCCGCCAAGCCCCGGAAGATTTCACGCTTTTCCACCCCCACTCCTGAAGGAGATCGCCCCATGAAGAGAAGACATCTGATCGCCGCCGCCAGCCTGGTGGCCGCCGCCGCCCTGCCGGTGCACGCCCAGGGCGTGATCAAGATCGGCGAAGTCAACAGCTACAAGGCGCAACCCGCCTTCCTGGAGCCCTACAAGAAGGGCATGGATCTGGCAGTGGAGGAAATCAACGCCGCTGGTGGCGTGGGCGGCCGCAAGCTGGAGCTCATCACGCGCGACGACAACGCCAACCCGGGCGATGCCGTGCGCGTGGCCGAGGAGTTGCTGTCGCGCGAGAAGATCGACGTGCTGACCGGCACCTTCCTGTCGCACATCGGCCTGGCGCTGACAGACTTCGCCAAGCAGAAGAAGGTGTTCTTCCTGGCGGGCGAGCCGCTGACCGACAAGATCGTCTGGGCCAACGGCAATGCCTACACCTACCGCCTGCGCCCCAGCACCTACATGCAGGTGGCCATGCTGGTGCCCGAGGCGGCGAAGCTGAAGAAGAAGCGCTGGGCCATCGTCTACCCCAACTACGAGTACGGCCAGTCGGCCATCGCCAGCTTCAAGCAGTTGCTGAAGGCGGCGCAGCCTGACGTGGAATTCGTCGCCGAACAGGCGCCGCCGTTGGGACGCGTGGAGGCCGGCCCGGTGGTGCAGGCCCTGCTGGATTCCAAGCCCGACGCCATCTTCAACGTGCTGTTCGGCGCCGACCTGTCGCGCTTCGTGCGCGAGGGCAACACCCGTGAGCTCTTCAAGGGCCGGGAGGTGGTGAGCCTGCTGACGGGCGAGCCCGAGTACCTGGACCCGCTGAAAGACGAGACGCCCAACGGCTGGATCGTCACCGGCTACCCCTGGAACGGCATCAACACGCCCGAGCACCGCACCTTCCTGGCGGCCTACCAGAAGCGGTTCAACGACTACCCGCGCCTGGGCTCGGTGGTGGGCTACGCGCTGATCCATTCGGTGGCTGCGGGCGTGGCCAAGGCCGGTGGCACCGAGACCGACAAGCTGGTGGCTGCGTTCCGTGGCCTGCAGGTGAACACGCCCTTCGGGCGCATCACCTACCGCCCCGAGGACAACCAGTCCACGCTGGGCGCCTTCGTCGGCCGCACCAAGAACGAAGGGGGCAAGGGCGTGATGGTGGACTACCGCTACCTGGACGGCGCCAACTTCCTGCCCAGCGCCGCCGAGGTGCGCAAGCTGCGTCCAGCGAACTGATGCACGCTTGAACCGGACCCGAGCCGCCCCGCCCGCCTGAACCAGCCCCTGAGCCGCCCATGAGCCTTTCCAGCCTGCTCGTCCAACTGCTCAACGGCCTGGCCGGAGCTTCGTCGCTGTTCCTGGTGGCGGCGGGGCTGTCGCTGATCTTCGGCGTCACGCGCATCGTCAACTTTGCGCATGGTTCGTTCTACATGGTGGGCATCTACATCGCCTACACCCTGGTGGAGCGGCTGGGCGGGGTCATCGGGTTCTGGCCGGCCTTGCTGCTCGCCGCCGTGGCGGTGGGCCTCATCGGTGCCGTGGTGGAGGTGCTGCTGTTGCGGCGCATCTACCACGCGCCCGAACTCTTCCAACTGCTGGCCACCTTCGCGCTGGCGCTGGTCTTCAAGGACCTGGTGCTGCGCCTGTGGGGGCCGGAGGAACTGCTGGGTCCGCGCGCGGCGGGGCTGGAAGGCTCGGTGCAGATCCTGGGGCGACGCTTCCCCACCTACGACCTCTTTCTCATCGTCGTGGGCCCGGCCGTGCTGGGCCTGCTGTGGCTGCTGCTGACCCGCACACGCTGGGGCACCCTGGTGCGCGCGGCCACCCAAGACCGCGACATGGTGGCCGCCCTTGGCGTCAACCAGGCGTGGCTGTTCACCTCGGTGTTTGCACTGGGCGCGATGCTCGCCGGCCTGGGCGGCGCGCTGCAACTGCCGCGCGAGCCCGCCAACCTGGAGATGGACCTGCACACCATCGGCGCCGCCTTCGTGGTGGTGGTGGTGGGCGGCATGGGCTCCATTCCCGGGGCCTTCGTGGCTGCCTTGCTGATCGCCGAGATCAAGGCCATCTGCATCTGGATCGGCCTCGTCAACATTGGCGGGGTCGAGATCTCGTTTTCCAAGCTCACCCTGGTGGTGGAGTTCCTGGTGATGGCCGCGGTCCTCATCCTGCGGCCCTGGGGGCTGATGGGGCGGGCGCCGGCGCCCAGCCGTCACGCCTCGGCGGCGGAGTCGCCGCTGCGCCTGCCGAGCAAGGCGGGTCAGGTCGCCACGTCCGCCGTCCTGCTGTTGCTCGTGGCCCTGCCCTTCGTCAGCGGCGCCTCGTCTTACACGACCGTGCTGGCCATCGATCTGCTGGTGGCCGCGCTGTTCGCCGTCAGCCTGCACTTCATCATGGGCCCCGGCGGCATGCATTCCTTCGGCCACGCCGCCTACTTCGGCCTGGCGGCCTACGGCGCGGCGCTGCTGGTGCGCAAGGCCGGGCTGCCGATGGAGCTGGCCCTGGCCCTCGGTCCGGTGGTGGCGGCGGCCTTCGCGGTGGTCTTCGGCTGGTTCGCGGTGCGGCTGTCGGGCGTGTACCTGGCCATGCTGACGCTCGCGTTTGCGCAGATCGCCTGGGCCATCGTCTATCAATGGGACAGCGTCACGGGCGGCAGCAACGGCGTCACGGGCGTGTGGCCGGCGGCCTGGCTGTCAGACAAGCGGGTCTACTATGGGCTGGCACTGGTGCTCACCGTGGCAGGCACCTGGCTGCTGCGGCGCATCCTGTTCTCGCCCTTTGGCTACGCCATGCGCGCCGGGCGTGACTCGCCGCTGCGGGCCGACGCGATCGGCATCGATGTCAAGCGTGTGCAGTGGGTGGCCTTCATCCTGGCGGGCACCGTGGCCGGCGTGGCCGGGGCGCTGTTCGCCTTCTCCAAGGGCAGCATCTCGCCCGAGGGCCTGCACGTGGGCAAGAGCATCGACGCGCTGGTGATGGTGCTGCTGGGCGGCGTGCAGACGCTGGCCGGCCCAGTGGTGGGCGCGGTGAGCTTCACCTGGCTGCACGACACCGTCGCACGCAACACCGAGTACTGGCGTGCCATGCTGGGCGGCATCATCCTGGTGCTGGTGCTGCTGTTCCCGCAGGGCATCGCCGGCTATGCGCAACGCCTGTTCCAGCGCGGCAACCCGGCCGACGGGAGGACCCAGGGATGAGCTTGCTGAGCGTCAAAGGGCTGGGCAAGTCCTTCGGCGGCGTGCGCGCCGTCGACGGCATCGACTTCGACATCGCCCCGGGCGAGTTGCTGGCCCTGATCGGGCCCAACGGGGCGGGCAAGTCCACCACTTTCAACATGGTGAACGGGCAGCTGCGGGCCGACCGCGGCAGCATCCTGCTGGAAGGCACCGAACTCATCGGCCTGCAGCCCCGCCAGATCTGGAATCTGGGCGTGGGCCGCACCTTCCAGATCGCCGAGACCTTCTCGTCCCTCACCGTGCTGGAGAACGTGCAGATGGCCCTGCTGTCGGCAGACCGGCAGGTGTTCTCGTTCTTCGCGCGGGCCGGCGAACACCGTCGCGAAGACGCCCTGGCCCTGCTGGCGCAGGTGGGCATGGCCGAGCAGGCCCAGCGCCCCTGCAGTGAGCTCGCCTACGGCGACGTCAAGCGCGTGGAACTGGCCGTGGCCATGGCGCATGCGCCCAAGCTGCTGCTGATGGACGAGCCCACCGCCGGCATGGCGCCCAAGGAGCGCAACGAGCTGATGGAGCTGACCAAGGGCCTGGTGGTGGAGCGCCGCATGGCGGTGCTCTTCACCGAGCACAGCATGGACGTGGTATTTGCCCATGCCGACCGCGTCATCGTGCTGGCCCGCGGCCGCCTGATCGCCGGCGGCAGGCCCAGCGAAATCAGAGACCACCCCAAGGTGCAGGAGGTCTATCTCGGCACCGGCAAGACCTTCGAGCGCCAGGACACATGACAGATACCGCACCCCTGCTGGACGTGAAATCGCTGTCGGCCTGGTACGGCGGCGCGCACATCCTCTTTGACATTTCGCTGCAGGTGCACCCGGGCGAGGTGGTGGCCCTGATGGGCCGCAACGGCGCAGGCAAATCCACCACACTCAAGACCGTGATGGGCATGGTCGAAAAGCGCCGCGGCCAGGTGCAGTTCATGGGCCGTGACATCTCGCGCCTGGAGTCGCACGCCATCGCTTCGGCCGGCCTGGGCTACGTGCCGGAAGACCGCCGCATCTTCACCGACCTCACCGTGCTGGAGAACCTGGAGGTGGGCCGCCAGCCACCGCGCATGGGATCGCAAGGTCAGATGCTGGAGGCCTGGACCCCGCAGCGCCTGTTCAAGCTCTTCCCGAATCTGGGCGAGATGCCTGACCGCCCCGGCGGCCGCATGAGCGGTGGTGAGCAGCAGATGCTCACCGTGGCCCGCACCCTGATGGGCAACCCGTATCTGGTGCTGCTGGACGAACCCAGCGAAGGCGTGGCCCCGGTGATCGTCGAAGGCATGGTGCAGATGATCCTGGAGCTCAAGGCCGCGGGGGTGAGCATCCTGCTGTCCGAGCAGAACCTGCACTTCGCCACGCTGGTCTCGGACCGCGCCTACGTGCTGGAGAAGGGCCAGATCCGCTACCAGGGCACCATGCGGGAGTTGGCTGCCGACGACGAGGTGCGGCGGGCTTATCTGTCGATGTGATGCGGTTCCTACTCAATGGCCGCGCCTTCGAGCCGGGCCACGCCGCACCAGGCGCCACCTTGCTGCAGGTGTTGCGCAACGACGCGCTGTGCAACGGCCCGAAGTTCGGCTGCGGACTGGGGCAATGCGGCGCCTGCACGGTGCTGGTGGACGGCCGCGTGGCCCGGGCCTGCGTGATCCCGGCTGAGAGCGTGGCCGGGCGGGAGATCACCACGCTGGAAGGCCTGGGAAGCCGTGAAGCTCCGCACCCCGTGCAGCAGGCCTTCATCGACGCACAGGCCGCTCAGTGCGGCTACTGCACCAACGGCATGGTGATGGCCACCGTGGCCTTGCTGCGCCGCTGCCCGCTGCCCACTGACGCGCAGATCCGCGAGGCCCTGTCGCACAACCTGTGCCGCTGCGGCGCGCATGTGGAGATCCTGCAGGCGGTGCACCTGGCAGCCCAACGCCTGGCCGAAACATCGGCGTCAGAAGGCGCCTGATCACTCCCGCCATGCGCGCCGCCAACGCCCCCGGCACCCGCGCCGGCTTCCTCGAAGCCCAGGGCGTGCTGCTGGTGGTGCGCGACCCGCCCCCACCGCCTCCACCCGCCCCCGGCCAGCCGCCCATGGTGCCGGGCAACCCGGCCGAAGGGGTGGAGATCCTGCTGGCGCTGTGGGACGACGGCAGCGCCAACGGCCTGGGCGGCAAGGTGGACCTGGGTACCGGCATCGCCACCGCGCTGGGCCAGCTGGTGGCCGAGGAACTGGAGCTGCCTTTCGAGCGCGTGGTCATGCTGCTGGGCGACACCGCCCGCGTGCCCAACCAGGGCCCCACCATCGCCAGCGCCACGCTGCAGATCGCCTCCGATCCGCTCAAGCGCGCCGCCGCGCAGGCGCGCGCCTGGCTGCGGGCGCAGGCGGCCGAAGGCAGCGTCGCCGACATCCCCACCCTGCTGCGTGGCCAGCACATCCGCCTGGTGCTGGACCCGGCCACGCCGCTGAAACCCAGCGCCGAGTGGACGGTGGCGGGCAAAAGCCTGCCGCGCGTGGACATCCCCGCCAAGGTGCTGGGCGAAGCCGCATTCGTACACGATGTGCGCCTGCCCGGCATGCTGCACGGCCGCGTGGTGCGCCCGCCTTACGCGGGCGCCGACCATGGCGAGTTCATCGGCCGCACGCTGCGCGCGGTGGACGAGTCCTCGGTGGCCCACCTGCCGGGCATCGTGGCCATCGTGCGCGAGGGCGACTTTGTCGGCATCGTGGCCGAGCGCGAAGAACAGGCTGAAACCGCCCTGCGCGCCTTGCGGCTGGACTGGGGCGACTGGCCAGCCCAACCACCTCTGCAAGACCTGGCCAACGCCTTGAGCGCCAACCCCGCCACGTCGCGTGTGGTGGCTGAGCGCGGCGACGTCAACGCGGCCAATGAAAAAGCACCGCTGCGACTGCAAAGCCGCTACGTCTGGCCCTATCAGATGCACGCCTCGATCGGCCCGTCGTGCGCCGTGGCGCATTGGGTGCCTGAGGGTTCAGAACCTGGCGCAGAGCCGGACGGAGAGCCCTGCGCAGCATCACCCGACGGCGCCGGGCAAACCGCGACGGCACACGAGGCCACGACAAGTGCGGGCACCCCAGGCGCGACGCGTCTGCGCGTGTGGTCTGGCACGCAGAACCCCCACGTGCTGCGCGCCGATCTCGCCCTGCTGACCGGCCTGCCCGACACCGCCGTGGACGTGGTGCGCCTGGAGGCCGCCGGCTGCTACGGCCGCAATGGCGCCGATGACGTGACGGCAGACGCCGCGCTGCTGTCGCGCGCCGTGGGACGGCCCGTGCGGGTGCAGCTCACGCGCGAACAGGAGCACCAGTGGGAGCCCAAGGGCGCCGCGCAGCTGATGGACGTGGACGGCTCGGTGGGCGCCGACGGGCGGCTGCAGGGCTGGGACTTCGAGACCTGCTACCCCAGCAACGCCGCGCCCACGCTGGCGCTGCTGCTCACCGGCCGCGTGGCGGCCACAGCGCAGGCCTATGCCATGGGCGACCGCACCTCGGTGCCGCCCTACCAGGTGCCGAACCTGAAGGTGACGGTCAACGACATGCCGCCCATCCTGCGCGCCTCCTGGCTGCGCGGGGTGTCGGCCCTGCCGAACTCCTTCGCGCACGAGAGCTTTGTCGACGAACTGGCGCACGCCCAGGGCGAAGACCCGCTGGCCTTCCGCCTGAAGCATCTGGACGACCCGCGCGCGGCCGAACTCCTGCGCGAAACCGCTGAGCGCGCCGGCTGGCAGCCCCACGTGGGCCCCCGGCAGCACAGTGACGACGGCGTCACCCTCAAGGGCCAGGGCCTGGCCTATGCCCGCTACATCCACAGCAAGTTCCCGGGCTTCGGCGCCGCGTGGTCCGCCTGGGTGGCCGACGTGGAGGTGAACAAGCTCACGGGCGAGGTGCACGTCAGCCGCGTGGTGGTGGGTCATGACGCGGGCGCCATGGTCAACCCGGCAGGGGTCACGCACCAGGTGCACGGCAACGTGGTGCAGACCACCAGCCGCGCGCTGCAGGAACAGGTGGCGGTGGAACCGCAGACCGGCACGGTGGCCACGCGGGAATGGGGCAGCTACCCCATCCTGAGCTTCCGGCAGGTGCCGGTGATCGAGGTGGTGGTGCCGCCCCGCCCGGGCGAACCCGTCCTCGGCGCGGGCGAGTCGTCCTCGGTGCCGGGCACGGCGGCCATCGCCAACGCGATCTTCGATGCCACGGGCGTGCGCTTTCGCCAGCCGCCCTTCACGCCTGAGGTGGTGCGCGCCGCGCTGAACCCGCTGGAGGATGGGTCAGGGGCGCAGGTGCCCAGCCACGCCCACCCGTCTGGCGCCGATGGGTTGGTAGCCGCTGGGTCGGACGGTCGTGGCACTGGTACGCCGGGTGCAGCGGCCGACGAAGGCGCGCACAGCGCCAACCCAGGGGCCGAGACCAGCCCATCGCGCACCGGCCCACCGCCCGCCTGGGTCGAGGAAGTGGCGCCGAGCACCACTGCGCCAGCACCCCTCGGCGCACCCCGCGCCAAGCCCGCGTGGGCTCGGGCGCTGGCCTTGGTCACCGGTGCCTTCGCGGCGCTGGCGGGTCTGGCCGGACTGGTCGCCTCCCGCCCAGCACTCGCGCCCATCTCGGGCGTGAATGCAGCTGCGGTCTACAGCACCGAGACCCTGGAACGCGGCCGCCAACTCGCCGCCCTGGGCAACTGCGCGGGCTGCCACACGGCCGAGGGCGGTAAGGCCAACGCCGGGGGCCGACCGCTGGAGACGCCGTTTGGCACCGTCTACGCCACCAACCTCACGCCCGACCCCGCCACCGGCATCGGCCGCTGGTCCTTCAGCGCCTTCCAGCGCACCATGCGCGAGGGCGTGTCGCACGACGGGCGCATGCTCTACCCCGCCTTCCCGTACACCGCCTTCACGCGCATGACGGATGACGAGCTGACCGCGCTGTACGCCCACCTGATGGCCCAGCCCGCGGTGGCGCAGGCCACCCCAGCCGCCGACCTGCGCGCCCCCTTCCACCTTCGCCCGCTGATGCACCTGTGGAACGCGCTGCATCTCCAGCCCGGCCCACGTGCCGTGCCCGCGGCCACGCTGGCAGCCCTGCCTGCGGGCGTGGACGCGGCGCTGTGGCAGCGCGGTGAGTATCTGGTGAACGGCCCCGGCCACTGCGGCGCCTGCCACACGCCGCGCGACGCCCTGGGAGCCGAAAGGACGGGCAGCGCTTATCTTTCAGGCGCCTGGGTGGACGGCTGGCATGCGCCGTCGCTCACCTCGCTGAACCGTCGCACCCTGCCCTGGAGCGAGGCCGCCTTGCTGGGCTACCTGAAGCACGGCCACAGTGCTGCCCACGGCGTGGCCGTGGGGCCGATGGCGCAGGTGGTGGGCTCACTCCAAGGTGCGCCCGAGCAGGACCTGCGCGCCATGGCGCACTACCTGGCCACGCTGCAGGGCAACACAGCAGCCCAGACCGCGGTGCCAGGCAGCACGGCCCAACAGGGAGCAGCAGGTCAACCCCTTTCAGAGTCACCCACGGCCGGCCCGGACACAGCCCTCGTCACCCGCCTGGCGACCGAAGCCGTGGCGCGCGCCCGCGCGCTGGCCCCGCTGCCGGACGGCACCCAGCGCATGTTCGAGAGCGCCTGCGGCGCCTGCCACAGCGATGGGGCCGCGCCTGTGGACCTGGGCCTGAACCTGCCTCTGGCGACCAACAGCAAGCTGCAAGCCGACCAGCCCGACAACCTGTTGCGCGTGCTGCTGGACGGCATCCAGCGCCCGGCCACGCGCGACATCGCCTTCATGCCTGGCTTCCGCCACGCGCTGGACGATGCCCAATTGGCCGATCTCGCGCTGTGGCTGCGGCGCCGCTACGCGCCCGACCATCCCGCCTGGCCAGGCGCGCAGGCGATGCGTGAGCGCGTGGCCCAGGTGCGCGGCGCCCCCCGCAGCGACCGATGAACCCCGCCCCGCGCCACCCCGCCGCTGGCATGGCGCTGGGGGTGCTGGCCGTGGCGCTGTTCGGCGCCACACTGCCCATCACTCGCTGGACCATGGGCACTGGCAGCGGCGATGCGGACGCACCGGCCATGTCGGCGCTGTTCATCACCTTCAGCCGTGTGGTGTTGGCCGCCGCCGTCTCGGCGCTGTGCCTGCTGGCCCTGCGCGCGCGCTGGCCCACGCGCCAGGAGTGGGTCCCGCTGGCCGTGGCGGCGGCAGGCAACGCGGTGCTGTACCCGCTGTCGCTGGCCCTGGCGCTGCGCGAGCAGACCGCAGCGCATGTGGCCGTGATCACCGCCCTGCTGCCCCTGGCCACGGCCGCTGCCGCCGCGCTGGCCGGCGGCGCAGCCCCCAGCACAACAGCGGGCCGATGGCGCTTCTGGCTCTGCGCGGTGGTGAGCGCCATCGTGGTCGTGCTGTTCTCGCTGCAGCGCAGCGGGCAGACCTTCATCCTGGCGGCCGACGACCTCATCGTCGCCGGCGGTGTGCTGGCCGCCGCAGTGGGCTACGTTCAGGGCGCCAAGGTCACCCGCGCCATGGGGGCCGAGCGGGCCATCTGCTGGGTGACGCTGCTGACCCTGCCCGTGAGCCTGCCCATCACCCTGGCCACCTGGCCCACCGGCCCCGTGTCCGCCCCGGCCTGGGGCGGCCTGGTGTACCTGGGTCTGGTGTCGATGTGGGCGGCCTTCTTCGCCTGGTACCGCGCGCTGGACTGGGGCGGCCCGCTGCGCGTCAGCCAGACCCAGGCCTTCCAGCCCTTCTTCTCCATCGCCCTGGCCTGGCCGCTGCTGGGTGAAGCGCCTGACGGCTACACGCTCGCTTTTGCCGCCGCAGTGGTGGCGCTGGTGGTGGTGGGGACGCGGCGTTAAGGCGGGGCGACGCCCCTGCAGCACGCGGTGGTCACTCCGTCCGCCTCCTGTCCATCCACGCCAGCAACTCGCCCACCACGCCGCGCGGCATGGCCACGACGGTGAAGACGAACAGCGCCCCCAGGGCCAGCAGCCAGTAGGGGCCCAGGGCCTCGGAGAGCCAGGACTCGGCCAGGCGCACCAGCAATGCGCCCATGCAAGCGGCCACAAGTGAAGACCGGCCGCCCACGGCCACCCAGATCAGGACTTCGGCCGACACGGCAAAGCCGATGAGCGGCGGCGATGCGAAGTTGAACTGCGTGACGAACAGCGCCCCGGCCAGGCCCGCCACCGCGCCGCCCAGCGCAAAGGCGCGCGTCTTTTCCCGGGCCACGTCGATGCCCAGGGCCTGCGCGCGCACCTCGTGGTTGCGGATGGCCAGCAGCGCGCGACCGCGTCGGGAACGCACCGCCCGCATCAGCAAGGCCACGGTCAGCGCCAGCACCGCCAGCAGCAGGCAGTACACCGCCCGCTCGTCCGTGAGTTCCTCGTTGCCGGGCACCCCCGGGCGCAGTGAGGGCACACCCATGAGGCCGTTGAGGCCGCCCAGCCAGTCCCAGTTGATGGCGATGCGCTCCGCGATGAAGGCCACCGCCAGCGTGACGATGCCGAAGAAGGCGCCGGCCAGGCCGCTGGCCGAGAACAGCAAGGCCCCCAGCAGGGCTGCGGCCAGCGCCGCCAGCACCACACCCGCTCCCAGCCCCAACCAGAAGGCCAGAACTTCGGGCAGCAGCGCCACCCCGGGCACCTTCCCCAGGGTCACCACGCTCATCGCATAGGCGCCGATGCCGAAGAACACGCCCTGCCCCAGGCACAGCAGTCCGCAATGCCCCCACACCCAGGCCAGACTGGCGGCCAGCAGCATGTAGCAGAAGTAGCGCGCGAACTCGGCCAGCTGCCAAGTGGGCAGCACCAGGGGCAGCACCAGCGCCACCGCCAGCAGGGCAAGGCCCAGGCGAACCTCGGCGTCGGCACCGTGCCAGCGCAATTGCAGCGCTGCCGCGCTCACACCCGCCTCCGCGCTCGCGCCATCAGCCCCTGGGGGAAGGCGCGGATCAGCAGGATGGCCACCGTGAACACCACGCCCTGCGCCCACACGGGCGAGAAGAAGGTCGACACCAGGTTGTCCGTGACGCCCACGGCAGTGGCACCGGCCAGGGGGGCGGCCACGCTGCCCAGGCCACCCACCAGGATGGACAGGAAGGCCGGCACGAGAAAGCCCAGGCCCATCTGCGGATCCAGCGACACCAGCGGCGCCATCACCGCGCCGGCCAGGCCGGCCAGCCCCGCGCCGAAGGAGAAAGTCAGCCGGTCCAGACGTCGGGTGTCGATGCCCAGGCAGGCCGCCATGGAACGGTTGGCAATGACGCTGCGTGCCGACAGGCCCCACGATGTGCGGAAGAACAGCCAGAAGGTCGCGGCCAGGGTGACCAGCGTCACGGCCATGACGAACAGCCGGTACAGCGGGTAGGGCGAGCCCAGCAGCTCCACAGTCGCCGGCAAGGGGTTGGGCACCGAGTAGGACCCCGGGCCGAACAGCAGCACCATGGCCTGCTTGAGGATGAGCGACAAGCCCCAGGTGGCCAGGATGGTGTCCAGCAGCCGCGTGTAGACGCGACGCACCAGCAGTTCCTCCACGACCAGGCCCAGCACCGCCACGGCCAGCGGCGCCATCAGCATCCCGACACCCACCGGCAGCCCCGCCTGGTGGCACAGCAGCACCACGTAGGCGCCGATCATCATGAACTCGCCGTGGGCCATGTTGATGACGTTCATGAGCCCGAAGACGATGGCCAGCCCCAGGGCCACCAGCATCAGGATGAGCGTGTAGTTCGCCGCATCCAGCACCACCTGAAGCACGCTGCCCGCCATGGCGCCCTCAGATGCCCAGGTAGCTTTCCACGAGCCCGGGCTGCGCCCGGACTGCGGTGCTGGGATGGGATTCGCGGACCACCCCTGCTTCCATGAAGGCCACGCGGGTGCACAGGCGCAGCACCACGTCCACGTTCTGCTCCACCAGCAGCAAGCCCATGCCGGTGGACTCGCACAGTGCGTCCAGTGCCCGCACGATCTCGTCCACCACCGAGGGCTGCACGCCCTCCAGCGGCTCGTCCAGCATCAGCAGCGCCGGACGCGAAACGATGGCGCGGCCGATGGCCAGCTGCTGCTGCTGACCGCCTGACAGGGCGCCGGCGCGTTCCTGCAAGCGCGAGGCCAGCCAGGGGAAGGCCTGCAGCGCTGGCGACAAGTCTTGAGACGTGCGCGAGCCCAGCGCCAGCAGTCCGGTGAGCAGGTTCTGCTCGACCGTGAAGTCGGCGAACAGCTCCCGCCCCTGCGGCACATAGGCCAGTTTCAGCCGCGCAATGGCGAAGGTGGGCAGGCGCCGCAGGTCCTGCCCGGCAAACATCATGGCGCCCGCGTCCACCCGCGTGAGGCCCATCACCGTGCGCAGCAAGGTGGTCTTGCCCGCACCGTTGCGCCCGAGCAGGCCCACGCGCTCACCCGGCTGCACCCGCAGGTCCACGCCGTGCAGCTCGGTGCCGGCGCCATAGCCCGCCACCACACCGGCCAGAGCCAAGCCCGGCAGGGTGGGCACCTGATCAGGCATGGGCACCCAGGTAGGCATCGCGCACCTGCGGCAGGCGTCGTATCTCGTCGAAGCGTCCGTCGGCCACCACCCGGCCGGCCAGCATCACCACCACACGGGCGTCCAGGGCCTGCACAAAGCGCATGTCGTGCTCCACCACCACCACGGCCGTGCCCGCCTCCTGCGCCAGGCGGCGCACCAGGGCGGCGGTGGCCAAGGTCTCGGCGCCCGTCATGCCGGCGGTAGGTTCGTCCAGCAGCAGCAGTTGCGGCGCCTGCGCCAGCAGCATGCCGATCTCCAGCCACTGACGGGCGCCATGCGGCAGGTGTCCGGCCTGCACCTGGGCACGCTCGGCCAACTGGATCTGCCGCAACAGAGCAGGCAGGTCGGGGACCTCAGCCTGCGCAGGCAGCCCGAAACGGGCCACCTCCAGGTTCTCGGTGACGGTCAGGTCCTCGAACACGCTGGGCACCTGGAACTTGCGGGCAATGCCCAGGCGGGCGATCTGGTGCGGCGCCAGGCCGGTGAGCGCGCGTCCGCCGAACATCACCTCACCCCGGGTGGGCGGCAATTGCGCGGTGATCACGTTGAACAACGTCGTCTTGCCGCAGCCGTTGGGGCCGATGATGCAAAGCTGCTCGCCCGGCGCCACCGACAAGTCCACGCCGTCCAGGGCACGCACGCCGCCGAACTCGCGGGTCAGCGCCCGCACGCTGAGCAAGGAATCACCTTGTCCAGGGCTTCGACAAGCTCAGCCCGAACGGAGGAGTGGCGCGCGGCGAGGGCACTCATACCCTCCCACCCTGGGAGTGGCGCGCGGCGAGGGCACTCATACCCGCCTGCCCTGAGCCTGTCGAAAGGCATGTCCTGAGCCTGTGTCGCCGGGCTGGCGGAAGCCCGGCCGTGCGTCACTTCTTGCATCCGGCCTGCGGTGCCAGCGTGCCCATGGCCTCCACCACCGACAGTCCTGCGCCTTCGGTCTTGGCCAGGTACATGTTGAAGCTGGCATGGTGGTCGGCCTTGCCGATGGTCATCTTGCCCGTGGGGATGTCCATGGACAGGCCTTCCAGCCCGTTCACCAGGGCCTCACGGTCGATCTTGCCGGCCTTCTTCAGCGCCGCCTCCACCGCCTTGATGGCGTTGTAGTGCGTCATGACGTAGTGCGAGATCGGGGCCTTGTCGCCGGCGCTTTTCTTCACACGGGCCACGAAGTCAGCCACCTTGGGATCCTTGATGGACGCAGCGAACGGTACCGTCACCCACATGTTCTGGCCCTTGCCCTCGCCGAAGGCTCCCAGGTAGGTTTCGGCAAAGCCCAGGAAGCCCACGGTCGCGTCCTTCATCAGGCCGAAGTCCTCGGCCTGCTTGATGAAGGTGATGCCATCCGCGCCCGGCAGGGCCTTGAGGATGACCTTGGCCCCGCTGTCCTTGATGCGTCGGATGATGGGCGTGAACTCCTTGGTGCCGAAGGGCACGAACTCCTTGCCCACCACCTTGCCGCCCATCTTCTTGATCAGGGCCTCGGCCTGTTCGAACATCTTCTGCGGCCACACGTAGTCGGCGCCGAACAGGTAGAAGGAGTCGCCAGCGCGCTTCTTCAGCTCGGGCAGCAGCTTTTCCAGTTCCTGGTTGGGTACGGTGTTGAAGCTGAAGAGATACCGGTCGCACCCGCCACCCTCGTAGTTGGTAGCGTACAGCAGGGGCGTCTTGCCCTTCTTCACCGCCGGCATCATGGCGTCGCGATTGCTGGAGGTGATGGGGCCGATGAGCGCCAGCACCTGGTCCCTCTGGATCAGCTGCGTGGTGCGCTCCACCGCCGTCTTCGGGTCGGTCTTGTCGTCCTGGTACAGCACCTCCACCTTGCTGCCCAGGATGCCGCCCGCGGCGTTGATCTCGGCCACCGCCAGATCGATGCCGATCTTGGCCTGGTTGCCGAACAGTTCCAGCCCGCCCGAGAACGGCAACACCGCCCCGATGCGGATGGGCCCCTTCTGCGCCCACAGCGGCAGGGACAAGGAGGAAGCGGCGGCGGCGGCAAGGCCAGCACGCAGAACGTGGCGACGTGGGGTCATGGCGGTGGACTCCTGAAGCGCGTGAAGAGGGTTGAATGGCGAGGAAGGCGGGAACAGCGGGAACGGCAGGGATTGCGGGCAACGGCAGCCTGGAGGCGACGCCGCCCGCCCGTCACGGCAGTGGCCCCGGTGTGCGTCGATTATGGGTGTCCACCTTCGGCGTGCAAAGGCCGCGACGCCGACCCAGCACCCCGAGAAAACCCGCAAGGCGGACACCTCGCGTTTGCGGACGCTGTGGTGGCCGCCTCCCTGCTCCGCCGCGCGCCCTTCGGGGCGCTGCCGATTGACGTTGTCACCCAAGCCGTGTGAAGCTCACCGCATGCTGACCGTGAACCGACACACCGACGCCCTGCTCGTCATCGACGTGCAGAACGACTTCTGCCCCGGAGGCGGCCTCGCCGTGGCCGATGGCCAGGCCGTGGTGCCTGTGATCAACGGGCTGATGACGCGCTTTGACGAGGTGCTGCTGACGCAGGACTGGCACCCGCCCGGCCACCGGTCCTTTGCCAGCGCCCACCCCGGGCGCACGCCCTTCGAAACCGTGGAGATACCCTACGGCGAGCAGACCCTGTGGCCCGACCACTGCGTCCAGGGCACCTCCGGCGCCGACTTCCACGCGGGGCTGAACACGACGCCTGCCCGGCTGCTCATTCGCAAGGGCTTCCGCCCCGGCATCGACTCCTACTCGGCCTTCTTCGAGAACGACCGCAGCACCCCCACAGGCCTGACCGGCTACCTGCGCGAGCGCGGCCTGAAGCGGCTGTTCCTGTGCGGCCTGGCCACCGATTTCTGCGTGGCGTACTCCGCCCTGGACGCCCGTGCCCAGGGTTTCGAGGTGACCGTGCTGCTGGACGCCTGCCGCGCCATCGATCTGGGAGGCTCGCTGGATGCGGCGCTGGCACAGATGCGGCAGGCGGGCGTGGAGCTCGTCGACGCTCACGCCGCGTAGCGCCAAGGGCTCACGCTGCGCTTGGTGCGCTGCGGTTCAGGCGCAGGCTGCGCCGCCACAGTGTCAGCACGATGGCCAGGTTCAACAGGTTCCAGCCGACGCCATTGACGAAAGCCGCTGTGTAGGAGCCCGTCCAGTCGAACACCTGTCCTGAGAGCCAGCCCCCCAGCGCCATGCCCAGCATGGTGAACATCAGCACCGTGCCCACCCGGGCACCGGCCTCGGCCGGCGGAAAGTGCTCACGCACGATGATGGCGTAGCTGGGCACGATGCCGCCCTGGAACAGCCCGAACAATGCCGAGATGATGAACAGCGAGGTCATCGAGTCAAAGGGGATGAACAGCAGCAGTGCCACGCCCTGCAGCACCGAGCCCAGCAACAGGGTGCGCAGGCCGCCGATGCGGTCGCAGATCAGCCCGGAGATCAGGCGGCTGGCGATGCCGAAGGCCAGCATCAGCGACAGCATCTGCGCACCGCGCGCCGTACCGTAGCCCAGGTCACCGCAGTAGGCCACGATGTGCACCTGCGGCATGGACATGGCCACGCAACAGGCCAGGCCGGCCACGCACAGCAGCGCCTGCGCGCGCCCGGGCGACAGGCCGAAGGGCTGGGCGGGACCAGCCTGACCGGTGGAGGTGGCCGCCGCCTGCGGCGATACGCCCGCCACCGCCGCAGGAGGCCGCGGCCTCAGCGCCAGTGCCAGCAGCGGCAGCGTCACCGCACAGACCACGGCCAGCACACCGTAGGCCGTACGCCAACCCTGCGTCTCCACCAGGTGCTGCACGATCGGCGGCCACACGGCGCCTGCCAGGTAGTTGCCGCTGGCGCAGATGCCCACGGCGATGCCGCGCCGCCGCACGAACCACAGCGAGGTGTCGGCCACCAGCGGCGCAAAGGTGGCCGAACAGCCGAACAGGCCCAGGCCGATGCCATGCGCCAGGGCGAACAGCCAGATGTTGGGCGCCAGGGCCGCAGCAAGAAACCCCAGGCCCAGCCCGGCAGCGCCGATGAACAAGGGCACGGTGACGCCGAACCGGTCGGCCAGGCGGCCCATGAGGATGCCGCCGAAGCCGAACCCGATCATCAGCAAGGTGTAGGGCACCGAGGCTTCGGAGCGGCCGACGGCGAACTCCGCCTGCACGGCCGGCAGCACCACGGCCACGACGTACATCGCGCTGCTGCCCACCGTCATCAGGCCCAGCGTGGCCACCAGGCGCCACCAGGCGTAGGCGCTGTCGGCCTCGCGCAAGACGCCGCGCGGGGAAGCGCTCAAGCCCCCACCCCTGCTGACCCTTCAGACCCTTCAGACCCTTCAGACCCGGCCGCCTCCGCCACCTCCGCTGCCCAGTCCGTGAGTTCGCCCAGCACGGCCTCGGCGCGTTCGTCGCCGCGCTCCATGGCCTGCTCGGCCAGGGTGTCGATCTGCTGCATCCAGGCCTGCAGCGTCGGTCCGCCGCCTGCGCCTTCGTGCAGGCGGGCGGCGCAATGGGCCTGCCAGCGCTGGCGATCGTCCGGGCTCAGCGCCTGGCCGAAGTTACGCGCCCGGTAGCGGAACAGCAGTTCCTCCAGGCGAGCGTCACGGAAGTTCGGGCGCTCGCGGGCCAGGGCCTCGGGCGGCAGGCCGCGCAGGCGCGCCAGGGTGGCGCGGTCCGCGTCGCCAACGAAGCCGCCGTAGAGGTCCTCGTCCACATCCACCACACCCTGCTGCGCAGGACGCGCGTAGACCTCAGGCCACACGCCGGCCATCTCACCGGTGATGCGGGCGGCGGTCTCGGCATGACGCCAAGCCAGGGCCTTGTCCACGCTCCAACGCTCGGCCTGCTGCGCGCTCAGGGTGTCGAGCTGGCGGATCACCACCGGTGACTTGTTGAGATGCAGGGTCTTGATGGGCAGCCGCGTCACGCCCTCGGGCAGATCGTCCTGGCGCGTGAACATGCGCAGGCGCAGCGTGGCGGCGTCCAGCGTCATCAACTCGGCCGGGTCGTGCGCCAGGTCCCACACGATGACCTCGTTCTTGTTCTGCGGGTGCGGTGCCAGCGGCATCACCACGGCCAGGCAGCCGCGCTCGGCCGGGTACATGCCGGAGATGTGCAGCACGGGGCGGCCCATCACCAGCTGGGCCTGCACCGCGGCCTTGCTGCGCAGCTTCAGGCAGAAGTCCCACAGCCGGGGCTGGCGCGCCTTCACCAGCCGTGCCAGGGCGATGGTGGCGCGCACGTCCGACAGCGCGTCATGCGCAGCCTCGTGCGCCAGGCCGTTGGCAGCGGTCAGGTGCTCGAGCTTGAAGCTGGGCTTGCCATCGGGGTGGCGCGGCCATTCCAGGCCTTCAGGCCGCAGCGCGTAGGCGCAGCGCACGGTGTCCATCAGGTCCCAGCGGCCACAGCCGTTCTGCCACTCGCGGGCATAGGGTTCGATCAGGTTGCGCCAGAACAGAAAGCGCGTGACCTCGTCGTCGAAACGGATGCTGTTGTAGCCCACACCCACGGTGCCGGGCCGGGCCAACTGGCGCTCGATCTCCGCGGCGAAGGCGTGCTCCGGGATCCCGCGCGCCTGACACAACTGCGGCGTGATGCCGGTGATCAGACAGCTCTCGGGGTCAGGCAGTCGGTCCAGCGGAGGCTGGCAGTACAGCGTGACAGGGGGCTCGACCTCGTTGAGCTCAGCATCCGTGCGCACCCCGGCAAACTGCGCCGGCGCATCCCGGCGGGGGACCTTGCCGAAGGTCTCGTAGTCGTGCCAGAAGAAGCTGAAGTCCGCCGTCACAGGCGCCGCGCCACCACGCTGCCGATGGAGTAGCCCGCGCCAAAGGAGCAGATCACGCCCAAGTCACCGGGGTGCAGGTCGGCCCGGTGCTCATGGAAGGCGATGATGGAGCCGGCCGAGGCCGTGTTGGCATAGGTGTCCAGGATCAGCGGCGCCAGGTCGTTGCCCACCTCGCCGCCGGTGAGTTTCTTGATCACCAGCTGGTTCATGCCCAGGTTGGCCTGGTGCAGCCAATAGCGGCGCACCTGCGCGGGCGTGTGGCCGAGTTCGGCCAGGTGCTGCTCGATGTGGGCCGCTGCCATGGGCACCACCTCCTTGAAGACCTTGCGGCCTTCCTGGCGGAAGGTCTTATCGCGCGCGTCGGGGTCGGTGTCCTCGCAACGGTTCATGAAGCCCGCGTTGTTGCGGATGTTGTTGGAGAACTGGGTCACCAGCCTGGTGCCCAGCACCTGCCAGCGGTCGGCTGCAGCTGCGGTGTCGGCGGCCTCCACCACCAGCGCCGTGCAGACGTCGCCGAAGATGAAGTGGCAGTCCCGGTCGCGCCACTCCAGGTGCGCGGAAGTGATCTCCGGGTTGACCACCAGCACGCAGGAGGCCGTGCCGCAGCGGATGGCGTTGACGGCCTGCTCCAGCGCAAAGGTGGCCGAAGAACAGGCCACGTTCATGTCAAAGCCGTAGCCGCGCGCGCCGAGGGCCTGCTGGATCTCCACCGCCATGGCCGGGTAGGCGCGCTGCATGTTGGCCGCCGCGCACAGCACGGCATCGACTTGCGCCCCCTCCTTGCCGGCAGCCTGCAGCGCCTGGCGGCCGGCCTCCACGGCGATCTCGGCCATCAACGAGAGCTGCTCATCCGGCCGCGGCTCGAAATGCGGCTTCATCCGCTGTGGGTCCAGCACTCCCTGCTTGTCGATCACGTAGCGCTGGCGGATGCCCGAGGCCTTCTCGATGAACTCCACCGAGGAGCCCACCATCGGCTCCACGTCGCCTGCGGCGATGCGCTGCGCGTTCTTCTCGTTCTGCAGTGCGGCGTAGGCGTTGAAAGCCTCCACCAGCTCCGCGTTGGTGATGATGTACGGCGGCCGGTACAGGCCGGTGCCGGAGATGACGACGTCTTTCATGCCCGGCAGTGTAGGCAGGGCGACTGACCCTGGGGAATTGGCGCGAACCCGCAAGGCGGAACCAGACCTCAGCCGCAGACCCACTCCTGCCCTGGCCCGCCGGATAATCCCGCAACCGGCCCTCCTCAGCCGACTATCGAGCCCCCTGCCCATGACCCGCGTCTTCAACTTCAGCGCCGGCCCCGCCGCCCTGCCCGAACCCGTGCTGCGCCAGGCCGCCGACGAGATGCTGGACTGGCGCGGCAGCGGCGTATCCGTCATGGAAATGAGCCACCGCGGCAAGGAATTCATGTCCATCCACGCCCAGGCTCAGGCCCTGCTGCGCGAACTGCTGGACATCCCGCCGAACTACAAGACGCTGTTCATGCAGGGCGGGGCCATCGCCGAGAACGCGATCGTGCCGATGAACATGCTGCGCGGCAAGGCGAGCGCCGACTACATCGACACCGGGGAATGGTCGCGGCGCTCCATCGAGGAGGCTGCGCGCTACGGACGCGTGAACGTGGCGGCGACCTCAAAGGACAGCGGCTACACCACCATTCCCCCGCGCGAGGCCTGGCAGCTCGACACCGAGGCGGCCTACGTGCACATCTGCACCAACGAGACCATTGGCGGCGTGCAATACCACTTCACGCCCAAGGTGGGCGACGTGCCCCTGGTGGCCGACATGTCCAGCGAGATCCTGTCGCGGCCGGTGGATGTCTCGAAGTACGGCCTGATCTACGGCGGCGCGCAGAAGAACATCGGTCCGGCAGGTCTGACCATCGTCATCGTGCGTGAAGACCTGATCGGCCATGCCCTGCCCTGCACGCCCAGCGCTTTTGACTACGCCGTGGTGGCCGCGCACGATTCGATGTTCAACACGCCCCCCACCTACGCCATCTACATCGCCGGCCTGGTGTTCCAGTGGCTGAAAGACCAGGGCGGCCTGGCCGCGATGGCGCGGCGCAACGAGGCCAAGGCCCGGCTGCTCTACGACTTTCTGGACGCGAGCACCTTTTTCTCCAGCCGCGTGGAGCGCTCCAGCCGCTCGCTGATGAACGTGCCCTTCCACCTGAAGGACCCGTCGCTGGACGAGGCCTTTCTTAAAGGGGCGCAGGCCCGTGGCCTGGTGCAACTCAAGGGCCACCGTATCGTGGGCGGCATGCGCGCCTCGATCTACAACGCCATGCCGCTGGAAGGCGTGCAGGCCCTGGTGGACTGGATGCGTGAGTTTGAAGCGCAGCACGGGTGAGGGTTTGCATGACCGCACACCCGGCCACCGCTGACACCGCTGACACCTTGTATGAGCTCGGAGCCTTCCGGGACGGGGTGAGGGCCTGGGTGGACGCCGAGGTGGCGCCTTTCGTGCGCGAATGGGACGAGGCCGGCAGTTTCCCGCGTGAGTTGTACCGCCGCGCCGCGCAGATGGGGCTGCTGCAACTGGGCTACCCCGAGAACCTGGGTGGCACGCCTTGCGCCATGGCCTTTCGCCTGGCCGCGGCACAGGAGATCGCCCGCGCCGGCAGCGGCGGGCTGATGGCCAGCCTCTTCTCCCACAACATCGGCCTGCCCCCCATCGTGGCGCATGCCCACCCCGCACTGCAGCAGCGCATCGTGCCCGAGGTGCTGGCGGGCGAGGCGATTGCCGCGCTGGCCACCACCGAACCCGGTGGCGGTTCGGACGTGGCACGTCTGCGGACCACGGCGCGCCTGGACGGTGACCACTGGGTCATCAATGGGGAGAAGACCTTCATCACCTCGGGCCTGCGCGCCGACTGGCTCACCGTGGCGGTGCGCACGGGGGGCCCGGGCGCAGGGGGCATCTCGCTGATCGCCGTGCCGGGCGCGAGCCCCGGCCTGCAACGCAGCGAGCTGGACAAGATGGGCTGGTGGTGCAGTGACACGGCCCACCTGCGCTTTGACGGCGTGCGCGTGCCGGCCGACCACCTCATCGGGCTGGGGAACGCGGGCTTTCGCATGATCATGGCCAACTTCAACGGCGAGCGGCTGTTGATGAGCGCCGGGGCCTGCGCCTTCGCGCAGGTGTGCCTGGACGAGGCCCTGGACTGGGCCCGCACGCGCCAGACCTTCGGCCAGCCGCTGGTGGCGCACCAAGTGGTGAAGCACCGGTTGATGGACATGCGCATGCGCATCCGCGCGTCCGAAGCCCTGCTGCAGGAGGTGTGCGCGCGCTTCGAAGCCCACCCGAACGACCCCGACACCGTGGCGGACCTGTGCCTTCTGAAGAACCAGGCCACCCAGACGATGCAGTTCTGCGCCGACGCGGCCGTGCAGACCCTGGGCGGCATGGGCTACATGCGCGGCACCAAGAGCGAGCGCATCTACCGCGAAGTCAAGGTCATGATGATCGGCGGCGGCGCCGAGGAGATCATGAAGGAACTGGCGGCCCGGCAACTGGGCCTTTGAGTGGACCTTTCACCGGGCCACTGACCGCACCCCCTCTGCCCGGAAGGCACCCAAGGACGCACCATGGAAGTCTCCTTCAGCCAGGAAATCGAATCGCTCAAGCTGGGCGCCGGCCAGACCTTCCACGGCGAAGGCATCCTGGCCGTGACCAAGGCGCTGCTGCAGTCCGGCGTGTCCTACGTGGGCGGCTACCAGGGCGCGCCGGTGTCGCACCTGCTGGATGTCATGGTGCAGGCGCGCGACTATCTGGACACGCTGGGCGTGCACGTGGAGGCCTGCTCCAACGAGGCCTCGGCTGCGGCCATGCTGGGCGCCTCGCTGCACTACCCGCTGCGCGGTGCGGTGACCTGGAAGTCCATCGTCGGCACCAATGTGGCGGCGGACGCGCTGTCCAACCTGTCGTCGCCCGGCGTGATGGGCGGCACGCTCATCGTGGTGGGCGAGGACTACGGCGAGGGCGCCTCGGTGATCCAGGAGCGCACGCACGCCTATGCGCTCAAGAGCGGCATGTGCCTGCTGGACCCACGCCCGGACCTGCCCCGGCTGGTGGAGATGGTGGAGCAGGGCTTCGGCCTGTCCGAGGCCTCCAACATGCCAGTGCTGCTGGAGCTGCGCATCCGTGCCTGCCACGTGCGCGGCAGCTTCCCCACCAAGGACAACCGGGCGCCGGCCATCAGCACCCGCGCGCTGATGAGCGACCCCGCGCGCTTCGATTACATGCGCCTGGCGCACCCGCCCGTCACCTTTCGCCAGGAAAAGCTGAAGGTGGAGCAACGCATCCCCGCCGCGCGCCGCTACATCGTCGAGCAGGGCCTGAACGAGCTGATGCCGGGCCGGCACGAGGAACTGGGCCTGATCGTGCAGGGCGGCGTCTGGCCCGCGCTGCAGCGCGCGATGCAGCAGCTGGGCCTGGCCGATGGCCGCGGCAACGCCGAGATCCCCGTGCTGGTGATGAACGTGGCCTACCCCGTGGTGCCCGAGCAGGTGGTGGGTTTCTGCGCCGGCAAGCGTGCCGTGCTGCTGGCCGAGGAAGGCCAGCCCGAGTACCTGGAGCAGGAGATCGCGCTGCACCTGCGGCGCGCCGATGTGCAGACCCGCCTGCACGGCAAGGACCTGCTGCCCAGCGGCGGCGAGTACACGGTGGAAGTGCTGGCCCGCGGCCTGCTGGCCTATGCCGACCAGCACCTGCCCGGGGCGGTGTCGGCCGAAGGCCGCCAATGGCTGGCCGACATCACGCGCCGCCGCGAGGCCGCGGCCGCGATGCTGGCCGAGCCCCTACCGGCGCGCCCGCCCACCTTCTGCGTGGGCTGCCCCGAGCGGCCGGTGTTCTCCGCCCTGAAGCTTGCGCAGCAGCAGGTGGGCGATCTGCACGTGGCGGCCGACATCGGCTGCCACGCCTTCGGCACTTTCGAGCCCTTCTCCATGGGCCATTCCATCCTGGGCTACGGCATGAGCCTGGCCAGCCGCGCAGGCGTCTCGCCCATGATGCAGCGCCGCACCCTGGCCATCATGGGCGACGGCGGCTTCTGGCACAACGGCCTGCTCACGGGTGTGCAAAGCGCCCTGTTCAACGGCGACGACGCCGTGCTGCTGATCTTCAAGAACGGCTACACCAGCGCCACTGGCACGCAGGACCTGATCTCCACCCCGGCGGCCAGCGACAAGGCCTCGGCCGACGACAAGGGCCGCAGCCTGGCCCACACCAACCGCACCATCGAGTCCGCCCTGCAAGGCCTGGGCGTGCAGTGGATGCGCACCGTGCACACCTACGAGGTCGAGCGCATGCGGCAGACGCTGGTGGAAGCCTTCACTAGCGACTTCAACGGCCTGAAGGTGGTGGTGGCCGAGGGCGAGTGCCAACTGGAGCGCCAACGCCGCCTCAAGCCTTGGGTGGCCGGGCTGCTGGCGCGCGGCGAGCGTGTCGAGCGCGTGAAGTACGGCGTGGACGAGGACGTGTGCAACGGCGACCACGCCTGCATCCGGCTCTCGGGCTGCCCCACCCTGGGCCTGAAGGACAACCCCGACCCGCTGAAGGTCGACCCGGTGGCCACGGTCCTGGAGGGCTGCGTGGGCTGCGGCCTGTGCGGCGAGAACGCCCACGCCGCCACGCTGTGCCCCAGCTTCTACCGCGCCGAGGTGGTGCGTAACCCGCGCTGGGGCGAGCGCCTGGTGGACGGCGTGCGCCGAGCCGTCACGTCGTGGCTGCGGGCGGCCTGAACCCCGTGGACGCCGTAAACGCCGTGAATGCCATGAACACCACCCCGTCCATCACCGCCCGCACCGCCGCGCAAGCGGCGTTGGACCGCCCGCTCACCCTGCTGATCTGCGCCCTGGGTGGCGAGGGCGGCGGCGTGCTCACGCAGTGGCTGGTGGACGCGGCTCGCCTGGCAGGGCATCGCGCTCAGGCCACCTCCATCCCCGGTGTGGCGCAGCGCACGGGCTCGACCACCTACTACCTGGAGTTCGACCCGCGGCGCGAGAGCGAACGCGCAGGCGCCCCGCTGGTGTTCAACCTCAGCCCGGTGCCCGGTGCGCTGGACGCGCTGGTGTCGTCCGAGTTGCTGGAGACCGCGCGCCAGGCCGGCAACGGCATGCTGAGTGCCGAGCGCACGCTGGTGCTGAGTTCCTCGGCCCGCACCCTCACCACCCTGGAGCGCATGGCGCCGGGCGACGGCCGCCTGGACGACCAGGCCCTGATGAAGCTGGCGGCGGCTTTCAGCCGCGAGCACCACGTGCTGGACATGGCGGGCCTGGCACGCCAGCACGGCACCGTGGTGAGCGCCGTGATGCTGGGGGCGATCGCCGGCAGCGGCCTGCTGCCCTTCGAGCGTCGGCACTTCGAGGACGCTGTGAAAGCCGGCGGTGGCAGCTCAGCTTCCACCCAGGCCAGCCTCAAAGGCTTTGCCGCGGCCTGCGACGAGGTGGCCAGCGCGCGCACGCGCGGCGCCTTTGTAGCCCAGGTGCTGGGCACGGGTGCGGCGGCCTCCAGGGCTCAACCCGACGACGCCCAGCCGACCCCCGCGCCGGTTGGCCAACCCTCCAACGCGCCCTCAGCAGCCGCTCAGCGCCTGCTGGCCGGCGACACCCGCTTCCCCGAGGCTTTGCGCCCCCTGCTGACGCTGGGCTGCGAGCGCCTCTTCGCCTACCAGGGCGCCGGCTACGCACGCCTGTACCTGGACCGTGTGGCCAGCGTGCTGCAGGCGGAGCAGGCGAAGGCAGCGGCGGCCGCGCCCACGCCTGGACAGCCCGCCGAAGAGGGGCCCATCACACGGGAGGTGGCCCGCGGCCTGGCGGTGTGGATGGCGTTTGACGACGTGATCCGCGTGGCCGAGCTCAAGAGCCGCGGCGCCCGGCTGCAGCGCGTACGCAGTGAAGCGCGTGCTGGCGCGCAGGACGTGCTCAAGGTCTACGACCACTTCAAGCCCGGCGTGCCGGAGTTCGCTGCCCTGCTGCCGGCCGGGCTGGCCCGGCGCCTGCAGGCCTGGGACGCGCGGCGCCAGGCCCGGGGCCTCACTGCCTGGGCGCTGCCGCTGAAGATCGGCACGCACACCGTCACCGGCGTGCTGGCCTTGCGTGCGCTCGGGCTGCTGAAGCCCCTGCGGCCGCTGGGCAGCCGCTGGGCGGCCGAGCAGACGCTGATCGAACAGTGGCTGGAGACTGTCCGCAACGGCACCCGCCAGCAGGCCCAGTTGGGTCTGGAATTGGCGCGCTGCTGCCGGCTGGTCAAGGGCTACGGCGGCACGCACGACCGCGGGCGCGAGCAGTTGCTGCACGTGCTGCAGCACCTGGCGCCCGCACAAGGTACGCCAGCGCAAACCGAAGCAGCAGCGCAGGCCGTGGCAGCGGCTCGTGAGGCAGCCCTGGCCGACGGCAGCGGCAAGGCCCTGGCCGAAGCCCTGCGCCACCACGGCGCCCCACCCCAGGCGGTGCGCGAGCAGCCCATCCGCTGGGTGCGCAAGCCGCCCAGAACATCACAAAAGGCCGAGGTCTGAGGTTCACCGGATACCGTCGTCCGAAGGAGACCACATGATGCAGATCCCCGTACTGGAAAAGCGCCGCCTGCAAGCCCAGGTCATCAAGCCCATCTGGGAGGAATTGGTGGCCCGGCTGGGCCCCGAACAGGCGCGTGACATCCTGGACAAGGCCATCCGCAAGGCGGCCATCGAGGAAGGCCAGGCGCTGGCCGCGGCCTCGCCCGGCGGCGACACGAGCATGCCGGCCTTCATCCGCCTGTACGACAACTGGAAGACGGGCGGCGCGCTGGAAACCACGACGCTGCAGGCCACCGAAGAGCGCTTCGACTTCGACGTCACGCGCTGCCGCTACGCCGAGATGTACCGCGAGATGGGCCTGGAAGCCATTGGCGACCTGCTTTCCTGCAACCGCGACGGCACCTTCGTGCAGGGCTACAACCCCGACATCACCATGGAGCGGGAACACACCATCATGCAGGGCCACGGGCGCTGCACGTTCCGTTACCGCATGCAGCAGAGCGCAGTTCAATTACCTCCTGCGTCTTCCGATGGACATGAGCCCTCCTGATGAAGACGACCATCGAAATACAGGACGATCTGCTGGAGCGGAGCAAGCGCCTGGCACGGCAGGAAGGCACGACGCTGCGCGTCATCATCGAGGAGAGCCTGCAACTGGCTTTGCGCGCGCGCGCTCGGAAGCGCCGCCAGCCCTTCGCGGTGCAACCCTTCGTCGGCGATGGTCTTGCCCCGCAGTTCCAATCTGCCGGCTGGGAACGCATCCGCGAAGAGATCTACCGTGATCGCGGTTGAAACCAACCTGCTGGTCTACGCGCACTGGACAGATACCGCCCTTCACCCACCCGCGCATCTTCAAGACGCCTACCCCTGTGGAGCAAGCCTTGTCTCAGATGCAAGCGCTGGTCGATCTGCGTCATGTGGTGATGCTGTCAGAGGGCGATGGGTACCTCGATCGGCTGGCCGCCGTGGCGTCGCCCGCCCGGACGCAAGGCGGCGCCATCCATGATGCGCGCATCGCCGCACGGTGCCTCTACCACGGCGTCACCGAACTGTGGTCAGCTGACCGGGACTTCACACGCTTTCCGGCACTGGCGGTGCGCAATCCCTTGATGGCGTGATCGGGTTCAGAGCCTCAGAGCTGTTCAGACGCGTCGAAGTCCAACTCCACCCTTGCCCCATTCGGGTCAAAGCTGAACAGCTGCCAGGTACCTGCGCCGGCCTGGCGGCGCAGGTCGTAGCGCAGGCCGCGTTCATCGAAGCGGGCCTTCACGGCGCGCAGGTCTGCGGCGGTGAAGGCCATGTGGTCGATGACGCCAGTGGCCGTGGCCGGGGCGGGCCGGTCCCAGTAGATGTGCAGCACGGCCTGGGCGCCGCCGGGCGGGTACAGCCAGGCGCCGGGAAAGCCGAAGTCCGGCCGCGGCCCGTCCACCAGGCCCAGCAGGCCGCAGTAGTAGTCGAGCGTGGCCGCGCGGTCTTGCGCTGTGATGGTGAAGTGGTTCATGCCCTGGATCATGCGAAGACTCCTGCGCGAAGGGGTGGGGCTTGTGGGCCCAGATCAGCGTGAGTGAAGCGGCCCGGCGCGTTCAAACAGTGCGAGTGCACGGCTCCCGAGTTCAAGCCACCATCACCAGCGCCCCCGTGGTCTTGCGTGACTCCAGGCGCTCGTGCGCCCGCGCCGCGGCTTCCAGGCTGTGGCGCTCGATGGGCGGCAGCTTGAGCGTGCCGTCGGCCAGGGCGTCCCACACGCGCTGGGCGCGTTCGGCCAGGCGCGCGCGCGTGGCCACGTAGGCGAAGGCCACCGGGCGGGAGAAGGTGGCGGACTTGTGCACCAGCAGGCCGGGGTCCACCGGCCGGGGCGGGCCGCTGGCCTGGCCCAGGCTGATCCAGTGCCCGCAAGGAGCCAGGGCCTCGAAGTTCTCTTCGAAGGCCGCATCGCCCAGGCCGTCCACGATGACGTCGGCGCCGTCGCCGAAGTGCTGGCGCACGCCCTGGGCAAAGCGGTAGTCGGCGGTGACGATCACATGCTCGCAACCATGCTCGCGCGCCAGGCGGGCCTTGTCTTCGCTGGACACCGTGCCCACCACGCGCGCGCCCAGGCGCCGGGCCCAGGCGCACAGCAGCAGGCCCACGCCGCCGGCGGCCGCATGCACCAGCCAGCGCGCGCCGGGCTGCACGCGCCCCAGGTCGCGCAGCAGGTAGTCGGCCGTCACGCCCTTGAGCAGCAGGGCCGCCGCCACGTCGTCGTCCACTGCCGCCGGCAGGCGCACCACGTGCTCCACCGCCACGTTGCGCACACTGGCGTAGGCACCGGGCGCGGGGGTCATGCAGGCCACCCGGTCGCCAGGCATCAGGCCTGTGACGCCCTCGCCCACGTCCAGCACGGTGCCGGCAGCTTCCATGCCGGGCGTGCCGGGCAGCGGCAGCAGGCCAGGGATCCAGCCGCGGCGAAGGTAGACGTCGAAGTAGTTCACCCCCATGGCGCGCTGGCGGATGCGCACCTGCCCGGGCCCAGGGGCGGGCACCTCATCGTCCTGCGCCACCAGCACTTCGGGGCCGCCGTAGTGGGACACCACCACGCGCCGGCAGGGCTGCGGCAGCGCCGTGGGCATGGGCGCGCTGCCCGGGGCCCGCAGGTCAGCCCCCTGCTGCAGGTGCCGGCGCAGGTTCTCGAAGCCGGCCTCGTACACGCCCTGGGCCACCATGTCGCGCAGTTCGCGTTCCTGACCCGGCGGCGTGGCGAAGGTGGACTCCCAGTGCCAGAACGTGCGGCGTCCGTCCGTCACGGGCTTGAGCGTCACGGTGGCCACGTAGCGCTGCAGCGGCACGGTGGCTTCCACGATGCAGTAGGTGGACTTGTGCTGCACGTCGTCCAGCGTCAGCAACTGCTCGCGGATGAAGTTGCCGTCCTTGAGCTTGAAAGCGCGCACGCAGCCCACCTGGCTGGACGCCTGCCCGCCCTCGATGCGGCTTTGGTCCACCACGGCATGCCACTGGTCATGGCTGTTGAAGTCGCGCAGCACCGCCCACACGCGCTCGATGGGCGCGTCGATGATGGTGGAGCGGACAACCTTCTGCAGCAAGGCAGTCTCTGCCGGATCAACGCCGCGCGAAGTGGCGCTTCAGGGCGTCGAAGCCGCCCTGGAAGACCCCGCCGCCGATGAGATCGGAGAGCTCGCGCTCCCGGCCCTCGGCGCACTCGAACTCGGCGCTCCACTCGGCAAAGCAGCGGTCGCCGTCGGTCACCGGCGTCAGCTTGAGCGTGGCCACGTACTGCTCCACGCCCATCGGGCTTTCCAGGATCTCGTAGGTGCAGCTGAAGTCGTAGTCCGACAAGGCCAGCAGGCGCTCGCGGATCATTCCGCCGTCACGGGTATGGAAGTGCCGTATGCAGCCCACGCGGTCGGACGGCTGCTGGTTCTCGATGCGGCTGTCGGCAATGGCCGGGTGCCAGGTGGGCAGGCCGTTGAAGTCGCGGATGCGGGCCCACACCGTGTCGGCGCTGGCCTCGATAACGCTGGAGACGTAGAGGCGGATCACGCTGCAGACCTCCGGTGGCGCGCGGGCGGGCGCCTCATTCCTTGGCCTGCGCGGCGGCCGGCGGCAGCGCCGCGACCCCGGAGACCCCCGCGGCCAGGCGGCCGATGTCGCCGCCCTCCAGGCCGATCTCGCGCAGCAACTGGTCCACGATGGGCGCCTGGGCACGGAAGCGCAGCGCCGAGTTCACCACGTTGTCGGCAAAACCGCCGTGGCCGGCATCCCCCCCGCCGCCACCGCCACCACCACCGCCCGCCAGCCCTTCGACGTGCAGGATCTTGATGCCCTCGATGCGCTCCATGGGCTTGACCGACTCGCGGATGATGGCCTCGGCCTTCTCCACCAGCTTCAGGCGCAGCGCGGAGGCCCGGGCCTCGGGCGACAGCACGTTCTGCGCCTCGTTCATCATGCGCGTGGCCTCGGCCTCGATCTCGGCGCGCACACGGTGCGCCATGGCGCGGATGCGGTCGGCATCGGCATCGGCCTCGGCCTGGGCCCGGATGGCCGCGCCACGGTCGCCGCTGGCCTCTTTTTCGGCCGCCGCGGCCGCGGTGAGTTGCAGCGCTTCGCGCTCGGCCACCTGCTGCGCACCGATCAGGTCGATAGCCTTCTTGCGGTGGGCCATCTCCACCTCACGGGCCGTGAACACGCGCTCTTCGGCGGCCACCGCCTGGGCACGGGCCTCCTCGGCCTCGGTCTGGGCTTCGCTCTGGGCCTTGCTTTCACGGGCGATGGCGATAGCGCGCTGCTGCTCGGCCAGCTCCAGCGCCTTGCGGCGCTCGATCTCGGCCGACTGGATCTCGCGCTCCTTGCGGATGCGCTCCTGCTCGATGCTCTGCTCGCTGCGGATGCGCGCCGCCTCGATGGCCTGGCGCGCGGCGATCTGCGCGCCTTCGGCGTCCTGGTCGCGCTGGGCGCGCTCGGTCGTCACCTCGGCGCGCTGGCGTGCCCGCGCCACCTCCACCTCACGCTGCTGCGACAGACGCGCGCTCTCGGACTCCAGGTCGATGGTCAGCGAGAGTTTCTCGGCTTCCAGGTTCTTGTTGCGGATGGCGATCAGGGTGTCCTGCTCGACATCGTTGCGCTGCTTCTTGCGCCGCTCGATCTGCTCGGTCAGCCGCGTCAGGCCTTCGGCGTCAAAGGCGTTGCTGGGATTGAAGAACTCCATCGAGGTCTGGTCCAGCTGGGTAAGCGACGCGGCCTCCAGTTCCAGGCCGTTCTTCGTGAGGTCTTCGGCCACGGCTTCGCGCACGCGGCGCACGTAGCTGCCGCGCTTTTCGTGCAGCTCTTCCATCGTCATCTCGGCCGCGGCAGTGCGCAGCGCGTCGATGAACTTGCCCTCGACCAGCTCCTTCAGCTGCGCCGGCTCCATGGTGCGCAGACCCAGGGTCTGCGCCGCCGCCGCCACACTGTCGGCCTTGGCGGCCACCCGCACGTAGAACTCGGCGATGACGTCCACGCGCATGCGGTCCTTGGTGATGAGCGCCTTGTCACGCCCGCGGCTGACCTCCAGGCGCAGGGTGTTCATGTTCACCGGAATGACGTCGTGCACGATGGGCAGGACGAAGGCGCCGCCATCGACCACCACCTTCTGCCCGCCCAGGCCGGTGCGGACAAAGGCCCGTTCCTTGGAGCTGCGCAGGTACAGCCAGTGCAGCAGCCAGACGCCGATCGCGACAACGATCGCGACGACGATCAGACCCAGAATGAAGCTGCCGAATTCAGCGCCGGTCATGGTGCTCTCCTCTTGCTTGACTTGCGGGCGACCGCTGTGGCGGCCGCGGCTTCACGCCGGATTCGCGTGAAGGCTTTCGTGGTTTCGGTCAGCGCCACCTCGGTGGGCAGGCGCTCCATGGAACTGGCCCCGTAGAACCCATCGCAGCCGGGGCAGTGCTGCAGGATGAAGCGTGCGTCTTCGGGCGTGGCGATGGGCCCGCCGTGGCACAGCACCAGCACGTCGCGGCGCAGCTTGCGCGCGGCGGCCGTCCACCGGTTGATGGGATCGACGCAATCCTCGAGCTTCAGCGCGGTCTCCGCCCCGATGGCCCCGCCGGTGGTCAGACCCATGTGGCACACCACGATGTCGGCGCCTGCCTGGGTCATGGCACGCGCCTCGCCCTCATTGAAGACATAGGGCGTGGTCAGCATGTCGGCCTGGCGCGCGCGGGCGATGAAGTCCACCTCCAGGCCGTAGCCCATGCCCGTTTCCTCCAGGTTGGACCGGAAGGTGCCGTCGATCAAGCCCACGGTCGGGAAGTTCTGCACGCCAGAGAACCCCAGGTCGATCAGGCGCCGCAGGAACTGGTCCGGAATCATGAAGGGGTCGGTGCCGTTCACACCCGCCAGCACGGGCGTGTGGCGCACCACCGGCAGCACTTCACGCGCCATGTCGCACACGATTTCGTTGGCGTTGCCATACGCCAGCAGCCCGGCCAGCGAGCCACGCCCGGCCATGCGGTAGCGGCCCGAGTTGTAGATCACGATCAGGTCAATGCCGCCGGCTTCCTCACACTTGGCCGACAGCCCCGTGCCGGCACCGCCCCCGATGATGGGCTCGCCCCGGGCCACCTTGGCGCGCAAGCGCTTGAGCAGTTCCGTCCGTGCAATCCTGGGCATGCGTCGTCTTCTCCTGCAGGGTCTTGGTCTCAGGCGCGCCGGGCTTCGCGGCCGGTGCTGACCTCGCGCCAGGCAGCCACCAGCGCCTGCGCAAAGGCCTCGTCATTGATGTGGTAGGGCAGGCGCACCAGGCGCCGATCGGCCCCGCTGCGAAAGCCCTTCTCGATCGTCTCGAACAGCACGCGGTCGGCCTCGGGGTCGTGGAAGGGCTGACCCGGACGGTCGATAGCCGACACACCGCCCTCGGGGATCAGGAAGCGCACGGGCCCGCGCATCGCATTGATCTTGGCCACGAGGAACTCGCTAATGGCGCGGCACTCCTCGGCCGTGGTGCGCATCAGCGTGACCGTGGGGTTGTGGCGGTACAGGCGCCGGCCGCGAAAACGCTCCGGCACGCTGTCCCAGGCGCCGAAGTTGGCCATGTCCAGCGCCCCGCAGGAGCCCACCCAGGGCAGCGCGTGGCGCGCAAACACGTCCAGGCGGTCGGGGCCGGCCGAGAGCGTGCCACCGGCGATCTCGTCGGCGATCTCGGTCGTGGAAACGTCGATCACGCCTTCCAGCAGACCGGAGTCGGCCAGTTTTTCCATCGACTGTCCGCCCACGCCCGTGGCGTGGAAGACCAGGCAGTCGAAGTCGTCCTCCAGACGCTGGGTCACCATCTGCACGCAAGGGGTGGTCACGCCGAACATCGTCAGGCCGATGGCGGGCTTGGTGGCCTGCACGGCGGCGGGCGGGTGGGTGATCATGCCGGCGAGTGCATGCGCCGCATTGGCCAGCACCCGTTCGCTGATGCGGTTCAGGCCCTGCACGTCGGTGACCGAATACATCATGCAGATGTCGCTGGGCCCGACGTACGGCCGGGTGTCGCCGCTGGCCATGGTGGACACCATGACCTTGGGCACGCCGACTGGCAAGGCCCGCATGGCCGCCGTGGCCAGCGTGGTGCCGCCTGAGCCCCCGGCGGAGATGAGGCCGCCGAGATCACGCCGCGTGAGGATGAAGCGTTCGAAGGCCAGCGCCATCGCCGCCACGGCGCTGCCGCGGTCGCCGCTGAAGACCCCGGCCTCGCCCTGGGGATGGTGGCGCGCCACCTCGCGCGGGTGCACGCTCGCGGTGGAAGTCTTGCCGCTGGTGGACAGGTCCACGGTCACCACGCGCAGGCCGAGCTTTTCCAGGCATTGGCGCAGGTAGAACAGTTCGCGGCCCTTGGTGTCGAAGGTGCCAGCCACGTAGGCGGCGCGCCCACTGGTGGCGGCGACCGGGAAGTCGAAGACGGCTGCAGGCTTGGCGAGGCCCGGGCCGGGAACCTCCCCTGCCCCGGCAGCGGACCCTGAGGTGTGCGCGGGCTCCAGCGCCCGGTCGACCACGGGCGCCATGGGCGTGCCCGCGTTCCAGCGGTTGTAGCCCCGCACGGAGCGGGGCGACAGGTCGTTCAACGACGGCACCCCGTCGCCATGGGCGCGCACCACGGTCAGCACACGGGTTTCGGACTCGGCGGCGGCCGCAGCCTGCGCAGGGCCAGCAGCCTCTTGCGCGGCAGCGGCATCCTCCGGCTCGTCGCCCCCGTGCGAGCGCACCCCGAGCAGACGCTCCTGCAGTTCACGGTCGGCGGCCAATTCGGCTGCCGGCATCTCCTGCGCGATGCGGCCGTTGACCATGATGCCGATGCGGTCGGCCACGCTGGTGGCCACGCCCAGGTTCTGCTCGATCAGCAGCACGGCGATCGAGCCCTCGTGTGACAGATCGCGCAGCGCCTGCGCCACCTGTTCCACGATCACCGGCGCCAGGCCCTCGGTGGGCTCGTCCATCACCAGCAGGCGGGGCTCGAGCAGCAAGGCCCGCCCGATGGCCAGCATCTGCTGCTCGCCGCCCGAGAGCTGCGAGCCGCCATTGCCCTTGCGCTCGGCCAGGCGCGGGAACATCGCGTACACGCGCTCCACCTCGCGCCGGTGGCTGGCCACCAGGCGCAAGGTCTCGTCCACCGACAGCGAGGGCCACACGCGCCGGCCCTGCGGCACGTAAGCAATACCGCGGCGCGTGATCTCGTGCGGGCTGCGCCCCAGGATTTCCTCGCCCGCCAGCTTGACGCTGCCGCGGGCCGGCACCAGGCCGGTGATGGCATTGCACAGCGTGGTCTTGCCCATGCCGTTACGGCCGACGATGCCCAGCACACCCTCGTCGAGGCTCAGGCTCACACCCTGCAGCGCATGCGCGCGGCCGTAGTAGACGTCCAGGCCCTCCACCTGCAGCAGGGGGACGCGTCGGGCTTTGGGAGGGTCCTGACGGTCCTGACGGCCCTGACGGCCCGGACGGCCCGAAGATGAAGGCGCGTCGTTCGCGTCCCTGCGGTCCCGGGCATCGTTGCGGTCGCGGCGGAACCAGGCCATCAGTGCCGCCCTCCCATGTACAGGGCCTGCACCTGCGGGTCCGACTCGATCTCGGCCGGGGTGCCGTGGCGCAGCACGCGCCCGTTGTGCATGACCGTCACCCGCTGCGAGACGCGCAGCGCGATGTCCAGGTCGTGCTCGATGATCACGAAGCTCATGTGCGCCGGCAGTGAGCCCAGCAACAGCACCAGCTCCCGGCGCTCGGCTGGCGACAGGCCCGCAGCCGGCTCGTCGAACAGGATCAGGCGCGGCGCACCGGCCAGCGCCATGCCGATCTCGAGCTGGCGCTGCTGGCCGTGGGCGAGGTTGGCCACCGGCTCGTCGGCGATGTGCGACAGGCGCACACGCTCCAGCAGGTCTTCGGTGGCCAGGCGCGAGGGGTGGCCCGCACCGGGGCGCCACATGCCGAAACGGCCGCTGGCCACGCCACGCACGGCCAGGAAGAGGTTGTCCCGGACCGACAGGTCGCGGAACAGCAGCGAGGACTGGTAGGTGCGCCGCAAGCCCTTGCGGATGCGCTCGTGCGGCGGCAGCGCCGTGATGTCCTCGCCAAAGAATTCGATCCGCCCGGCGGTGGGCGGGAAGTCCCCGGTGATGGCGTTGAACAAGGTGGTCTTGCCCGCGCCATTGGAACCAAGGACGGCGTACTTCTGACCGGCGGCCACCGCGAACGACACGTCATCCACGGCCCGCAGGGCCCCGAAAGCCCGGGTCACCCCCTGCAGCACCAGGGCGTCTGAAGACGCCAGGGGCGCGCGCTCCTGCCCCGCCGCGACAGCCGGGGAGGCCACGCGGGGGGAGGATCGCATCTGCGAGATGGAGGCCATCGGGGCTCAGTCAGCGTGCGCCATTCGTCTCGGCACGGCCTCAGGGGCAGGCCGGCACATCGCGGGAGCCCATCTGGAACTCCTCACGCTTCATGCCCAGCATCTGGTCGACGTTGTCCACCTTGCGCAGCACGCGCGTGGTCAGGTCGCCCTTGCTGTCCTTGACCACCTCGGTCACGAAGGTGCTGCCGATGGCCTGGCGGTTCGCGTCCAGCTTGACGGTGCCCGTGGGCATCTTCAGCTCCAGCTTGGACAGGGCATCGCGGTACTTGGCCTGGCCGCCGGACAGGTCGCCCTTGACCTGGTCCAACGCATCCAGCGCGGCCTTCATGTTGGTGTAGTACACCAGGGCGAACAGGCTGGGGCTGGGGTAGCCGCCCGCGGAGACGGGGTAGTTCTTCTGGTAATCGGCGACGAAGGCTCTCCAGTCGGCGCCGTCGAAGCTGTCGGCGTAGGGGCCGGCGGAGATGGTGCCCACCAGCGAATCACGCCGCTTGCCGCGGTAGTTCAGCACGTCCTGGCTGACGGTGATGGAGCCGCCCATCATGGGCTTGTCACCACCGGCCGCCTCGTACTGGTTCAGGAAGTTGACGGCATCCGCCCCACCCAGGATCACCAGCAGCGCATCCACGTCCTTGGGAATGCGGGCGATGACCGAGGAGTAGTCCTTGCCGCCCAGCGGCACCCAGGCCTTCAACGGCACTTTGCCACCCAGACGGCAGAACTCCGACATGAAGCCCTGCACCTGCGAGTACGGGAAGGCGTAGTCCTCGGCGATGACCATCACGCGCTTGTAGCCCTTGTCCATGGCGGCCTTGCCCAGGCCCACCATCCACTGCGCACCCTCGGTGTTGAAGCGGAAGAAGTTGGGGCTGGGGCTCACCAGCGTGGTGGCCTGCGCACCCGAGCCGCCGTTGATGAAGGTCATGTTGGGCTGGGTCTTGGAGTAATCCTTGACCGCGATGCCCTCGCCGCCGGACAGCGGGCCGACCACGATGTCCACCTTGTCCTGCTCCACCAGCTTGCGCACCGCGTTCACGGCCACATCGGGGTTGGCGTTCGAGGAGGCCTTGACGATCTCGATCTTTCGGCCCGCCACCATGCCGCCGCGTTGCCTGAGCGCGAGCTCGGCCCCGCGCATGCCGTCGGCGCCACCGGCGGCGAACGGCCCTTCCAGCGTGGCCAGCAAACCGATCTTGATGGGCGCACCCTGCGCAAAGGCGAAACCCGTGACGGCGGCTGCTGCCGCTGCCCCGACCATGGAACGAATCCAGATTCTCTTCGTCACTTTCACTGTCGTCTCCTCAATCAATGTCGACGTTGCGGGGAAGTGACGGTCTGGTTCGGGCCGAAGCGGGAGCGAAGCTTCGCCCACAGTCCGAGCAGGCCGTCGGGGGAAAACAGCACGATGGCGAGGAACACCACGCCGATCACGAGGTTGAAGCGTTCGCGGTCGATGAGGTCGATCGCGAAGGTCTGAAGCAGCACGAAGATGACGGCGCCAAGATAGGCGCCTATGGGGTGGCGCATGCCCCCCAGCACCGCAATGACCAGGATGTTGATCTGCCAGCCCGTGTTGACAGAGCCTGGGGTGATCAGGCCGTTGTACCAGACCATCAGCACACCGCCGATGGCCGCCATGAACCCGGCCACCGAGTAAGCGGCCACGCGGTGCGCCACCACGTTGAAGCCCAGCGCGGCCATGCGCCGCGGGTTGTCGCGCACCCCTTGCAGGGCGATACCAAAGGGCGTGCGCACCATCCACTTGACAGCGAAGTATCCGGCCATGGCCCAGAACAGGCTGAGGAAGTAGAACGGCAGCGGCTCACGCCAGTTCACCCCCAGCACGTCGGGCGGATACACCTTCTGGAAGCCCTGGAATCCGTTGAACAGGGTGTAGTTCTGCAGCACCAGGTAATAGAAGGCCACGCCAAAGGCCAGCGTGATCATGATGGTGTAGATGCCCTCGGTGCGCACGGACAGCCAACCGATGACGGTGGCGCACGCCGTGGCGACGAGCACAGCGAAGAGGACCGCCAGCCACCAGGGCCAGCCCAGGCTGATCGGGGTGCTGCTGGTCCCGAAGATGGCCACACCGTAGCCGGCCATGCCGGCCACGGACATCTGCGCCAGCGACACCATGCCCCCGTAGCCGCCCAGGAAAGTGAGCGACAGGGCGATCAGGCCCAACACCAGGGCCTGCGCCGCGACCTGGAAGGTGAAGAAGGGCGTGGCCACGAAGGGAAAGACCAGGACCAGCACCAGCGTGAACACATGGCGCGCCGACAGGGAGCGCCACAGGAACTTCAGCCAGCGCGGTGCATCACTGGCCGCATAGGGATCAGGCGCGACGGACTGTGACGACGCGGCAGCGGCGCGCGCCGGCAGGCGCGCTGCGTCCGCAGCCGCCGATGCACCCGTCCGGCTGTTCATGGCGCGGCGCCACTGGGCGGCACTCACGCGGACCTCTGCTGGCTGCTCATGCCGGTTTGCCCAGGATGCCGCGCGGCCGGAAGGCCAGCACGAGGATCAGGATCACGAAGGTGAATACCACGCTGTAGGTGGGCGCGTAGGCCAGGCCGTAGGTCTCGGCCAGACCCAGGATCACGGCACCCAAGGCCGCCCCCACCACGCTGCCCATGCCGCCCACGATCACGACGATCAGCGAGGCCAGCAGCAACCTCGTGTCCTCACCCGGCACCATGGACAGCTCCACCGCACCGATCACGCCGCCCAGCCCGGCCAGCCCGGCGCCCAGCATGAAGGTCACCGCGAAGACGAGGTTCACGTTGACGCCTGAGGCCGCCAGCATCTGCCGGTCGTCCACGCCGGCGCGGATCATGGCGCCCACGGTGGTTCGCGTGAGCAGCCACCACAGGAACACGCCGATGGCCACGCCGGCCACCAGCAGGCTCAGCCGGTAGGCCGAGTACGCCTTGATCAGCGGGATGTTGCGGATGGGGCCCTGGAGCCATTCCGGGGCTTCCATCTGGTGCACCTGCGCCGTGAAGGCCCACAGCAGCAGGTCGGCGATCACGATGGAAAGTCCGATGGTGACCATGGTCTGGCGCAGGTCCTGGCCCTGCATGTGGCGCAGGATCAGCACCTGCATCAGCAGGCCGGCGATGGCTGCGGCCAGGAAGCCGGCGGCCAGGGCCAGCACCCACCAGCCGGTCTTCTCGGCCACGAAGAAGCCCACGTAGCCGCCCAGCAGGTACAGCGATCCATGCGCGAGGTTCACGTTGCGCATGAGGCCGAAGACCAGCGTGAAACCGCTGGCGACGATGAAGTACAGCGAGGCCAGCGTCAGACCGTTGAGCAGCGTGACGAAGTACAGGCGGGTGTTGTCCACCACGGCCCACAGCGAGAACACGGCGATGGGGCCGCCGATCAGCAGCCAGGCCCAGAAGCGGGCGTCCCACTTCACGCGGCGTGCTCCCAAGCGTGAGGCCGGGCGACAGGCGGCTGCTTCGCGAACACGCCGTCCTTCATCACCGCGAGGATGCGCTTGGGGTCCCGCAGGATGGACAGGTTGGCCAGCGGGTCGCCGTCCAGCAGCAGCAGGTCGGCCAGGTAGCCTTCCTTGACGAGCCCGAGCTCGTGCGGCCGCATCATGACCTGGCCCCCGTACAGGGTGCAGGCACGAATGGCTTCCATGGGCGTGAAGCCCAGGTACTTCACAAACAATTCGAGGTCGCGTGCATTCTTCAGGTGCGGGTTGAACGCAAAGCCGTAGTCACCGCCGGGCAGCACGCGCACGCCGCGCCGGTGCATGGCCTTGAGCGATTCGCAGGCGGCGTTCCACTCCTCCTCGTACCCCATCTCCACGGCCTTGGCCCGGTCGATGCCCCAGGGCTCGGCCTCGTTGAGGATGGCGTAGAGGATGCCGATGCCTGGCGCGACGAAGACCTCGTCGCGCACGGCCTCCAGCATGTCCAGAGCCTCGGTATCGGTGAAGCTGGCGTGGTAGATCAGCCGTATGCCGTGGCGCAACGCCTGCTTCACGCTGGCGCAGGAGCGGGCGTGCACAACGATGCGCTTGCCGCGCATGCGCACCTCCTCGGCACAGGCGGCCACCTCGGCGTCGGTCATCCAGGTGGTCTTGGCATCGGCCCCGGGGACGAAGTTGTCACCCGACAGGTTCAGCTTGACCGTGTCAACCCCGTACTTCAGGAACATGCGGGTGACGCGGCGCAGGTCTTCCGCGCCATTGACGACGACGCCAAAGCTGAACTCCGGAAAGGGCAGGTGCGGCAGCATCTCGTCGCCCAGGCCGCCGGGCACGGTGATCTCCTGGCTGGCGGCGAGGTAGCGGGGCCCGGGGATCTGGCCGGCCTCGATCGCGTTGCGGATCACCACGTCCAGACGTGGCTTGGCGCAGGCAGCGCCCAGGCACGAGGTGAAACCGGCCTTGAGGTAGTTGTGCGCCACCTTGGCCGTCCACAGCACGTGCTCCTCCAGCGGCATGGTCTGGATGCCGGCCAGCGAGGCAGCGTCGTTCCAGGAGAAGTGGGTGTGGGCCTCGGTCATGCCCGGCATCAGGGTGGCCCCTGCCGCATCCACCACCAGGGCATCGCCGGCACTGACTCCGCCCGCGCTGCGGCCCACGGCCACGATGCGGTTGCCGCGCACGCGCACGCTGCCGGCGTAAGGCATCTGCCCGGTGCCATCCAGGATGCGGACGTTGGTGAAGAGGGTTTCGGTGGTGGGCGCTGCCATGTTCATCTCCCGCAGGTGGCTCAGGCCGCCCAGCGTGTGGTGCGCGCATGACGCACGGGCGGGGCGCGGTGGAACTCGCCGTCCTTCATCACCGCCAGGATGCGTGCCTTGTCCTGCAGCACGGTGATGTCGGCCAGCGGGTCGCCATCGATCAGCAGGATGTCGGCCAGACAGCCCTCGCGGATGTAACCCAGTTGCTTGCCCATCTTCATCATGGGCCCGCCCCAGGCGGTGGCCGACAACAGCGCCTCCATCGTGCTCATGCCGATGTATTTGACGAAGTACTCCAGGTCCTTGGCGTTGGTGCCGTGAGGCGTCCAGGCGAAGCCATAGTCCCCACCCGGCAGGATGCGGATGCCACGCCGGCGCATGGCCTTCATGCTTTCGACGGCTGCCTCCAGTTCGCGGTGGTAACCCATCTTGCGCGTCACCTCGGGCGTCAGGCCCCAGGCGCTGGCGTGGTGACAGGTGTTGATCAGCCAGGCCAGACCCGGGGCGACGAAGTGATTGAACTTGTTCGCTTCCAGCAGGTCCAGCGCTTCCTCATCGGCAAAGCTCGCGTGGTAGATCACCTCGATGCCGAGCTTGACGCATTGCTTGATCGACCAGGTGGAGCGCGCGTGCGCCGCCACCCGCTTGCCCCAGACCTTGGCCTCTTCCACGCAGACGCGGATCTCCTCCTCGGTGAACTGGCTCATCTCCGAGGGCATGCCGGTGATGGATTCGCCCGACAGGTTGATCTTCAGTGAATCGACCCCGTACTTGCAGAACATGCGCACGCAGCGGCGCATCTCCTCCGCCCCGCTGACCACCGCACCGAACGCGAACTCGGGCTGCGGCAGGTGGGGCGCAGTGGTGTCCCCCAATCCGCCCGGCACGGTGATCTCCTGGCTGGCCGCCAGGTAGCGCGGACCGATGATGGTGCCGTCGTTGATGGCGTTGCGGATCACCACGTCCAGGCGCGGCTTGGCGGTGGCTGCGCCGACGCAGGAGGTCCAGCCCATGTCGAGGTAGCGCTTGGCCACCTCGGCGCACCACAGGATGTGTTCCTCGGGCGGCATGCGCTGGATGGACTCCAGGCTGGGCTGGTCATTCCAGGAGAAGTGCGTGTGCGCCTCCACCATGCCTGGCATGAGAAAGGCCCCGGCGCCGTCGATGACCTGGGCCCCGGCCACCGGGGCCGAGCGGGCGCCATAGCCGGACTGGACCACGCGGGAGATGCGGTTGCCCTGGACCAGCACCTCGCCCTGGAACGGGGTCTCACCGCCCCCATCGAAGATGCGCACGTTGGTGAAGAGCACGTCGGCCATTCGATGGATCCTCGACTATGTCCTTGGGGTTCAGACAGCGGCTGCAGGCGACGCCCAGGGGGCCCGCGTGGCCGCCGCAGGAGCAGACCGCACCACCGAGGCGGCAAAGTCCTGCCACAGGCGGGCGCACTCGGCGGCGCGCTCCAGGGGCGTCCAATGGCCGCAGCGGGGCAGCACCTCGGTGCGTACGCTGGCTGCGGCATTCAAGCGGCTGGCAAGGCCACGCACCGCCTGGGGCGGGGCCACGCCGTCCTCGTCGCCCGTCACCAGCAGCACCGGGGCCTGGATGCGATCCACCGCCGCAGGCTGCGCTTCAGCCAAAGCTTCGCAGGTACGGCCGTAGGCCGCACCGTCACAGCGCATCAGCCCGTCGCGAACATAAGCGCACACCAGCGGCTGCTGCTGTCGGGTGTGCGCCGAGAGCGCCGCCTGCACCATCTGCTGGGCGATGGCGTGCATGCCGTCCACCCCGGCGCTGCGCGCGCGCTGCGCACGGTCTCGCAAGGCCTGGCGCGCTGGGTCGGCCGGCGCCAGCAGCGGCCCGAAGAGCGCCAGGCTGCGCACCAGAGCGGGATGCTGCACCGCCAGGTGCTGACACACGATGGTGCCCAGCGAGTGCCCCAGCCAATGCGCCTGGCGCACGCCCAGGCGCTCGCAGGCCTGCGCCGCCGCCGAAACAAACCGATCAATGGACAACGGCCCTTCAGCGCGTTGCGACAGGCCGCTGCCCGGCAGGTCGATGCGCAGGACACGATGCCGCGCCAGTGCCGGCATCAGGGGCGTCCAGGTGTTGGAACTGCCCCCCAGGCCGTGCACGCAGACCACCGGGTCTCCCTCGCCCTCGTCTTCGACAGCCACGCGCTCGAACAGGTGCAGCGTCACGCTCAGAGGCTCCCGCCGCCAGGCCATGCTGGCAAGCGCCACAGGGACGGACAAATCCCGCCGCCGCAGCGCTGCTGAACCCGCCACCCTCGCTCGCCAGAACGCATGGGACTGTCTCCTCGTCGTCGCGCATGTCAGGCGCCCGAGGGCGCCGCTGCGCGATCATTCCGGAAGAAATGAGACTTGCGTCTCAAATCTGGATCGGTGCATCATAGGCGTGTCAGTCATGCCCTGCCAAGGGCTGAAACCATATTCAGCACCCAGGACAAACCCTCATGCCCGCCACCAAGGTCACCCCCAGCTTCGGGCCTTCGCCGCCCGCGCGGGGCGTGAAGGCCTCGACCTTCCGCCTGCTGTTGGACACCGCCATGGAACTCATCCGTGAAGCCGGACACGTGCCGTCGATGGCGGACGTCGCGCAACGCAGCGGGGTGTCCCGCGCCACGGTGTACCGCTACTTCCCCAGCCGCAGCGCCCTCATCGCCGCCGTGATGGACGCGTCGCTCGGTCCCGTGCGCAACTTTGCCTCGCCCCACGCGGACGGACCGAGCCGGGTTCGTGATGTCTTCGAGCAGACCTTCCCGCTGTTCCAGGCCTTCGAGGCGCAGATGCGGGCGGCTGTGCAGTTGTCCCTGGAGCAATGGGCGCAGGAGCGGGCCGGCACGCTGGAGGAGGAGCCCTACAAGCGCGGGCACCGGGTGCGCATCGTGGGCTCCGCCATCGCGCCGCTGTCCGATGTGCTGGAACCCGCCGCGCAGATGCGGCTGCACCAAGCCCTGACGGTGGTGTACGGCATCGAAACCTACATCGTGCTCAAGGACATCTGGGGCCTGTCGGACCGGGCGGTGGAGAAGGTGGCGCTGTGGATGGCCGATGCGTTGGTGAACGCGGCGCTGAACGAGGCCAGATCGGCCCCTCCCGGCACCCCGGCGAACACCCCTCTCAGCGCCACCTTGCCCACCACCGTCACCACCACCGCCACCCGCCGCAAGCCAAGAGGTACCGCATGACCAGACGCCGCTCACCTGCGTGGCACGACGCCCAGTACAACAACCGGGGGCGGATTCCCGAGCATCCGCAGATCCTGCAGCAGTGGGCCCAGCGTTCGACACAAGCGCTGGCCACCTCGGCCTGCGTGCTGGAGGTGGACTATCGGCCGCAGGAACGGCGGCGGGCTCGCGCACGCACCGATCCGGCGTCCACCTTGGACCTGTTCCTGCCGCAACCCCAGGGCGCTGGAGCCCACAGTACCAAACCAGCCGGCACAGCAGGCGCGTCAGACAAGAGGGCTGCGCCAGGCCCTGCAGCCGCCGCGGCACCGGTTCTCGTCTACCTGCACGGAGGTTACTGGCGCGCGCTGTCCAAGCGCGACCAGGCCTTCGTGGCCCCGCCGTTCGCCCGCGCTGGCGCGCTGGTGGTGGTGCCCGACTACCCCCTGGCCCCGGCGGTCTCCATCGAGCACATCGTGATGCAGGTGGCGCAGGCCGTGGCCTGGACCTGGCGCCACGCCCGCCAGTACGGCGGCAACCCCGATCGCATCGTCGTGGCCGGGCACTCGGCGGGAGGACATCTGGCGGCCATGATGCTGGCCTTGCAGTGGCCTGTGTTCAGCCCCGAGTTGCCAGGCGACCTGGTCAAGGGGGCGGTGTCCCTGTCGGGCGTCTTCGACCTGGAGCCGCTGCGGCACGCGCCCTTCCTGGCGCCTGATCTCCGACTGGACGAACCCAGCGCGATGCGCCTGAGCCCCGCCTGGATGCCCGCTCCCCAGGGCCCGCTGATCGCCCTGGTGGGCGGCGACGAGAGCGAGGAGTTCCTGCGTCAGAACCGGCTCATCAAGAGGCGATGGGGCGCCAAGGCAGTCCCGGTCTGCGAGACCGTGCCAGGCCGCCACCACATGAACGTGCTGCACGATCTGGCTGACCCGACATGCCGAGCCCACCAGTTGACACTGAGGCTGCTCGGACTGCAGGCTTAGTCGCTTCCACCGTGCACGCTGGGGCCTGGAGGGCGACGGACGCTCGGCAACGAAGTCAGTTTGTACAGTTTCAAGCCTCGACTTTGAACTTGTACAGACGCACTGATCTCATGCGGGTGAACTAAGCCCCATCAGGAAGCCGGGGCGGCTTCGCAAGTTCATCCACCGTCAAGCCCTGCGCCGCGAGCAGCTTCTCCAGTGCCGGCAGCAGCGGGCCCAGGCGCTCGTCGAGGGCTGCGCGGACGGTGTCGACGAAGACCTGGGTCTGGCGCTCGATCTCGATGTTGAAGGCGTCGCCTTCACGCTTGGCGCCAAAGGTGGTCATGCGCAGCGTCTCAGGGATGAGCCAGACCTCAAACCAGCCGCTGCCGTCGCGCTCGCGGCCGGCCTCGGCCACCGTGAGGCTCGCGCCGTCCACGGCGATGTAGCCCTTGGCAAAGACGTAGCGCATCCACGGCGCGGGCACGCCTATGCGCAGGACATGGTTGTTCTCGGGCTGGCGGATGGACTGCAGCTGCGCCTGGAAGTCCACATGGCCGGACAGCGGATGCCCGCCGATCTCCGCGCCGTCCTTGGCCGCGCGTTCGACATTGAGGGCGTCGCCCACGCCCAGGGTGCCGAGCGTGGTGACGTTCAGGCTCTGCAGCATGACGTCAAAGTCGGCCTGCTCCTGCTGCGGCCGCACCGAGGTGGCCGTCAGGCACACCCCGTTGCAGGCCACGCTGGCCCCCACTTCCAGGCCCTGGCAAAAGCCAGCCGGGAAGGCCAGGGTGAAGGTGCGCAGGCCCGGCCGGTCGGCCAGGGCGGCGATGCGGGCGGTGCCCTGAACGATGCCGGTGAACATCGCCAGATTATCCGGTGGGCCCTCGGCTATCCTGAGCGCATGGACAGCCCCGTGACGACTGCCTCATGACCTTTGCCCCCACCACTGAACCTGGAGGGCCCGCTGGACGTTCCGAACTTCCTGGGCTTCCTGGACGACCCGATCGCCCTGAGCCCTCCGCATCCGGGATGTCCCCCGCTTCCATGGGGCAGGTGCCACCCGCCTGGCTCGCGGACTTCACCCTGACCAGCCCACCCACCGGCTTCGTCGACGACCCCTACCCCTTCTACGCAGCCTTGAGGCAACACGCCCCGGTCCACCGCCTGAACGCCCACGCCGTGCTGCTCACGCGCTACGACGACGTGATTGCGGTGTACCGCCACCCGGCCGCAAGTTCCGACAAGCAGCGCGAGTTCGCGCCGAAGTTCGGCGACGGCTCGCCGCTGTTCGAGCACCACACCACCAGCCTGGTGTTCAACGATGCGCCGCTGCACACCCGCGTGCGCCGCCTCCTGATGGGGGCGCTGAACCAGCGCGCCATCGCCCGCATGGAGGCGGGCGTGGTGGCCCTGGTGGACGGCCTGCTGGAGCGCATGGCCGACTTGAAGGCGCCCGACCTGATCGAGGATTTTGCTGCGCGCATCCCCGTGGAGGTGATCGGCAACCTGCTGGACGTGCCGCACGCCGAGCGTGGTCCGCTGCAGGGCTGGTCGCTGGCCATCCTCTCGGCGCTGGAGCCCGCCCCCTCACCCGAGGTGCTGAGCCGCGGCCACGCGGCCGTGCGTGACTTCCTGGCCTACCTGCGCGAGCTGGTGGCCCAGCGGCGCGCACAACCTGGGGACCCGGAAGTGGACGTGCTGACCCGGCTGATCCAGGGCGAAGTGGACGGCGAGCGCCTGACCGAGACCGAGCTGCTGCACAACTGCATCTTCCTGCTCAACGCCGGCCACGAGACCACGACCAACCTGATCGGCAACGGCCTGCACGCGCTGATGACGCACCGCGACCAGTTGCACAAACTGGTGGCCGAGCCCGCGCTGCTGCCCACCGCGGTGGAAGAGCTGCTGCGCTTCGAGAGCCCCCTGCAGTTGAACAACCGCCTGGCCACCGCCCCCATCGAGCTGCCCAGCGGCACCACCGTGCCCGCAGGCAGCTTCATCACCCTGGGCGTGGGGGCCGCCAACCACGATCCTGCCGCGTTCCCGCAGCCTCAGCGCCTGGACGTGGCCCGCAAGCCCAACCTGCAGATCGCCTTCGGCCACAGCGCCCACGCCTGCGCCGGCATGAACGTGGCGCGGCTGGAGGCGCGCATCGCGATCGGTCGGCTGCTGGTGCGCTTTCCGGGGATCGACCTTGCCGGTGCGCCGGAGCGCGACCCGCGCGTGCGCTTTCGCGGCTTCAGGCGGCTGCCAGTGCGGCTGGGGTGAGCGCGCCTGCTTGCCTGTGCTGGAATCTGAACGATGTCGAGCCAGAATCCCCAGCTGACGCTTCGCGAGATCCTGCAGCACGCCCGCAAGCAGAAACACCTCAGTCAGCTTGAATTGTCGATGCGGCTGGGCATCTCGCAACGCCACCTCAGTTTCATCGAGAGCGCCCGGGCCAGGCCAAGCAGGGGCCTGCTGCTGCGCTGGCTGCAGGCTCTGGACGTCACCCCAAGGACGATAGGCCGTGCCCTGCTGCTGGCCGGGTTTGCACCGGAGCCGGCGGGCGCTCAGGCAGATGAGCATCCCGATGTGCTTGAGCCCGCACTGGGCGCCTTGCGCCGGCTTCTTGAGGGCCACGATCCATGGCCTGGCTACGTGATCGACGCACACTGGAATGTGCTGGATCTGAACCGGGGCGGCAGGTGGCTGGCGGGCTTGTTGCTGCCGAGAACCCCTTACGTCACGGGCCCTGGCAAGGTCAACCTGCTGGAGTTGATGTTGGCGCCAGATGGAATCCTGAGCAGGCTGAGGAATCTTTCCGAGGTCGGGCCCGCTCTCTTGGCCCATGTTCGCGATGACGCCAACGCGCTACCTGCCCTGCAGCCGAAGGCGGCAGCGCTTTGCGAGTTCCTGCGCAGCCGCTTGGGGGAAGGCGCAGTGTCTGCGCCATGGTTCCAGCGTTCTGCGCCCTCCATCGTCTCTCGCTTCGGCACGCCGTTGGGCGAACTCGCGTTTCACAGCGTGTTCACGACGTTTGGAACGCCCCAGGACATCGACCACGGGTCGCTGCGGATCGAGTACATGTTCCCTGCGAGCGTTCAGACGCAGGCAGCGCTGCTGCAAGCACTCGGTTCGCGACCGGAGCGCGCTCCTGAGGTCACGTCGCGGCCTGAAACGGCAGACGAAAGCAGACGGTCGCCACCCCATCAAAGACGGGCACAGCAGCAGAAGAAAGCCTAGCGAAGTGGGGCGAGCCGGCCAGAAGCATCATCCCGATGGCCGCCTCGAACGCGACACCTGCCATGTTTCTTGCCTCCTTATAGCCTTGGTCCACGCACACGGATACCAGTCGTCCAAAGGCGGTTCCCATCCAGAGGCAACCCACGAAGTTGAACGCAGAGGCGGAGCCCACCGCGATGGGAAGCACGCCCATCAGGACGAACAGTCCGCCGAAGGTCGCCCGAAACTCCGCGAAGGCCGTCCGGCTCTTTGCTTCCAGGCCCGTGAACCGCGCTGCAACCTGGGGAAAGAGCAAGCCCGTCAGACCCAGGATCGCGGTGATGATGGCCCCCAGGTGATTCAGGATGGATTCGACAGACATTCGGTCCTCATGTCCGGCGCTGTTCAAGCCAGCCCCGGATCTTCAGAAAATGCGACTCGGCGTCGCGGTCGGTGAACAAGTGATGTCGGCTGCCGGGCCAGACCTCGGCAGTGACGAGGTCCGCGCTCATCCTTCTTGACGCTCTTCGAATGGCATCGGGATTGCTCACGGTATCGGCGTCTCCCCACAGCAGGAGTGTCGGGATGTCGATGCGGTGAAGGAGTTCCTCCGTCTCCATGCTCGCGCGAGCCAGCTGGTAGGCCATTCGAAGCCCCAGGAACCCGTGCCAGCACAGCGGGTCTTCCTCGAAGCGGGTCTGCTCCTGCGAGATCTGCGAGAGCGCTGCGGCCCCGCCCTTGGGAGGCGGGACGATCGGCAAGGCGGGCAGCCACTGACTCAGAAGCCCCAACAGACCCAGGACAGCACGAGGCATCCAATCGGCAATTCCAAAGGCAGGACTGGACAGGATCAGCCCGGACACGCTGGAGGGTCGGCACAGGGCGATGCGGCATGCCACAAGCGCACCCATTGATTGACCCAGCAGCACGATGGGCCGGGCCGTTTCGGCGGTGTTGCCTTGCTCAACGAGGCCGTCGATCGTCTCGACGATCGGCGGCAGGTAGTCATCGAAAGCTTCGATGTCAGGCCGGATGCCGGCTCCTCCGTGGCCCTTCAGCGTGACCACGACGGTCTTCCACCCCAGACGCTGCAAGCGGGCTGCGGTTGTCTCGTACCTGCCTGCGTGCTCGGCAAATCCGTGAATCAGGATGACCGTGCCCCGGGCACGCAGCACTGCCGAGGCCCCGCGCGACTGTGCCTCGGCCAGCGGCGTTGATGGCGTCAGGTCACGACTGCTGAAACTGCTGAACACTGGAAGAAACCGCAAAGTGGACACCGAAGTGTTGCCCAAGCGAAGCCAGGGGGCAACGACCTGGAACGTCGTTGCGTGCGCGATCCGCGGGTGAGGTTCCGCGGGTTCTGACGGCTGCCGGTACGCTTGGGGTGAGTCTCCAAGACCTAAGGGCTTCGACAAGCTCAGCCCGAACGGCCCTCCCCCCCCGCTCGCCCTGAGCCTGTCGAAGGGTCACCCTGAGCCCTTCGACTTTGCTCAGGACAGGCTTGTTGAAGGGTCGCCCTGAGCCCGAACGGACTCAGCTGACCTTCGCCGCCCAAGCCGCCTCGTCAAACCCCACGGTCACCGAGCCATCGCCCCACTCCACCACCGGACGCTTGATGACGCTGGCCTGCGCCAGCATCAGGGCCTGGGCGCTGGCGGCGTCCACCACACCAGCCTTGAGGCCCTCGTCCAGCTTGCGCCAGGTGGTGCCCTGGCGATTGACAAGCCGCTCCCAGCCCAGCGCTGCCGTCCAGGCGTCCAGCCGCTCGGCCGGCACCCCCTGGCGCTTGAAGTCGTGGAAGGCATGTTCAATGCCGCGCGAACTGAGCCAGGCGCGGGCGCGCTTGACGGTGTCGCAGTTGGGAATGCCGTACACGGTGATCATGTCTTGGTCCTTCACAGCGCCACCACGCGCATCGGCTTCGGAAAGCCTTCCACCTTGCGCCCCTTGCGCGCACGTTTGGCCACGTAGGCAGCCAGGGCCGCGGGGCGGAAGTCCTCGTCCTTGGGCTTGCCGCCCCGGCCCTGGCCAGCCACGCGCAGCGTCTCGCCCAGCGTGCACACCGACACCAGCGGCGTCTTGGCGTCCACGTCCATCAGCGTCAGACCCTTGCCGCCATTGGGCTGCAGCTTGAGTTCGTCCAGCGGGAAGACCAGCAAGCGCCCGTCCGCCGCCAGGCACGCCACCTGGCGGTGGGCGGGCTGCACCGCCACGGGCGGCAGCACCTGCTCGCCGGCCTCCAGCGTCAGGAAAGCCTTGCCGCCCTTGTTCCGCGCGTAAAGGTCGGCGGTGCGGGCGAGCAGACCGAAGCCGCCACTGTTGGCCAGCAGCAGCGTGGACTCCGCGCCGCCCGCGAGGTAGTGCACGGGCTGCGTGCCGGGCTCCAGCTCGATCAGCGTGGTGATGGGCGTGCCGTCGCCGCGCCCGCCGGGCAGCTGCGCCACGGCCACGCTGTAGCTGCGCCCGTTGCTGCCCAGCACCGCCAGCGTGTCCACGCTGCGGCAGGGTTGACAAAGGTGCAGCGCATCTCCCGGCTTGAACTGCAGCGCGGCCGGGTCCACCTCGTGGCCCTTCAGCGCGCGCACCCAACCCTTGGCGCTCACCACCACCGTCACCGGCTCGTCCACCACCCGCACCTCGGCCACGGCCTTGCGCTCTTCCTGCACCAGCGTGCGGCGGTCGTCGCCAAAGGCCTTGGCATCGGCCTCGATCTCGCGGATGACCGTGCGCTTGAGCGCCGCCGGGCTGGCCAGGATGTCTTCGAGCTTCTGGCGTTCGTCGCGCAGTTGCGAGAGCTCCTGCTCGATCTTGATCGCCTCCAGCCGGGCCAGCTGCCGCAGGCGGATCTCCAGGATGTCCTCGGCCTGGCGGTCGCTCAAGGAGAAACGCTCGATCAGCGCGGGCTTGGGCTCGTCGGCGTTGCGGATGATGCGGATGACCTCGTCGATGTTCAGCAGCACCAGCTGCCGGCCCTCCAGCACGTGGATGCGGTCCAGCACCTTGTCCAGGCGGTGGCGGGTGCGGCGTTGCACCGTGGCCTGGCGGAACTGGCCCCACTCGGTGAGCATCTGGCGCAGGCTCTTCTGCGTGGGCCGGCCGTCCAGCCCCACCATGGTGAGGTTGATGGGGGCACTGGTCTCCAGGCTGGTGTGGGCCAGCAGCGTGGTGATGAGCTCCTGCTGCTCCACGGTGCGGCTCTTGGGCTCGAAGACCAGGCGCACCGCGGCCTCCTTGCCCGACTCATCACGCACGGCGTCCAGCACGGCCAGCACGCTGGCCTTGAGCTGCACCTGGTCGGTGGACAGCGCCTTCTTGCCGGCCTTGACCTTGGGATTGGTGAGTTCCTCGATCTCCTCCAGCACCTTCTGCGCACTGGTGCCTGGGGGCAGCTCGGTCACCACCAGTTGCCACTGGCCGCGCGCCAGGTCTTCGATCTTCCAGCGCGCGCGCACCTTCAGCGAGCCGCGGCCGCTGGCGTAGGCGGCGCGGATGTCGGCCTGCGGGCTGATGATCTGCCCGCCACCCGGGTAGTCGGGCGCGGGCAGCAGGGCGAAGAACTCGTCGTCACCGAGCTTGTCATCGCGGATCAAGGCCACCGCGGCGGCCGCCACCTCGCGCAGGTTGTGGCTGGGCACTTCGGTGGCCAGGCCCACTGCGATGCCGCTGGCGCCGTTGAGCAGTACGAAGGGCAGGCGCGCCGGCAGCAGGCGCGGCTCTTCGGTGGAGCCGTCATAGTTGGGCTGGAAATCCACCGTGCCTTCGTCGATCTCGTCCAGCAGCAGGCGGGCGATGGGGGCCAGGCGCGCCTCGGTGTAGCGCATGGCCGCGGCGCCGTCGCCATCCCGGCTGCCGAAGTTGCCCTGGCCGTCGATCAGCGGGTAGCGCTGCGCGAAGCTCTGCGCCATGCGCACCAGGGCGTCATAAGCAGCCTGGTCGCCGTGGGGGTGAAAGCGGCCCAGCACGTCGCCCACGACGCGCGCGCTCTTCACGGGCTTGGCGCCCGAGGCGCCGGCAAAGGCCAGCCCCATGCGCTGCATCGAGTACAGGATGCGCCGCTGCACCGGCTTCTGGCCATCACACACGTCAGGCAAGGCGCGGCCCTTGACCACGCTCAGGGCGTATTCGAGATAGGCACGTTCGGCGTACTCGCCAATCGGAATGGCGCCGGACGGATCGGCCGGGGCCATGGGCGGGGGATCAAACAGGTCGTTCATCGAGGCAGAGGCAAAAGCAAGGAAGAGATCAAGGTAGAGAGCAAGATAGAGGCCCAGGCCATGGCCCGGGACAGGCCGGGAGCAGGGCTACAACGGGAGTTCGAAACGAAGCCCTCTTAACGACAGCACGGCAGCGCGCAGCCCGATGCGCTCCAGCACCAAACCGGCGGACACGGCATCGCCCTCGCGCAGCACCTGGCCGTCCAGGATCAGCATGCGGCTGGCCGGGTCAGGCGACTGCACCGCGCCGCTGACCACCAAGGGGGGGAGTTCACGACGCTGGGCTTCGGGCAGGTCGGCCAGGCGCGGGAGGGTCTGGGGCGCGGGGGCGGCCGGGGGTGGTGTGACGGTGGCGGTGCCGGGCGGGGCAGGCTTGGGGGCCGGAGGGGTAGACGGTTGGGGCGTCGGCAACGGGACCACAGACGGTGCAGCAAGCCCCGCAGGGGCCGGTGCGGGAGCGGGTGCGAGAGCCGGTGCGGGAGCGGGCACGGGAGCTGGCGAAGCCCCAGGTGCGGGCGTGGCGGCAAGCGGCGCGGGTACTGGCGACACGGTCAAACCCGCTGCAGGCGCGGGGCTCTGCACATTCTGCTCAGCAGCGGGGGGCTGGACCGGGGCGGCCTGCCGTTCACGCTCCTGGGCAGGCGGCACGGCAAAGCCTGGCCAGAGGCCGCGGTAAACCCACAGCACCCCCACGAGCGCCGCCGCCACCGGCAGGCCGATGATGAGGGGCATGCGACGGCCGCGCCCCGGACCTGCGCCGGAGGCCGCCGCCCCGCCCGCCGCAGCAGCCTGATCGTGCAGGCCGGGCACGGCGCCGCGTTGCCGTTCGGCATCGGCCTTGCGCAGGGCGTCGAGGATGTAGGACATGCGGCGGTCTCTCGATGGGTTCTTCTCACTGGGGTCTTCTCGCTGGGCTGTTCTCGCTGCGGACTTCTCGCTGCGGTCTTCTTGCTGCGGGCTGTTCGCTGCGGATTCTCCGATCCGGTCCCTCAGGGCTGACGCATCAACTGGGACGCCAGCCACGCCGCCCCCAGGGTCAGCGCCAGACCCGCAGCCGCCAGCCAGGCCGTGCGCCGCAGGCTGCCCGGGGCACCCCACACCCCAGGCGCAGCGCCTACCGGCTCACCGTTCACCTCGGCAGCGGCCCGCTCCACGATGGCCACATCCACCTGCCGGCGCTCCGTCGCATAAGCCCCCAGCAACGCCCGGTCGCACAGCAGGTTGATGCGGCGAGGCACGCCGCGCGAGCGTTCATGCACCCGCCTCAAGGCCGCCGCGTCGAAAGGCAGCGGTCCGGCGAGACCGGCCACGGACAGCCGGTGCTGCACATAGCGCGCCGTATCTGCCGCCGACAAAGGGCCCAGGTGGTAGCGGGCGATGACACGCTGCGCCAGTTGCTCCAGCCCCGGGCTCGCCACCATGGAACGCAATTCCGGCTGCCCGATGAGCACGATCTGCAGCAGCTTGCGCTCGTGCGTCTCCAGGTTCGTGAGCAGGCGCAACTGCTCCAGCACATCGACCGACAGCGCCTGGGCTTCGTCGATGATCAGCACGCTGGAGCGGCCCTGGGCGTGGCTGGCCAGCAGAAAGGTGTTGAGTGCGTCCACCAGCGTCTTCGCGCTACCGCCCGCCGGCGCCTCCAGGCCGAACTCCTGGCAGATGGACGCCAGCAATTCGGCCACCGTCTGGCGCGGGTTGAAGACATAAGCTACCTGGCATTGCGACGGCACCTGCTCCAGAAAACAGCGGCTGACCGTGGTCTTGCCGGCACCGATCTCGCCTGTGAGCAGCACAAACCCACCGCCACCCTGCACGCCGTACAGCAGGTGCGCCAGCGCCTCCCGGTGGCGCTCGCTCAGGTACAGGGCACGCGGGTCCGGTGCGATGGAGAAGGGCTCGCGCTGCAGCCCGAACCAGGCGCCGTACAGCGGGCTCACCCTTGCTCCTGCCCCAACGCCCGTCGGGCCTGGTATTCGCGGTCCAGCATGCTCATCACGATCAGGCAATCGTAGCCATCGGCGCCGTCCACCGTCACGCGCACGCTCTCGCGAAGCCGGCCTTCCTCAACAAAACCTTCCGTGGCGTAAAGAGCCTGCGCCCGGGTGTTCAGGCCCTTGACGTCCAGCCAGAAGCGGTGGGCCTTCAAGTCCTTGAAGGCCATCGCCTTCAACTGCCGCACGCAGGCACGGCCCACCCCCTGCCCTTTGGGCCCCAGCACCAGGCGCTTGAGTTCCACACTGCCGTGGGGATTGCGGCAACCTTGCAGGATGACGAAGCCTGAGCGTTCATAGCCAGGCCCAGCCTCGACGATGAAGTGCCGGAAGTCGGGGAACCGCACCGCTCCTTCGTGCTGGGTGCGGTCCCAGGGCGTGATGAAGGGCAGGTTGGTGGGATCGGCCTCCACCGAGGCCACGAAGTCCAGGTCCGACAACATGGTCGGGCGCAAATGGATGCGGGGCGCCGCCACTACACGTCCACCTCGACGCTGTCGCCGTGCAACTCCATCAGCTCACGCCGCGCCGCGGCCTCGCCCTTGCCCATGAGGCGGGTCAGGCTCTGCGTCACGGCCAGCGGGCCGGCCGCACCAAAACCCACCTGCAGCAGGCGCCGCGTCTCGGGGTTGAGCGTGGTCTCCCACAACTGCTCGGCACTCATCTCGCCCAGGCCCTTGAAGCGGCTGATGGACCACGAGCCCTCGCGGGCGCCTTCCTTGCGCAGCTTGTCCAGGGTGGCGTGCAGCTCGCCTTCGTCCAGCGCGTAGATCTTGGCCGGCGGCTTGCGCCCGCGGGCCGGCGCGTCCACCCGAAACAGCGGCGGCTTGGCCACGTACACGTGGCCGCGCTCGATGAGCTTGGGAAAGTGGCGGAAGAAGAGCGTGAGCAGCAGCACCTGGATGTGCGAACCGTCGACGTCGGCGTCGCTCAAGATACAGACCTTGCCGTAGCGCAGGCCGGAGAAGTCGGGCTCGTCGGCGGGGCCGTGCGGGTCCACCCCCACCGCCACGGCGATGTCATGGATCTCGGTGTTGGCGAACAGGCGGTCGCGCTCCACCTCCCAGGCGTTGAGCACCTTGCCGCGCAGGGGCAGGATGGCCTGCGTCTCCTTGTCGCGGCCCATCTTGGCGCTGCCGCCGGCGGAGTCACCCTCCACCAGGAACACCTCGTTGAGCGTGGTGTCGCGGCTCTCGCAGTCGGTGAGCTTGCCTGGCAGCACCGCCACACCCGAGCCCTTGCGCTTTTCCACTTTCTGACCGGCGCGCTGGCGCGTCTGCGCCTGGCGGATGACCAGCTCGGCCAGCTTCTTGCCATGCTCCACATGCTGGTTCAACCACAGCTCCAGCGCAGGCTTGACGTAGTTGGACACCAGGCGCAACGCGTCACGGCTGTTCAGCCGCTCCTTGATCTGGCCCTGGAACTGCGGGTCCAGCACCTTGGCCGAGAGCACGAAGCTGGCGCGCGAGAACACGTCCTCGGGCATCAGCTTCACGCCCTTGGGCATGAGCGAGTGCAGCTCGATGAAACCCTTGACGGCCTGGAACAAACCGTCCTTGAGTCCGGATTCGTGCGTGCCACCGGCCACCGTGGGAATCAGGTTGACGTAGCTTTCGCGAAGCGTGTGGCCGTCGTCGGTGAAGGCCACGCACCAAGCTGCGCCCTCGCCTTCGGCCACGTTGTCGGACTCGCTGCCGCTGGCGTACTGCTCACCCTCGAACAGCGGAATGATCGGGTCTGCGGCCAGGCCTTGCGTGAGGTAGTCGCGCAGACCCCCTTTGTAGAGCCAGGTCTGGGTCTCGGCGTCTCGGGGGTTCGGCGGGTTCTGGGCATCCTTCGAGGCGGCCTTTTCCACCATGAGCGTGACGGTCACGCCCGGCATCAGCACGGCCTTGCTGCGCAGCAGATGCACGAGTTCCTGGCGCGGCAGGTCCGCACCCTCGAAGTACTTCGCATCGGGCCAGACGCGCACCGTGGTGCCCTGGCGGCGGTCGGCCGAAGTGCGTTCGCGCAGCACCAGCGGCTCGATCACGTCACCGCCGCTGAACGCCAGCGTGGCCACCTGGCCCTCGCGGTAGACGGAGACCTGCAGGCGCCGGGCCAGTGCGTTGGTCACGCTCACGCCCACGCCGTGCAGACCGCCCGAGAAGCTGTAGGCGCCACCCGAACCCTTGTCGAACTTGCCACCCGCATGCAGCCGGGTGAAGACGATCTCCACCACCGGCACGCCCTCCTCGGGGTGAACGCCGAAGGGAATGCCGCGGCCATCGTCCTCCACACTCACCGAGCCGTCGGCATGCAGCGTGAGCGCGATGCGCCTGCCGAATCCCGCCAGGGCTTCGTCGGCGGCGTTGTCGATGACCTCCTGCACGATGTGCAGCGGGTTGTCGGTGCGCGTGTACATGCCCGGGCGCTGCTTGACGGGCTCCAGGCCCTTGAGCACCCGGATGGAGCTTTCAGCGTAAGCGGCAGTCTTGACGGTCGGCATGGGCGCGGATTCTCCTCGACAATGCCGACATGACTGCTTCTCCTTCGCCCGGCGCTGCGGGCACGCCTGGCGGACCGCCAGCGCAGCTGTCCATGGCCCAGGTGCTGCTTTGCGGCGCGTTGATCTTGACGCTGTCCATGGGCATTCGCCACGGCTTCGGCTTGTGGCTGCAGCCCATCACCATGGAGCGCGGCTGGTCCCGCGAGGCCTTCGCCCTGGCGATCGCCATCCAGAACCTGGGCTGGGGCCTGGCGGCCCCCGTGGCCGGCGTCTTCGCGGACCGATTCGGCGCGTTCCGGGTGCTGCTGGTGGGCAGCCTGTTCTATGCGGCAGGCTTGGCGGGCATGGCAAGCGCCACCTCCAGCCTGGGCTTTGCGCTGAGCGCCGGGGTGCTGATCGGGGTGGCACAGGCCGGCACCACCTACGCCGTGATCTACGGCGTGATCGGCCGCAACGTCGCTCCCGAGAAGCGTTCGCGCGCCATGGGCATCGGTGCGGCGGCGGGGTCATTCGGCCAATTCCTGATGGTGCCCGTGGAGAACGCGCTGATTGCCTCCTACGGCTGGCAGGGCGCGCTGTGGATGCTGGCGGCGGCAGCGCTGATCATCATCCCCCTGTCCTTCGGACTGCGCGAGCAGCGCTCGGCGTTTGCTCCAGCAGCCGGCGCTTCACAGAGCGTTGGGGCCGCGCTGCGCGAGGCCTTCGGCTACGGCAGCTTCCGATTGTTGACGGCCGGCTACTTCGTCTGCGGCTTCCAGGTGGTCTTCATTGGCGTCCACCTGCCCAGCTACCTGAAGGACCATGGCCTGAGCCCCGGGGTGGCGACCACCGCGCTGGCCCTGGTGGGGCTGTTCAACGTGATCGGCACCTACACCGCGGGCGAACTGGGCCAACGCTTTCCCCGGCGTTACATCCTGAGCGCCATCTACCTGTTGCGATCGGTGTGCATCACCCTGTTCCTGCTGGCGCCGCTGACACCCTGGAGCGTGTACATCTTCTCCTCGGCCATGGGTTTGCTGTGGCTGTCCACCGTGCCGCCCACCAACGCGGTCATCGCGCAGATCTTCGGCGTGCAGTACATGTCCATGCTGAGCGGCTTCGTGTTTCTCAGCCACCAGGTGGGGTCCTTCCTCGGCGCCTGGATGGGCGGCTGGCTTTACGGCCTGCAGGGCAACTATGACGTGGTCTGGGGCATCTGCATCGCCTTGGGCGTGTTCGCGGCCCTGATCAACCTGCCGGTGAAGGAGTCCCCCATCGTGCGCACGGCGCCGCAGGCCGCCTGAGCGGGTGGACGTTTCACGGCACGACCGAGGCACAAGCTTCCACACCTCCATGAGCGACCGCCCCTCCAGACGACTTTTCGACGCCCTGGGCGATGACCGCCCTGCGGGCACCTTGCGCCGCGTGGCGGCTTGGGCGGCAGCCGTGGTGGTGCTCGCAGCCGTGTTCGCCAGCTACCTGAATCCGCACATGGCCTTGGACATTGCCAACCGCGTGTGGGCCTGCTTCTGAGTGAACGCCCTCATTGAACCCCACGCCGCTGTGGGCGCACCCTCACAGTGGGTGACGCGCTGGGCGGCCTGGCTTCCATCGGACAGCACCGTGCTGGACCTGGCCTGCGGCAGCGGTCGGCATCTGCGCTGGCTGGCAACCCGAGGCCTGCACGTGACGGGCGTGGACCGCGACGCCCAGGCCCTGCAGGGGCTGAAGGACGTACAGGCACCCGCCGGACCGGCCGAACTGCTGGTGGCGGACGTCGAGAACGGCCCCTGGCCCCTGCACGGTCGGCAGTTCGATGCCGTGGTGGTGACGAATTACCTGTGGCGCCCCTTGCTGCCCGCCATCGTGGGCAGCGTGGCCCCGGCAGGCCTGCTGATCTACGAGACCTTCGCCAGCGGCCATGAACGGTATGGCCGCCCTTCAAGACCGGACTTTCTGCTGCAGCCCGGCGAACTGCTTCAGGCCGCCCAAGGGCTGCGGGTGCTGGCTTACGAGGACGGCTATCTGGACCACCCGCCGCGACTGGCGCAGCGCATCTGCGCCCGACGCGAACCTGTCACTGAGCCGGACCGACCGGGACTGCTCCTGCCACTGCCCCTGACCCACCCTGAACCAGCCCGGTAAACTCAGGCACCGTTTCAGGAATCTCCCCCATGACACCGATTGTTGGCAGCATCGTGGCGCTCGTCACACCGATGCACGAGGATGGCAGCGTCGATTACGACCAGCTGCGGCAGTTGATCGACTGGCACATCTCAGAAGGCACGGACTGCATCGGCGTGGTCGGCACCACGGGGGAGTCCCCCACGGTGTCGGTGGAAGAGCACTGCGAGATCATCCGGGTGTCGGTGCAGCACGCCCGGGGCCGTGTGCCCATCATGGCCGGGGCCGGGGCGAACGCCACCTCGGAAGCCATTGAACTGACACGCTTCGCCAAGGAGGTGGGGGCCGATTGCTCCTTGCAGGTGGTGCCGTACTACAACAAGCCCTCGCAAGAGGGCATCTACCGCCACTTCCGTGCCGTGGCCGAGGCCGTAGACCTGCCCGTGGTGCTGTACAACGTGCCCAGCCGCACGGTGGCGGACATGCAACCCGAGACCGCCCTGCGCCTGGCCCAGGTGCCGGGGATCATCGGCGTCAAGGAAGCCAGCGGCAACATCGAACGTGCGGCCTGGTTGATCAAGCAGGCGCCGCCCGGTTTTTCCATCTACTCCGGTGACGACGGCACCGCGGTGGCGCTGATGCTGCTGGGCGGCCACGGCAACGTGAGCGTCACGGCCAACGTGGCCCCGCGCCAGATGCACGAGTTGTGCATGGCCGCCCTTCAAGGTGACGTGAAGCGGGCCGTCGCGCTGCACCTGCAACTGCTGCCCCTGCACCGCCAGCTCTTCTGCGAACCCAGTCCGGCGCCCGCCAAGTGGGCCCTGCAGCAACTGGGCCGTTGCCGCTCCACGGTCCGCCTTCCTTTGACGGAACTCACCGAAGCTGGGCAAGCCGCCGTCGCCTCCGCGCTGCGCGACAGCGGACTGCTGTGAGCTTTTCAGGCACCCCACGGTCCGAATCACGCGGGATGGGCCGGCCGGACCGTCCTGTCTTGGTTCGATGGCGACCTCGCACCCCCATCACGACCCTGTCGCCTGCCTGGCGTTGATTGCCGGCAAGTGACCCGCCACCTGAACACGGAGACTCCTGCAGTGACCCGACGCCTGGATCCCAATCGTCAAGCCCGCCTGCGCACCTCGGCCAAACGGCCTGCGGTTGCCATCGCCACCACCGGCGCAGTCTGCGCGGCCACCCTGCTGATGGGGGGTTGTTCGTCCATCGATGGGCTGTTCGGCGGCAGCAAGGTCGACTACCGCACCCAGGCCGCCAAGACAGCGCCGCTGGAAGTGCCACCCGACCTCACGCAACTGGCCCGAGAGGGGCGTTTCCGAGCCACCGCCGATACCGTGAGCGCGTCGGGCATGCAATCGCGGGCGGCGGCTGTGGCCACGACCACCCAGGTCGCCCCCAACGCCGTGGGCGACATCAGGCTGGAGCGGCAAGGAAACCAGCGCTGGCTGATCGTGCCGCTGCCCCCCGAACAAGTCTGGCCCGTCGTGAAGGCCTTCTGGGCCGAGCGGGGTTTTGCGCTGGAGGTGGAAAACGCTCAGACTGGCGTGTTGGAAACCGCCTGGACAGAGAACCGCACCAAGATTCCGGAAGACTTCATCCGCCGCACCATCGGCCGGGTGTTCGACGCGCTGTATTCCTCGGGCGAGCGGGATCGGTACCGCACGCGCCTGGAGCGCACCGCCGGTGGCACGGAGGTCCACATCAGTCACCGGGCCATGGAGGAGGTCTACACCTCCGCAGACAAGACCGGCACGACCTGGCGCGCCAAGCCGGCTGACCCGCAGGCGGAAGCCGAAGTCCTGTCCGCCCTGATGGTGCGTCTGGGTACCAAGGAAGATGTGGCCCGTGAAGCCATGGCCAAGGCATCCACCTCCACTGCGCCCTCTCGTCCCACGGCCGCCGCTGCGGGCGCTGCGGCCGCTGCGGGCGCGACGTCCTTGGTGGTGGAAGACGACTTCGACCGCGCCTGGCGCCGCGTCGGCCTCGCGCTGGACCGCAGTGGTTTCTCGGTTGAAGACCGGGACCGCGCCGCAGGCCTTTTCTTCGTCCGTTATGTCGACCCAGCCCTCGCTGGCAAGGAAGAGCCTGGCTTCCTGTCCCGCTGGTTTGGAAAAGCTGAACCAGCACCGGTCCAGCGCCTTCGCGTGCTGCTCAAGGCCGAGGGCGGCAAGACCACCGTGACAGTGCAGAACTCGCAAGGCGCCGCGGAAACGGGTGCCGCCGCCCGGCGGATCATCGGGGAAGTCAGCGCAGCCCTGCGCTGAGCGGGGCGGTGACACCGGCGCAGGTCGGCGGCAGCACCCACAGCCGGACCTCCAGACCATGCGGCTCATCCTCTGGACCCTCAAGGCCCTGGTGTTCTTCACCCTGTTCGCGTTCGCCTTGAACAACCAGCATCCGGCCTCGGTCAAGTGGTTTTTCGGGGTGGAGTGGCAGGCCCCGATGGTGTTCGTGGTGCTCGCGTCCTTCGGCGCCGGCTGCGTGCTGGGCGTGTTGGCCATGGTGCCGGGCCGATGGCGCGGGCGTGGGTTGCGGCCCAGGACGCTCACCCCCGGCCAGCGGGCTGACACGGGCACCACGAACACTGCAGGACGCCCGACGGGCGCCTCAGGCGACAGTGCCGACAGCCCCGTGAGTGCGCCCCCGCGTGATGGACTTTGATCTCGCGTGGCTGCTGCTGGCGCTGCCCGCGGCCTTCGCATTGGGATGGATGGCCTCCCGCCTGGATCTGCGCCAGTCGAGGAAGGAGCATCGCGATGCGCCGCGGGCCTACTTCAAGGGCCTGAGCCTGCTGCTCAACGAGCAGCAGGACAAAGCCATAGATGCCTTCATCGAAGCCATCCAGAACGACCCCGACACGGTGGATCTGCACTTCGCCCTGGGCAGCCTGTTCAGACGCCGCGGAGAGTTCCAGCGGGCCATCCGGGTGCACGAGCACCTGCTTTCACGCCCCGACATGCCGGACGTCGAACGTCACCGGGCGCGCCACGCCCTGGCGCAGGATTTTCTGCGCGCCGGCCTGTTCGACCGGGCCGAGGAAAGTTTCCGGCAACTGGAAGGCACCAGTTTCGAGGCTGCTGCCCGCCTGGCCTTGCTGTCGCTGCAAGAGCGTGCACACGAGTGGGACCGGGCCATCGAGACGGCACGCGTGCTGGAAGCCTCCAACACGGGTTCTTTCGCGGCCCGCATCGGGCACTACCACTGCGAGGCGGCGCTGGAGTTGCACCAGCGGCAGGACCATGCAGGGGCGGCCGCTCGTATTGAGGCCGCGCATCGCGAAGCCCCCGATCTCGCACGACCCTGGGTGCTGGGCGGCCAGTGGGCCCATCAACGGGGGGCCTACCACGAGGCCCTCGCGCAGTGGCAGGCGCTGCTGCAACGGCACCCCGTGGCCTTCGACCTCGTGGCCGTGGAGTTCGCCAGCACTGCACGCCTGCTGGGCCAAGCGGATGCGGCTGCCGCCGGCGCTGCGATACAGGCCCGATTCGATCTCGCGCCGTCGCTGGCCCTGCTGCAGGCCTTGCAGGCGTTGGACACGCAGCAGCCCACCGGGGAGACGCTCGCCTCCGGGCAGGCAGCGGCGGGCCCGACGCCTTCGGCCATATCGCGTGAGCCTGTGACGCACGCGCCTGCGCCGGGAGCCCAGGGCACGCAGCGCCTCGTTGCTGCGCTGGACGGCATGCCCTCGCTGTCCGCCGCGGCGCTGCTGCTGCGCCTGCCCGTGGAGGAATGGGGCCCTCGGGGCCAGGAACTCTGCCTGCGCGCGGTGGAGCGTGCCGCACGTCCCGTGCAGCGCTACCGCTGCGCGGCCTGCGGCTTTGAAGCGCAGCGCTATTTCTGGCAGTGCCCGGGCTGCCTGGGATGGGACACCTTCCCGCCCAGGACGATCGAGGAACTGGAGCGGACGTAGCAAGGCGCCCTGGTCGGGCGAGCGCTGGGACAGCGCGAGCGGTCCACCCCCCTTCGGGGGACCGTTGTGGGGGATGCCAGACCCAGGCCTGCGGCGAAGAATGGAGGCTTTATCACACCTCTCGGAGGTCCGACCATGAAGTTCCTCGGCCTTTTTCTGAGCTTGTTCCTTGCCAGCACCGCAGCCCTGGCCCATCTGGACATCAACCGTGCCACCCAGGCCGAGTTGGAGCGCCTCAAGGGTGTGGGGCCACAGTTGTCAGCCCGCATCCTGGCTGCGCGCTCAAGCCAGTCCTTTAGCGACTGGGAAGACTTTCGCAAGCGCGTCCAGGGGCTCGGGCCCCTGCAGTCCGTGCGGCTGTCCCAGCAGGGCCTCACCGTGGCCGGCGCGTCATTCGCCGCCACCGACTCCATGCTGACGCCGTTGAAGAAGCCGGTTCGGCCCTCCGACGGCAGGCCCTGGACGCCTGCACCTTGAGCCGCCCGGCTTGCGCCACCGGCACTCACCGTGCAGGCCCGGCCCCGACTGCCACGGTCTGGTGATGCAGCGCCCCGCGCGCCGCCCATGCGCCCCGGGCAAGGCATGATGCAAGACCATGACCGTCTTGCTGCCCCCGCTTGTCGACCAAACAGCTGACCATATGGCTGACCCAATGGCCACCCAACTGGCTACCGAACACGATCGGTGGCTGGCCGACCCAGGCTGGCCTGCGGATGAGGCCCCCCCAGCGGCAACAGCCCTGAGCGCCGACCTGTGGCACTGGGTGCGGACCAACCACCGCTTCAACACCTTGCTGTGGCGCGAGGAAGACCTGGCGCGGCGAACGCGTGTGGACGATGCCGAGATCGCGGCCAACAAGCGGGCCATCGACCGCTTCAACCAGGCGCGCAACGACGCCACCGAACGGGTGGACGAGATCTTGCTGGTGGCCCTGGGCATGGTGGACCCCGCTTCCGCAGGCACCGACACGCCCGTGTCCACGGCGGTGCCGGGCGCACGCCTGAACAGCGAGACCGCCGGCAGCATGGTCGATCGCCTGTCCATCATGGCGCTGAAGATCCACGCCATGCGGGCACAGACGCAGCGAACCGACGCCGATGCCGGCCACCTCGCCTCCAGTCGCCGCAAGCTGGCCCAGTTGCAGCAGCAGCGTTCCGATTTGATGTCCTGCCTGGATGCGCTGATCGCCGACG
>CANHVY010000006.1 GCA_947464185.1 Burkholderiales bacterium
ACCATTTGGCGCAGCATGTCCACATCGGGGCCCTTCTCGGCCAGCTCGGCCAGTGCCATAGTTGCGTTGGTCATCGTGGTTCTCACTTCAAGGATCAAGGTTGGTATTCGCACCTCAACCCTATCCGAGATCACGATGACCACCCCAGCTGGGGGAGCCGCCGCCGCGCGGCAAGCCGCTACGGGTTACGCCCTACGGGCTTCACCCTTCGCGCCTTGCCGCGGTTGAAGACTTACACCACTTCCTGGGACGCAGCCAGGCCTCCAGCACGGCCGCGTTGCCTTCGCGCAGCGGATGCACCCGACACTCCAGCCAAGTCAGACGGCTCAGGGCAACGGCCACAGATGGCTCACGACCCGTAAGGTCTGACAACGCGCGTCTTGCGCGGGATGCGAAGGGCTCAGCACCCTCGACCAGGGCCAGCGGCAAGGGCTGGCAGACGCGAAATGCGGAGGCCCTGCACAAGGTCATGCAGCGCTGAAGTGGTAACAATCACGACCCCAAACCATGACCTCCCTCCACCCCATCCTTCAGGCACTTCAATCTCTTGGCGGCCCGAGGCCTCGGGCCAAGGCGACGACCCAGGAGCCGCAGGCGGCCGCCTTCTTTGCGGAAGGTCGCTTTCCGGGTGAAGAACTCGCGGTCCAGGTGACGGGACATGGACCGCTGACCAAGCCTTTGACAGCTGCGCAGGCGAAACATCTGCACAGCCTGAGCCAGCCGTCGAAGTTCGGCCATCGCGAGCGCACGCTGCTCGACAAGGCCGTTCGCCACTCGGGCGAGATCGATGCCGATGACATCGAACTTGTGCCGGACTCGGCAGGATGGACCCAGCTCCTGGAGCAGGTCTCCCAGGCTCTGGGCAGCGGGCCACTCGAGGCCTGGATGCACAAGTTGCTGATCTACGGAGCGGGCCAGTTCTTCAAGCCACACCAGGACACCGAGAAGCGCGAGGGCATGGTGGGCACCCTGGTACTCATCTGGCCCAGCGCGCACATCGGCGGCGGCCTGCGCGTCCAGCATGCGGACCAGTCCGCCACCTTCGCCTCGCAGCATCTGCAGACCGAAGAGATTCGCTGGTGCGCCTTCTATGCCGACTGCAGGCACGAGGTACTGCCCGTGGAAGAAGGCTGGCGCGTGGCGCTGACCTATGACCTGGTGGTGCCCGCCAAGGTGCGCAATGCGCCGGTCGGCGCCCCCAACGCAGCCTTGCTGGACGCACTGCGCGGGCAATTCAATGCGGGCGGCAGCAACACCCTGCGCCCCTGGGTGCTGATGCTGGACCACGAGTACACCGAGCACGGACTGCGCTGGCACCTGATGAAGGGCGAGGACCGCGAGCGCGTGGCCGCATTGCGGGCTGCGGCAGACGCGCTGGGCCTGACCGTTCATCTGGCGCTGATGGAGGTGCAGGAGAGCTGGACCGCCGTGACCGAGTACCGCGGCCGGCACCAGCGGGGCGGCGCCGTGCAGCCCGATGAGCTCATCGAGCGCTCGGCCTCACTGGACTTCTGGGTGGACCGGGATGGCCGGGTGGGGCCTCATGCACGGCTGTCCATTCAGGAGTCAGACACCGAAAGCTTCACCGAGACCGGGCCTGAGCATCGCGTCAACGAGGAGTACGAGGGCTACATGGGCAACTGGGGCGAGACCCTGGACTACTGGTACCGCCGCGCGGCCCTGGTGATCCAGTCGCCCGCAGCCGCCGAACGCTCGCGCTTTGCACTGGACTTTTCAGGCGCGCTGAAGGATCTTCGGGCGCTGGCGCGGGGCGCTGAGGACTCTCGCCAGCAAGCGGCAGCTCAAGCTCAGCGGGTGCACGATCTCCTGATGCGGCAGGTGATGTCCAAAGGGCGCAAACTGTTAGCCGCCTACGCTGACATCGCGGCCGTGCTGCCCGAAGACGAGGCGGCGCTGGACCTTCTGCATGACTTCAACCCCGCCACCTTTCTGCCCCGGGATTCCAGAACACTAAAGGTGCTGCTGAAGGGCCGAGGCGAGGATTGGCTGCTGCAACTCATCAAGGCCTGGGGCAGCCCGAAGGACGCCTGGAGGCAGGGACTGCAGTTCGGGATGTCCGTGACGCATCAAGAGGAGGAAGAAGACGACGACGTTGACTTCGGGGAAGATGGGGATGACGTTGACGATGACGTTTCAGTGGCCCGCAGCCCGTACGCGCGCCTCTGGCCGGCCAAACTCCCGCACTTCGTGGGCGCATGCCTGAAGGCGGAGCTGACCCCCACCGTCGTCGAGGCTCTGCTCGAATCCCTGTGGATGCTCAATCTGCGACAACAAGACGAGCAGGAATCCAGGCAATCACCCGCCGCCCGCAAGGCTTCCCAACACGCCCGCCTCCAGGCGGTGGTGGAGCTTCTCCAGGCGTTCAGAGCCGCGCCAGCGCCACAGGCCCACCTGAACCATCTGAGAGAGCATGTGCTGGGCCAGCCCGCGCTGTATCCGCTCACCGAACTCGCCCCGTTGGCTCTGGCGTTCGGACCCGAAGGCGCTTCGCTGAAGGCTGAGGTGATGGATGCGTTGCGCACGGCTCTGGCCCGCCCTCTGCGAGCCGAGGGAGATCACTCCGTGGCGGACATCGAGTGGACCTGCCGCTGCGCCGACTGCAAACCCGTTCACGCCTGGGCGGCGTCGCCCACCGCTGAAGCTGTGATCCTGCCCATGGCCCAAGCGCGCCGCGATCATGTGGAGCGCAAACTCCAGGATGCGGGTGCGCCCTTCAAGACGGAGACCCTGCGCCAGGGGTCGCCACACAAACTCAAGCTTCAAAAACCTGGCCAACTGCACCAGCAGGAGGCAGCGCTTCGTGAACGGTGGCAGCGCGAGTTGCAGCGATTGAGCTCCTGAGGCCGTCGACCTGTTGAGTCAGCTCAGACACGCTGCCTGGCGCAGAGCGCGCGCAAAATACGCGCATGAACATCTCCCGCTTCGCCTTTCCCACCCCCATCCACTTCGGCGCCGGCGCACGCAAGTTGGTGGCCGCGCACCTGCTGGAGCAGGGCGTGAAACGTCCGCTGATCGTCACCGACCGGGCGCTGGCGCAACTGCCGGTGATGGCCGAGTTCCGCAGCCACCTGGCCGGCCTGGACGTCGCGGTCTACGACGGCGTGTTCGGCAACCCCACCTGCGCGCAGGTGATGGCCGGCGCCGCCGCGTTCAAGGCGCACGGAGCCGACGCCGTCGTCGGCTTTGGCGGCGGCGCCGCGCTGGACGTGGCCAAGGTGGTGGGCGTGGCGGCCACGCACGAGGGCGACATCCTCGAGTACGTGTGGGACCACCCGCAGGTGCGGCCCATCGTCAATGCCCTGCCCTGCTTCATCGCCCTGCCCACCACGTCGGGCACGGGCTCTGAAGTGGGCCGCTCGGCGGTGGTGTCCGAGAACGACACGCACCACAAGCGCACCGTCTTCAGCCCGAAGATCCTGGCGCGCGCCGTCTTTGCCGACCCGGAGCTGACCTTCGCCCTGCCGGCCCACGTGACGGCGGCCACGGGCATGGACGCCCTGACGCACAACATCGAGAGCTACCTCTCGCTCGCCTACCACCCGCTGTGCGACGGCATTGCGCTGGAAGGCTTGCGCGTAGGGGCGCGGGCGCTGGCCACGGCCGTGAAGGAGCCGACGAACCTGCAGGCCCGCGCCGACATGATGATGAGCTCGATGATGGGCGCCATCGCCTTCCAGAAGGACCTGGGCTCGGTGCACGCCTGCGCGCACGCCCTCGGCGCGGTGGTCGACATGCACCACGGCCTGGCCAACGCGCTGATGATCGACACCGTGCTGGACTGGAACCGCGAGGTGGTGCCCGCCAAGTTCGACGAGATGGCGCATGTGGTGGGCGTGAACAGCAGCGGGGGCGGCGGCACCGGCTTCATCGCCTGGCTGCGCCAGCTCAAGGCCGATATCGGCATCACCGGCGGGCTGGCCCAGCGCGGCGTGACGCTGGACCACCTGCCGCGCCTGGTGCCCCTGGCCGCCACGGACTTCACCGGCGGCACCAACCCGCGCCCCGCCACCGAGGCTGACTACGAGCGGCTGTTCCGCGCGGCGATGTGAGGAGCCCCCGGTGAACCCCAAACCCCTGCTGATCGGCGTTTCCGCCCGCATCCACTACCCCACCGACCACGACGCGCTGCCCCGCGTCTTCACCAAGACCCTGCACTTCCTGGAGCAGTCGGTGGCGCACTGGGTGCTGTCGGGACATGCGATGGCGGTGATGGTGCCCGCGGTCACGCGCGACAGCATCGTCGAGCGCACCGACCTGAACCTGGACGACTACGCCCAGACGTTGGACGGCTTGGTGCTGCAGGGCGGCAACGACATCGCGCCCACGGCCTATGGCGAACAGCCCCTGGACCCCGCCTGGGCGGGCGACCCGGTGCGCGACGCGTATGAGATGGAGCTGATCCGCGCCTTCGAAGACGCCGGCAAGCCGGTATTCGGCATCTGCCGGGGCTTCCAGCTCATCAACGTGCTGCACGGCGGCTCGCTGTGGCAGGACATCATCTCGCAGCGCCCGGGCGCCTTCGACCACCGCGCGCTGCAGCGCTACGAAAAGCACTACCACCCCATCGAGATCGTTCCCGGCACCCGGCTGTCGCAGCTCTACCCCGGTATCACGCAGGCCAGCGCCAACAGCATCCACCACCAGGGCGTGAAGGATCTGGCGCCCGGCTTCGTCGTCGAGGCGTGCTGCCCTCTGGACGGTACGGTGGAGGCGATCCGTCGCACCGAGGGCTCCTACGTGGCTGCCGTGCAGTGGCACCCCGAGTTCCACCAGGCCGGCGAGCCTGAGCACTTCGACGACTCGGCCATGCTCACCGACTTCCTCAACGCCTGCCGCTCGGTGCGCGACGGGAGCGCTTGATCTGATGGCAGGTTGAGCCAATTCAGCGTCGCCAGCGTTCGCGCCCTTCGACCTGGCTCAGGGCGAACGGGGTTTGCGCCGCAGCCTTCATCTGGCCTTCACCCAGCGTTAAGCCGATCAAACCTACACACCGCCCAGCATGCCCACCCTGAACATCCACAACCCCTCCACCGGCGCCGTGATCGACGCGATCCCGGCTGATGACGCCACCTCGGTGGCCGCCAAGGCCACCGCTGCACGCGCTGCACAGCCCGCCTGGGCCGCCCTGCCCATGGCCGAGCGGCTGATCTGCATCACGCGCTTTAGCGCGGCCGTGGTGGCGCAGTTGGAGACGCTGGCCACCACGATGACGCGTGAGACCGGCAAGCCCATCAGCCTGTCGCGCAACGAGCTCAACGGGCTGCTGCCTCGCCTGGACTTCTTCGTCGAGCAGGCCGAAGGCGCGGTGCGCGACGAGCACGTCTTCGACGGCGGCGGCATGCACGAGCAGATCTCGCACACGCCGCTGGGCGTGGTGGCCAACATCTCGGCCTGGAACTACCCCTGGTTCGTGGGCTGCAACGTTATCGTGCCGGCGCTGCTGACCGGCAATGCCGTGCTCTACAAGCCGAGCGAACACGCCGCCCTCACCGGCCTGGCCATCACGCGGCTGCTGCACGAGTCCGGCGTGCCGGCTGGCGTCATGCAGTGCGTGGTGGGCGGTGGTGACATGGGAACGTCCCTGCTGGCGCAGCGCATCGACGGCCTGTTCTTCACCGGCAGCCACGCCACGGGCCAGCGCATTGCCGCGGCCCTGGCCACGCGGCTGGTCAAGGTGCAGCTCGAACTCGGCGGCAAGGACCCGATGTACGTGCGCGCCGACGTCGACGTGCAGGCTGCCGCCGAGAGTCTGGCCGACGGGGCCATGTACAACACCGGCCAGGGCTGCTGCTCGGTGGAGCGCATCTACGTGCACGAGGCCGTGCACGATGCCTTCCTTGCGCACTTCGTGCAGACCGTCAAGGCCATGAAGGCCGGGGACCCGATGGACGCCGGCACCTACATCGGCGCCCTGACGCGTGAGCCGCAGATTGCGGTGCTGCAGGCCCAGGTGGAAGACGCGGTGGCCAAGGGCGCGCAACTGCTGTGCGGCGGCCGGCGCAGCGCCGGCCCCGGATGGGGATTCGAGCCCACGGTGGTGGCCGGCTGCAACCACACGATGGAGCTGATGCGCGAGGAGAGCTTCGGCCCCATCGTCGGCATTCAGAAGGTGGCCTCCGACGAGGAGGCCGTGACGCTGATGAACGACACCCGCTACGGCCTGACCGCTGGCGTCTACACCAAGGACGAAGCCGCGGCCCGCGCGCTGCTGGCGCAGGTGTACGCCGGCACGGTGTACTGGAACTGCTGCGACCGCGTCAGCCCGCGCCTGCCCTGGAGCGGTGTGGGCGATTCGGGCATCGGCCTCACCCTGTCCACCTACGGCATCCAGACCTTCACGCGCTCCAAGGCCTGGCATTTGCGGCAGCCAGCCTGATGCCCCACAGCCAAGGCTCGAGGGCAACCCTGCGAGTTGGCCGGTCGCCAGCATCCGTTAGGGCTGATCCTGGAGAAACGCCATAACGCAGACCCTGGCCCTCTTCGACCTGGACCACACGCTGCTGTCGGGCGACAGCGACGTGCTGTGGTGCGACTGGCTGATGCGCGAGGGCGTGCTGGACCGCGCCAGCTTCGAGCCGCGCAACGCGGCCATGGAGTCCGGCTACCAGGCCGGCACCGTGAGCGTGGCGGAGTTCTGCGGCTTCTATGTCGGCACGCTGACCGGGCGCAGCCTGACTCAATGGGAGCCGCTGCGCCAGCGCTTCCTGGCCGAGGAGATCGTGCCGCGCATCCCGCCCGCAGCACACCGCCAGGTCCAGCAGCACCAGCAAGCCGGCCACACCGTGGTGCTGACCACGGCGACCAACCGCGTCATCACCGAAGGGACCGCTCGGCATCTGGGCATCGACCACCTCATCGCCACGGAGTGCGAGGTGGGCGCCGATGGCCGCTTCACCGGCCGCGTGGCGGGCACCCCCAACATGCGCGAGGGCAAGGTGACGCGGCTGCAGGCCTGGCTAACCGAACGCGGCACCACGCTGGACGCACTGGACAGCGTGGCCTACAGCGACTCGATGAACGACGCCCCGCTGCTGTCCGCCGCCCGGCGCGCCGTGGCGGTAGACCCTGACCCGCGCCTGGCCGCGCTGGCCGCCGAGCGCGGTTGGATGGTGCTGCGCTGGCGGTGAACACCACGACCGGGCGTGGACGGCAGCCCGTCTGCAGAGAAGTGACTGCCGTGCGTCGATGCGGCTCAGCTCGCCGGCCCAGTCAAGGATGCCCGCATCCGCCGTCACCAGCACTGCAGCGCTGGCCAACCATCCACACCAGGACGTGCGTGTCGAGCAACAGCATCAACGTGTGTCCTGCGCGTCCCAAGGCTCCTCGAGCGGGGAGAGGAGGTCGCCTTCGATGCGCAGGCCGCGGTGGAGGCCGAAGGGGCTGTCAACCCTCGGCCCGCCAAAGGGCCGCAGTTCAGCCACGGGCCGGTCGTTCTTGGTGACCACCCACACCTCGCCCGTGCGGGCCACTTCGTCCATCAGCGCCAGGCACTTGGCCTTGAACTCAGAGGCTTGTATCGTCTGCATGATCTTGTTCCTCACGCGCTGGATTTCTTTCGAATCTCCGACAGCAGTGCAAATGGTCACCTCGATGACCAGTCATCTTGTTAACCGTTTCCAACAGACGCCCCAGGTGCAGCGGCCCAACGACGTGATCGAGCTGCGCTGGGTGCAGGTGAGGTGAGCGATCGTTCGCCGGGCTGACCGGCCAGGCAGGCTCAATGCCTGCAGCGGCCATGCCGGTGCCGAAAGTCCCATGGCGCTTCGGCTGCGGGGTCGGCATGGGCACCCAGTGCAGCAGCACGCGCTGAGGCCTCCTGCCTGCGGTACAGGCTGCGACCGCGCGAGTCTCGCCAGGCCCAGGCGTGACCCTGGGCAACGAGGGCGCCGTTGATGTCAATGCCCGCCACGTAGACCGTGCCCAGGGTTCGGCGGTAGTCGTCCTGGCCATGGGTGCGCAGCGTGGCCGGTCGCCCTTGCACCTGCTGGCGCAGCGCCGCCGTGGCCTGGCGGCCCCAGAGCTGGCAGGTCTCGGGCGCATCAATCCCGCGCAGCCGCACGGCCACCAGGGGCTGACCCACCTCGTCGGGCTGGAACCACAGGGTGTCACCGTCCACCACACGGCTGACCTGGCCCTGCAACTGCCGGGGCTCCGCCTGGGCAGGCGTGGCGACCATCCACAGCGTCAGCCCCAAGCCCAGTGCCGAGGCCAGCATCCACAGCAAGCCCATGCGTGCAGCACCCCACAGCAGGCGAGGCAGGCGGAACCAGGTCGCCTGCTTCATGGCGCTCTCCAGCAGGCCTCAGGCCGCGCCACCCCGGGCACGGCGGCCAGGCAGGCGGGTGGTGCTACTTCTTCCCCAGGCCCATCGCACGGCCCACCTCGGTGTAGACCTGCACGCGCTGCTTCATGAACGCGTCCATCTGGTCCACGCCGACATTGACCAGTTCGAAGCCGCTCTTGGCCGCGAGTTCCTTCATCTCCGGGTCGGCGTTCAACGCGGCCCACAGGTCCGACAGGCGCTTGCGCGCTTCGGGTGGGGTGGACTTGGGCACGCCGATGCCGCGGAAGGCGCCGTCCACCCAGTCCACACCCAGCTCCTTGAAGGTGGGCACGTCGGGCATCAGGGGATGGCGCCTGTCCATGGCCACGGCCAGGGCGCGCACGCGGCCTTTGTTGTTGATGGCGAAGGCGGTGTAGGACATGGTGCCGTCCACCTGCGCACCGAGCACGGCGGTGGCCAGGTCGCCGGTGCCCTTGTAGGGCACGTAGGTGGTCTTGACGCCGAAGTCGCGGTTCAGGCGCTCGTGAGCGGCGTGGTTGGCCGAGTTCAGGCCCGACCCGGCCAGATTCAGCTTGTTGGGCTGTGCCTTGGCCACCCTGATGAAGTCGGCGAAGGTCTTGATGGGGCTCTGCTCGGGCACCACCAGGGCGTCGGGCGTGTAGTGGAACCAGTAGACCGGGGTGACGTCCTCGGTCTTGTACTGGACGTTGCCCTCCATGGGCTGCAGCACGGTGTGCGGCAGGTTCACGCCCACCACGGTGACACCGTCGCCCGGCAGCGTGTTCATCGTGGTCCACATCAGCGCGCCGCCGGCCCCGGCCTTGTACTGCACCACGGTCTCCGTGGCCGGGCAGCGCTTCTTCAGCACCAGCTGCTGGTGGCGGGCCGAGAGATCGGACTCTCCCCCAGGCGGGAAGGCCTGCCAGTACATCAGGTTCTTGTCCGGGCAGGGCTGGGCCAGGGCGGGCGTGCTGAGCAACGCAGCGCCGGCGCACACGCCCAGCGCAGCCAGCAGCACGGGGGTGACACGACGGGTGAATCCACGGTCGATGCCACGGTGGATGCCGTGGGCAATGCAAAGGGCAAGACGGGTCAAGGCAGGCTCCTGAAGCGAAAGAGGACCACTCCAATGTGCCCCATGCCGGCGGCGCTGTCAGGCGGGGAATCCCCAAGCGCCCCACACTGACGTCAGGCCTGCCGCAGCCGCTGGCACACCGCCGCCGTCACCTGGGCGGTGGTGGCCATGCCCCCCAGGTCGCCTGTGTGCAGGGTCGCGTCGGCGGTGACGGCCTCGATGGCGGCCATGAGCGCGGCCGCGGCCCGCGCCTCACCCAGGTGCTCGAGCAGCATCACGCAGCTCCAGAAAGTGCCCACCGGGTTGGCCAGGCCCTTGCCCATGATGTCGAAGGCTGATCCGTGGATGGGCTCGAACATGCTGGGGTAGCGGCGCTCGGGGTCGATGTTGCCCGTGGGCGCGATGCCGAGGCTGCCGGCCAGCGCGGCGGCCAGATCGCTCAGGATGTCGGCGTGCAGGTTGGTGGCCACCACGGTGTCGATGGAGGCGGGCCGGTTGACCATGCGCGCGGTCATGGCATCCACCAGCTCCTTGTCCCAGCGCACGTCCGGAAACTCGGCAGCGACCTGCAGCGCGATCTCGTCCCACATCACCATGGCGTGCCGCTGGGCGTTGCTCTTGGTCACCACCGTCAGCAGCTTGCGCGGGCGCGACTGCGCCAGACGGAAGGCGAATCGCATGATGCGCTCCACGCCGGCACGGGTCATCAGGGAGACATCGGTGGCCACCTCGATCGGGTGCCCTTGGTGCGCGCGTCCGCCCACCCCGGCGTACTCGCCCTCGGAGTTCTCGCGCACGATCACCCAGTCGAGGTCTTCAGGCCTGCAGCGCTTGAGCGGCGCATCGATGCCGGGCAGGATGCGCGTGGGCCGCACGTTGGCGTACTGGTCGAAGCCCTGGCAGATCTTCAAGCGCAGGCCCCACAGCGTGATGTGGTCGGGGATCTGCGGGTCACCAGCAGAGCCAAACAGGATGGCGTCCTGTCCTCGCAACGCCTCCAGGCCATCGGCGGGCATCATCTGGCCGTGGGCGCGGTACCAGTCCCCTCCCCATCCGAAGTTCGTGAACTCCAGGCGGAAGGTGCCCAGCCGGTCGGCCAGGGTCTGCAGCACCTGCTGCCCGGCGGGGATCACTTCCTTGCCAATGCCATCCCCCGGGATGGTGGCGATGCGATAGGTCTTCATGCTTGCTCCTGATCATCTGCGTGGCAGCCAAGGCCTGCAGTGTCGCCCGAGCCAAAGCGTCGTGTCGCACCTGCGGGGACAACGCAGACAATCGCGATTCCTGAGCCTTGAACCCGCGCCCGCCATGAACGCACCCCTGCCCCTGCCTGCCCTGGACGAAGTCCGTGCCCACGAAGCCGAGATGATCGCCATCCGGCACCGCATCCACCAGAACCCCGAACTGGCGTACCAGGAGAACGCCACCGCCGATCTCGTGGCCGAGTGCCTGCAGCGCTGGGGCTACGAGGTGCACCGCGGCCTGGGCGTGACGGGCGTGGTGGGCACGCTGAAGGTGGGCAGCAGCACGCGGCGCATCGGCCTGCGCGCCGACATGGACGCGCTGCCCATCCAGGAAGACAGCGGCAAGCCCTGGGCGAGCAAGGTCTTCGGCAAGATGCACGCCTGCGGCCATGACGGCCACACCGCCATGCTGCTGAGCGCGGCACGCCACCTGGCCGCCACGCAGCGCTTCGACGGCATCCTGCATGTGGTGTTCCAGCCGGCCGAGGAAGGCCAGGGCGGCGCGCGCCAGATGCTGGAAGACGGCTTCCTGGATCTGTTCCCCTGCGAGGCGATGTTTGGCATGCACAACGCGCCAGGCCTGCCAGCGGGCAAGTTCGCCGCGATGCCGGGCTTTGCGCTGGCCAGCTCTGACTCGGCCATCATCAAGGTGCGGGGTCGGGGTGGCCACGGCGCCATGCCGCAGCATTCCACCGACTGCGTGGTGGCGGCCAGCAGCGTGGTCATGGCACTGCAGACGATCGTGTCGCGCAACGTGCCGCCGCTGCAGGTGGGCATCGTCACCGTCGGGGCCTTTCTGGCGGGCGACGCGCCCAACGTCATTCCCGGCGAGGCCGAGCTGCGCCTGACCGTGCGGGCGTTCCACCCCGACGTGCGCGACCTGCTGCAGCGGCGCATCACCGAGATCGCCCAGGCCCAGGCCGCAGTACACGGTTGCACGGCCGAGGTGGACTACCAGCGCCGCTACCCCGTGCTGCACAACCACCCCAAGGAGACCGCCTTCTGCACGCAGGTGGTGCGCGACTGGCTGGGCGAAGACGGCCTGCTGCACGCCGAACCCGTCACCGGCAGCGAGGACTTCGCCTTCTTTCTGGAGAAGGTGCCGGGCTGCTACGTCTTCATCGGCAACGGCGTCGGTTCCGAGGGCGGCTGCATGGTGCACAACCCGGGCTACGACTTCAACGACGCCTGCCTGTCCACGGGGGCCAGCTACTGGGTCAAGCTGGCCGAGACGTACCTGAAGCAGGGCGGCTGAGTTCCGCCACGGAATTCGGCAGCACACGAAGACACAGGCACGACCGCCCATGGACGGAGCCCGCATCCTGCTGGTGGAGGACGACGAACGCCTGGCGCAACTGGTGTCCGACGCCCTGACCAAGGCGGGCTGGCAGGTCACTCACGCGGCCCGGGGCGACGAAGGCGAAGCCCTGATGCGTCGCGAGCGTTTTGACGTCGTGCTGCTGGATGGGCACCTGCCCGGAAAGGACGGCTTCGACGTGCTGCGGGACGTGCGCCGGGACTTCACGGGCCGCATCGTGATGCTGACCGCGCGCGATGACGATATCGACCAGGTGCTGGGCCTGGAGGGCGGCGCCGACGACTACATCACCAAGCCTGTGGCCCCGCGCGTGCTGCTGGCGCGGCTGAAGGCGATGCTGCGGCGTGAAGCGCCCACAGTGGGTACCGCGGGCACAGCGGGTACAGCGGGTACAACGGGCGCAGCCGCTGGGGCAGACCGGCGCGTCATGCGCTTCGGCACCCTGGAGCTGAACCCCGCCGCGCGGGAGGTCACGCTCGCAGGCCAGGCGCTGGCGCTGACCACCGCGGAGTACGAACTGCTGCACTTCCTGGCCGAGCGGGCCGGGCAAGTGGTGTCGCGCGACGACATCATGCAGGGGCTGCGCGGCCTGGAGTTCGACGGCCTGGACCGCGCCATCGACGCTCGCATCTCGCGACTGCGGCGCAAGATTGGCGACGATGCGGACACGCCCTCGCGCATCAAGACCGTGCGCGGCCAGGGCTACCTCTTCGTGCCGGGATGACCTCGGCACCCGCTGCGACGGCGAGGACCCCTGGAGCCCGCGTCGCCCGCGTGGCCGCCGGGCTGGCCCTGGCGGTGATGGCGATGCTGCTGCTGGTGCAAGCCCTGGTCGCCCTGGCGGTGAAGGAGGTCACGGACGACTACGTTCGCCGCTTCATGGGCGGCACCGTGCTGATGCTGCAGCACGAGCTGGCACCCCTGGACGACGCCACCCGCGCCCAGCGGGTGCGCGAGCTGGACGAACGCTTTGCCTACCCGGTGGCCCTGGCGCCGGCCCAGGGTTTCACGGCAGAGGAGCGTGCCCGGCTGGCGGCCGGCGAGCTGCTGGTGACGGGGTTCAATCGGCGCGTGGTGGCGGCCCTGCCGGCTGGCACGGCGCAGCCCACGCCAGGAACCGCTCTGGCGTCCGAACAGGTGCTGGTGCTGGGCCCGCTGGACCCGGACTGGAACCCCGAGCACCGGCTGAACCTGCCCCGGGAACTGTGGCTGCAGATGGCCGCGGCGGTGGTGCTGGCTGCCGTCGTGGGACTGAGCGCCTGGGCGCTGCTGCGCCCCGCCTGGCGCGACCTGCGTGCCTTGCAGCGCACGGCCGACGCACTGGGCGCCGGGCGCTTTGACATCCCCATGCCAGCGCTGGCCAGCCGCCTGTTCGCCCCCGTGGGTCGCGGCATGCGCGCCACCCTGGAGCGCCTGGCCGGGGCGCTGGCGGCCCAGCGCGAGCTGACCGGCGCGGTCTCGCATGAGCTGCGCACGCCCCTGGCGCGCCTGCGCTTTGCCTTGGACGCGCTGGTGGACGAAGAAGATGCCGCCCGGCGCGCCGACGCCGTGGCGGCCTGTGAACGGGACATCGACGAACTCGAGGCGCTGATCGACGCGAGCCTGACACTGGCGCGCCTGGAAATGGGCGCCGTGGCCGCCGCACCGGTACCGGGCGACCTGACGGCCCTGCTGGAGCAGGAACTGCAGGCCCTCGCGCCCCTGTTGGAAGGCAAGACCGTGGGCACGCACTGGGCCCTGCCAGGCCCGGTGGAGTTCGACGCGCGCCTGCTGCCTTATGCCCTGCGCAACGGGGTGCGCAATGCCGTCCGTCATGCCCGCTCGCGCATCGAGCTCTCCGCCTGGGTCGAAGGCGGCCGGGTCTTCGTGGCGGTGGACGATGACGGGCCCGGGGTACCACCGGAGCAGCGCGAGGCCGTGTTCCAGCCCTTCAAACGCCTGGACGGCGAGCGCGAGCGCCGCAGCCGCGGCTGGGGCCTGGGCCTGGCGATCGTGCGCCGCGTGGCCGAGGCCCATGGCGGGCAGGCCCGGATGCAAAGCGCCCCGCTGGGCGGGGCGCGCTTGTTGATCGACTGGCCGACGCCGTAAGGCGTCGCCGGCCACTGCAGGGGGCCGGACCGAAGCCGGTCACATCGCCTGCACGGTGTGCGAGGTGGTGACCTTCAGCCAGGCGCCGGGATGCTGCGGCAGGTTCACCAGGTACTCACGCCCGTCCCACTCGTAGCGCACCGAGTAATCACGCACCTGCTCGCGCATGGTGGTCACCGGCTGGCAGACCTGGACCGTCTTCACCGTCGTGGTGGTGTTCTGCTCGGCCATGTTGCGCGCGATCTGCGCGCCCACGGTGCTGCCCGCGGCCACCGCCACCACCTTGCCGCTGCCCTTGCCGATGGGTGACGCGATGGCGCCGCCAATCAGCGATCCGGCCAAGGTGGTCCCCCAGCCCGCCTGACCCGGGGTGGTCACCACCTGCTGCTGCTCGGTGCAGTGCTGGCTCTGCTCGCTGAAGCGCTCGGTGTTCGCCGTGACGCTGATGACGCGGGCCAGGGACGCGCTGGACACACGGTGATCACCGCTGCGGAAGTCTTGCGCCAGGGCTGCGGTGACGCCCACGGTCAGGGTGGTGGCCACCAGGGCGAGGGCGAAGGCGCGGGGGGTGAACTTGCTCATGGGAATCTCCTTGTTGCTGCACTGTGGCGACACACCGTGTGTCGATGGAAGGCATTGTGGAAACCCCTGGCACGCTTGTCTGTGGCGCCTGTGTGGGCGCTTCGTGACAATCTGTGACAGTACCCGGCGCCAGCCGCCCCGTCCCTCATGGTTTGAACAGGTTGCACCCATGACACCCTTGCGCATGATTTCCTCCATGGCCACCCGCCAGGTGCTGGCCGAGCTGATCGCTGGCCATGAGCGTGCCGGTGGTGGCCCCACGACCCTGGAGGCCGTGGGCGGGGTAGACGCGGCCCGGCGCGTGCAGGAAGGCGAAGTCTTCGACCTCGTGGTGCTGGCCGCCAACGCCCTGGCGGCCCTGGAGAGTGCTGGCAAGACGGTGGCCAGCAGCACCGTGGCCCTGGTGCGCTCAGGTGTCTCGGTGGCCGTGCCGGCGGGGGCACCGCAACTGGACATTGGCACGGAAGACGCGCTGAAGGCGGCCGTACTGGCCGCGCCGACGCTGGGATACTCCACCGGCCCCAGCGGCACGCACCTGCTCAAGACCTTCGAGCGCTGGGGCATCCTGGAGACGGTGCGCCCGCGCATCGTCCAGGCGCCACCGGGCGTGCCGGTGGCCCGCCTGGTCGCGCAAGGTGAGGTGGCGCTGGGCTTTCAGCAGTTGAGCGAACTGCTGCATGTGCCAGGCATCGCCATCGTCGGCCCCTTGCCGCCGGGCGTACAGATCATGACCACCTTCTCAGCAGCGCTGGCGGCCACGTGCCGGCAACCTGAAGCGGCGCAAGAGCTGCTGGCCTTCATGGCCTCACCCGTGGCGGACGAGGCCAAGCGGCGCCAGGGGATGGAACCGGCCTGAATATCAGGCCCGCATGCCGTCGTCTGCGGCCCGCACTTCAAGCGGTGACGATCCAGCCCTCCACCGGGTCCACCTCTGCCGGCAGGCCGTAGCCGGGCTGCGCGGCCGCCCAGGCCGCCTGCACCAGGCACAACACGGCATCCAGCCGGTCGCCCGAGGCGTCGTCCACCAAGCTGTCGCGCTGCGCATGCGTGAGTTTCAGGCGCAGCCCCAGCCGGGTGCGGCCCTGCTCCAGGGCGTCCACGATGTCCTTGCGGGCGATCAGCCGGTCGGCGCTGTCCTGGTTCTTGTACGAGCGGTTGCCGATCAGCTCGTACGCCAGCCAGCCGGGGTAGCCCTCCAGGCCCACGCGAGCCTCGTCGCCTGCATGCAGGCCGGGCAGGCTCAGGCCCGCGGCCAGCAGGCGCGACAGCCCCTCGAAGTACATGAAGCCCACGGGCACGTAGCGGGTCTGCAGCGGGCTGGTGGAGCTGATGCCGGGCAGCGCACCGTCGGTGCGCCGGTGCAGCAGGCGCTGGCCGGCGGGCCGGGTGTTGCCCCAGGCATCGACCAGGGCGCGGAAGCCCATGCGCGTGGTGCAGCGCCGCCGCAACTCGGCCATCACGCCCTGCGCAGAAGCCCCCAGCGCCAGATGCTCCACAAAGGCCCTGGGCAGGCCGAAAGGAAAGTCAAACGCCCCCAGCCAGGGGCCGGGTTCGGCCAGGGCCGCCTCGAAGGCGCTGAAGTCCGTGCACACGTCCAGGCGTTCGAAGCGCAGCACCGGTCCTTGAAGGCGGCCCCGGGCCACGGTGATGGGCTTGCGGCGCGACGGCGCGCTGGTGAAATCCACGCCCAGCAGTGCGGGGGTGTCAAAGGTCGAAAGGAACATCGCTCAATTGTCCGCCGGCAGCCTGATGCGCAAATCCTCTCCGTAACCAGTGACCAGCACGCCGTACCCAGCACCCAGCGGCCGGTTCACCGGCGCTACAGTGCCTCGGATGCATGCCCCCAACCCCTCTCCCCTGAACACCCACCCTGTCCTCGCCGAAGCCACCCGCGGCGGCATCGTCGAATCCTTCCACCGCGGCGCCCTCGCCATCGTGGATGCCGACGGTGCCGTCCACACGGCGCTGGGCGACGTGGAGCGGCCGATCTTTCCGCGCTCGGCCGTGAAGGTGCTGCAGGCCCTGCCCCTGGTGGAAAGCGGCGCGGCAGACCGCCTGGGTCTGACGGATGAGGAACTGGCCATCGCCTGCGCCTCGCACGGCGGCGAGGAGCGCCACGCGCGCACGGCGGCGGCCATGCTGGCCAAGGCCGGCGTGGACGTGAGCGCACTGGAATGTGGTGCGCACTGGCCCTACAACGACGCAGCCGTGAAGGCGATGGCCGCCGCCGGCACCCAGCCCACCGCCCTGAACAACAACTGCTCGGGCAAGCACTCGGGCTTCGTCTGCCTGGGCTGCATGCTGGCCGACGGGCGTGACGTGGCGGGCTTTCTGCGCGGCTACGTGAAGCCCGAGCACCCCGTGATGCGCGAGGTCACCGCCGCGTTGCAGGACAGCACGGGCTTTGACCTCGCTACCGCCGCGCGCGGCACCGACGGCTGCTCCATCCCCACCTACGCCATCCCGCTGCGCCACCTGGCGCATGCCTTCGCCCGCGTGGCCACAGGGGTGGGAATGCGCGAAGGGCACGCGCGCGCCGCCCGCCGACTGCGCGAAGCCGTGTCCCGCGCACCCTACATGGTGGCCGGCACCGGGCGCTTCGACACCCGCGTGATGGAACGCCTGGGCGAGCGCGTGTTCTGCAAGGTGGGCGCCGAAGGCGTGTATTGCGCGGCCCTGCCGGAGCTGGGCCTGGGCGTGGCGCTGAAGATGGACGACGGCAACACCGCGCGCGCCTGCGAGGTGGTGATGGCCGGCATCATCGAAGCACTGCTGCCGCTGAATGACGGCGACGCCGCCTTCATGCGCACCTTGAGCGAGGTGTCGATGAAGAACTGGAACGGCATCGAGGTGGGCACGCTGCGGGCGGCGGCGTCCTTCAGGTAGAGGATCGTGCCACTCCACGTTGAATCACGATACGCCTGTACCCAACCTCGATCTCACCCCCTGCCTGAAGACGCAGCAACGCCTCATTGACGCGTTGACGCGACGCCCCAACGGCACGGGCCATGTCCTCTTGTGTCAGGCGCAACCTCACCCGACCGTCAGGCAGTTCTTCGCCGTTCTCGGTAGCGAAGTGCTCCAGTGCAGCCCGCAGTCGGTCATCCAGGCGACTCTGGGACTGGGCCGCCACCAGTTCAAGGGCTTCGCTCAGTCGCGACCCCAGAAAGCGCGACATCGCGATGCCCGCCTCGGGGTCGCGGCGAAGCACTCCCAGTACGGCATCAACTGCAATCCACAGCGCCTGACTTTCACCGCTCGACACCAGATCCGTCTGAAACGGCAATCCCGTCAACACGGAGGCTACGCCGACGGCCTCGCCAGGCTCGACCCATCGAATCAGGTGCTCATCGCCGTTAGGACCGTGGGTCACGGCACGCAATCGGCCACGCTGCAGGACCAGCATGCCCGTCACGGGCTGGCCTCTCTGCATGATCAAGGCGCCATCGCGAAACTGCCTCAACACCGCCTGCCGGCGCAAGATGTCAACTGCCTCTGCGGGCAATATCTGCCACAGATGCAACCGGTAGGGTGACACTGAAGCCCGGGCACCAGGAACAGGATAGGGATTCACCCGCGGATTGTCACGTATGCGGCAATCTGAAAGAACGACCAGCCGTCTAATCCTCTGGCTGGGTGCGTTTCGACGCTCGGCTGCACCGTTGGAGGATGGCAGATGATCAAGACCGTTCGACTTGCCGGATGGATCACTGGGCTGCTGTTGGCCCTGCCTGCGTGGTCCCAGACCACCACGCTGAGGATTCAGGACTATCCCGGCCTGGGCAATTTCCTCGTACGCGTCGCCAATGCCAACGGACTGTGCGAGAAACAGGGGTTGAAGTGCGAGCTAAAGACCATCCCGGCGGCGCCCCTGGGTATCCAGACACTGCTCTCAGGCGACTTGGATGTGGCCTTCGGCCCCCCTGAGGTGGTGGTCCAGGCCGCACACAAGGGCGCCGACCTCAAGGTGATTGCGAGCGGCGCGCGTGAGCCCATCTTTTTCCTGATGGCGGCAGCGGGCCTGGAAACACCCAACGCAGGCAAAGGCTACCCGGGGATGATGCAGGACTTCAAGGGCAAGCGCGTAGGGGTGACGGCCCGAGGCAGTGGCGCGGAGTTCCAGCTGGTGGACATGCTCAAGGATGCGGGCATGAGGGCAGAGGACGTGACCATCGTGGCGGTTGGTGCACCCAACACCGCCTTTCCGGCCATGGTGAACAAGCAGATCGATGCGCTGGTGCTGTTCACCCCCATGGACGGCTTCTGTGAAGTCAGCAAGGCGTGCCGAGTGGTGCTGGACCCGCGCAAGGGTCAGGGTCCGGCTGACATCCTGAACCTGCGCGGCGCCGCCAGCGTCCAGACTGTCAGGGCCGAGTTCGCGGCCCGCAACCCGAAGGCCGTGGAGGCCTATGTGCGTGTCCTTCGCGAAGCGGAGGTCTTGGCGCGCAATCCGGCGCAATTCGACGCCATGCTCAAGATCGCGCGTGACACATTCCCCATCAACGCACCAGGCGGAGAAAGAGTGCTGGAGGTGGCCCTGCGCAACAGCATGCCCGGCTTTGGTGCTGACGTGGACCCCAAGGCGCTGCAACACGCTGCGCAGTACCTGCACAGCAACGGACAGATCGACAGGTTGGTCGACACCTCGAGACTGCTGCAGCGCTGATCCTCCGTACGGAGCCAGGCTCCCCTGCAGGCCGCCGATTTCATGATGTCCCCCCCTCAAGCGGGCCCGGCCATTCAACTGGACAGCCTGCACCTGAGCTTTGACGGTCAGTCGCCCGTGCTGGACGATGTCTCGCTGCGGGTCGATGAAGGGGAGTTTGTTTCGCTGGTCGGGCCGAGCGGTTGCGGGAAGACGACGCTGCTCAACCTGTGTGCGGGTCTGGTGTCTCACGAGGGACCTGGTCAGTTGCAGGTGATGGGGCTTCCGCCCCGACAGGGCAATCCCGACGTCGCCTACATGCTGGCACGAGACAGCCTGCTGCCGTGGCGCACGGCACTGGACAACGCAGCCTTCGGCCTCGAGGTGCGGGGGGTGCCCAAGCTGCAGCGGCTTGAGCGGGCGCGCACCTTGCTGGCTGAGGTGGGTCTGGCAGGACAAGAGCAGATGTTGCCCAAGGCCCTGTCGCACGGCATGCGCCAGCGCACCGCACTGGCACGCACCTTCGCCATGGACGCTCCCTTGCTGCTGATGGACGAACCCTTTGGCGCCCTGGATGCACAAACCAAGCTCCAGCTGGAGGACTTGCTCTTGCGACTGTGCCACCAGCATCGGCACTCCGTCCTCTTCGTGACCCATGACTTGGCCGAGGCCGTGGCCGTGTCGGACCGGGTGGTGGTGATGTCCTCGCGGCCCGGCCGCATCGTGGCCGACGTGCTCATCGACCTGCCTCGTCCGCGATCGATCCGTGAGCTGCAGAAGGACCCGCACTTTCACGAGCTCTACGCCCTGCTGTGGTCGCACCTGGAGTCCGGATGGGCACGCCATGAGGGCTGAAGATGGTGTGAAGGACGGTTCGAGCCTTTGGCGGCGCGCTGGGCTGCACGTGGCATTCGTTGCGGTGCTGCTGGGCCTTGGGGAACTGGCCGCCGAACGACGTTGGCTGGACCCCACCTTCTTCGGCCAACCCAGCGGCGTGGCGAAGTTCCTGTGGCTCAACGCGACGTCCGCCAAGCTGTGGACAGACCTGGGCTGGACCATGGCCGGCGTGGTGTCCTCCTTCGCACTGGGCAGCACGGCCGCCTTCGCGGTGGGGCTGGCTTTCGTGCGTTGGCCTTCGCTGGAGCGCTTCGCTGAACCCTACTTCAGCGCGCTGAATGTCATGCCTCGCATCGCGCTGGCGCCCCTGTTCATCCTCTGGTTCGGGCTGGGCCTGGGCAGCAAGATCGCCGTGGGGTTTTCTCTGACCTTCTTTATCGTCTTGTCGGCCACGGTGGCGGGCATCAGAGGTGTGAGTCCCGACCACGTGACGCTGTGCCGCACTTTGGGAGCGCGTGCCACCACCACCTTCTTCCAGGTCACGCTGCCGGGCGCCGTACCGGTTATCTTCTCGGGCCTGCGCCTGGGCCTGATCTATGCGCTGCTGGGTGTCATTGGCGCGGAAATCATCGCCAGCGAGAAGGGCCTGGGCCAGTGGCTGGCTTATCTCAGTTCCACCTTTGACGTCAACGGCGTCATGGCCCTGCTGCTCGTTCTGGCATTGCTGGGCGTGGCGATCGTGCGGCTGATGACATGGCTTGAGAAGCGGCTGCTGCACTGGCAGTGAGAGGGCAATTCGCATGAAATTCAGACACATCCAGGTAGATCCAGTCACACCTTGCATTGGCGCCCACCTCACAGGGGTAGACCTCAATGCCGTGCGCAATGACGACGTCTACGAGGAGATCCAGCAGGCGCTGTGGCAGCACGGGGTCATCTTCCTGCGCGGCCAGGCGCTGAAGCCGGAGAACTACCTGCGGCTCGGTCGCAAGTTCGGCGAGATGGAGGAGCACGAGTTCTTCCCTCATCTCCAGAACTTCCCTCAGATCCAGCTCATCGCGCATGAGGGCCATGAGGCGCCGGAAACCGATCGCTGGCACACCGACGTCACCTTTCGCAAGAAGCCCAACCTGGTGTCCATGTTGCGCATCACGGACATGCCACCCGCAGGAGGTGACACGATGTGGATGAGCGCAGGAGCAGCCTTCGACGCGCTGGGCGCACCTCTGCAACAACTGTTGCTGAGCCTCCAGGCCGAGCATGATCTGCCCTGGCACTTCCGCCGCATCAATGCTTACGAGCGGCTGGCCAAGAAGCAGGCAGACGCCGCTCTCAAGGCTGGGCATCTGGCGCCTGCGAAGCCGAGCGTCGAGGCCTTGGCTGCAGCGCTTGCCGAGCGCGAAGCCAAGATGATCAAGGACAACCCGACTGCCGTGCACCCTGCGGTCATCTCGCATCCGGTCACAGGCCGCAAGACCCTGTTCGTGAACAGCATCTGGACCAAGCGCCTGCTGGGTCTTCACATGGACCTGTCCGAATCTCTGCTGAACATGCTCTTCGAATGGATCAAGAAGCCCGAGTTCACGGTTCGCTTCCGCTGGGAGAAGGACTCCATCGCGATCTGGGACAACGCAGCGACGCAGCATTACGCCGTGTTCGACTACGCGCCGCACTACCGTGCCGGTCAACGTCTCACCTGTGGCAGCTTCACGCCTGCGCTGCAGGCTGCACCCGCTCCGAGGCGAAAGGGACAACGCAACGCCGATTAGCGTAATCGTGTTGCCAGAGACCGCAGCGCAGATCACCCATGAGCCGGCGCACAGGACGCGCACGACGCCGTGGGTCGTCTGCACGGCCGACGACAGCCGGTGGTAGGCTCGGCATCCTTTTAGGCGGCACATTCCGCCATGGAGTTCTTCATGCCCGGCTTGCTTCCCCACGTTGACCCTGATGGCCTGCTCGAATACTCGGTGGTCTACACCGACCGTGCGGTCAACCACATGTCGAAGAAATTCCAGCGCACCATGTGCGCGATCTCCGGCATCCTGAAAGAGGCGTACGGCGCCCGTTCGGCCATCGTGGTGCCAGGCAGCGGCAGTTTCGGCATGGAGGCCGTGGCGCGCCAGTTCGCACACGACCAGCACGTGCTGGTGCTGCGCAACGGCTGGTTCAGCTTCCGCTGGTCGCAGGTGTTCGACGCCGGGCGCATCCCTTCCTCGTGCACCGTCCTCAAAGCGCGGCGCCAGCGTCCCGGGCCGCGCGAGCCGTTTGCCCCGGCCCCGCTGGACGAGGTGTTGCAGACCATCCGCAAGGAGAAACCCGCCGTGGTGTTCGCGCCGCATGTCGAGACATCGGCCGGCCTGATCCTGCCCGACGCCTATCTGCGTGCCGTGGCTGACGCAGTGCATGAGGTGGGTGGGCTGTTCGTCCTGGACTGCATCGCTTCCGGCGCCATCTGGGTAGACATGAAGGCCTGCGGCGTGGACGTGCTGGTCAGCGCCCCGCAAAAGGGCTGGAGCGGCTCGCCCTGCTGCGCCTTCGTGATGCTGTCTGACCTGGCGCGTGAGCGCATCGACGGCACCACGAATTCCAGCTTCGCGCTGGACTTGAAGAAGTGGCTGCAGGTCATGGAGATCTACGAGGGCGGTGGCCACGTCTACCACACCACCATGCCCACCGACGCGCTGGAGGCCACCCGCAAGGCGATGGAAGAGACGCGCGAACGCGGATTCGAACGGCTGCGCCAGCAGCAGTGGGAACTGGGCGAGGCCGTGCGCACGCTGATGCAGCGTCACGGCTACCCCAGCGTGGCCGCAGACGGCTTCCGCGCCCCGGGCGTGGTGGTCAGCTACACCGACGACGCCGATATGCAAAGCAGCAAGGCCTTCCTCGGCCTGGGCCTGCAGACCGCCTCGGGCGTGCCGCTGCAGTGTGACGAAGGCGCCGATTTCCGCACCTTCCGCATCGGCCTGTTCGGCCTGGACAAGCTGGGCCAGACCGAGCGGGCTGTGAAGCCGCTGGAGCAGGCGCTGCAGGCCATTGCGCAGGTACGCGCCGAGGCTGTTACGCCGGCCAAGGCGGCCTGAAGCCGCGGGGTCTTCAAGCCAATGCCGCAGTAGCGACACCGTCCACCGGTCGTCGAAAACGGCCGGGTGCTGTGCGGGTGCGCTCTCACACAGGCCAGCGGCGGATGTCGATGCACCGGTACCCCAACTCGACCATGCCCTGGGTCTGGAGACGCTTCAAGGCTTGATTGACTCGCTGGCGCGAGGCGTCCACTGCACGGGACAGATCTTCCTGTGTCAGAAGCAGCCTCACTCGGCCCTCGGGCAAAGGTTCGCCGTTGCGTTGGGCAAAGTGTTGCAAGGCGGTCAGAAGACGGTCATCCAGGCGCAGTTGCGATCGTGCGGCCAGCAGGTCCACCGCCTCGCTCAGGCGAGCGCTCAAGAACCGTGCCGCGGCGATCCCCGCCTCGGCGTCGCTGCGCAGCACTTCCAGCACCACCTCGCGTCCGATCCACAGGGCCTGGCTGTCGCCGCTGGAAATCAGGTCCATCTGAAATGGCGATTCCGTCAGTACGGTGGCCATACCCACGGCCTCGCCCGACTCGACCCAGCGGAGGAAGTGTTCCTCTCCATTCGCACCGCCCGTCACCGCCCGCAGGCGCCCGCGCTGCAACACCAGCAGGCCCGAAACGGGCTGCCCGCGGAGCATGAGCAAGGCACCATCAGGGTACTGCCGCACGCTGCCTTTGCGACGCAAGGCCTGAGCAGCGGATGCGGGCAGCATCTCCCAGAAGTCCACCCGAAAGGGTGATGTGGGCACCTTGGGAATAGCAATGGGATTGAAATTCACCTGAAGATTGTCACCTACGCAGCAATCTTTTTTGCCCTCACGCCATGTAATGTGCCTGCTGGCCCGATGGCCAAGTGCTGGTAACCCGACGAGAGGATGACCCATGTTCAAGACCATTGCGTCGGAGCCGCAGGGCCTTCACCTGACCCTGTCAGAGGCGCTGCTGAACATGCGGGTCGAGGGGATCAAGAAGCTGGAGTTCGCGGTGCGCTTCCGCTGGGAAGGGGATGCTATCGCCAGCTGGCACCACACCGCTGCGCAGCACCACACCGTGTTCGACTTTGCGCCGCATCACCGCGCCGGCCAGCGTCTGCCCTGCGGCAGCTTCACCCCCACCCGGGTACCAGCGCCTGCGACGCGCCAAACGCGGCGCTCAGGCCACGCTGCCTCATGGCCGCCTGTTCGGCGGCGGGTCGTGCGGGCATGAACAAGACAGATCCACAGGGCACGGGAAGTGCCGAGTCATCGTCAAGCCCCCCGGAGGCCGAACAGGGCCTGGGACCCGCGCTACCCAAGGTCGCCTTCGTCGATGACGACCCCGATCTGCTGGACGGCCTGCGGCGGAGCCTGCGCCGGCTGAACCTGGGTTGGTCTGTGTCCTTCTACCGGGACCCCGGCGTGGCGCTGGCGGCGCTACGAGAGGCTCCGGTCGACGTTGTGGTGCTGGACATCCGCATGCCCGATATGAATGGAGTCACGCTGGCGGGCAGGCTGGCCAGGACGTGTCCGCAGACCCTGTCCATCGTGCTTTCCGGCTCGACGGACTTCGATGTCGCTATCTCGTCGATCAACGTCGGCCGCATCTTCCGCTACCTGATCAAGCCTTGCCCGACGCCGACACTGGTGTCGGCCGTGAAGGCCGCCTTGGACAGCCGGTCCGCTGCTGCTTCCTCCACCGACCAGGCGGTCTCCGCGAAGGCCGCGATCGACCTGCTGAAGTCCGGGGTCATCGTCCTGGGGCCCCGGGGGCAGGTGCTGTTCACGAACCAGCGCGCTGGCAGCCTGCTGTCCTGGCGCGACGGTCTCACCGTCGACAACTCAGGCGTCTGCCGGGCCTCCGACACCGAGGACACCCGTCGCCTGCACCAGGCCGTGCGGGCCGCCCGCGACAAGGGCCTGTCTGATGCACTGACGCTGCAGTCCCGACAGCATGGGCCGCTGCGCATCGTCGTTCGCCCAGGTGAGGACGAAGGAAACGCAGGGCCGGTGACCTGCCTGTACCTGTTCGCCGAGGATGACGATCCCGCCATCGACCCTCACCTGCTGCGCGGCATGTTCGGCCTGACGCCCTCGGAAAGCAGGCTGGCGGCGGCGCTTGCCAGCGGCCTGTCCCTCGAGGCCACGGCCGAACGTGAAGCCTGGACGCTGAGTTCGGCGCGCAGCTATCTGAAGACCGTGTTTGGCAAGGTCGGTGTATCGCGTCAGGCCGATCTGGTGCGGGTTGTGTTGAGAAACACCGGCCAATAGCCGCGCTTGAGCAAGCCCGGCGACGGACCGTCGCGACCGTGCTACGCCGAGACGGGCAGGCTCACGGTGAAGCGTCCGCCGCCCAGCGGCGAGTCGCCCACCCAGATTTCCCCACCGTGCTGCTCGACGATGCCGCGGCAGATGTCCAGCCCTCTGCCCGTGCCCTTGCCGACATCCTTGGTCGTGAAGTAGCGGTCGAAAATGCGGCTTCGCAGGGCCTGCGGGACGCCAGGGCCGTTGTCGTCGACATGCACCACCACCGCGCCCGATTCCACGCCCAGGCTGATGCGCACGACGCCCCTGCGGCCATCGGACGCGGTCCTGACCGCGTCGCAGGCATTGGTCGTCAGGTTGACGAACACCTGGCTGATTTGTCCGGGGCTGCCTCGAAGCACCGGAATCGCGCGCTCACCGTGTAGCGAGACGTCGATGTCGTGCTTCCAGTTCCCTCGCGTGACGACCAGGCAGTGCTCCAGCACGGTGCGCAGGTCGATGCGCTCGTCGGGCGCCAGTTCCGGGTAGGCCGTGGTGCGGACCGCCTCCACGATTTCGGCCACCCTCCGACTGCCGTTCAGTGACTGCTCAAGCGCAAGCGGTATCTCCTTGAGCAGAAACTCCAGGTCCGCGTCGGCCGCCTGCCGTGCTGAACCGGCGCCACCCTGGCGCTGCAGTGCGGAGATCAGTTCGGCGAACGAATCCCTCAGGAAATGCAGGTTGTCGCTGATGTACTGCATTGGCGTGTTGATCTCGTGCGCGATGCCTCCTGCCAGCGCGCCCAGGGCCTCGAACTTCTGTGCCTGCTGCAGGTCCTGTTCGAGCTTGCGTGCCCTCAGTGCGTCGTCGCGCCTGCGCAGGGCTTCCGCGATCAGCGGGGCAAAGCGCTGGAACAGCAGCGCCTTGCTCGGGTCCAGGACCTTCGCCACAGTGCCCGCCGCCACCAGCAGGTAGGCGCCGCCCCTGGGTTCGACGCGTGCCGTGGCCAGCCAATGCAGCCGGGCGGAAGGCCACTGGTCGACCAGATGGCTGTAGACCGGCACAGCCGACAGGTCGCCCACCAGCCGGTGCAATCTCCCGGCCAGGTGGTTGACGAGTGCCCTGTCCTGACGGAAGTCCTCCCACCAGGCCGGGTGCCCGAGGCACTGCAGATCCTGCCGTTCATCCAGCGGCAGCAAGGCGATGCAGTCTGTCTCCATGGCCTGGGCCAGTTGCTCCAGCAGGTGGATCGGGCCGTCGGCCAGGTCCTGCGTCTCGCTGAAGCTGCGCAGGGCTTCCACCAGCAATTCGCTGGCCAGTCGCATCTGCCGGTCGCGCTCGTGCAGCCTCTGCATCTCCAGCAACGCACCGGCAAGCTTGGCCTCTGACGCCACCTGCTGCTGCACCACCGCATCCTGGATATGGCGACGTTCCTTCTCCTGTCGCAGCTTCTCGGTTGCCTCGTGACGCGCGACCTCCAGCTTCGCTCGGCCGCGCAGGTTGCGGGAGATGTCGGAGAAGAAGCCAAGCAGCTTCTCCTCGCGGGGCGTGTAGTGGTATTTCCTGCTCAACGAATGGAAGCCCAGGAACCCTTCGCAGCCTTCAGCCCCGATGAGGGGTATCGCCACCAGGCTCTTGACGCCATCAGGGTCCAGGAGCTTGCGCAGTCCGTCGGCGGCGGGCAGCGCCTCCACGCTCGGGATGCTCACGATGCGGTTGGCCCGGTGGGCGTTCACCCACTCAGTCAGGTTGGCCAGCGGCACAGCCTGGCTCCTGTGGCGCCGCAGAGCGGTGCCGTCGGCGTACCAGTCGTGCGTGTTGCAGGCCGTGAAAGCATCCCAGTCATAGGAGTAGATGTAGGCTCGGTCCGCCTCCATGTAGCTGCCGAGCTGGCCCAGGGCTTCCACGATCGCGGTATCGACCTGTTCCACCGGGGTGTTGAGGTAGCGCGATGCAATGCCCATCAGCAGATCGAGCAACGAGGTCTCCGCCTCGAGATTCTTCTTGAGTTCGCCCACATCGCGCGTGATCAGCACCACTGCCCGGTCTGGTGTCCTGGTCAGCGATGCCTCCTGGTAGGAGATAGGCGCCCGTGAACCCACCGCTCGCAGATACCCGCGCCAGCGGCCCAGATCCTCCAGGCTGGCATGCGCCTCCAGCGCGACGGCTTCTCGGTCGGCCGGTGGGCAGATCTGCCACCACTCCCGGCCGATCCAGGCCCCGGGGTGGTCTGCGCCGAACGACCGGATGAAGGCCGAGTTCACGTAGGTCAGCCGTCCGTCGGCATCGGCCATGGCGATGGCGTCCTGGGAGGCGTCCATGGCGGCCACCCTGTGCCAGACCGCCTGCTGTTCGGCCCGCTTGAGCTGCGTGATGTCGCTTCTCAGGGCGATGAAACCGCCCTGGGAAGTGCGCAGCTTCACGCTTCGCACCCAGCGGCCGTCAGCGAGCTCCAACTCCGCGGACCACCTCCCTTGCGCCTCCAGCATCGCCAGCCTTTCGGCCAGCCAGACCTCCTCCTGGCCCTTGGCCTGCGGATACTCACCCCGCAGAAGCTCTTCCCTCATCAGAGCTTGCAGCGTGACTCCAGGCAGCATGTCGGCCACCAGGGGGTGCAGGTCGAGATAGGCCCGGTTGTGCAACATGAGCGGCCCGTCTGGGCTGAACATGGCGAACCCATCAGGCAAGGCCTGGACGGCGGCCTGCAGCATGGCGCTGGCCGCCTCGGCCTGGGCGGCAAGGTCCTTCAGCCCCTGCGCCTGGCGCCTTTCTTCCGTGATGTCGGTCTGGACCGCGACGTATCCGTCGAGAAGGCCTTCAGCCGTCAAGACAGGTTGAATGTCCAGGTGCAGCCAGTACTCCCGGCCCGACTTGCTGCGATTCAGGATCTCGGCCCGGACCGGCCGCCGGGCGCTCAGGCCGGCGCGGATGCTGTCGATGGTTGCGGGGTCCGTGCCCTCGAACTGCAGCAGTTCTCCGGGCCGCCGCCCCATCACCTCCTGCAGCGTGTAGCCCGAGGTGCGCGTGAAGGCTTCGTTCACCCACTCGATGCGCTGCCTGGCGTCCGTGACGACGACGAGATTCGACGTCCGCCGGGCCACCTGCGCCAGGCGGTCCAGCATGCGCGTGTTGCGGACGTCGGCGCTGGCATCGCGCACCATCACGCAATAGCCCTCGGGCCTGTCCTGCCCGCCACTCCAGCGGGGACAGACCCGCAGTTCCATCAGGCAGCCCTCGTCCCCGGCACCGCCCTCCAGCATGCGCTGGGCAGGCCGGCCACTTCTCATGCAATCGCGCAGGGCCTCCCCTGCCGCGAGCCGGAACCCGGGCCGCAGATGCAGGTCCAACTCAGCCCCCGGCTCCAGCGCGAGCGTGCTGCCCAGTTCGTCCAGCAGGTGAAGGTCACCGGAACAGCTGCCCGTCAGCTTGCCCCGGTCATCGAGGTCGATGACCAGCGTGCCCCCAGTGGACGCAGGCAAGGGCGGCGTCACCAAGGATTCCTGGGGCCAGCCCGGGCGACCCGCCTGCACCACTTGCCTGCTCAACGCCCGAACACGATGGAGGAAATCATCAGGTTGCCGTGTTGCACCGGCCCCTGCGACATCACGCCCTGCTCGCCGAAGGTGAAGCCCACCACCATGGGAACGCCGGGGGCCGTGCGCTTCAGAGTGGCCTGAATCTCGTCGAGCCGGTCACGCACCTGCAGCATGCAGCCGCCGCAGTAGTACATCACCATCGCCTTGATCTGGGCGGGGTCGAGGTCGGCGTACCGGCTGGCCGAGCGCAGGACGCTGCTCGCCCGATTGACCAGCGTCCCGGTCGTGCCCTTCATGAACACTAGTTCGTCACCCACCGCGACGCGCGTGAACAGTGTCAGCGAGCCATCGGCGCAGATGTTCTCCGGGTGCGACAGGGTATAGACGGGCATGTCCCTCAGGGCCCCGACCTGCCGGCCCAGCGGTGTCAGCGCCGAGGCCATCAGGATGTTGATACTGCCAGTGGTGGGCCGGCGGATTGAACCCTCAGTCCAGCGCTCGAAGACATCGGCCGCGGGCTTTCCTTCGATCTCCAGGATGCGCCGGCCCTCGGCGCGGGTGATCACACCGCGCTGCTCTGAAGGAGCGTAGGCGCTCTCGAATGCGGCGTAGACGCCCACGCTGGGAAACAGCACGCTCACCATGGCCCCGGCGGCCCGGGGCTCGTCACCGTCCAGGATGCGCCAGCTGCCGCTGATGTCATTGTCTGCGGCCGAACCTCCGATGATGGGTGTCTCCACCCCGACCACGGACTTCACGCCGGCCAGGAAGTCCTCTTCGTCGCCCGGTGTGGCACAGACGAGCACCAGTGCCGGAATCTCGCCAGGGCGCCCTGCATCCTGCAGCGCGCGTTGCGCCAGGTGCCTGCCCACGGATTCAGACCCCTCCGACAGCTCGCCCGCGGCCAGCCCGTAGTCGCCAGAGGAATCGCTGATGGCCAGCAGAGCCAGGCCCCCGTCAGGCGCCATCGCGACGAGGGCGTCGGTCATGCCGCCCAGGCAGGACGTTGCCGCGTGCAGGCGCACTCCCGGCCAGCGTTCCCGGAGGACGCGGCCGATCTCCTGGAGCGACAGAACGCAGTTGGCGTGCACCACAACGAAATCGGCCCTGGAGATACCGGCTGCCGTAACCTGCGCCACGCATTCGGTCGCTGCGGACGTTGCGTTGGTTTGCGTGGAGCACGCGCTTGCTGCCTTGAACATGTTCACATACCTCCTGCCGGCTGGCCACACTGCCAGGCGAGCGCATCGAATCTGCCATGCGTTGAAAGACATTGCTTCAACAGTTGCTGCACCGTCAGGCCCGGCGCGAAGAGAAAGCCCTGGAACTGGTGGACCCCCAGCCCGTGGAGCAGCGAGGCCTGCGTGAGCGTCTCGACGCCTTCGGCCACGACCTCCAGATGAAGTGCTCGCGAGAGATCGACGATGGAGCGCACGATCTCGCGGTGCCTGGCGTTGTGCACCACGTCGGCAACGAAGGACCGGTCGATCTTCAGCATGTCGACATCGAGCTGCCTGAGCAACTCCAGCGAGGCATGGCCCGTACCAAAGTCGTCCAGCGCGGTGCGCGCACCCAAGCCCTGAAGGGCGCTCAGCAGGTCCCGCGCCGGTTCCGTCTGCTCCAGCTTGTGGCTTTCAGTGATCTCAACCTCCAGGCGATTCAGGGGCATGCCGGACCCGGCGATGGTCGAGCGTATGTCGCCCATCAGGTCATAGGTGCCGATGCTGGCAGCGGAGACGTTGACCGAAATCGACAGCTCGGCCCCCCCGTCCTTCAGCGTCCGCCATGCTCTGCCGGTCTCACGCAGCACCCAGCGGGTGATGCCGTCAATCAACCCCATGGCTTCGGCCACGGGAATGAATTCGGCCGGCGGCACCGGGCCACGCCGGGGGTGGTGCCAGCGCAGCAGCGCTTCGGTAGCCACCAGCCGCCCGTCTGTTGCATCGATGCGCGGCTGCAGCAGCAGCCTGAACTGCGCGTCATGATCCGCATCTGCCAGTTCGGCGGCGATCCACTGCTGCCTCGGGTTCAGCGGTACCGCATGCCGCGCGGCGGCGGCCTTGGCGCTGCCGATCGCCTTGCGCAGGACCTGCTGCAACTCCGCCGCGGGCGTAGGCTTCTGCAGGAAGGCGATGACGCCGGCACGGTTGATGGCCTCCATCAGGGCTGACCGGTCTCCATGGCCGCTCAACATCACCCGTGGGATAGCCGGCGCAATCTGGCGCGCACGCTCCAGCAGCGTCACCCCGTCCATGGCGCTCATGGCCAGATCGCTGACGATCGCGGCGTAGCGCTCACCCCCGGCCAGACGGCGCAACGCCTCGTGGGCGCAGGAAACCGGATCGATGGTGAAGTAGCGGCCCAGTGCGCGGCGGATGCCATCGAGCACTTGCAGTTCATCGTCGACGATCAGTATGCGGTCCATCAATACGCGGCCATGACAAGGTGGAAGTTCCAGGCGGGCTGCTCAGCCCTGCGGCTTGAAGAAAGACTCGACAGACCGTGCAGCGCCTCCTGTGGGCCTTGACTGTGACAGCGCCGCCAGGCCGCTGCCATCCCCGTTTGAGGGGTCATGCTGTCGTCGGACTGGACCGCCGGGTCTCGGGGTGCGGAGTGCCGCACGGCAGGCTGCCCTGGGCCTGCAGACCGCCTCAGACGCACCGCTGCAGAGCGACGAAGGCGCCGACTTCCGCACCTTCCGCATCGGCCTGTTCGGCCTGGACAAGCTGGGCCAGACCGAGCGGGCCTTCAAGCCGCAGGAGCAGGCGCTGGGCACGATTGCGCAAGGCCGGTGACCGGCATCGCGGCCAGCAATGGCAGCTTGAACCAGCAAGCAGCCACCAGACTGGAGGCCTGCATCGCCCTTGTTACCAACAAGGTCAATTTGAACTAACACGTTCACCAAAAGAACTCTTTAGTTCACAATGCAAACTCGTTAGTTCAAAATCAGTCCGTTTGAACTGCCGTAATGTTCTCTCCACTGAAGGAATCTTCATGTTCAAGAAACTGATCGCTCTGTCTGCCGCCACCGTCTTCTCGTTTGCAGCGAACGCCGCCAACCACGGCAAAGACATCGTTGACACCGCTGTGGCCGCCGGCCAGTTCAAGACCCTGGCGACCGCCCTGCAAGCCGCAGGCTTGGTGGAGACTCTCAAGGGCAAGGGTCCGTTCACGGTGTTTGCGCCCACTGACGAGGCATTTGCCAAAATCCCGAAGGCTGACCTGGACGCCCTGCTGAAGGACAAGGCCAAGCTGACCGCCGTGCTGACGTACCACGTCGTGCCCGGCAAGGTGATGGCCAAGGATGTCAAGGCTGGCAAAGTCAAGACGGTCCAAGGAAGCGAGTTGACGGTGGCCACCATGGGTGGCGTCACGGTCGACAATGCCAAGGTCATCAAGACCGACATTGCCGCCAGCAACGGCGTGATCCACGTGATCGACACCGTGGTGTTGCCGAAGTAATCGCATCTCAACGCGGCTTGGATTTTGGAAGCGGCCCACGGGCCGCTCTTTTTTCGCCTGAGCTTGCCGCTGCTGCCCAAGACCAGGCTCGCGAGATCGACCCCATTAGTCCATGCTGCCTGATGGACAGGCCTGGGCTGGGGAAAGTCACCTCCCCGAGGCGCAATCGTTGACCCGGGAACCGAACGGCCCAAGGCGCGCCCGCTGGCTGGCTCACTTCCCCCCCAGCAGCGGAATCGCGCCCTCGCTGCCCGCACCCAGCAAGCCCGTGCGGGTGTAGATGCCCAGCTTGTCGCGCGTGTCGGCGATGTCCAGGTTGCGCATGGTGAGCTGGCCGATGCGGTCGGCCGGCGTGAAGGCGGCGTCTTCCACCTTCTCCATGGAGAGGCGCTCGGGCGTATAGGTGAGGTTGGGGCTTTCGGTGTTGAGGATGGAGTAGTCGTTGCCGCGGCGCAGCTCCAGCGTCACCTCGCCCGTCACGGCGCGCGCCACCCAGCGCTGCGCGGTTTCGCGCAGCATCAGGCTCTGCGGGTCGAACCAGCGCCCGTGGTACAGCAGCTTGCCCAGGCGGCGACCGTTGCTGCGGTACTGCTCGATGGTGTCCTCGTTGTGGATGCCGGTGACCAGGCGCTCGTAGGCGATGTGCAGCAGCGCCATGCCCGGAGCCTCGTAGATGCCGCGGCTCTTGGCCTCGATGATGCGGTTCTCGATCTGGTCGCACATGCCCAGGCCATGGCGCCCGCCGATGCGGTTGGCCTCCTCGAACAGTTCCACGTCGCTGGTGAAGGTGCGGCCGTTCAGCGCCACGGGGTGCCCGTCCTCGAAGCGCACGCTCACTTCCTCCGCCTTCACCACCACGTCGTCCTTCCAGAAGGCCACGCCCATGATGGGATTGACGATGCGGATGCCTTTGTCAAGGAACTCCAGGTCCTTGGCCTCGTGGGTGGCGCCCAGCATGTTGGAGTCGGTGGAGTAGGCCTTCTCCACGCTCATCTTGTAGTCGAAGCCGTTGGCGATCAGGTACTCGCTCATCTCCTTGCGGCCGCCCAGCTCGTCGATGAAGCGCTGGTCCAGCCAGGGCTTGTAGATCTTCAGCGCCGGGTTGGCCAACAGGCCGTAGCGGTAGAAGCGCTCGATGTCGTTGCCCTTGTAGGTGCTGCCGTCGCCCCAGATGTTGACGCCGTCGTCCTTCATCGCCACCACCAGGGAAGTGCCCGTGACAGCACGGCCCAGCGGCGTGGTGTTGAAGTAGGTGGCGCCCGCCGTGGTGACGTGGAAAGCCCCGCACTGGATGGCGGCGATGCCCTCGGCCACGAGCTGCGCGCGGCAGTCGATCAGGCGCGCGATGTCGGCGCCGTAGGCCTGGGCCTTGCGCGGAATCTCTTCGTAATCGCTCTCATCAGGCTGGCCCAGGTTGGCGGTGTAGGCACAGGGGATGGCGCCCTTGGCGCGCATCCAGTGGACGGCTGCGGAGGTGTCCAGGCCGCCGGAGAAGGCGATGCCCACGCGCTGGCCGGCGGGCAGGGTTTGCAGGATGTTCTGGCTCATGGAGACAAGTCCGGGAATGGGAAGCAGACCCGGATTGTCGCAAGCCGTGGCGGCAGGCCCGGCACAGGGCATCCCGGTCCGGGCACGTCGCCCCGGCGCGCGCGGCCGCCTGCGGCTCAGCCCAGCAGCAGGTTCAGCACCATCTGTGGCCGGGCATTGGCCTGGGCCAGCAGGGCGACGGCCGACTCCTGCAGCAGCAACAGGCGCGAACGGTTCGCCGTTTCGGTGGCGATGTCCGCATCCACGATGCGGCCGCGCGCGGCCGTCAGGGCGATGGAAGACGACTCCAGGTTAGACACCACGCTGTCGCAGCGGCTTTGCACCGCACCCCACGAGGCCTGGGCTGAGGTGGCGTTCTCCAGCGCCGTGTCCAGGGCCGCGTTGGCGGCGGTGGCCAGGACACCTGTGCCATCAACCAGGGACAGCGTGCCCACCGTCGTGGCCAACCCTGAGAGATCGGTGTTGGTCATGTGAACGGTCTGGCGCGGATTGGGGCCCACCTGAAAGGCCGCGCTGTCGGCGTTGTCGAGCAAGGACACATCGCCATAGGCGGTGTTCGAGACCAGATCCGTGACCTGGGCCTGCAGCTGATCGAACTCCACTTCCAGCAGATCCCGGTCCGCGCCGCTCAGGATGCCGTTGGAGGCCTGCACGGCCAGTTCCTTCATGCGCTGCAGTGCGCTCACCACCGAGCCCACGGCGCTCTCGCCCACCTGTGCCCGGGAAATGCCCTCGTTGGCATTGCGCACCCCCATGTCCACGCCCCGGATCTGCGCCAGCAGGCGCTCGGAGACGACCAGGCCCGCGGGATCGTCCCGGGCGCTGTTGATGCGCAGGCCGGAAGACAGGCGCGCGGTGGTGGTCTGCAAGGCCGACTCCGTGGTCATCCAGTACCGCCGGATGTTCACGGCCGCCATGTTCGTGTTCAGGGACACCATGAGCGACTCCGCCATCACGTGGCCGGGCCGTCCCTGGCGCGGCCTTCTTGTGTCAATTGGGGAAAGTCTGACTCAAGTTTGGCGAAAAGCCAAATCGGGGCCGCGCTGCAGCGTGTGGAAGTTCACCCTTCCGCCTGGGCGGCCCTCGCCGGTCGGTGCAGACCCGGACACGGTCTGGCGCCAGCACCCGTGGTGCAATCCGGTTCACTCTCGTGACCAACCCTCCCCCTGAACCTGCCATGCTCCAACTCCTCATCGCCAACAAGAACTACTCCTCCTGGTCCATGCGGCCCTGGGTGCTGATGCGCCAGGCGGGCATCGCCTTCGAGGAAGTGATGGTGCCGTTCGACGACTTCGCGCAAGCTTCGCCCTTCAAGCAGCGGGTCCTGGCGCTCAATCCCGTCGGCAAGGTGCCCGTCCTGGTGGACGGCTCGCTGGCCGTGTGGGACTCGCTGGCCATCGCCGAAACGCTGGCCGAGCGATTCCCCGAGAAGCGGCTGTGGCCAGTCGAGCCGGCAGCGCGTGCCCGGGCGCGCAGCATCTGCGCCGAGATGCACGCCGGCTTCAGCAGCCTGCGCAGCCACTGCCCGATGAACATCGAGGCCTCGCTGCCGGAGATCGGCGCCATCGTCTGGCGCGACCAGTCAGGCGTGCGCGCTGATGTCGCGCGCATCCAGTCCATGTGGGAAGGCCTGCTGCTGCAGCACGGCGGGCCCATGCTCTTTGGCGAGTTCTCGATCGCCGACGCCTACTACGCCCCGGTATGCATGCGGCTGCGCACCTACGCGCTGCCCGTGTCAGACACGGTGCGCGCCTACATGGACCGCGTCAGCGCCCTGCCGGCCGTGGCCGAGTGGATCGCCGACGCGCTTGCCGAAGCTCGCTTCGTCATCGAGGACGAGCCCTACCGGGCCAGGCGCTGAACCCGCCCTCGCCCTCACCACTGCCCATAGAACACCCCCGCCTTCTTGTGCGCTGCCGTGCTGCGCTCCACCGCCTCGTCGCTGAGGGTGGTGCGGTGCTTGCGTCGGCCCAGAAAGTCGAGCAGTTGCCCACGCAGTTGCTGGCGCTGGCCTTCGGTGGAGGCCTCGCGGCCCAGATCGTCGAACTGGTCCGGATCTGCCCTCAGGTCCCACAGCTGCTCGGGCAGGTCCAGCCAGTTGACATAGCGGTGCGCGGCCGTGCGGATGGAGAAGGCGCGTGACTGCTGCGGCGTGCGGCCCAGCGCCAGGCGGGCGCCCTTGAAGGCGTAGTCCAGCTCGCTGTAGACGAAGTCGCGCCAGGGCGGCTGCTGGCCGTGCAGCAGGGGCAGCAGGCTGCGTCCTTCCACGCGGTGGCCGGGCACCGGGATACCCAGGGTTTCCAGGATGGTGGGCACCACGTCCACGCACTCCACGAAGCGTCTGTCCACCTGGCCGCGTGTGACGTCGGCCTCGCGCCGTGGGTCGGCCACGATGAAGGGCACGCGCTGCACGGTGTCGAAGAACTGCTCCTTCTCGCCCAGCCAGTGGTCGCCCAGGAAATCGCCGTGGTCGGCGCAGAAGATCACCAGGGTGTCGTCCAGGCGGCCCATGCCCGCCATCTCGTTGAACAGGCGCCCCAGGTGGTCGTCCAGTTGCTTGATGAGGCCCTGGTAGGCCGGGCGCACGCGGCGCACCACCTCGTCCCGCGCGAAGGTGGCGCTCTCCTCGTGCTGGCGGTAGGCGGCCAGCACGGGGTGGGCGTTGTCCAGTTCGGAGGCGCGCTTGACCGTGGGCAGGCAGTGCCCGTAGCGGTACAGCGCGTGGTACGGAGCCGGCGCCATGTAGGGCCAGTGGGGCTTGACGTAGCTCAGGTGAAGCACCCACGGGCGGCTGCCCTGATCGCGCATGAAGCGCAGGGCCTGGTCGGTCATGTAGGCCGTCTCGGAGTGCGCCTCCTGCACGCGCGCAGGCAGGTGCACGTTGCGCATGTGCCAGCCGCTGACCACCTGGCCGCCTTCGTCGATGGCCGAGATGACGTAGTCGCTCCAGGGGTTGGCGCTGTCGTAGCCCCGGGCCCGCAGCCAGGCACCGTAGCCGTCGGCGTCACCCGTCTCGTGGTGGCCGTCGTGGCGGTCGATCTCGCGAAAGCCCCCGCGCGACAACAGATGGCCCAGTTCGCTCTGCCCCTCGATGGACAGGCGCTTCAGGCCCTCCACGTCCGGCATCACGTGCGTCTTGCCCGCCAGCCACAGGTCCGGGCACTCGTCACCGCGAGCACCGGCGTGGGCGCGGATCATCTCGCCCAGCGTCACCTCGCCCAGGGGCAGCGGCACGCGGTTCCAGGTCGCACCATGGCTGACGGGATAACGGCCGGTGTAGTAGCTCATGCGGCTGGGGCCGCACACACCGCTGCTGACATAAGCCTGCGAGAAGCGCACGCCACGCGCAGCCAGGGCGTCGAGGTTCGGCGTGTGCAGGTGCGGGTGGCCGGCGCAGGACAGGTGGTCCCAGCGCAGCTGGTCGGCCATGATGAAGAGGACGTTCATGGGCGCGGCGCACGGGTGACGCCCATCATCAGCGTCATCACGCCACCCGGGTCAATCGGCCTTGAACCCGGACGCCTTGACGACAGGCCCCCAGCGTTCGGTATCGCGCTTCATCAGGGCGGCCAGGTCGGCAGGCGTGCCGCCGACCGGCTCGAGGCCGAGCTTGCCGAAGCGCTCGCGCACCTCGGCCGCCGCCAGCGCCTTGTTGATCGCTGCGTTTTGCTGACGCACGACGGCCTCGGGCGTCCTGGCTGGCGCGTACACCGCGAACCAGCTCGCCCCCTCCACGCCCCGCAACCCCGACTCGGTGAAGGTGGGGACGTCGGGCAGCAGGGGGCTGCGCGCCGCACCGGAAGTGGCCAGGATGCGGGTCTTGCCCGAGCGGTGCAACTCGATCTGGTCGACCAGGGTGTCGATGGCCGAGCTCACCTGGTTGCCCACGAGTGCGTTCATGAGCGGTCCGCCTCCGTTGAAGGGCACGTGGACTATGTCGAGGCCCGCCCCCCGCGCCATCATCACGCCGAAGAAGTGGGGCAGGCTGCCCGGGGCCGGGCTGCCGAAGTTGGTCTTTTCGGCGTTGGCCTTGAACCACTGCAGCAGTTCGGGCACGGTCCTGGCCGGATGGCTGGCGTTCACCGACAGGCCGAACTGGAAGTTGGCCAGGTGCGCCACCGGCGCGAAGTCGGCTACGGGGTCGTAGGGCAGTTTGCTGAACACCAGCGGCGCCAGCACCGGCACGACGATCGGCGCCAACATCAGGGTGCCGCCATCGGGCGCGGCGTTCTTGAGTTGCTCCGCGGCGATTCGCCCCCCCGCGCCGGGCCTGTTCTCGACCACCACCGGCTGCCGCAGTTCGGCCGACATTCGCTCTGCGATCAGACGCGCCGCGATGTCGGCAGAGCCTCCGGGGGCGAATCCGACCAGGAGCTTGACCGGCCGGTCGCTCTGGGCGTGGGCAGCGGGCAGCAGGCTGGCAGCAGCCAGGGCGGTGAATTCGCGGCGCTTCATGGGATGTCTCCTCGGCAAAGTCTCACATCACCCGGGTTGTACCGGGGTTGTGGAACGCAATCTAGCCGCTCAGAATGGATTGATCTAATCAACTCCTGCAAGGGTTTACACGAGTGTCTGACGCGCCTTCTGGCACGGCCCGCCGCCCACGCATGGCGGACCCACAGGCGCTAGGCGACCTGTTGCTGTATTGCCTGAGCCGCCTGGCCGGCGCAGCCGGCACGTCCGCCGTGCGCCTTTGCGAGGGGCGCTACGGCATCACCCGGCGTGAGTGGCGCATGCTGGCCCTGCTGGCAGAAGGCGGGGTGATGCATCCCTCCGCACTCTCCGTGCAGGCCCAGCTCGACCGGGCCCGCACCTCTCGCGCGCTGTCGGCGCTGGTAGCCAAGGGCTGGGTGCGCCGCACGGTGCAGGCCAGTGACCAGCGCTATGCCCATGTGGAGCTCACCGACAGCGGGCGGCGGCTGCACGCGCAACTCTTCCCCGAGATCGCGGCGCTCAACCGCGAGCTGCTGAGCGTGCTGTCGCCCGAGGCCATCGGCACGCTGGAAGCCATGCTCGATCGCTTACAAATCCAAGCCGACCACCTCGCCGCCACCTGCGCCTTGCCCAAGGCGGGACGCCAGCGCGGCAGGGCGAGACTCTGACTCAGGAGAACCCGGAGAAGTCTGATCCCCTCCAGCGCCGCAACATCTTGGCCATCGACCAGGATCGATGCATCGGTCCGTATATCTGGGCCACACGAGTGAGGGGCACCGCCTGCACATCACCTTCACATTGCGAGGTGCGGGATCCTTGATCCGGGTGATTTCGGCACGGGATATGCACCGCAAGGAGAGAGCTGTTTATGACCAAACGCCGTAAGCCCATCCCCCGCTTCGGGACCGAGGGGCAGGAACGTGCGTTCTGGGAAAGCATGGGTCAGGATTCCACCGGCTTCGTCGATTGGGGCGGCGCGCAACGGGTGACACTGCCCAACCTCAAGCGTTCGACCAAGACCATCTCGCTGCGCCTGCCCCAGCACCTGCTGGACGCCGTGAAGGCCGCGGCCAACGCCCGCGACGTGCCCTATCAGTCCCTGATCAAGGTCTGGCTGCAGGAGAAGGTAGGTACTTAGGCGCGCTCTGGCGCCCCAGCGCTGACCCCTTCCACCGCGACTTCAGCAGAACATGACCGTTCCACGTCCTGGGCAGCGAGCAGCCCCGCCGCTCGGTCCAATGGCACCACGGTAGCCAGCGTCGTGCCGCCTCGCGGCTGCAGGCGCGGCGGGAAGACTGCGATCTTCTGCGCCGGCGCCAGGCGCGTCTCGCGCCCGGGCTCAAGGTCGCGCTCGTTCACGCCAGCCACCGGAGCGCGCGCCACGCCGTCGACGATCTCCAGGTCCCACCACCAGCGCTTGACGGGATTACGCTCGCCGCCGCCCGTGCGGTCGTCGTGTTCAATGAGATCACGCCGAGCTGCCGCGCTTTCGATGGCCTGCCACAGCCGTTGCTCGTACTCCACCAGGTCTTCGCTGTTGAAGGGGCAGGTCTTCATGCAGCGGCCGCAGGCCGAGCCCTTCATGTTGGTCAGCCGGTACTTGCCGCACTTCTCCACGTCCGGCTTCCAGATTTCATAGCCGTTGAAGACAGTCTTGGGGCCGTAGGGGATGGCGTTGCAAGGGCATTCGCGCGCGCACTTCAGGCACTGCGCGCAGGTGTCCTGCAGGCCGAAGTCGATGGGCTGGTCCACGGCCAGGGGCAGGTCGGTGGTGAAGACTACCGACTTCGAGCGCGGACCGATGAAGGGGTTGAGCACCAGCTCGCCAATGCGTGACAACTCGCCCAGCCCGGCCATCAGCACGGCCGGCAGGTGCAATACCTCGGAGTGGGCGTTGGAGTGGGCGCGGGCGCCAAAGCCCATGCGCCTCACATGCGCGGCCATCAGCCCGGCAATCAACGCGCCGCGCAGGTAGGCCCGCATGGACTGCGCGCCAGAGATCCAGTCGTCGCCCGAGGCGCCCTCCATGGTCTCGAAACCCTGGTCGATCAGCATCACCACCGCAAACCGGTGGTAGGGCTCGATGGGCCGGCCTTCTACCTCGTCATGGGAATACCACATCCAGGGCTCGGCCTCGCAGATGCCCACGAAGTCCGCCCCGAGGAAGTGGCCCAGCGCCTTGATGGACTGCGCGTTGCGCAGGGGGTCTGACAGGTTCCCGCCCCAGCCCGTGGGCTGCAGCTTTTCGCGCGAGCCCTGCAGCGGCACCAGTCCCCGGATGAGCGGCGTCATCGCCAAGGCCAGCGGGTGCTTGATCGCAAAGCGGCTGCGCTCCTGCTGCGCGCGCGGGCCCAGGTCACCGGCCAGGGCGCGGGTGAACAGGTCGGCGCGCTTGGGCACGCGCTGGATGCGCGCGCGGTCGATCATCGTGGTGGGTTGCGCCACGCGGCGAATGCGCTCCATGGGCGAGCGCCCCAGGTGCACGGGCCGCTGCGCCAGGTCATCGTCCTCGAAACCCGGCCGCGTGCCGCCCACGCCGAGCCAGGCCTCGGTGTCGGGCCAGTCCAGCGATTCGTCGGCCGCGATGGGCACATCGCAGGCGATGTCCAGATCGGTGGTGACCACGCCGATGCGAAAGCCTCGGCGCGAGAACGGCATTTGCAGCACCCCATCCACGGCGCGTGCCACGCCAGCGCGCTGGGCCAGCGCCGGCAGGTCCAGCGCGGTGTCACATGCCACATGCCACATGCCCGCGGGCCTGCCAGCCCAGCGTCCGCAGATAGCCCGCCAACACGGCTGCCACCTCGGCGCAGCGCAGGTCAGTGCGCTCGACGTTGCTGCCCCGGACCCAGGCGTCCCCCGGCTCGCCCTCTGCCGGCTCGCGGCCGAACTCGATGAGGAAGACCAGGGCGTGGGTGTGAGCAGGGGTGTCAACGGGGGTGTGGGTAGCAGCTTGCGCGGCCGTGGCAGATGCAGTGGTGGCGGTGGGCGCATAGCCACCCGCACTTCCCCGTTCGGCGAGATTCAGGCGGCAAACCCCCGCCAGCGTCGCGTCCAGGAAATAGACCGCGGCCTTCAGGTGCTGCTGGCGCGCCACCAGGTCATCCGGGATGGGCGCGCGGGCCGAAGCTACGGCACCGTCAAGCACAGGGGACAACAGGCGACGGTACTCGGGAACGCTGCCTGACACCGCATGGACACCCGGACTGCAGCCCTCCCCCGGCTGCACGGCCGGTTGCGGGGGCGCTTCAGGGTCGCGCCGCAGGCGTTCGGTGGGCAACACGCCCATGTGAACGGGCCGGTCGCGGTGGGAGTGCAGGCGGGACATGGGCGGGGCGGGTGGACAGGACCTCAACGGTTGAGCAAGGCCCCTACAGGTGCATGGGTCTTCGTCAAGCGCGGAGTATGCGGCGCCCGCACAATCGACCCACCATGACCGATCTCGTCACCCGCCGCCTGCTGGTGGACCTGCAGACACCGTTGCCGCGCCACTGGAACGGGGGCGACGCCTTCCGCACGGCGCTGTTCAACGCGCTGTCCATGAGCTTCCCCGCCGGCGAGCAGTTCTTCATCGACTCGGTCAAGCGCGGGCTGGCGCGCCTGGAAGGCCCGGCGCGCGAGCGCTTCGAGGCCGAAGCGCGGGGCTTCATCGGCCAGGAGGCGACACACCGGCGCATCCACCAGTTGTTCAACGAGCACCTGACACGCCAGGGCCTGGTCAACCACTGGGAGCCACGCATCCACCGCCGCCTCAAGCGCCTGGAACGCCTGGCGAGCCATGAGCCGCGCGCCTGGCTGGCGGTGACCGCCGCCACCGAGCACCTCACGGCCTTGCTGTCGGAGTACCTGCTGTCGCACCCACAGGCGCTGGAAGGCGCGGAACCCCGCCTGCGAGACCTGTGGCTGTGGCATGCCAGCGAAGAGAACGAGCACCGCTGCACCGCTTTCGACCTGTACCGCGCGCTGGGCGGGAACGAAACTTGGCGGCTGCGCCTGTTCCGCCTGGTGAGCTGGCACTTCGCCACCGACGTGCTGCGCCAGACCCTGCACAACCTCTGGCGCGACGGCACCTGGCGCCAGGCTGCCACCTGGTCCAGCGCCTGGCGCACCCTGTTCGGCCCGCAAGGCGTGGTGCTCACGCAATGGCGCGGGTGGCGTCGCTACACCGCGCCCGACTTCCACCCCAGCGAAGCCGATGGCCTCAAGGCGCAGCGCTGGCTGGCCGAGCACGCGGACCTGGCGCCGCGCGTGCGGGGCTGAGCGCAAGCTGCAGCCGGCCCTTCGGGTCGCCCGGCCTCAGGCGCGGCTCCGCTCCACCACGGTGCGCACGTCTGCCGCCGCACCCACACTCCAGCAGGCCTCGATCAAGGCCTGCACACGTTCCGCACCCAGCACCTCGTCGGCCTGGCCGTGGAACTTGGCCTCCAGGTCGGCATCGCTCATGGGGCGCTGCAGCGAGCCGATGGCGTGCTCGATGAAGACATGCTCGCGCCGGCCGTCGCGCAGCACGGCGGTCACGTCCACCTGCTCTTCGCGGATGGCGTCGTCCAGCGTGGCCACCACCTTGCGGCGCAGCGCCACCAGGGGCTCGCTGGTCACCACGGCGTCGGCGAACTCACCCTCGCCGGCGCGGCCGAACGTCAGGCCCGCGGCGCAGCCGTGGTAGATGCTGAACTTGGCCTGCAGACCGTCGGCCGGCTCCTTCTTGCCGCACAGCTCCAGCACCAGCGAGTGCACCTTCAACTCAATGCGCTCCACCTCCTCAGGCTTCACACCGCGCGCGCGCAACTGGGCGCAGGCATCGATGCCCGGGTGCACGACGATGCCGCAGGCAAAGGGCTTGTAGGCGTTGAACGAGATCTCGAAGCGCTGGCCCAGCTCGTCGGTGATCTCGCGCCAATCGTGCTTGGTGGACACCACCTGCATCAGGCCGCGCGGGGCTTCCAGCGCGCGCGGGCTGGCGGTGTAGCCGTGGCGCGCCATCAGTGCCGACATCAGCCCGACGCGCGCGGCTGCACCGGGGTGCAGCGGCTTGGTCATGGAGCCAAACTGCTCGCGCAGGCCCACGGGCTGCGAAGCGGCAATGCCCAGCGCCATCTGGGTGCGCTCCACGTCCAGGCCCATCAGGCGGGCGCAGGCCGCCGCAGCCCCCAGGGTGCCGGTGGAGCCGGTGATGTGCCAGCCGCGGTCGTAGTGCTCGGGGTACATGGCGTTGCCCACGCGGCAGGAGACGTCGATGCCCAGCACCAGAGAGTCGATGAGCGCACGGCCGCTGGCGCCCGTCACCTCTGCCAGCGCCAGCAGCGCCGAGGCCACGGGGCCGGCAGGGTGGATGATGGTCTTGAGGTGCGTGTCGTCGAAGTCGAAGGTGTGCGAGGAGATGCCGTTGACCAGCGCGGCGCTGGCCATGTCCACACGCTCGGCGCGGCCCAGCAGCGTGGCCTGCGGTGCAGGTTGCAGCATCTGCACGGCCGCCAGCGCTGCGGCGACGGACTCGTGATGCGAGGCCCCCACGGCGCAGCCCAGCCAGTTCAGGAACGTACGGTGCGCCTCGTGGTCCACCGCGTCACTCCAGCCCCGTGACGGGTGGTTCGCGACGAACTCGGCCAGGATGCGGGTGACGGGCGGGGCGTGATGGTCGGCGGCGACCTGGGTGTTGCGGGCCATGGGAACGGTCTCGGTCGGTCGTGGTTCAGGAGCGGGACGCACGCCTGTGAAGGCTCTTGGCGCGCCCGCGTGATCTCTGCGGTGTTGCGGCGCTCAGGCGGCGCTCAGGCGTCCAGGTCGATCTTGCGGTCCTTGGCCACCTTGGTCCAGCGCGCGATGTCCTCGCGGATGAACTGGCCAAAAGCGTCGGGCCTCATCGGCCAGGGCTCCACGGCCTCGGCAGCCAGCTTGTCCTTGAGATCGCCACCGGTCAGCACCGAGCCCAGGCTCTCGTTCAGGCGCGCCACCACAGCCGCGGGCATGCCCGCGGGGCCGACCACGCCGTACCACTGCAGCGCGTCAAAGCCCTTGAAGCCGGCCTCGATCATGGTGGGCACCTCTTTCAGCGCCGGGTGACGCGTGTTGCCGGTAACCGCCAGCGGCCGCACGCGGCCACTGCGGATGTGCGGCAGGCCAGCAGCCAGCCCCGGGAACATGGCCTGCGTCTGGCCCGCCAGCAGATCGGTGAAAGCCGGGGCGATGCCCCGGTAGGGAATGTGCACGGCGAAGGTGTCCGTGGCCTGCTTGTACAGCTCCATCGTCAGGTGCGTGAGCGAGCCCTGCCCGGCCGAGCCGTAGCTGGCGCGGCCCGGGTTCTTCTTCAGCCACTGCGTGAACTCTGCGATGGTGGACACCGGCAGGCTGGCGTTGACCACCAGCACGTTGGGTGTGGCGCCGATCATGGCCACGGGCGTGAAATCCTTGATCGGGTCGTAGGGCAGCTTGCTGCGCGTGGCCGGGCTGGTGCCGTGCGTGGCCACATAGCCCTGCAGCAGGGTGTAGCCGTCCGGCGCGGCCTTGGCCGTGGTCTGGCAGGCAATCGCTCCGCCGCCGCCGCCGATGTTTTCCACGACGAAGTTCTGGCCCAGTGCGCGGCCCCAGCGCTCGGTGACGGTGCGCCCCACGAGATCGCTGCCGCCACCAGCGGCCACGGGCACGATGTACCTGATGGAGCGGCTGGGAAAAGCCTGCGCCAGCGCGGCCGTCCACGGCGCGCCCAGGCTGCAGGCGCCCACGGCGGACAGGGCGGGCAAGGTGGTGAGGAGTCTTCTGCGTTGCATGGGGTGTCTCCAGCGAAACGGGTGAGCGAAACGGGTGAACCAGAAAAAGTCAGGCTTCGAAGCCGCAGCGCTGGCGCAGCTCGGCCGTGTCAGGTGCGGTCATCATCTCGATGAAGCGGATGGCCAGCGCAGGGTGATCGGCGCGGGCGGGCACGGCCGCGGTGTAGACCGTGGCCAGCTCGAACTCGGGCGGCAACAGGCCCACCAGGTCCACGCCCGGCGTGAACAGGATCTCGGTCACCTGCGTGCAGCCGATGGGGTGGGCGGCCGGCGAGGCGGCGAGCTCCCGCATGGCGGTGGCGCCGTTGGGAAAGGTGCGGATGCGCGGCTGCAACTCGGCGTCCAGCCCCAGCTCCCGCAGCACCTTCGCAAAGTGAATGCCGGCGGTGGCGCGCTGCGGATCCGGGAAGTGCACCACGTCGGCCGCCCGCAGCGCCGCCGCCAGGACTTCGGGCGTGGCCACCGCTGGGTGCGGCGTGCCCGTGCGCACGGCCACACCGGTGCGCACCCGCCCCAGCGGGGCGCGGATGTCGGGCCGCAGCAGGCCCTCGGCGATGAGCGTGCTCACGATGGCGTCGCTGGACACGAAGAGGTCGCAAGGCTCGCCCGCGGCAAAGGCCTCCTTCATCGCGCCCACGGCGCCGAAGCGGCCATCGGTCTGGGCCCCCAGCTCCTGCAGCAGGCGCGGCTGCAGCGCGGTCACGAGGCCCTGCGCAGCGCCGGCGCACAGCAGGTGGAGCGTCGTCGTCATGGCCTTCAGTCCACCTTGATGCCGGCCGTCTTCACCAGGTTGGACCACTTGGCGATGTCGTCGTTCAGGTACTTGGTGAACTCGTCCACGCCCATGGTCAGGGCGGCAGAGCCCTGGGCGCCCCACTGGCGGCGCAGCTCGGGGTTGGAGGTGATCTTGGAGATCTCGGCGTTCAGGCGGTTCACGATGGCCGCAGGCGTGCCCTTGGGCGCCATCACGCCCAGCCAGATGGTGGCTTCATACCCCGGCACGCCGGCCTCGGACAGCGTGGGCAGGTCCGGCATGATGGCCGAGCGCGTGCGGCCCGTGGTGGCCACGGCCTTGACCTTGCCGGCCTTCACCTGCTCCACCATGGTGGGGATGGCGTCGAACATCAGGTCCACCTGGCCGCCCAGCACGTCGGTGCGGGCCTGCGCGCTGCCCTTGTAGGGCACGTGCACGATCTTCACGCCCGCCATGGCCTTGAGCAACTCGCCAGCCATGTGGTACGGCGTGCCCGGGCCGGAAGAGGCGTAGGTCATGCCGTCCGGCTTGGCCCTGGCGGCGCGCAGCACATCGGCCACCTGCGCCGAGGGCAGGCCGGAACGGGCCACCAGCACCAGGTCGGATGCGTTGATGGGCGCCACACCCACGAAGTCACGCATCAACTGGAACGGCTTGTTCGGAATCAGCGATTCATTGACCGTGTGCGTGTTGCTCATCACCAGCAGGGTGTAGCCGTCCGGTGCGCTCTTGGCCACGGCGTCGGTGCCGATGATGGAGCCGGCGCCGGGCCGGTTCTCCACCACGAAGCTCTGGCCCAGGGCCTCCTGCAGCCGCTGCGCCACGATGCGGCCGAAGACGTCGGCCGAACCGCCCGTGGCAAAGGGCACCACCAACCTGACGGGCTTGGCGGCCGGCCACTCCTGGGCAAAGGCGGCGCCGCTTGCCAGCGCCAGGGCCGCGCTCGCCACGCAGGCGATGCGGCGGATCAGATCAACTCCGCTCATGAAGTACTCCAGTTCGATGAAGGCAGGCCGCGGCCGGGCCGCCGTTCGGCCGGAGCGCATTGTGCGGTGTTGGCAGGCGTGGGGTCGCGACCGGCCAGGCCCGGTTCAGGAAGACGCCGCCCGCGCCGAGCTGCCGCGCCGCCACGGCAGCACCCCCATGCCGCCGCCGCGGCTGCCAGCACCTTGCCGGCGCCCACCCACTCGGCTTACAGCCCCAGGCCGAGCAGCCATTGATGGGGGAGCTTACGGGGGCAGGTCACCAGGTCACCAAGAACGCAAGCACGGCCAGCAGGTGCGCGCGCACGCCACCGCCCTTGCTGTCTGCGCGGCGCGCGCGGTGCGTTGATGGGACGTCCGGCCGCAGCAGGTCACGTCACGTCAGCGGCAGTTCCGACTGGCCTTGGGCTATTTGGGTTCAAGGCACAGGATCATTTCATCGGCGCTCAGTCGTGCAAGCCGTGGGCCGTGCTTTTTTGATGCGGGCCCACCCAGGGTGCTAAACACACTGGTCACGCTCTGCGTCTTGACCTTAAAGAGCTTGGACGCGGCGCTCTTGATCATGCTGGCGTCGATGCCGTTTGAGCATTCATGGTCCGGAAAAGTAATGATTGCTGACACGTCGCGCTGAGCCAGCGATGCCAGCAGTTCTTTGATCGCGGGTAGAGATGTAGTTTTCTGGCTGTACCGCGAACTAGGCCGTTCATTCAACGGTGGGTAGCGGCCAACGCCGAAAACGGGGCTTGTGACCCCTGCCGCGATTGCTTCGAGCACATGATAGAAGCGGCTGTACTGGACGGCAGAGTACGGAGGGTCGATGAAGGCTAGATCGCCAGGCCTAAGCTGTAAGGCGATCTGGTTGGCATCGCCAACATGAGCTTCTCCGGCCACCTGCGCATGGAGTGGGGTGATCTGACCAAGCGCCGCCTGAACGTCGGCGCACAGATCGCGGTGCCAACTAATCTGCAGGTACTTGAGCGCCGTATCTGTGGGCTGAAATGGCTGTGCTGTATGACCAGGGGATGCTGCGCATTTGCTCGCTGCTATCACAAGCGCGGCAAGGCAAATTTCCCGCTCGGGAGAACTTGCGGGAACGGTGTCTCGAAGCGCTTGAATCCATGCTGCCTGAACGGGACTGTAGTAGTGCCCAGCATAGGCATAGACCAGGCTACTCTTGTCAAACTGGTTTGACCAGTTTCGAGCCTCTTTGACGAATGAGGCGTCAATGTCGCTGGGCGCCAGCGCACCGAAGGCGTCGAAACGCGATGTCGCCGGGCGCAGCCAGTCGTTCCAGAGTTCGACGGGATCAGCAGCGCTGTCTCGCTGGATTACGGCCCCAGCAAGAACTGCGCTGTAGCGTTGCAGATCAAACGCCCAAGTCTCGATCCGATAGCGTTCTGCCACGTGCCAAGCAACTGAAGCAGAGCCCGTGAAGAGGTCAATGAATCGCTTGTGTCGACCAACCATCCCATTCAGCGCTTCACCCAGACCGTTGCCGAGCATTGCTCGCTTCGAGCCCATGTATTTCAAAGACTAGTGCTCCAAGCAAGTAGCGCGTCAGCTCTTGACAGCAAGTGGGTATCCATGCTGCGCGTGGAGGTCGAATGCAGCTGAAACGGCAACGGCGTTGGCGGACCTTCTAGCTGACTCAGGTGCTCGAAGTCCATCCATTTCTCCTCAGGTCGTGTCCCGGAGTCGGGGTCGAAGAGCCCGGCGTGTGCGAGCCAGTCTTTGAGCCAATCTCTTGCAGGAGTCTTTGGGTGGTTGGCCAGCGCACTGTTGGGCATCAGTGTCGCCAAACGAAGCAAGAAAAACGCGCGCGCGATCATGTTTGCGGGCTTTAGATCGCTGGCAAACGCAAGCTGAAAAATCGGAGAAGGCAATGTGCCCTCATCGAAGAAGGCGGTCAGTAGTGTGCGGGGCGTGCCCGTGACTCTTTCTAGGTCCTTTACGAGGCGTTGTCGCCAAGTGGCGCGGGCAGCGTCGTCAACCGCAACCTCGTCGTCATTCAGCTCCGCATCAACGAGGTACCTGACAAGCTCTTGCTCGAAACGTAGGCCAAAGCCGGTTGGCTCTGCCAGGGCCCACAGATCACGCACGAACTCGAAATCCGACACCTGCATCGACTGAAGAGGGACCCTTGCTGTCGGCGTCTCGTAGCTTGCTTGATTTCTCGCCGTGTGCTCGTTCCCCATCGCAAGATCAAGCGCCCAGCGATTCAACGTCGTGTTCGCTGCGATTCGGCCAACGGATGCCTTGAGATCCCCAATCGTTACGGACGGCAGGATCTTCAGTTGCCCGAGCAATAGCCCTTCGGCGGACGGCGTCTTGGCCCAAGCCTCCCAAAGTTTCCAGACCACTTCGTGCGTCCGCATGGTTCGCCAAGACGGCACTTTCGACGTCCCTCCGCGCTCCAAATAGCTGTTGTCTCGGTTGCTGACGCGCATGCCATGAGAGGAGAGGAGCGATATGGCTGCTCTCAGCTCGCCGTAGTAGGCGAAATGAATCGCTTGGGCTGGGGCGTTGCCGAGCATCGATGCAAGCGCAGCGGACAGAAAGCGCCATCCCTCTGTCAAATGCACGAGCGCATCAACGGCGAGAGCCGCTGGGGTCGTTGGCGGCTCGGTTGCTGGCAGCAGAGGAGCACCAAAGGGCTGCGCGGCTCGGCTAAAGCCGGCGTAGCTGCTCTGTATCAGGCCTGGGTCGCACAGGTCGATCGGGATCAGGCTTGCTGGCACCAATGGCCTAGTCGGAGGCGCATTGCGATGTCGGCGGTTCTGAGGCTGGTTTCGTTGCGCATGGCTGCGGCGATGGCGGTTACTCATTGCCCCAGCCCAGAATTGCCAGTGCCCGCGAAGCGGCCTCGCTGACGTGCTCGTTCTTTGACTTCGAGGCCGCAGTCAAGGCAGCCTTGTTTAGCGCCTTGTAGCCACTGCTGCCACGATACTGACCCTGCATGACCTTGTCTTGCTCGGCCATGCCGGGAGCGGCGCTGGTTCTCCAGTCGACGTCGTCGACCAATGCGGTCGCCACCGCATGAACAAAAGTTGTCAGATTTCGATTCGATTCCAACTGCTTCAGAGCCTTTCCAACGAGTTCATCGTTGGGCTCAGATTCATCCTCGGATCCTTCGATCTCCAGCAGCCCTACCTTGTCATAAACCAACTGCGCTAGGGAGTTGTACGCAAAGCTGACCGCGCGGAAGCCCTGGTCAGTAGCCAGCAGAGTAAAGGGGCCTGCAAATGCGTAAGTCGCTGCATCTTCCCCTGACTTGCCTGCGCTTGCGGCAAGCGCAAGCTTCCATGGCGCCTTCGAGGCGGCCGTAGCTGTACGCATTGCGCTCCAGCACAATATCAAAAACGCCGCTTGCTCCGGGCGTCTCCAGCGGATGATGTAGCGGGCTCCGTTCTTGTCGATGGAGCCAAATAGGCCCCCCAACTTAGTGATGTCTTCCGGGTCGGCCCCTGCGTCATTGCCCTTCGCCCAAGTCCGCACGAACGTTGCCATCAGCGAGCGTATCGCTGCAGCATTTGAAACGTGCCCATCGACCCGCTTGCCGAAAAGCTCAATGCGTTCCTTCCAAGGGCTGGACGGATTGCGCCAAAGAACTTCGGCCAGCTCTTGCGATCTATGCTCTTGGTAGATCTTGATCGACTCGCCTCGCTTGAGCCACTCTTGATCCCGCAGTTCGGGGTACAGATCGAATGCCAAACTCGTATTGATGCGCTTCGGCTCAACGTTGATGACCCAGAAAAGGTACGCCTGCCAAGTCAGTGGCAAGTTGTCGAAAATGACGACCGGAACCTCGTAGTCATCGGGCAATGAAATCAGGTCCGTCGCGAGCAGCCGATGCTGCCCGTCGACAATTTCCAATGGCGGTAGTGCCTGGGCCGGATCAACATCGCCGACTGGGAAGTTCAGCTCGTAATGCTGACCATTAATGGAGATTCTTACGATATCGGCGAGCGCGACGGTGCGCTCTCTGCCCTTCCTTGTGCGGATCTCGTTAAGGCCGAGCACGTTGACCAAGATGCTCGTAGGGAGCCACCCTGGATTGACCAACTCGGTGTGGGCGGCTGGGTCCAGGCCGCCTTCAGTAGAAAGAGGAAATCCGTACTCAAGATAACGGCCAATTTTTGATAGCCGGTCCTCATCATGCGTGCGCTGATAGCCAGCAGTCTTGCTGGCTCGACGATCTTCGACGGTTCTTGGCTGAACGCCGCTTAGGGCGCGCAGGGTCTTAAGCGATAGCGAGCCGACGTAGAAATGCGTCGGGGGCTTCGGACGATTACCTCCCCAGGTCGCCACGTCCCACGTCTGTAGCCATTGGTTGACTCGAAGTAATGGCCTGATATTTCTAGTCATTGGCACTCCCCGTACCTTTCCTACGACGACTCGATCTCCGGAGCGACCCTTAGACCGAGAACTACCGTTCCGCCTTGGCAGAAAGACCCGCCTGACGCGCTGCCTTGGACGCCCGATAGCCGCCGCCGCACCATTACCACCCGGGCCCAAGCTCCGACAACCGCCAAAGTGTAGTCAAGCGGATCTTTGGCCTCGTGGAACGCCTTGGCATCGTCAACGATGGGCATGAGGTCCGCCACGATGCCCACCAGCGCACTCTTGAGCGCGTCTTCCAGGCTGCCGCCCTTGATGGCCGCGCTCGTCAATGCGCGGCCCGTGGCGTTGATGAGGTGGTAGGTGAGCTTCTCTGAGAAGGCAGGCAAAACCTGCAGCGCGGACCCCCCTCTTTCGTTCGGTAGCATTCGCAACCTTTCAACCCTGGGCCGATCCCATTCCCTGCTGTGGCGCACGGTGGTGCGGGCGGCGGTCTCCTCATCATGCGCATTGCCACCTACCAATTCCAGGGCCAGCGCCACGTCGGCCTGGTCGACGCCTTGGCCCGCACCGTCACGCCCCTGGCTTTGTCGGCGGCAGAAGCCGCACGCGGCGCCCTGCCGCTGGTGGAGCGTGCCGCCCGCGGTGAGGCCCTGCCCGGTGCTGCCGGCGCGGCCGTGCCGCTGGACGCGGTGACGCTGGAGTCGCCCATCCCGCTGCCGCGCCGCAACGTGTGGTGCGTGGGGCGCAATTACCACGCCCACGCCAAGGAACTGCGCGAGACGGTCTTCAAGAACAGCAACGCCGACCCGCAGGCCTGGCCCATCGTCTTCACCAAGGTGCCCGAGTGCGTGGTGGCCACCGGCACCGACGTGCGCCTGCCAGGGGCCGCCGTGTCCAGCCAGATCGACTACGAGGCCGAGCTGGCCATCATCATCGGCAAAGGGGGCCGCAACATCTCCAAGGCCGAGGCGCTGTCGCACGTCTTCGGCTACACCATCGTCAACGATGTGACCGCGCGCGACGTGCAGATGCGCCACCAGCAGTGGGACCTGGGCAAGAGCTTCGACACCTTCTGCCCCATGGGCCCGTGGATCGTGACGGCCGACGAACTCGACGGCACCGACACCCGGGTGCGCTGCTGGGTCAACGGCGACCTGCGCCAGGACGCGCGCACCCAGGACCTGATCTTTGACCTGCCCACGTTGATCGAGACCTGCTCGCGCGGCATCACCCTGCTGCCGGGCGACATCATCGCCACGGGCACGCCAGCGGGCGTGGGCATGGGCCTGAACCCGCCGTCCTGGCTGAAGCACGGCGACACGGTGGTGATCGAGATCGACGGCATCGGCCGGCTCAGCAACCGCTTCGTGGACGCCTGAGCGGCGCCGCTGCGACCCACCACGACCAGATCTGACTCCCCAAGAGAACCCACCATGCAACGACGCCACCTGATCACCGCCGCCGCAGCCACCACGCTGGCCGCCACGTTCGGCGCCCGCCCCGCTGCCGCCCAGAGCGCTTGGCCGGAAGGACGCAACATCACCATGATCGTGCCCTTCCCGCCGGGGGGCGTGGCCGATACCGTGGCACGCCCGGTGGCCGAGGCCCTGGCGCGCGAACTCAAGGCCACCATCGTGGTGGAGAACCGCGCCGGCGCCGGCGGGGGCCTGGGCATCGCCGCGGCTTCGCGTGCGGCGCCCGATGGCTACACGCTCCTGATGAGCCTGTCGTCCATCTCCATCCTGCCCGAGGCCGACCTGCTGTTCGGCCGCAAGCCTGCCTTCACGCTGAACCAGTTCCGGCCCATCGCCCGCTTCACGGCCGACCCCACCGTGCTGGTGGTGCGCGCCGAAGCCCCGTGGAAGACGCTGGCGGAGTTCGTGGCCGATTCGAAGAAGAAGCCGGGCGGCTACAACTACGGCAGTTCCGGCAACTACGGCACCATGCACGTGCCCATGGAGATGCTCAAGGCCAGCGCGGGCTTTCCTGCCAACCACGTGCCCTTCACGGGCGCCGGGCCGGCGGTGCTGGCCCTGCTGGGCGGGCAGATCGACGCCGTGGCCAGCGGCCCGTCCACCGTGGCGCAGCACATCAGAGCCGGCAAGCTGCGGGCCCTGGGCCACTGGGGCGACAAGCCGCTGCAGTCGCTGCCCGAAGTGCCCAGCCTCACGCAACTCGGCCAGCCGGTGAGATTCGCGCAGTGGGCCGGCCTGTTCGTGCCCGCGGGCACGCCGGAAGACATCATCCTGAGGCTGCGCGCCGCTTCCCGCAGGGCCGCGGCCGACCCGGCGGTGGTCGCCACCATCGGCAAGGCCGGCAGCCCCATCGAGTACCTGGACGCGCCCGAGTTCCAGGCCTACTGGGACGCCGACGCCCGGGCCATGGCCGAGGCGGTCAAGCGCATCGGCAAGGTGGAGTAGTCAGTAGCCCTCGGCCGCGCGCTGCGCGGCCTGCTCGATGCGCGGCCAGGTGTTCATGAGGTGCTCGCGCATGGCCTGGGCCATCGCGTCAGCATCGCGCGCGGCCAGCGCCTGCGCCATGGCCTCGTGCTCGGCCATGGCGGCGCCCCAGTTGTCGGGTACGCTGTTGCCCACATAGCGGATGCGGCGCATGCGCTGCGCCAGGGTGGCGTGCGTGGCGGACAAGGTTTCGTTGCCGGCCAGCGCCACCACCGCCTCATGGAAGCGCTGGTTGAGCGCAAAGTAGGGCTGCCGCTCGCGCCGGCGGAAGTGCTCGCGCATCTGCTCGTGCAAGGCAAGCACCGCGTTGATGCGCTCCTGCGGCGCGCCGCAGGCCTCGCGGGCGGCGAACTCCTCCAGCAGCGCGATGACGCGCAGCATGTCTTGCGCATCCTTGGCGGAGAAGGCGCGGACGATGGCGCCGCGCAGGGGCTGCATCTCCACCAGGCCTTCCGCGGCCAGCACCTTCAAGGCTTCGCGGATGGGCGTGCGCGACACCCCCAGGTTCGCCGCCAGTTCCAGCTCGGGCACCCGCTCGCCCGGGCGCAACTGGTTCTCGACGATCAGGTCGCGCAGCCGGGCGGTGACCTCATCGTGTAGGCGCGGCCGGCTGATGGCCGGCGCGGGCGACAGCGGGGGCGCGACGGCCGGATGCAGGTCAGCCGGTGGTGCATCGGTGGAATCAACGGCAGGGAAAACCACGATCGGATTCTGCTGGGGTTTCGCTATTCTCGTTCCGTAATTACGGATTACCAATCACGGGTTTCCCCCATCGGCGCCTGCACCGACCGCCGCCCCTGAAGACTGTCCTGCCGCGCAGCCCCTTTCTGCCCAGCCGTCCATCACCATGGCACGCCGCATCGTCGACGCCCACCACCACTTCTGGGACCTGGGCCGCAACCGCCACCCCTGGCTGTGCGACGAGCCACCCATTGCCTTTCGCTATGGCGACTACGCCGCTCTGCGGCGCAACTACCTCCAGGCCGACTACCTGCGTGACGCGGCGGCCGCTTCGATGGACGTGCAGGGCACGGTCTACGTCGAAACCGAGTGGGACCCGGCCGACCCGCGCGGCGAGATGCGCTACGTCGAGAGCCTGATAGGCGAGACCGGCCTGCCCACCGTGGCCGTGGCCCACACCCGGCTGGATGCACCCGAGGCCGCCGAACTCCTGGCCTACCACGCGGCCTTCCCCTTCGTGCGCAGCATCCGCCACAAGCCACGCGCCCACCCGCGCCCTGGGATGGCCGAGCCGGGGGGCATGACAGACAGTGCCTGGCGGCGCGGCTTCGCGCAACTGGCGCCGCTGGGCCTGCGCTTTGACCTGCAGACGCCCTGGTGGCACATGGGCGAGGCCGCGGCCCTGGCGCGCGACTTCCCCGACACCACCCTCATCATCAACCACGCCGGCCTGCCGGCGGACCGCAGCGCCGAAGGCCTGGCGGCTTGGCGCACAGCAATGGCACAGGTGGCCGGCTGCCCCAACGTGTGCGTGAAGATCTCGGGCATCGGCGTGCCAGGCCAGGTCTGGACGGCCCAGGCCAACGGCGCCATCGTGCGTCACCTCATCGAGGTCTTTGGCGTGACGCGCTGCATGTTCGCCAGCAATTTCCCGGTGGACAGCTTGTGCGGCAGCTTCGAGGCCATCTTCGGCGGCTTCGGGGACATCGTGGCGGACCTGTCTGACGACGAGCAGGACGCCCTCTTCCGCCGTAACGCGATCCGCATCTACGACATGGGCTTGGCCGAATGAGTGCCCCTCGCCGCTACGGAGCGCTGATGTCCAAGCACGTGCATGAAGGGAGCGTCGAGTGAGCGCCGACGACACACGCACAACGGATCGCCCCGCGCTCGCCTACATCGGCCTGGGGCTGATGGGCGGGCCCATGAGCGCGCACCTGGTGTCACGCGGCTGGACCGTGCGCGGCTACGACACGGTGCCAGAGCGGCGGGACGCCGCCGCAGCGCGCGGCGTGCAGGTCTGCGCCAGCGCGCGCGATGCTGCTCAAGGTGCGGGCCTGGTGCTGCTGAACCTGCCCACCACCGATGCCGTGGAAGAGGTGATGTTCGGTGCGCAGGGGCTGGCGCAGGTGATGCTGCCGCCGCAGCGCGTGGTGGACTTCTCCACCATCGCCGTGGACCGGGGGCGCGACTTCATCGCCCGCCTGCAGGCGCAGGCAGGCTGCGGCTGGGTGGACGCGCCCGTGTCCGGCGGCCCGGCCGCCGCAGGCGCCGGCACGCTGACCGTGATGGCCGGCGCCCATGAGGACGACCGCGCCGCGGTGGCGACGCTGATGTCCGACGTGGTCGCCCGCTTCACAGTGCTGGGCCTGCCCGGCAGCGGCCTGGTGGCCAAGATGCTCAACCAGCTGATGGTGGGCTGCCTGCACGCCACGGTGGCGGAGTTCACGCTGATGGCCGAGACCGCCGGCATCGAGGCAGACCTGGTGCCCCAGGCCCTGGCCGGCGGCCATGCCGACGGCGTTCTATTCCAGCAGATCTACCCCCGCATGCGCAGCCGCGACTTCGCGCCGCGCGGCTACGTCCGGCAACTGCTGAAGGACCTGGACATGGTGCTGGCCTTCGCCAAGGACCTGCAGGTGCCCACCCCCATGACGGCGCAGGCTCAGACCCTGTACCGCATGCTGGCCCACCTGGGCCACAGCGAGCTGGACACCTCGGCAGTATTCAAGCTGTACGAACGCGAACACGGCCCGCCCAGCTGACCCGGCCTGGCTTGACCCTGCCCCACCTCAACCCACCCCACCCAACCACAACCGCAAGTAGAGGAGACACACCATGAAACTGTTCAAGACCCTGAGCCTGGCCGCCGCGGCCGCCCTGCTGATGGCCGGCGCCGCGCAGGCGCAGATCAAGCTGCGCTACGCCCACGTGGGCGTGGCCAATGCCCCGCAGACTTTGTATGCCGATGAGGTGGCCAAGCTCGTCAAGGAACGCACGCAGGGTCGGGTGGAGATCCAGGTCTTCGCCAACTCGCAGCTCGGCGGCGTCGGCGAGATGGTGGACGGCATCAAGTCCGGCGCCATCGCCATGGGCCACCACGACTTCGCCTCACTGGGCAAGATCCTGCCCAACACGGCCGTCTTCAACGCGCCCTTCATCTACCGCGACGCCGCGCACGCGCTGCGCGCCACCGATTCGCGCAGCTCGGAGGCCCTGAAGGCCATCAACGCCGAGTTGGTGCAAAAGGGCGGGATGCGCATAGTGGGCAGCTTCTTCCAGGGCACGCGCCACCTCACCTCCAAGGAACGGGTGCTGTCCCCCGCCGACATGAAGGGCAAGAAGTACCGTGGCGTGCCCGTGAAGCTGTGGTCGTCCATGCTCACAGGCATGGGTGCCGTGGCCACGCCGGTGGAGGTGTCGGAGCTGGCCACCGCCCTGGCCACCGGCCTCGTGGTCGGCCAGGAGAACCCGCTGCCCAACATCTTCAACCTCAAGCTCTTCGAGGTGCAGAAGTTCGTCATGCTCACAGGCCACATGCAGTCGGTGCTGTCGGTGTTCGTCAACGAGAAGATCTGGGCGGGCGTACCTGCAGCCGACCGCAAGATCATCGAGGACACCATGGCCGAGGTGGGGCAGAAGACGCTGGACTGGGACAAGCAGACCTTCGACCGCTACCGCAAGGACCTGGAGGCCAAGGGCATGACCTTCATCTCCGACAAGGAAGGGCTGCAGCTGGACGCCTTCCGCCAGGCCGTGATCGGGCAGGTCAACAAGGACTTCCCGGAGTGGACCACGCTGATCCAGCAGATCCAGGCCGTCAAGTGAGCCTGGGGCCGCGGCAGGTCTTGCACCCCGCCGCGGCCTGACCCATCGCCTCACCGGGAACTTCCATGTCCGCCTTGCGCCGAATGACCGTCGTGGCCTGCCTGCTGTTGCTGGCCGCGCTGATCTTCACCCCCAGCCTGCAGATCGTGATGCGCGGCGTTTTCAACGTGCCCATGTCGGGCGCGGAGGAACTGACCCGCTACTTCCTGATCGCCTTGACTCTGGTGGGGGCAGCGCATGTCACGCACGAGGGTGGACAGATCCGCATGCAGGAGTTCCAGGCCCTGCTGCCCGCACGGCTGCGCTTTGCGGTGCAGTTGCTGATTGAGGTGGCGGCCGCGGGGATGTTCGCGCTGATGGCCGTGGCGTCGGTGGTCTCCATCCGCAACAACCTGAACAACCAGACCGCCACACTGGAGATGCCCTACTGGCTGTTCATGGCGCCGATGACCATCGGCATGACCCTGCTGACGCTGGAAAGCCTGGCCCTGCTGCGGCGCACCTGGCGCCAGGGCCACGCCGACAACAAGCAGACCACCCTGGCCTGACCGACCCCCTTCTGACGCACGCACCCCCATGAGCGGATTCCTCGTCGTCCTCGCGTTCCTGGCGCTGTTCATGCTGGGCTTCCCGGTGGTGCTGGCCATCGGCCTGCCCAGCATCGCTTACCTGCTGCTCAACGACCTGCCGCTGCAGATGGTGGCGCAGCGCACGCTGTATGCGCTGGACTCCTTCCCGCTGGTGGCCGTGCCGGTGTTCCTGTTCGTGGGCAGCCTCATGAACACGGCCGGCATCTCCAAGCACATCTACCGCTTTGCAGACACGGCCGTGGGCCGGCTGCCCGGCGGACTGGCGCAGGTCAACATCTTCGGCAGCCTGGTGTTCGCCGGCATGTCGGGCTCGGCCCTGGCCGACATCGGAGGCATCGGCCGCATCGAAATCGACGCCATGAAGTCCAAGGGTTTCAACCCCGCCTTTGCCAGCGCGGTGACGTCGTCGTCGGCCATCGTGGGGCCCATCTTTCCACCCAGCATCCCGCTCATCCTCTACGGCACCGTCACCGGCGTGTCGGTCATTCAGCTGCTGCTGGGCGGCATCCTGCCTGCCCTGCTGTGCGTGGCCGCGTTGATGATCATGACGGCCTGGCTGTCGGTGCGCCGCGGCTACCCGCGCGCCGACCGTTGGCCCGGCTGGGCCCGGCTGTGGGCCGACATGAAGCCGGCCCTGCCCGCGCTGATGGCGCCGGTCATCCTGATCGGTGGCATGCTGGCGGGCTGGTTCACCCCCACCGAGATTGCCGCGGTGACCGTGGCCTACGCGCTGCTGATCAGCAGCCTGTTCTACCGTGAGCTGACCTGGGCGCGCCTGATCGGCGCCGCCCTGGAAACGCTGCGCGCCTCCTCAGCCATCCTGATCATCGTGGCCGTGGCCGCACTGTTCGGCTGGGTGCTGTCAGTGGAGCAGGTGCCGCAAGCCATGACGAAGTTCATGCTCTCGATCTCCACGGAGCCCTGGGTGCTGCTGCTGCTGGTGAACGTGCTGCTGCTGGTGGTGGGCATGTTCCTGGACAGCACCACCGCCATCCTGGTGATCGCCCCCATCATCGCCAAGCCCCTGATGGCCGCGGGCGTGGACCCGGTGCACCTGGGCATGGTGGTGATCTTCAACCTGATGATCGGCCTGCTCACGCCGCCCATGGGGCTGGCGCTGTTCCTGGTGGCCGACATCGCCAAGGTGCGCATGCAGGACGTGCTGCGCGAAATGCTGCCGTTCTACGTGCCGCTGGTGGCCACGCTGCTGCTGATCACCTTCGTGCCGGCGATCACGCTGTGGCTGCCGCGCCTGGCGGTGGGTTGAGGGACTGACCGGTCCCGGGTGCGCCTACTGGCGGGCCCGGACCTGAACTCCTGCCCCGAACTTCCGACCTGAACTTCCCCACAAGGATTCACATGAAACCCACCATCGCCCTGTTCACCGGCGACCCCGCCGGCATCGGCCCGGAACTGGTCGACAAGCTCCTGGCCGACCCGGGCACCCTGGCCAAGGCCGACGTCATCCTCATCGGCCAGCGCGGCCAGGTGCGGGTGCCAGACGGCGTGCGCTGGCACGACTGGGCCGGCGCGGAGGCCCCGGCCTTCCCGCGGGCCCAGGCCACGGCCGACAACGGCGGCTACATGCTGCAGGGGCTGGAGGTGGGCGCACGCCTGGCGCAGTCAGGCGCGGCCGACGCCTTGTGCTTTGCGCCGCTGAACAAGGGCGCGCTGCGCGCCGGCGGCATGCACCAGGAGGACGAGCTGCGCTGGTTCTCGGAGTTGCTGGCCTATGACGGCATCTGCGGCGAGCTCAACGTGCTGGCGAACCTGTGGACGGCGCGTGTCACCTCGCATGTGGCGCTCAAGGAGGTGAGCGAACTGCTGGCGCCGCACAAGGTGGCGGACGCCATCAGCATGATCCACCGGGCGCTGCAGGCCTCGGGCAAGGCCAGCCCACGCATTGCGGTGTGCGGCCTGAACCCGCACAACGGTGACAACGGCAACTATGGCGACGAGGAAGGCCGCATCATCGAGCCCGGCGTGCGCCTGGCGGCGGAACGCGGCTTCCCGGCCGACGGCCCCTTCCCCGCCGACACCACCTTCGTGCGGGCCATCCGTTCCGAGGGCGGCTACGACGGCGTGGTGACGATGTACCACGACCAGGGCCAGATCGCGATGAAACTGATGGGCTTCGAGCGTGGCGTCACCGTGCACGGCGGCCTGCCCATCCCCATCACCACGCCGGCCCACGGCACGGCCTACGATATTGCCGGGGCCGGCAAGGCCAACCCCGGCGCCATGCTCAACGCCTTCGATCTGGCCTGCCGCATGGGCATGAGCCGGTGCACCAGTCACTGAAATCTGCAGGAGACCGCACGATGCAACGCAAGACCTTCACCGCCGCGCTGATCACCCTGGCGGCAGCCCTGTCCCTGCCCGCCGGCGCGCAGACGGCCTACCCCACCAAACCCGTCAAGCTGATGGTCGGCGCCGGCCCGGGCGGGGGCACCGACATCATCGCCCGCCTGCTGGCCGAGAAGTTCGCGGAAGGCCTGAAGGGCACCTGGGTGGTGGAGAACAGGCCCGGCGCCTCGAACACGATTGCCGCGGACATCACCGCCAAGGCCCCGGCCGACGGCCACACGCTGCTGGTGGCCACCAACACCGGCCAGGCCATCGCCCCGCACCTGCTGAAACTGGCCTTCGACCCCTTGAAGGACCTGGTGCCCCTGGGCCTGATCGCCACCGTGCCGAACGTGCTGGTGGTGGGCGCACAGGTGCCCGTAAAGAACGTGAGCGAACTCGTGGCTGCGATGAAGGCCAAGCCCGGGGACTTCAAGTACGCCTCCTCGGGCGTGGGCAGCACCCAGCACATCGCAGGCGAGGCCTTCGACATGGCCGCGGGCACCAAGAGCCAGCACATCCCCTACAAGGGCAGCAGCCAGGCGCACCTGGACATCATCGGCGGCAGTGTGCAGATGATGTTCGACACCACCTCCTCCGCGATGGCGCAGATCAAGGCCGGCAAGTTCAGGCCCCTGGCCGTGACCACGCCTGCCCGCTCGCCCCAGCTGCCCGAGGTGCCCACGCTGGCCGAAGCGGGTGTGCGCGGCGCCGAGATGAGCACCTGGTATGCGCTGTATGTCACCGCAGGCACCCCGCCCGATGTGGTGGCCCGGCTGCAGGCCGAGCTGGCACGCGTGATCAGGCTGCCGGACGTGGACGCCCGCCTCAAGGGCCTGGGCGGCGAGCCGTCGACCATCACGCCCGCGCAGTTCGCCGAGCTCAATCGTCAGGAATTCGAGCGCTTCGGCAAGCTGATCCGCGACGCCAAGATCAAGCTGGATTGACACCCGCCTGAGCACCGAAAGGCGCCATCCACTGGCCTCCGCGGATTGCGCCCAGGGCGCGACACCTCCCGCGTCAGCGGTCTTGCGCTGCCGGCAGCCGCACCACCAGGTTGCCCACGAGCTGGCCAGACTCCACGGCCTCGTGGGCGGCCACGATGTCGTGCAGGTCCACGCGGCGGGCGATCGGGTGCTGCAGCAGCCCGTCGTCGAGCATCCCGCGCAGCGCGGCCTCGGCAGCGGCGCGGTCGGCCACGCTCAGGGCGTAGACGATGAAGAAGTGCCAGGACAGGTTCTTCACGATGAGCGGGAAGAAGGGGAACTCGAACCCCGCATTGCCGCTGCCGTAGACGACGGCGCAGCCACCGGGCTTGAGCATCTCGGCATCGAGCAGGCCGTTGGCCGCGACGTCCACCTCGATGACGCGGTCCAGCCCTTCACCGCCGGTCAGCTCGGCCACGCGGGCGGCCAGGGGCTCGTCACGGTAATTGATCGTGGCGTGTGCACCAGCCGCCAAGGCCACCTGGGCCTTGTGCGCCGAGCTGACGCTGGCAATCAACTGGCGTGCGCCCAGCAGGCGCGCGAACTGGACGGCGTAGTGCCCGACCGCCCCCGCGCCACCGGCCACTAGCACGCGCTGGCCGGCCACGCCGCCGTAGCCGCGCACCGCGTGCAAGGCCGTCAGCGCGGGGATGCCGAAGCAGGCGCCCGCCTCCTTGGGCACGCCATCGGGCAGCTCCACCGCCTGCGCCGTGGGCAGGACGGTGCACTCCGCCGCCGTGCCGTCAGGGCGGCCCCAGGCGGCGTTCCAGACCCAGACGCGCCGGCCCAGGCGTTCCACAGGCACCCCGGAGCCCACGGCCTCGATCACGCCGGCACCGTCGCTGTGCGGGGTGACGCTCGGAAACGGCATGCCGCGGCCGCGAAGGTCCGCCCGTGACTTCACATCCGTGGGGTTGACGCCCGACCAGTGCAGGCGAACCTTCACCTCCCCGGGACCAGGCTCGGGTTCGGGCAGGTCGCCCAGCTGCAGCACCTCGCGCGCAGCGCCGGTGCGGGTGTAGAAGGCTGCTTTCATGAGCGGATCCTGAAGCAATGGCTGGCGGTGCGGGTGAAGGCGCGGGTGGCAAGTCGCGGCAGTCCACGCTTCGCAGGCGGGGCTCCGCGCCGCCACACTGCGGCATGATGCCAGCCATGCCAAGCGATGCCCGTCCATTGCCGCCGGCCACGGCCCGCGTCTGGGCCTGGCTGGAGGGCCACCCCTTGATGACAGGTTTCATGCTCATCGGCGGCGCGGCGGCGGCCCTGCAGCTGGGGCACCGCAGCACCGAGGACCTGGATTTCGCCTGGGTGGGCCCATCGGACGCCCTGCCTCGCACCCAACTTCAGGAACTGCAGCGCCTCATGGCCGCGCAAGGCTGGCCGTGGCGGGACGCGCAGCGCCCGGAGAACGTGCGGCGTGCGTTGGAAGCCGGGATGCACCTGGCCGACTACCAGCAGGTGCACCGCGTCGGTGAATCGGTCCAGTTGACACTGGTCAGCCTGGACCCACCGCTGCGTGCGCTGTTGCTGACTCCCGAGCGGGCGCAGCGTCGGATCGCCTCCCTGGAAGATCTGCTGCTCACCAAGCTGTACGCAGCGTCGCGGCGATCGCGGTCCAGCGACTGGGTGGACCTGCACGCCCTGATGACACGGCACGGCTACCACCTGGGCCATGCGGTGACGCTGTTTCGCCGCCTGGACCGGCCCGACCTGTTCCAGTCGCTGCTGGCGCGGTGGCGCGAAGGCCGGGCCGAACAGGGGCCGCAGCCCCCCGAGGCGGTGCGGCAATACCTGCGTGCACAGGTCGAGGAGCTGGACCGGCGCATGGAGCAAGCCTGGCCCGGGGCTTCAGGCTAAGCGCGGACCTGCTGCGCCCGCTGCGCCGCCAGCACCTCGGCGCGCACGCACTCGGTCAACTCTTCCTTCAGCGCGGCGAAGGCCGGGGTGGTCTTCATCGAGTAGTGCCGTGGGTGCGGCAGGTCCACGGGGCGGTCGAGCTTGATGCGGCCCGGGCGCGCGCTCATCACCACCGTGCGGCTGGCCATGAACACGGACTCGTCGATGTCATGGGTGACGAAGAGCACGGTCTTGCGCTCGGCCTCCCAGATGGACAGCAGCAACTCCTGCATCAGCTCGCGCGTCTGGTGGTCCAGCGCGCCGAAGGGCTCGTCCATCAGCAGGATGCGCGGCCCGTTGGCCAGGGCGCGGGCGATGGCCGTGCGCTGCTGCATGCCGCCCGAGAGCTGCTTGGGGTAGTGCTGCTCGAAGCCCGTCAGGCCCACCTTCGCGATGAAGCCATGGGCGATCTCGAGCTGCTGTGCGCGCGGCAGTCCGCGTTCGCGCAGGCCGAAACACACGTTGTCCAGCACGTTCAGCCAGGGGAACAGGGTGTAGCTCTGGAACACCATGCCGCGGTCGGCACCGGGGCCCTCGATGCGCTGGCCGTCGAGTTGCACCTCACCGGCCGTGGGGTGGTCCAGCCCGGCCACGATGCGCAGCAGCGTGCTCTTGCCGCAGCCGCTGGGGCCGAGGATGGTGACGAAGTCGTTCTCGGCCACGTCCAGATCGGTGGACTGCAGGGCCAGGGTGCCGCCCCCGGCGCCGTCAAAGCGGCGCTCGACGCCGCGGATCTTCAAGATGGTCAAAGGACACACTCCAACCAAGCCAGCGCCACGGAACCTGCGCTGCCGGGCCGTCGGCGATCGGCCCCCTCAGGGGGTTGCGAGCGAACGCGAGCTTGGGGGCTCATAGCCTTGCCCAGGGATACAGCCGCCGGTTCACGGCCTTGAACAGCAAATCGCTGGCCAGCCCGATGACGCCGATGACGATGATGCCGAAAATGATCTGGTCGGTGGCCATCAGCGCCTGGCTGTCGGTGATCATGTGGCCGATGCCACTGGAGGCACCGATGAGCTCGGCCACGATCACATACGTCCAGGCCCAGCCCAGCACCATGCGAAGCGTCTCCGCGATCTCGGGCGCCGCGCCCGGGATCAGCACGCGCCGGATCAGCCCGCGGTCGCCCACGCCCAGGGTGTAGGCGGCCTCCACCAGATCGCGCCGTGTGTTGCCCACGATCACGGCGATCATCAACACCAGTTGGAAGAAACTGCCGATGAATATGACAGCGAGCTTCTGCGCCTCACCGATGCCCGCCCACAGGATCAACAACGGAATGAAGGCGCTGGCCGGCAGGTAGCGGGCGAAACTGACGAAGGGTTCGAAGAAGGCCTCGATGGGTTTGTAGGCCCCCATGGCCACGCCCAGGGGCAAGGCCAGGACGGCGGCGATGAGGAAGCCGCCCACCACGCGCCACACGGTCATGCCGATGTCTTCGGCAAAGCCCATCTGCGTCAGCAGCACCCAGCCCGACTTCACCATGGTGATCGGATCGGCCAGGAAAGTCTTGCTGACGAAGCCACCCAACGTGGCCACCGCCCAGGCGGCCACGAAGACGACGAAGAAGGCCACGCCCAGCACCACGCGGGTGCCGGGCGCCACAGGGGTCAGCGGCTTCAAGATGCGGGCCGTGTCACTTCAGGAAGCGCGTGTCGGCCAGCTTGGACATGTCCGGCAGGGCCTTGATGATGCCGGCCTCCAGCAGGATCTCGGCGGCCTTCTTGCTGAACGCGGCGTGTTCGCCGGCGAAGAACTTGGCGTTGGCCTCACGGTCCTGCCAGCGCAGGTAGGCTTGGCTCTTCTCGAAGGCCTCGCCGGTCTGCTTGACATCGGCGCCCATGATCTCGAAGCTCTTCTTCGGCTCGGTCTTGATCATGGCCACGGCATCGAAGTAGGCGTCGGTCAGGGCCTTGGCGGCCTTGGGGTTCTCGGCCAGGAACTTGGGCGTGCAGCCGAAGGTGTCCATGATCATCGGGTAGTCCAGCGTGGTGGCGATGATCTTGCCGGCCTCGGGTTTGGCACGCACAGCACTCAGGAAGGGCTCGTAGGTCATGGCCGCGTCGATGCCGGCGGTGCCCGCGATCATGGCGTTGGCAGCAGCCTGCGGCTCGAGGTTGACCACCTTGACGTCCTTCATGCTCAGGCCGTTCTCGCGCAGCATCCAGGCCAGGGTGAAGTAAGGCGCGGTGCCGGGCGCGCTGGCAGCCACGGTCTTGCCCTTCAGGTCCTTGATGGAGTTGATGCCGGCCTTGACCACCATGCCGTCGGCGCCGAAGCTCTTGTCGAGCTGGAAGATCTGCGTGGTGGCCACGCCGTTGGCATTCCAGACCACCCAGGTCTCCACCGTGGTGGCCGCGCACTGGATGTCACCGGAGGCAATGGCCAGGTGGCGGTCCTTCTGCGGGATCTTCTTGATGCTGACGTCCAGCCCGAGCTTCTTGTACAGACCCGCCTCCTTGGCCAGGGTCAGCGGGGCAAAGCCCGTCCAGCCGGACATGCCAATGGCGACCTTGGTCTCCTGAGCGGAGGCGGCGGTGCCGAGGGTGGCCAGGGAGACAGCGGCCGAAGCGGCCAGGGCGATCATGGACTTCTTCACAGGGGACTCCTCATCAAAGTGGTCAGGCAGAAAACGGCAACCGCAGGGGGGAACCATAAGCCCCTCACGCGGCCACCCACAAGGCTGGCAAACCCGCAAGCTGGCGCAACACGCCAGCCGCTTGGCCATTCAGGACGGCCGCCGCAGCGGCTTCGATGTCAGGTGCCAGGTAGCGGTCCTGCATCATGGCGGGGCAGCGCTGGCGCAGCAGCCCATGGGCCGCCTCCAGCGGGGCCGAGCTGCGCAGGGGCCGCAAAAACTCCACGCCCTGCGCCGCCGCCAGCCACTCGATGCCCAGGATGTGGGCCACGTTGGCGATCATGGGCTGCAGGCGCCGCGCGGCAAAGGTGGCCATGCTGACATGGTCTTCCTGGTTGGCGCTGGTGGGCACGGAATCCACGCTGGCCGGGTGCGCGAGCGACTTGTTCTCGCTGGCCAGGGCGGCGGCTGTTACGTGGGCGATCATGAAGCCGCTGTTCAGGCCCGGCTCGGCGCAGAGAAAGGGCGGCAGGCGCGAGACGTTGGCATCGATCAGCATGGCGATGCGGCGCTCGGCAATCGCCCCGACTTCGGCGATGGCCACCGCCATCGCGTCGGCGGCCAGCGCCACCGGCTCGGCGTGGAAGTTGCCGCCGGAAATCATCTGTCCGCTCTCGGCAAAGACGAGCGGGTTGTCGGTCACTGCATTGGCCTCGCGCAGCAGCACCAGCGCGGCGTGGCGCAGCTGGTCCAGGCAAGCACCCACCACCTGGGGCTGGCAGCGCAGGCAGTAAGGGTCCTGCACGCGGTCGTCGCCTTCGCGGTGCGAGGAGCGGATCTCGCTGCCCTGCAGCAAGGCGCGGTAGTAGCGGGCCACGTCAATCTGCCCCGGCTGGCCGCGCAGCTCATGGATGCGCGGGTCGAAGGGCCCGTCGCTGCCGCGCGCCGCGTCCACCGTCAACGCACCGATGACCAGCGCTGCCTCCAGCACCGGCTCGAAGCTGAACAGCGCGTGCAGCGCCAGCGCGGTGGAGGCCTGCGTGCCGTTGATCAGCGCCAGGCCTTCCTTGGCCGCCAGCTCCAGCGGCGCAATGCCGTGCGCGCGCAAGACCTTGGCGGCGGGCTGACGTTGCCCGTCGACGACAAACTCCCCCTCGCCCAGCAAGGCCAGCGTCATGTGCGACAGCGGCGCCAGGTCGCCCGAGGCGCCGACGGAGCCCTGCGACGGGATGTGGGGCACGAGGCCTGCGTTGAACACCTCCAGCAGCTTGTGGATCACCACCGGCCGCACACCCGAATGCGCGCGCGCCAGGCTAGCCGCCTTGAGTGCCAGGATGAGCCGCACCACGGGCGCGGCCATCGGCTCGCCCACACCCACGCTGTGCGAGCGGATGAGGTTGCGCTGCAGGGCGGCCAGATCGTCCGCCCCGATGCGGGTGCTGGCCAGCTTGCCAAAGCCCGTGTTGACGCCATAGACCGGCGCATCCCCCGCCGCGGCCCGTTGCACCACCGCTGCGCTGGCCTCGATGGCAGGCCAGGCGCCGGCCTCCAGCTGCAGCTGCACGCCGCCGGCATGCAGGGCCTGCAGGTCGTCGAGGCTGAGGTGGCCGGGCTGGAGGATCATCAAGCGCCCGTCACCATGGGCAGATCCAGCCCCTGCGCCTTGGCGCAGGCCACCGCATCCTCGTAGCCCGCGTCAGCATGGCGCATCACGCCCGTGCCGGGGTCGTTCCAGAGCACGCGCTCGATGCGCCGGGCCGCCGCGTCGGAACCATCACAGACGATCACCACGCCGGAGTGCTGCGAGTAGCCCATGCCCACGCCGCCGCCGTGGTGCAGGCTCACCCAGGTGGCGCCGCCCGCGGTGTTGAGCAGGGCGTTCAGCAGCGGCCAGTCGGACACCGCGTCCGAACCGTCACGCATGGCCTCGGTCTCGCGGTTCGGGCTGGCCACCGAGCCACTGTCCAGGTGGTCGCGGCCGATGACGATGGGTGCCTTCAGCTCGCCCGAGCGCACCATGTCGTTGAAGGCCAGGCCGGCGCGGTGGCGCTCGCCCAGGCCGATCCAGCAGATGCGCGCAGGCAGGCCCTGGAGGGCGATGCGCTCGCCCGCCATATCCAGCCACCGGTGCAGGTGGGCGTCCTGCGGGAACAGCTCCTTCATCTTCGCGTCAGTCTTGCGGATGTCTTCGGGGTCACCCGACAGCGCCACCCAGCGGAACGGCCCCTTGCCGCGGCAGAACAGCGGCCGCACGTAGGCCGGCACGAAGCCGGGAAAGTCGAAGGCGTTCTTCACGCCGGCATCCAGCGCCACCTGTCGGATGTTGTTACCGTAGTCCACCGTGGGAATGCCCAGGGCCTGGAAGTCCAGCATGGCCTGCACATGCACCGCACAACTGCGGCGCGCAGCCTCGCGCAGCTCGGCATGGCGCGTGTCGTCAGCACGGGCGGCCTGCCACTGCGCCAGGCTCCAGCCGGCGGGCAGGTAGCCATTGACCAGATCGTGCGCCGAGGTCTGGTCGGTCACGATGTCGGGCCGCAGCCCACCGGCACGGGCCCGCTTCACCAGCTCAGGAAGCAGCTCGGCCGCGTTGCCCAGCAGCGCCACCGAGCGCGCCTGCTTGGCCGCCGTGTAGCGGGCGATGCGCGCCAGGGCGTCGTCCAGATCGCTGGCCTGCTCGTCCACGTAACGGGTCTTCAGCCGCATCTCGATGCGGCTTTGCTGGCACTCGATGTTCAGCGAACAAGCCCCGGCGAAGGTGGCGGCCAGCGGCTGCGCGCCACCCATGCCGCCGAGACCCGAGGTCAGGATCCACTTGCCCGAGAGATCACCTCCAAAGTGCTGCTTGCCCGCCTCGACAAAGGTCTCGTAAGTGCCCTGGACGATGCCCTGGCTGCCGATGTAGATCCACGAGCCGGCCGTCATCTGGCCGTACATCATCAGGCCCTTGCGGTCCAGCTCGTCGAAGTGCTCCCAGGTGGACCACTTGGGCACGAGGTTGGAGTTGGCGATCAGCACGCGCGGCGCGTCCTCGTGGGTGCGGAACACACCCACGGGCTTACCCGACTGGATGAGCAGCGACTCGTCAGGCTTCAGGCGGCGCAGCGTGGCCAGGATGGCCTCGAAGCTCTCCCAGTTGCGCGCCGCCTTGCCGATGCCGCCGTAGACCACCAGCGCATCGGGGTTCTCCGCCACCTCCGGGTCCAGGTTGTTCTGGATCATGCGGTAGGCGGCCTCGATCAACCAGTTGGCGCAGTTGAGGGCCGCGCCGCGCGGCGCACGCACGGGCCGCGGCTGGGCCACTTGATGCAGGGGGGAGAGATCGGTCATGGCGGACTCGTCGGCTGGGGGTCGGGTGCAGGCTGCGGGTACACGCTGCGGAAGCCGGCACCGCCTCAAGACCCGAGGCAGCGCCCACTAGGGTTGCACTCTAGTTGTCTAGACAGGCCTAGGCAAGTAGCATGAACCTATGGTTTCCACCAAGACCACCTCGCCAGGCACTGCGCAGTCGCCCGCCCCCTTCGCCCGCATCAAGCAGCATCTGAAGGAGGGCTTGGCCGCGGGCCGCTGGCCACCGGGCGCCCTGATGCCTTCAGAGGCCGAGCTGGTGGCCCTGTTCGGTGTCAGCCGCATGACGGTCAACCGCGCGCTGCGCGAACTGCAGGCCGAGGGCCTGGTGCAGCGTTCGCAGGGGGTGGGCACCTTCGCCGCTCCGCTGCACCAGGTGTCCAGCACCCTCACCATCCGCGACCTGCAGGAAGAGATCAGCGCCCGCGGGCACCTGCACCACGCCGTCGTGCATCTGCAACGCAGCGAGCCGGCCCCCGAGCCGTTGGCGGCCCAGTTGGGGGTGGCGGTGGGCGCGGAGGTCTTCCACACCTTGATCGTCCACCATGAGAACGGCCTGCCGCTGCAGTGCGAAGACCGCTTCGTCAACCCGGGCTGCGCCCCGGGCTACCTGGGAGCCGACTTCACGCAGACCACGCCTACGCGCTACCTGTTCGAACACACCGCCCTGTGGCGCGCGCAGTACTCCATCGAGTCGGCCCGCGCCACGGCCCAGGAGGCCCAGCTGCTGAGCATCGCGCCAGACGAGCCCTGCCTGGTGGTGGTGCGGCGCACCTTCACGCGAGACGCGGCCATCACGATCGCCCGGCTGGTGCACCCCGGATCGCGCTACCGGCTTTCGGGAGAATTCACGCCATGAACCTGGCTCTGCAGTCGCCGCAACCCAAGCCCCCAAGCACCCAGCGCGTCGAAGAACGGCGCGCGTGCGAGTCAGCTGGCCTTGCCGCACGGGCGCTATCCATCGCCGAAGACGCCACGGTGCAGGCCTTTGCCGTAGACGGCGCCGTGGTGCTGCGCGGGCTGTTGACACCCGCGGAGCTGGAGGTGTTGCGCCAGGGCATCGATGCCAATCTGGCAGCGCCCAGCCCGCGTGCCCTGGTGGCCAGCCAGCCTGAAGACCCCGGCTTCTTCATCGAGGACTTCTGCAACTGGACCGACAACGAGCACTACCGACGCCTGATCTTCGACTCCGCGCTGGCGGCCGTGGCCAGCCGGCTGATGCAAAGCCGCACCGCGCGGCTGTACCACGACCACATGCTGACCAAGGAGCCGGGCACGCGCCAACCCACGCCGTGGCACCAGGACCAGCCGTACTACAACGTGGACGGCACACAGAACGTCAGCTTCTGGATCCCCGTGGACCCGGTCAGCCGCGCCGCTACGCTGGAGTTTGCTGCCGGCACGCACCGCGGCCCCTGGCTGATGCCGCGCACCTTCATGACGAACGAGGCGCGCTGGTTTCCGGCGGGCACGCTGGCCGAGTTGCCCGACATCGAGGCCGGCCGCCACGCGCAGCCGCCCACCCACCGCATCCTGGGCTGGGCGCTGGAGCCGGGCGATGCCGTGGCCTTCCACATGCTGACCCTGCACGCCTCGGGCGGGGTGGAGCCGGGCCGGCGCCGGCGCGTGTTCTCGGTACGCTTCCTGGGCGACGACATGCGCCATGCGCCCCGACCCTGGAAGACCTCGCCCGACTTCCCCGGCCTGGCCGAGGAGCTGCCCGCAGACGCGCCGATGGAGCACCCGCTGTTCCCGCTGCTGTGGGGTGCGCAGCCGTGAGCGCCGTGGCCCACACCGCCCCGGGTTCAGCGGGCCTGCACCACGCCACAGGCACCCTGCACACCGTGCGCCTGCAAGAGGCCACCGCACTGCCCTGGCGCAACGGCGGCGGGGTCACGCGCGAGCTGCTGGCCTGGGCGGCGCCGCGCCTTGATGACACGCCCGAAGGCCCTCAGGTCCAAGCCACCGATTGGGCCGTACGGGTGAGCGTGGCCGACATCACGCAGGACGGGCCTTTCTCCGCCTTCCCCGGCATCGACCGCTGCTTTGCGGTGCTGGAGGGCGACGGGGTGGTGCTCACGCTGCGCGGCGAGGATCTGCACTTGACGCCCGACAGCGACCGGCTGGCGTTTGACGGCGCGCAGGCGCCCGGCTGCCGCCTGATCAACGGGCCCACGCGCGACCTCAACCTGATGGTGCGGCACAGCGCCGGGCGGGCCTGGATGCAAAGGGCCGTGGCGGGGCAGTCGTGGCCGCCCCCCGTACCTCTTCAGCAAGCCCCCGATGCGCAGCCCCTCCGCCCGCCAGTCATGGGCTCGCAGATGAAGGGCGAAGGCTGGGCGTGGCAGGGCCTGTACACGCATGGCCCTGCTTGCGTGGACACGCCCGGCGGCCGCCTCGAACTGCAGCCCGGCACGCTGCTGTGGTCTGACGCCGGGTCTGATCACCCGCCCGAAGATGACCTGACGGCGCCCTGGTGCCTGGTCGCGGGCCGCCAGGCCTGGTGGCTGGGTCTGCAGGCCCCTGGGCCGAAAGAAGGACGCACATGACGAACCGCAAGTTCACCCTCTGGCGCCACGCCCGCCTGGCCACGCTGGCCCCACCCTCGGGCTGGGGCCTGATCGAGGACGGCGCGCTGCTGACGGAAGGCGACCGCATCGCCTGGCTGGGGCCGGATGCGCAACTGCCGGTCGACCTTGCCGGTCATGAGATGCAAGAGCACGACCTGCAAGGCGCGCTGCTCACGCCAGGGCTGATCGACGCCCACACCCACCTCGTCTACGGCGGCGACCGCGCAGCAGAGTTTGAGCTGCGCTTGCAAGGCGCCACCTACGAGGAGATTGCCCGTGCCGGCGGTGGCATCCGCTCCACCGTCGCGGCCACACGGGCGGCCAGCGACGAGGCCTTGTTCGCGCTGGCCGTGCCACGCGCCCGTGCACTGATGGCCGAAGGCGTGACCACGCTGGAGATCAAGTCTGGTTACGGCCTGGACGAGAGCACCGAAGCGCGCTGTCTGGCCGTGGCACGGCGCCTGGGGCTTGAGCTGCCGCTGACGGTGCGCACCACCTCGCTGGGCGCGCACGCGCTGCCTACGGAGTTCGCCGGCCGGGCAGATGACTACATCGAAGCCGTCTGCGCCTGGCTGCCCGGCCAGCACGCCGCCGGCCTGGTGGACGCCGTGGACGTGTTCTGCGACACCATCGGCTTCACGCTGGCGCAGACCCGGCGCGTGTTCGACGCGGCGCGCGCGCTGGGCCTGCCCGTGAAGCTGCACGCCGAGCAGTTGAGCAACCAGGAAGGGGCCGCGTTGGCCGCGCAGTACCAGGCGCTGAGCTGCGACCACCTGGAGCACCTGTCATCGGCCGGCATTGCCGCGATGCGGCAGACCGGCACCGTGGCCATGCTGCTGCCCGGGGCCTACTACTTTCTGCGCGAGACGAAGCTCCCGCCCGTGGCCGCGCTGCGCGAAGCGGGCGTGCCGATCGCCATCGCCACCGACCACAACCCTGGTTCCTCGCCCGCGCTGTCACTGCTGCTGATGCTGAACATGGCCTGCACGCTGTTCCGCCTGACGCCTGAGGAGGCCTGGCGCGGTGTCACGCTGAACGCCGCTCGGGCGCTGGGCCTGGGCGACCGCGGCACCTTGGCCGTCGGCCAGCGGGCAGACCTGGCCGTGTGGGACGCCGAGCACCCGCGCGAGATGGCCTACCGCTTCGGCCACAACCCCTGCCGCCGCGTCGTGTGCAGCGGCATCGAAAGGCTTGCATGAGTTTCACCCTGCACCGCGGCCACACGCCGCTGCTCATCAGCATGCCGCACGTGGGCACCCACCTGCCCGAGGACCTGAAGCCGCGGCTGGTGGAGCGCGCGCTGCAAGTGGAAGACACCGACTGGCACCTGGAACGCCTCTATGCGTTCGCGAAAGATATGGGCGCCAGCCTCATCGTGCCCGTGGAAAGCCGCATCGTCATCGACCTGAACCGCGGCAGCGACAACCAGCCCATGTACCCGGGCCGCAACAACACCGAGCTGTGCCCCACGCGGTTCTTCACGGGCGACGCGATCTACCGCGAAGGCTGCGCCCCTGACGAGGCTGAAGTGCGTGAACGCATCGCGACGCACTGGCAGCCTTATCACGACACCCTGGCCGAGGAACTGCGTCTCCTCAATGTCCTGCACGGCCACGCCGTGCTGTTCGACGCGCACAGCATCAAGGGCGAGTTGCCCTGGCTGTTCGAGGGCGCGCTGCCCGATCTGAACCTGGGCACGGTGGAGGGCCGCAGTTGCGCCTTGTCGCTGCGCGCGGCGGTCTACGCCGTCTGCCAGCGGCAGAGCGCCTACACCCATGTGCTGGACGGCCGCTTCAAGGGCGGGCACATCACGCGCCACTTCGGGCGCCCGGAAGGCGGCGTCCACGCCGTGCAACTGGAGATGGCCTGGCGCGCCTACATGGACGAGCACCCGCCCTACGCCTGGCACGAGGCGAAGGCCGCGGCGGTGACCCCGCTGCTGCGCGAGCTGGTGCAGGTGATGATCGATTGGCGGCCGGCATGACGAGCGTGACGCACACCCCACTCCAAGGCGCGACAGGCCCCGGCGGCCACACCCCGCAGCGACTGCACGCCGCCCACGCCTGGGTGGAGGGCCGCTGGCAGGCCGAGGTGCTGCTGGAGACCACGCCTGACGGCACCTGGGGCGCGGTCACGCCGGGCGTCACCGCACCGCCAGCGGATGCGCAGCGCCTGCCCGGCCCCGTGCTGCCCGGCCTGGTCAATGCGCACAGCCACGCCTTCCAGCGCGCCTTCGCCGGCCTGGCCGAGCGGCGCGAAGGCACGCACGACGATTTCTGGAGCTGGCGCGACCGCATGTACGGCGTGGCGCTGCGCATCACGCCTGACGAACTGCAGGCTGTGGCCACCACGCTCTACCGCGAGATGCGGGCCGGCGGCTACACCCACGTCTGCGAGTTCCACTACCTGCACCACGCCCCGGACGGCACGCCCTACCCCGATCGCGGTGCGATGGCGCGTGCGCTGGCGCGAGCCGCACAGCAGGCGGGCATCGGTCTGACCCTGCTGCCGGTGCTGTACGAGCGGGCGGGCTTCACGCAGCCCCAGCTGCGCGCCGACCAGCGCCGCTTCGCCACCACGGTGGACCAGGTCATTTCGATGCGTGACGAGATCCGCTCTTGGCGCATGAGCGGCGTGGACGCGGGCGTGGCGGTCCACTCGCTGCGCGCCGCGCGGGGCGAGTCCATCGCCGCGCTGGCCCAGCGCTGCGCCGACGACCCCGGGCCGGTGCATGTGCACATCGCCGAGCAGACGGGCGAGGTCGAGGATTGCCTGGCCGCCACCGGCCAGCGCCCCATCGAGTGGCTGTGTGCGAACGTGCGGCTGGATGCCCGCTGGCACCTGGTGCACGCCACGCACGCCACACCTGATGAGATCGAGGCGGTGGCCCGCACGGGGGCGGGGGTCGTGGTCTGCCCCACCACCGAGGCCAACCTGGGTGACGGCCTGTTCGACCTGCCCCGCTGGCTGGCCTCGGGCGTGCCGCTGTCGATCGGCTCGGACAGCCACGTCAGCCGCCAGTGGCCGCGCGAGTTGCAGTTGCTGGAATACGGCCAGCGCCTGGTGCACCGGCGGCGCAACGTCGCCGCCGCCCCCGAATCGGGCGAGCCTTCCACGGCGCAGCGCCTGTTCCAGGCCATGCTGCAAGGTGGCGCCGCAGCCGCAGGCAGGCGGAAGGTGGGCCTCGTCCCCGGGGCCCCTGCAGACTTCCTCGTGATGGACACCACGGTCGACGCACTGGCCGGTGTGCCGCGCGAGAACCTGCTGGATGCGCTCGTCTTCGCAACAGACGTGCCCGCCTTCGCCCAGACCTGGGTGGCGGGTGTGCGGTGCACGTCGTGATGGCAGGGCCTGGAGGGGCTGAGAGGGCTTGCGGCGGCTGCACGCAACTCCCAGCGGGTACCGGCACGATCAACGCTTCACGAGAAGAATCTAGTAATTACAATAGACAGTTCTAGTATTTTGTAACTCTGCGTGAATCGCAACTTCCGCCGCCCCTTTGTCGCCGCCCTGGCTCGCCGCCTTGAAGCGCACCCCATCCTGATGCAGGTGCTGGTCGGCCCCCGTCAGGTGGGCAAGACCACTGGGGTGAAGCAAGTCATCGAACAGGCTGACCACCCCTCCCACTACGCCAATGCAGATGGGCTGCTGGCAAGCGACCACACCTGGCTCAGGGAGCAATGGCAGCAGGCCTTGCTGCTGGGCGAGGGCAGCCTGCTGGTGATCGACGAGATCCAGAAAGTCCCGAACTGGCCCGAGACCCTCAAGGCGCTGTGGGATGCCAGGCCCGGGTTCCTGCGCGTGGTGTTGCTGGGCTCCAGCGCGCTGCAGGTCCAGGCCGGTGTAACCGAGAGCTTGGCCGGCCGCTTCGAACTCCTGCGTGTGCACCACTGGACCTTTGCCGAACTGCAGCAGGCCTTCGGCTACGACCTGCCGCGCTATCTGGCGTACGGCGGCTACCCCGGCGCCGTGGCTTTCGAGGACGACCCGGACCGCTGGTACGCCTACATGAAGGATTCCATCGTGGAGGCCGTGATCGGCAAGGACATCCTGCAGCAACGCCGTGTGGGCAACCCCGCCTTGTTCCGACAGGCCTTCCAGATCCTGTGCCAGTACCCGGCGCAGGAGATCAGCTACACCAAGCTGCTGGGACAACTGCAAGACCGGGGAAACACCGATCTGGTGAAGACCTACATCGAGTTGTACGCGAGCGCCTTCCTCATGCACGCACTGCAGAAGTACTCCCCCAAGGCCTGGCTCAGCCGCGGCTCCAGCCCCAAGATGCTGCCCGCCTGCCCGGCGCTGTACAGCATGGCCACAGGCGTGAACGTGACGTCCAATGCGGAACAACGAGGGCGCGCCTTCGAACTGGCGGTCGGTGCGGAGCTTGCACAGCAGCCTGGTGAGCTCACCTACTGGCGCGAGCGTCAAGACGAGGTGGACTTCGTCTACCAGAGCCGCAGTGCGCTGTATGCCATCGAGGTGAAATCGGGCCGCAGGAAGTCGGGGCGGGGGCTGGAGGCGTTTTGCAAACAGGTGCCGCAGGCCTTGCCGGTCATCGTGACACCAGACAACTTCGCGGCGTTTTCCGCCGATCCCCGCGGCTTCCTGGCCCAAGTGGCCTGATCCTCATGTCCTTTGCCTCCTTCGCCTCCCTGGGGCTTCACCCCGACCTGCTGCGCACCCTGGCCCAGCGCGGCCACTTGCGGCCCACGACCATCCAGGCGGCGGCCATCCCCGCTGCGCTGGCGGGCCGCGACCTCATCGGCGCGGCCGTCACCGGCTCCGGCAAGACGCTGGCCTACGTGCTGCCCCTGCTGCAGAGCCTGCTGCGGCTGCTGCACACCGAGCCCGAGACGCCGCGCCCGGCACGCGCGCTGGTGCTGGTGCCCTCGCGCGAGCTGGCGCTTCAGGTGACCGACACCTTTCTCGCCTACACCCAGGCTTTGGCACTGCGCGTGAAGGTGGTCACCCTGGTCGGCGGGGTTTCGGTCAACCCGCAGCTGATGGCGCTGCGCGGGGGGGCCGATGTGGTGGTCGCCACCCCCGGCCGGTTGCTGGATCTGGTGGCCCGGCGCCGAGCCCGAGGGCCGGAACAGGCCTACAGCGGCCTGCGACTGGACCGCCTGGAAACCCTGGTGCTGGACGAGGCCGACCGCTTGCTGGAAGACGGCTTTGCTGACGAACTCGGCCGGGTGCTGGGCCTGCTGCCACAGCGCCGCCAGCAGTGGCTGTTCTCGGCCACTTTCGGCCCCGAGGTGATGGCCCTCGCGCAGGACCTGCTGCACGACCCGGTGGAGATCGACGTGGTGCCAGCGGCGGCGGATGAACGCCCCGTCAGATCCCCGCCCAGGCAGGCCACCGTACACCCCACCGCGCCGGAAACGTCCAACGCACCCACGCAAGCGCAGGCGGTGGCCACGGCATCGAGCCTCGCTGCGAACAGCTCACGCACGACCCGACCAACCGCAGAGGCCACGGCCGCGCCTGGGCCCAGCCTGCCCCCCACGCTGCCCTCCACCCTGGTGCAGCGCGCGCTGCAGGTCGACACCGCCCAGCGCACCCCCTTGCTGCGCCACCTCATCCGTACCGAAGGCTGGCCGCGCGTGCTGGTGTTCGTGGCCACGCGCTACGCCACCGAACATGTGGCGGCCAAGCTCAAAGCGGCCGGCCTGCGCGCCGCGGCCCTTCATGGTGAGCTGAGCCAGGGCGCGCGCACGGGTGCGCTGGCGGACTTCCGCAGCGGCGCCGTGTGCGTGCTGGTGGCCACCGACATGGCCTCGCGCGGGCTGCACATCGAGCAGTTGCCCGCCGTGGTGAACTACGAACTCGCACGCTCGCCGGCCACGCACATCCACCGCATCGGACGCACCGCCCGGCAGGGCGCTGCGGGCGTGGCCGTGAGCTTCATCGCCGCCGACGACCCCGCCCAGGAAGCCCACTTCCGCCTGATCGAAAAGCGCCAGGGCAAGCGGGTGGCGCGCGAGCAGGTGCCGGGCTTCGAGCCCGCGGCTTCGCCGGCTGAGGCACCTGCGCCTGAACAGGCGGACGAGCCGCCAAGCCTACGCAAGGGCCTGGACCCGCACGGCGGACTCAAGGGCCGGCGCAAGAGCCGCAAGGACAAGCTGCGCGAGGCGCTGGCCACACCGGGCGAGCCGGCACGCTAGACCCAGCACATCCGCCAACGTGCACGCGCCGCGGCCACCCGACAGACCGCCCGTCCCTTCTGAACAATCCGATCCCACATGACCGCTGACCTAACCCCGCCCCGCGTTCCCACAGCACAACCCGACGAACTGGACTTCGCCAGCCTGCCCCTGGCCCCGCATGTCCAGGCCAATCTGCAGCGCCTGGGCTATCTGCAGATGACGCCGATCCAGGCGGCCACCCTGCCGCTGGCCCTGGCCGGGCGCGACCTGATCGCCCAGGCCCGCACCGGCAGCGGCAAGACCGCCGCCTACGCGCTGCCGCTGCTGGCCAACCTCAACCCGCGGCTGTTCGCGGTGCAGGCCCTGGTGCTGTGCCCCACGCGTGAGCTGGCCGAGCAGGTGACGCAGGAGATCCGCCGCCTGGCGCGCGCCGAGGACTCGATCAAGGTGCTGACGCTGTGTGGCGGCGCGACGATGCGTCCGCAGATCGCCAGCCTGGAACATGGCGCCCATGTCGTGGTGGGCACGCCAGGGCGCATCCTGGATCACCTGGCGCGCCAGACGCTCACGCTGGGTGCGCTCAACACCCTGGTGCTGGACGAGGCCGACCGCATGCTGGACATGGGTTTTGCCGATGACATCGCCCAGGTGGTGCGCCAATGCCCCCGCGTGCGCCAGACGCTGCTGTTCTCGGCCACCTATCCCGAGGGCGTGATGGCGCTGGGCGCCAAGTACATGCGTGAGCCGCAGACCGTGAAGGTGGCCGAGCGCCACGCGGCGCAGACCATCCGCCAGCGCTTCTACGAGGTGCAGGAGCAGGAACGTCTGCATGCTGTGGGCTTGCTGCTGAACCACTACCGGCCGGTGTCGACGCTGGCTTTCTGCAACACCAAGCAGCAGTGCCGCGACCTGGTGGCCGTGCTGCAGGCGCAGGGTCTGGTGGCGCTGGAATTGCACGGCGACCTGGACCAGCGTGACCGCGACCAGGTGCTGGTGCAGTTCGCGCAGCGCAGTTGCAGCGTGCTGGTGGCCACCGATGTGGCCGCCCGCGGCCTGGACATCAGCCAGCTCGAAGCCGTCATCAACGTGGACATCTCGCCCGAGGTGGAGGTGCACACGCACCGCATCGGGCGGGTGGGGCGGATGGCCCTGCAGGCGCCGCCCGAAAACGCCGACCCGGCCGGCGCAGGCACCGACGCCAAAGGAGGGCGCAGCGCGCCCGGACCCGCCGCGCCGGCCCCAGGCTGGGCCTTCAGCCTGGCGAGCATGGAAGAAATGGGCCGCGTGGGGCGCATCGAGGCCGCCCAAGGGGCCGAGGTCGAGTGGCACCCGCTTTCAGAACTCACCGGGCAGGCGGGCGGCGCTGCCACCGGTCCGCTGCTGCCCCCCATGGCCACGCTGCAGATGCTGGGCGGGCGCAAGGAGAAGATCCGCGCCGGCGACGTGCTGGGCGCGCTGACCAAGGACATGGGCTTTGCCGGCACCCAGATCGGCAAGATCAGCATCAACGAGTGGTCCACCTACATCGCGGTGGAGCGTGGCATCGCCCCCGAGGTGCTGCGCCGCCTGAACGCCGGCAAGGTCAAGGGCCGCAGCGTGAAGGTGCGCATGCTTTGAACCTCTGAAAGGCCCCGGGTGCTCAGGGTGCCACGCACCAAGGTGGTGCGACGCCTGGCACCGACATTTGGCACGTCCTTTGCTATTTCGTGCCTTGTCCGAGACAGAGAGTCTGGACAAGCCGAACCAGAAGGACCCTGCCATGACGCCCGACTTCGACCCCTACGACGCCGACCGCCCCTTGCGCCTGGGCTGCGCCTGCGGCCAGCACCGCAGCGACGCCGAACACGCCACGACCACCCTGCGTGAGCGCAGCCAGGCGGCGGACTTCGAGTCCGAGGCCAGCCGCTTCGTCGAGGCCGCCCTGGTCAAGGCACTGTTCCCGCAGGACGCCCTGCGCCGGCGCTTCCTCAAGGCGGTGGGCCGCCGCACGGCCTCGGCCGCTATCGCCAGCGTGCTGCCCGTGGCCAGCCTGCAGGCCATGGCGCAGGACAAGGGACCGATCGAGAAGAAGGACCTCAAGATCGGCTTCATTCCCATCACCTGCGCCACGCCGCTCATCATGGCGCACCCCTTGGGCTTTTACTCGAAGCAGGGACTGAACGTCGAGGTCGTGAAGACGGCGGGCTGGGCGCTGATCCGCGACAAGATGATCAACAAGGAGTACGACGCCACGCACTTCCTCAGCCCCATGCCCCTGGCCATCTCCATGGGCCTGGGCTCCACGGCCACGCCCATGAACGTGGCCACCATCCAGAACACCAACGGCCAGGCCATCACGCTGAGCGTCAAGCACAAGGACAAGCGCGACCCGAAAGACTGGAAGGGCTTCAAGTTCGCCGTGCCCTTCGAGTACTCGATGCACAACTTCCTGCTGCGCTACTACGTGGCCGAGGCCGGGCTGGACCCGGACCGGGACATCCAGATCCGCGTGGTGCCGCCGCCCGAAATGGTGGCCAACCTGCGCGCCGGCAATATCGACGGCTTCCTCGGCCCCGACCCCTTCAACCAGCGGGCGGTGTTCGAGGAACTCGGCTTCATCCATCTGCTGACCAAAGACCTCTGGAACGGGCACCCCTGCTGCGCCTTCGGCACCAGCACCGAGTTCATCCAGAAGAACCCCAACACCTTTGCGGCGCTGTTCCGCGCGGTGCTGACCTCGGCGGCCATGGCGCGCGAAGCGCGCAACCGGGAACTGATCGCCAAGGTCATCGCCCCGCAGCAGTACCTCAACCAACCCGAGGCCGTGATCGCGCAGGTGCTGACCGGCAAGTTCGCGGACGGCCTGGGCAAGGTGCAGAACGTGCCCGACCGCGCCGACTTCGACCCCATCCCCTGGCAGAGCATGGCCGTGTGGATGCTCAGCCAGATGAAGCGCTGGGGCTATGTGAAGGGTGATGTGAACTACCGGCAGATTGCCGAGCGGGTGTTCCTGCTGACGGATGCGCGCAAGCAGATGGCGGCGCTGGACATGAAGCCCCCTGCGGCCAACGCCTACCCGAAGATCACGGTGATGGGCAAGGTGTTCGACCCCGCCAAGCCCGACGAGTACGTGGCCAGTTTCGCTATCAAGCGCACCTGAACCCGCGCTGCCATGTCGACCCTGAACGTCCTGATGCAAGGCGAACGCGTACGTGCGGCATTGGTGTCGCTGCTGCTGCTCGGCCTGATGCTGCTGGTGTGGCATCTGGCCACCCTCAGTCCCGCAGCGGCCCCGGCAAAGCCCGTGGCCATGACCGCGGAACAGATCGAGTACGCCAAGTTGATGGGCAAGGACCCGGGCGCTTCCGCGGGCGCCGAAGCGACTGCCCAGAAGTCAGGCTTCCCCACCCTGACTCAAATGGGCTCGACCATCGCGCACCACCTGTCGTCGCCGTTCTACGACAACGGGCCCAACGATAAGGGCATCGGCCTGCAACTCGCCTACTCGCTGGGGCGCGTCGGCCTGGGCTACCTGCTGGCCGCGCTGGTGGCCATCCCGCTGGGCTTCGTGATCGGCATGAGCCCCCTGCTGTACCGCGCGCTGGATCCCTTCATCCAGGTGCTCAAGCCGATCTCGCCACTGGCCTGGATGCCGCTGGCGCTCTACACCATCAAGGACAGCGCCGCCAGCGGCATCTTCGTCATCTTCATCTGCTCGGTCTGGCCCATGCTGATCAACACCGCCTTTGGCGTGGCGGGTGTGCGGCGCGAGTGGCTGAACGTGGCACGCACGCTGGAGGTGCAGCCCCTGCGCAAAGCCTTGCAGGTGATCCTGCCGGCCGCGGCCCCCACCATCCTCACGGGCATGCGCATCAGCATGGGCATCGCCTGGCTGGTCATCGTGGCCGCCGAGATGCTGGTGGGTGGCACAGGCATCGGCTACTTCGTCTGGAACGAGTGGAACAACCTCTCGCTGCCCAACGTGATCTTTGCCATCCTGACCATCGGCCTGGTGGGTATGGCGCTGGACCAGGTGTTTGCCCGCGCGCAGAAGGCGGTGACCTATGCCGAATGAATTCCTCCAGGTCGAGAACCTGGGCAAGGCCTACGGCGCAGAGCCGGTGTTCGAAGGCGTGCACTTCAGCCTGTCCGAAGGCGAGTTCGTCTGCATCATCGGCCACAGCGGCTGCGGCAAGACCACCATCCTGAACGCGCTGGCCGGTCTGGAGACGGCCAGCACCGGCCATGTGTTCATGGATGGGCGCGAGGTGGTGGCGCCGGGCCTGGACCGGGGCGTGGTCTTCCAGGGCCATGCGCTGATGCCCTGGCTGAGCGTGCGCGACAACATCGCCTTTGCGGTGCGCAGCAAGTGGCCGCAGTGGCCGCGCACCCAGGTGGCCTCCCATGTCGAGAAATACGTGCAGCTGGTCGGCCTGGGCGCGGCGCTGGACAAGAAGCCGTCACAGCTTTCCGGGGGCATGAAGCAGCGCGTGGGCATCGCCCGCGCCTTTGCGATCGAGCCCCGCATGCTGCTGCTGGACGAGCCCTTCGGCGCGCTGGACGCGCTGACGCGCGGCACCATCCAGGATGAGCTGCTGCGCATCTGTGCGCAGACGCGGCAGACCGTGTTCATGATCACGCACGACGTGGACGAGGCCATCTTGCTGGCCGACCGCATCCTGCTGATGAGCAACGGCCCGCGCGCCCGGGTGGCCGAGATCGTGCGCAACACCATGCCGCGGGACCGCCAGCGCGCCACCTTGCACCACGACCCGCAGTACTACCGGCTGCGTAACCACCTGGTGGACTTTCTGGTCAGCCGCTCGAAGGATCTCTCCCACGGCAGGGCGCCCATGAGCCCGCCCGAGGTGAGCCCGGGCTTGGAGCTTGACGCCGAAACCCCCGCGCTCCAGGCCGACCCCAAGGTGGTGCCGCTGCACCGCGCTGCCTGATCCCTGATCACCCCGCTTTCAACCTCAACCTGTTTCAGGAGAAACGTTCCCATGAGCCGCCTCGAAGTCACCGAAAAGATCATCGCCACCAAGGTCGCCAAAGGCCTCAAATGGGCTGACGTCGCCGCCAAGGTGGGCCTGAGCAAGGAATGGGTGACCGCCGCCTGCCTGGGCCAGATGACGCTGGACAAGAAGCAGGCCGACACCCTGGGCAAGATCTTCGGCCTCACCGCCGAGGAGAAGAAGTGGCTGATGGTCGTGCCCTACAAGGGCAGCCTGCCCACCAGCGTGCCCACCGACCCGCTGATCTACCGCTTCTACGAGCTCATCAGCGTCTACGGCACGACGTTCAAGGAACTCATCCACGAGGAGTTCGGTGACGGCATCATGAGCGCCATCGACTTCAAGATGGACCTGCAGCGTGAACCCGACCCCAAGGGCGACCGGGTCAGCATCAACATGAGCGGCAAGTTCCTGCCGTACAAGACCTACTGATCTGCCCGTCCCAAGTCCGCCCCCCTCAAGGCCGGGCGGCGGTCAATCCGCCGTCGCGCCCGAGTCCTTCACCACCTTGGCCCACTTCGCGATCTCGCCGGCCTGGAAGCGCGTGAGTTCCTCCGGCGTGGACAGCCAGGTGTCCAGCCCGAGCGACTTCAGCTTGGCCTGCACATCCGGCAGGTTGAACACGCGGTGGATCTCCTGGTTCAGGCGCGCCACCACCTCCTTGGGCGTGCCGGCGGGCGCGAAGACGGCGAACCAGCTCGTGGCCTCGAAGCCGGGTACGGTCTCGGCCACAGTGGGCACGTCAGGTGCGGCTGGTGAGCGCTTGGACCCGGTCTGCGCCAGCGCACGGATCTTGCCCTCGCGCGCCATCGGCAGGGCCGAGGGCATGTTGTCGAACATCAGCTGGATCTGCCCGCCCACCAGGTCGGGGATGGCGAACTGGCGGCCCTTGTAGGGTACGTGCGTCATGGTGGTGCCGGTGAGCGACTTGAACAGCTCGCCCGAGACGTGCACCGACGAGCCGATGCCCGGCGAGCCGAAGCTCAGCTTGTTGGGGTTGGCCTTGAGGTGGGCGATGAACTCGGCCACGTTGCGCGCCGGCACGTCGTTGTTCACCACCAGCAGGTTGGGCGTGCTGGCCACGTGCGACACCGGCACGAAGTCCTTGACCAAGTCGTAGGGCATCTTCTTGTACAGCGCCCCGTTGATGGAGTGCGTGCCCACGGTGGCCATCACCAGCATGTGGCCATCCGGCGGCGCCTTGGCCACCGCCTCGGCACCGATGTTCCCGCCAGCCCCGGGGCGGTTATCCACCACCACCGGCTGGCCGAGGTTGGCCTTCTCGGAGAAGGTGCGCGCCAGGATGTCGGGCGCGCCCCCTGGCGGGAAGGTCACCACCAAACGGATGGGCTGACGCGGAAAGGCCTGCTGGGCCAGGGCCTGCGGCGCGGTGAGGGTGGCTGTGGCGGCGAACGCGGCCAAAGCGGCGAAGGTGGCCAGCGCCCGACGCGGCGTCCGCATGGCAGGGGCAGGGGCAGGAGCAGAGACAGGGGCAGGGCAACTGCGGGTGAACATCGGCATGGGATTCGTCTCCTGTTGTGAAGCCGGTACCGCCCGGCTTTCACATGCCCGCAGTCGAGCACAAACCCCCGCGCTTGCCTACCGGGCTGACCCGAAGGAAGCCCGCTGCTGAACCCACGCCGACGCTGCGTGTGCGCAAGTCGTCCGGGGCCCCACCACGCGATGCTGTGGCTGCGCGGTCGACCAACCGCACTCCCATCACCCTTTCCCACCCACCCCTTGCAAGGAATTCCCCATGGAAACGAACACCCGCACCGTGCACACGGACGGCAGCCAGGACAGCAGCCACCAGCTGCGCCACATGGTGGACGAGATCGACACCTACCTGCGCTCGGCCGCCGACAGCGGTGACCAGAAATTCAACGCCGTGCGCGACAAGCTTGCGGTGCAGGTGCGCGAGATGCGCGCCCAGCTTGACGAGCTGAACCAGGCCACGCTGGCGCGGGTCAAGCGTGCCGCCCAACAGGCCGACCAGTCGGTGCAGGCGCACCCGTATGGCGCCATGGGCATCGCGGCAGCCACCGGCCTGCTGATCGGCTTTCTGGCCTCGCGGCGCTGAAGATCTTGGCAGTTCAGGCTGCCTTCGACGGGCTCCTGCCCACGCGGCTGCGGGCCTGCCGCGCCGCCCAGGCCGGCCGGCAGAGGCGCGCCTGGGTGTGGTGAGCGTCTTGCGCAGGCTGCTGGGCAGCGCGGCGGGCATCGCCACCACCCACCTGGAGTGGGTGGCCCTTCAAATCGAGGCCGAGAGACGGCGTCTGGCACGGCTTTCGATGTATGCCGCGCTTACCCTGTTGCTGTTGTTCACCGGCATCTGGCTGGGCGTCGCGGGCCTGCTGCTGTGGGCCGAACCGTCACAGCGCGCAGCCATCGCCGCCGGTCTGGCCCTGGGCTTCCTGGCGGCGGCGGCGGTGGCCGCGTGCCGTTGGCGCCGCCTGTCGCGCCACCGCCGGGCCTTCAGGTGGGCACCACCAGGGCCGTCGTCTCCTTGACCTCCTCCATCACCACGTAGCTGTGCGACTGGCATGGCACCGGAATGCGCTTGAGGATGTCGCCCAGCAGGTTGCGGTACTCGGCCATCTCGGCCAACCGCGCCTTGACCAGGTAGTCAAAGCTGCCGGAGACCAGATGGCACTCCATCACCTCGGGCATGTGCAGCAGCGCTTTGCGCACTTCGTCGAACACCTCGCCTGACTTGGCCGAGAGGGTGATCTCCACAAAAACCAGCAGCGTGCGCCCCAGGGCCTTGGGGTCGACACGCGCGTGATAGCCCGTGATGACGCCACTGCGCTCCATGCGCCGCACCCGCTCGGCGCAAGGCGAGGTGGACAAGCCGATGCGCTCGCCCAACTCCGTCATGGAGATGCGGCCCTCGCGCTGCAGGATGTCCAGGATGCGGCGGTCGATACGGTCGAGTTCAGCCATGGTCAGGAAAAGTTTCGGGGGAAGGAAGGCACCAGAGCCCGACTTCGATCGACTTTACTGCTCTACATCATAAATTCCAAAAAGTTTGCTGCTTTCCAATCCATAAACTTGATATTCAAACGGTCAAGTTCGTGTCTCACCAGAGATTCAAGAGAGGCTTGTATGAAGGTCATCGTCCTGGGCAGCGGCGTCATCGGCACCACCACCGCCTATTACCTGGCCCGCGCCGGGGCGCAAGTCACCGTGCTGGACCGCCAGGCCGGCGCCGCCCTGGAAACCAGCTTTGCCAACGCCGGTCAGGTCTCGCCCGGCTACTCCACCCCCTGGGCCGCCCCGGGCATCCCTGTCAAGGCCTTGAAGTGGATGTTCCAGCGGCATGCCCCGCTGGCCATCCGCCCAGACGGCAGCCTGTTCCAGTTGCGCTGGATGGCGCAGATGCTGCGCCACTGCACGGCAGCCAACTACGCCATCAACAAGGAGCGCCTGATGCGCGTGGCCGGCTACAGCCGCGACTGCCTGCGCGCCTTGCGTCAGGACATCGGCATCGAATACGACCACCGCACGGGTGGCACGCTGCAGGTCTTTCGCACCCAGGCACAGATGGACGCGGTGGGCCGCGACACCGCCGTGCTGAAGGACTGTGGCGTGGACTTCGAGGTGCTGGACCGCGACGGCCTGACCCGCGTCGAGCCCGGCCTGGCCCACGCCCGCGAGCGCCTGAGCGGCGGCCTGCGCCTGCCGGATGACGAAACCGGCGACTGCCACCTGTTCACGCGCCGCCTGGCCCAGGAGGCCGAGCGTTTGGGCGTGGAGTTCCGCTTCAACACCCAAGTCAACAGGCTGCTGACGAATGGCACAGCCGTCACGGGCGTGGAGCTCGCCGGGCCTGACGGCAGCCCCGGACAGGTGATATCGGCCGACCGCGTGGTGCTGGCCCTGGGCAGTTACTCCCGGCAGATGCTGCAGCCGCTGGGGCTGGACCTGCCGGTCTACCCCGTCAAGGGCTACTCGCTGACCATCCCGCTGCAAGACGAAGCCCTTGCGCCGCAGTCCACGGTGCTGGACGAAACCTACAAGATCGCGCTCACCCGCCTGGGCAACCGCATCCGCGTGGGCGGCATGGCCGAGCTGGGCGGATTCGACCTGCGGCTGAACCCGCGCCGACGCCAGACGCTGGAAATGGTGACGCAAGACCTGTTTCCGGGCGGCGACCTGCCGCGCGCGGAGTTCTGGACCGGCCTGCGCCCCATGACGCCCGACAGCACGCCCCTCATCGGCGCCACGCGCTGGGCGAACCTTTATCTGAACACCGGCCACGGCACCCTGGGCTGGACCATGGCCTGCGGCAGCGCCCGCGTGACGGCCGACCTGGTCCTGGGCCGACCGGCCGACATCCGTACCGACGGTCTCGGCCTGCATCGGTATGCGGCCTCCGGGCGCAGCAGGCTTGCTATGCTTCCGGGCCTGCCTTCCACCTGAAAATCTGCCATGGACCACCGACGACGCTTACTTACTGCGGCGGGCGTGGCGGGCGTCGCGGGGCTGGCAGCGTCCCTGCCGCTGCAGGGGCTGGCCCAGGGTGGCACCGTCTACCGCTTCTCCCCCGTCAACCAGTACGGGATCGAACTGACCGCCCGGTACTGGAACTCCATCATCGAGTACGTGTCCAGCAAGAGCGGCGTGCGGTTGGAGCTGAAGATCGGCCGCACCTCGGCCGACACCACGGCCTACGTGCTGGCCCACGAGGTGGAGTTCATCTTCTCCAACCACATGTTCAGCCCGGAGCGGGAGCGGCTGGGCTGGAAGGTCATCGCGCGGCGCCAGACGCCCCCCATCCAGAGCCAGATCGTGGTGCTGGCGGAGTCGCCCATCCAGAAGCTGGAACAGCTGGAAGGGCAGGCGGTGGCCTTTCCGGGGCCCGAGGCCACGGTGGCCTACAAGTTCTCCTACGCCCAGCTGCTCAAGCGCAACATCAACGTGCAGGTCGTCTTTGGCGGCAACATGGACGGCGCCTTCGCTCAGCTGGCCAGCGGCAAGGTGGCGGCGGCCGGCACGCACTCGCAACTTTCCGAAGGCTGGTCCAAGCGGGAGAACCGCAAGCTGCGGGCCCTGTGGAACTCCGAGCCGCTGCACGATCTGGCGGTGATGGTGGCACGCAAGGTGCCACAGGCCGATGCCGAGGCCGTGGGGCGGGCTTTCGCCGGCATGCTGGCCGACCCCGCCGGCCAGCGCGTGCTGGCCACCGTGGGGGACCTCGTCAAGCTGCAGCCCACGGCGGGCTTCGTGGCCTCCAACGGTTCGGAGTACGGTCCCTACCGTCAGTTCTTTGCGACGGCCCCCGCGCAATTGCGTTGACAGGTCACGGACCTTGAGCGTGAAGAAATCCTGGAACACCGTCGTCGCCGCGCTGGGCCGGCTGTGGCCTCAGTCGCTGACGAACCGGGTCTTTGCGCTCTACGCGGTCACACTGGTCACGTTCCTCGGCGTCGGGCTCATGGTGTTCCTGAGCCATCAGGTCCGGCAGCAGATCGAGGAGACGCAGCGGGCCTCGGTGATGCTGGTGGAGGTCGTCGCACAGGCGGTGCAGGACAGCGTCGTCATCGGCGACTACGACACCGTGCGCAAGACGCTGGACCGCGCCGTGCAGGGATCGGTCTTCCGCTCCAGCCAGTTCATCGACACCAAAGGCGGCCGCATCCGCATCGACAGCCGGACCCCGCTGCGCGGCCAACCCCCTGGCTGGCTGGTGCAGTGGGCCGAGCGAGAGTTGTACGACGTGAACCGCAACATCACGGTCGGCGGGCGCGACTACGGCGTGCTGCGCCTGACCTTCGACGCCCACACGGTGGCCCACGACTTGTGGAACCTGGCGATCCTGCTGGTCGGCGCCGGGCTGGCCAGCCTGGTGCTGGGGCTGGTGGCCATCCACTTCCTGCTGCGCCGTTGGCTGGGCGGGCTGGAGCGTCTGTTGAGACTGGACAAGGCCCTGGCCGCGGGCCGGGTGGATGTCTCGCAGATCGACACCCAGGGCGCCCCCACCGAGGTCACGCGCGTGGTCGCCATGTTCCAGCGCATCGCCGAGCTGATGCGCGAGCGTGAAGTCAGCCGCCGCGCGCTGGACAACCAGAAGTTCGCGCTCGATCAGCACGCCATCGTCAGCATCACCGACCTGGCCGGCAGCATCACCTACGCCAACGACCGCTTCTGCGACATCACCGGCTTCACGCGCGATGAACTGCTGGGGCGCAACCACCGCATCATCAATTCAGGTCGGCAACCGGCGAGCTTCTTCGAGAACCTGTGGAAGGTGATCGGCGCGGGTCAGGTCTGGCACGGGGAGATCTGCAACCGCAACCGGGCCGGCGAGCTGTACTGGGTCAGCGCGACCATCGTGCCGCTGCTGGACGAAAAGGGCCGGCCGGAGCAGTACATCGCCATCCGCACCGAGATCACCGAGCGGGTTCGGGCTGAGCGCGCGCTGGAGGAGATGAACCAGAACCTGGAGAACACGGTCCAGCATCGCACCCAGGCGCTGGAGGAAGCCACCCTGGCGGCCTCCCTGGCGAACCGGGCCAAGAGCGACTTCTTGTCGAACATGAGCCACGAGATGCGTACCCCGATGAACAGCATCCTGGGCATGTCCTACCTGGCGCTGCGCGCCTCGCCCTCGCCGAAGGTGCGGGACTACCTGCGCAGCATCCACGACTCCGGCAAGTACCTGCTGGAGCTGATCAGCGGCATCCTGGACTTCTCCAAGATCGAGTCCGGCAAGCTGGAGGTGGAAAACGTCGACCTGCTGCTGCCCGCCATCTACGCCGACGTGGTGAGGCTGATGGAGGAACCTGCCCTGGAAAAGGGGCTGGAGTTGCGGGTGGAACTCGATGAACGCCTGCAGCAGCCCTTCAAGGGCGACCCGCTGCGCATCCGCCAGATCCTGCTGAACTACGCCAGCAACGCCGTGAAGTTCTCCTCCAAGGGCGTGGTGCGCCTCATCGGCCGGGCGGGTGCGGAAGGGCCGGATGGGGTGGAGGTGGTGTTGCAGGTCGCCGACGAAGGCATCGGCATGACGCCCGAGCAGGCCGCCCAGTTGTTCCAGCCCTTCCACCAGGCCGATGCCTCCACCACCCGGCAGTTCGGTGGCACAGGCCTGGGCCTGGCCATCTGCCGCGAACTCGCCAAGCTCATGGGCGGTCAAGTGGGCGCGGACAGCCAGGCCGGCGCAGGCAGCACCTTCTGGTGCCGGCTGCGGCTGCCGAAGGGGCAAATGCCGGCGGCCAAGCCCAGGGAATCCGACCTCGGCGCCCTGGACGAGCGCTGGGGGCCGCTGCTGCGGGACGTGCGTGTGCTGGTGGTGGACGACAACGTCGTCAACCAGGCCGTCGCCCGTGAATTGCTGCAGGCCACGGGCGCCCGGGTCGAGCTGGCCGGCGATGGCCAGCAGGCGCTGGACCTGTTGCAGACCTTGGAAGTGGACTGCGTGCTGATGGACATGCAGATGCCGGTGATGGACGGCCTGGAGGCCACGCGCCGACTGCGGGCACAAGAGCGATTGCGCCGCCTGCCCATCATCGCCATGACGGCGAACGCCAGCACCCAGGACCGGCGCGCCTGCCTGGCCGCCGGCATGAACGACTTTGTCTCCAAGCCCGTGGAGCCCCAGCGACTCCTGGACATCGTGGCGCGCTGGGCGGGTCATTCGGCTGCCAAGTCAGGGCCTGCGACTCCAGTTGCCGCGCGCGCTGCCGAACCTGCTGTCGGACAGAACTCCGCGCCTGCTCCAGGAAATGCTCCCTTCCCCACGCCAACGCCTTCACTCCCTTCCCTGCACCCAGGAGAAGCCGTCCTGGACCTCCAGTTGCTGGGTACCCTCACCCGCGGCAGCGCCAGCACCCTGGTGCCCATCGTCAAGGTCTTTGAATCGATGATGGACAAGACCGTGGTCGAGTTGCAGCAGGCCCTGGCGGCGCGCGACCCCAAGCGGTTGGGGCAGCTCGGCCACAAGGCCAAGTCCTCGGCCTCGGCGGTGGGGTCCCAGGCCCTTTCCCAGCACTGCCACGCCCTGGAGATGGCCATGCAAGCTGCGGAGCCCGACTTCACATTGGCAGCAGAGCTGGTGCAGGAGATCGAGCGGCTGAGCCCGCTGGTGGTGCAGGCCTTGCGGACACATCTGGCGGCGGCAGCGCAGCCCTCCTGATGCGCGAAGCCCGTCAAGAGCGCGACTTCAGGACACGGCGTCGCACCCGTAGCCCCACCGGAAGACGCCCCGCGCGAAAGCGCCCCAGTGCATAAAGGTTCAGGCGGACATCGGTGGACTGGCCCAGGGCGGCCTGGGCCAGCACCCGGACCGACCGTGGTCAGACAGCGCTTGGCTTGATCCCGGACAGGGCGGGCGGCCCTCGGGAGCGGGAGGATCGGGCCACGATGCTCCCGTCCCCCCACACAGGCCTGAGCCAGGCCGAGGCTGCACGACGCCTGAAGGCCGAGGGCCCGAACGAGCTGCCACGAGGCCGTCGGCGCACGCTGTGGCGCATCGTGCTGGAAGCCACGCGCGACCCGATGTCGCAGTTCCTGATAGCCGGCGTGACGATCTACCTGCTGCTGGGCGACGTGCACGAGGCGCTGCTGCTGGGTCTGTTCGTGCTCATGACCATCGGGCTGTCAGTGGTGCAGCAGCAGCGCACCGAACGCGTGCTGGAAGCCCTGCGGGACCTGGCCAGCCCCCGGGCCCTGGTGCTGCGCGGCGGCGAGCGCCTGCGCATTCCCGGCCGCGAGGTGGTGCGCAGCGATCTGCTGCTGATCGGCGAGGGCGACCGCGTGGCCGCGGACGGCGTTCTGCTGTCGGCCCACGCCCTGGAGACTGACGAGTCGCTGCTGACGGGCGAGTCCGTACCGGTGCGCAAGACAGCGAAGCAAGAAGGTGCCGTTGAACCGGCCAGCCCGGGGACGGCACCGGAGGAAGCATCCGCCCCCGCCAGCGCCCAGCCCGGCGGTGACGGACAACCCTTTGTCTGGGCCGGCTCGGTGGTGGTCAAGGGCCAGGGCATCGCACAGGTCACTGCCACTGGGGCGGCCAGCGCCATGGGGCGCATCGGGCAAGCGCTGGGCAGCATCGAGACCCCGGACACCCCGCTGACTTTGCAGACGCGCCGGCTGGTGCGCCTGGCCGCCATGGCCGGCGCGGCAGCCAGCCTGCTGTTCATCCTGGGCTTCGGGCTCACAAGAGGGGACTGGCTGGCCGCGCTGCTGGGCGGGGTGACGCTGGCCATGTCGCTGCTGCCCGAAGAGTTTTCGCTGATCCTGACGGTGTTCATGGCCATGGGCGCGTGGCGCCTGTCGCACGAACGCGTGCTGGCGCGGCGGCCCGCCGCCATCGAGGCGCTGGGCGCGGCCACGGTGCTGTGCACGGACAAGACCGGCACGCTGACCTGGAACCGCATGGCGGTGACCGACCTGGCGGTGATGGGCCTGCCGGTGGCGAACCTGGAGAACCCGGCGGCTGCGGATGCCGCCGCTGCAGACCCGCCGGCCCTGCGGGTGTGGACAGCCGGCGGCGCCGGGCCGACCGCGCCGCTGCCCGAAGCTTTTCATGCCCTGCTCGAAGCCGCGGTACTGGCCAGCCAGCCCGAACCTTTCGACCCCATGGAGCGCGCCTTCCACGCCCTGGGCCAGGAACACCTGGGCCCGGCCCATGGCCATGACGGCTGGGAACTGGTGCATGCCTGGGGCCTGACGCCTGAACTGCTGGCCATGTCGCATGTGTGGCAGGCACCCGGGCAGGAATCACCCACCATCGCGGCCAAGGGCGCGCCCGAGGCGATGGCGCTGCTGTGTCGCCTGAGCGAGGCGCAGGCCGCCGTCTGGCAGGAGGCGGCCCGGCAGTTCACCTCCAGCGGCAAGCGCGTGCTGGCCGTGGCACGGGCCGTGGTCACCGCACAGAACGCACAGACCACACAAACCGCCCAGAACGGCCGGACCGCCCATACCGCCCATACCGCCCATAGCGCCAACCCCGGCGCGCCCTGGCCCGCCACGCCCCACGGCTTCGAGTTCCAGCCCCTGGGCCTGGTCGCCCTGGCCGACCCGCTGCGCCCCGAGGTGCCTGCCGCCGTGGCCGAGTGCCGGCGGGCCGGGGTGCGCGTGGCCATGGTCACCGGCGACCACCCCGGCACCGCCCTGGCCATCGCCACCCAGGCTGGCATCGACACCACGGGCGGCGTGCTCACCGGCGCCGACATCGAGGCGATGGACGAGGCTGCGCTGCGCGAGCGGGCGCTGCGCACCAGCGTCTTCGCCCGCGTGATGCCGCAGCAAAAACTCAAGCTGGTGCAGGCCCTGAAAGCCGGTGGCGAGGTGGTGGCCATGACGGGCGACGGCGTGAACGACGCCCCGGCGCTGAAGGCCGCGCACATCGGCATTGCCATGGGCCGGCGCGGCACCGACGTGGCGCGTGAGGCCGCCAGCCTGGTGCTGATGGAAGACGACTTCGGCGCCATCGTCAAGGGCCTGCGCATGGGCCGGCGCATCCTGGACAACGTGCGCAAGGGCATGGTGTTCGTGCTGGCGGTGCACGTGCCCATCGCGGGCCTGGCACTGCTGCCCCTGCTGCTGGGCTGGCCTCCGCTGTTCACGCCCGTCCACATCGCCTTCCTGGAACTGGTGATCGACCCGGTGTGCGCCATCGTCTTCGAGGCCGAGGGCGACGAGGACGACGTGATGGCCCGCCCACCGCGAGACCCGGCCGCCGCCATCGTCTCGGCGGACCTGGTGCGCCTGGGCCTGTGGCAGGGCGGCGCGGTACTGGCCGTGCTGGCGGCGCTGTACGTGGCCGTGACCTGGGCCGGCAGCGGTGTCGAAGAGGTGCGCGCCGCGGTGTTCGCCGCCCTGGTGGGCAGCCTCGCGGCCCTGGTGCTGGCCAACCGCAGCTTCAGCGTGGCCTTGGGTGTCTCCCTGAGGCACCCGAATCCGGCGCTCTGGACTGTCATGCTGGTCAGCGCGGTGCTGCTGGGCCTGGCGATGGCGGTGCCTGCGCTGCGCTCGGTGTTCGGGTTTTCCGAGCCTTCGGCCCTCATCTTGAGCCTGGCAGGACTCACCAGCGTGGCCCTGCTGCCCTTGCTGGGGCGCATCGCCCGGCGGCGGGGTTGAGGGTCCGTCAGCCGCGGGCGCTGGTGCCCCGGGTTTCGGGCATCAAGCCAGGCCCAGCATCCCGCGCAGCACGGGGTGGGCGAAGCGGCGCCGCATGGTGACGGCGTAGAAGCGCTCCTGCAGTTGCGGGATGCTGCAACGCTCCACCAGCACGCCGCTGCGCAGTTCGTCACTCACCACCACAGGCGGCACCAGGGCCAGGGCGCCGGTCTCGCGCGCCAGCAGGCGCAGCATGGCCATGTCGTCGACCTCGGCCAACAGCACCGGGCGCACGCCAGCCTCCTCCAGCAGCAGGTCGAAGGCGGGGCGCACGGCGCTGTCTGCGCTGGGCAGGATCAGCGGCTGGCAGTCCAGGTCCTGCGGGAAGCGAAAGGCCGGTGCGGCCGGCCCCTTGCCCCTACCCTTGCGCAGACGTTCCGGCGGGCGCGAGACCAAGCTGAGCGACTGGGATGCCACGCGGCGACTGACCCACCCGGCCGAGGTGTCGCGTGGCGCAGCCTCATTGGACAGCACCACATCCAGCGTGTGCGCCGACAACTGCGCCAGCAGCTCGCGAGGCGTTCCCGACACCAGCCGGATCTGCACCTGCTCGTCACGCAGCAGGGGTGACAGCCAGCCGAGCTGGAAGTTGCGCGACAGCGTGGCCACCGACCCCACCCGCAGCACCGCGCGCTTCAGCGTCGACGTGCCGCGCAGTGCGCCCAGCAGCTCCTGGCCGGCCTGGAAGATGGTGTCGGCATGCGCCAGCGCCACGCGGCCGGCCTCGGTCAGCACCAGCTGCCGGTTCCTGCGCTCGAACAGCGCGTGCCCCAGGCGTTCCTCCAGTTGGCGCAACTGGATCGACAGCGCCGAGGGCGAGACGTGCAGCGCCTCGGCCGCCTTGGTCAGGTGGCGGCGATGGGCTACCACCCAGAAGTAGCGCAGATGATGGAAGTTCAACTCGGCCATGTCGGAAGCTTAAATTTTATCAAACCATGAGTTTCGAAAGATGAATTGGACTCCAGTGCACCGGATTCCTACAGTGATGCTCATCGCTCCACCTGGATTTGTGGTGGGTTCCTTCCAGGCGGCCCGACGCCAGCCCCCCTCTGGAGACCTCACATGCCTGGCATGGACCTTCTGCTGACCAACCTGCTGCAACCCATCGTGCTGGCTTTTCTGCTGGGCACGCTAGCCGGAGCGGTCAAGAGCGAACTCGAGCTTCCCGAAGCCGTGGTGAAGCTGCTCGCCATCTACCTGCTGTTCTCGCTGGGCCTGACTGGCGGGCGCGAACTTGCCAAGGCCGACATGGCCGCTCTTTGGCCGCTACTGGCCATTACGCTGCTGATGACCTTCGGCATCCCCACCCTAGCCTACATCGTCACGCGGCGCCTGGGCCGCATGGACATCAGCAATGCGGCCGCCATCGCCGCCCACTACGGCTCGGTCTCGACCGCGACCTTCTTCGCCTCCATGAGCTTTGCCACCGCGATGGGCACGCCTGCGGAAGGCTACATGGCCGCAATGGTGGCGCTGATGGAGTTCGGCGTCATCTACTCGCTGGTGCTCGCCCGGGTGGCCATGGGCCGCAAGAGTAGCGCGCGCGTCAACGCCAGCGAGTTGTTCATGAGCGTGATCCGGGGCCGAGGCATCCTGCTGCTCATCGGGGGCATGAGCATCGGCTACATCGCCAGCGACAAGCAGTGGCAGCAGATCTCGCCCTTCTACGAGGGGCTGTTCCGCGGCATGCTGATGCTCTTCCTGCTGGAAATGGGCATCACCGCCTCCCGCCAGATCAAGGCCTTCCGGCAGGTGGGCGTGTTCATGGCCGGCTTCGGCATGCTCATGCCCCTGCTGCACGGCATCGTGGGCGTGACGCTGGCGCACGGGGCCGGGCTGTCGGTGGGCGGGGCTTTCGTGTTCGGCGCCATCTGCGCCAGCGCATCGTTCATCGATGCGCCCGCGGCCTGCCGCGCCTCGCTGCCCGAGGCCAACCCCGGCATCTACCTGACCTCTTCGCTGGGCGTCACGCTGCCCTTCAACCTGCTGCTGGGGCTGCCGCTGTACTACCAGTACGCGCAGTGGCTCGCACGCTAGGCGTCACGCCCAGGTGTGGTGTCACACCGCCGAGGACTGCGGCACGGAGTGCACCTCGGCGGCCTGCGGGCCTGCCAGCATCGCCCGCAAGGTCTGCAGCGTGTCCGCCTCGTGCAGCGGCTTGTCGTCGCGGATGCGCAGCATGCGCGGGAAGCGCACGGCGATGCCGCTCTTGTGGCGCGGGCTGGCATTCAGGCCCTCGAAACCCAGCTCGAACACCAGGCTGGGGGCCACGCTGCGCACGGGGCCGAACTTCTCCAGCGTGGTGGCGCGGATGATCTTGTCCACCCGTGCGAACTCGGCGTCGCTCAGCCCGGAATAGGCCTTGGCGAAGGCCACCAGTTGCAGGCCGTCGGGCCGGGCCGGCTCACGGCGCCGGATGGCTTCCACCACCGAGGCAGCTTCGGCGGCGTCCACGGGCGGACGGCTCCACACCGCGAAGGTGTAGTCGGTGTAGACGCTGGCGCGGCGGCCATGGCCGGCCTGGGCATAGATCAGCACCGCGTCCACGGTCAGCGGGTCCACCTTCCACTTCCACCAAAGGCCCTCGGCCTTGGTGCGACCGCTGCCGTAGCGCGCGGCGCGGTGCTTGAGCATGAAGCCTTCCACGCCGCGCCCGCGCGCACTCTCGCGCAGCGCGGCGCAGGCTGCCCAGTCGGCCACCACCACCTCGGGTGACAGGGTCCACGGCGTCCCCTCCGGCAGGGCCGGCACGTCGGCCTGCGCGAGCAAGGCGAACAGGCGCTCGCGGCGCACCTGCTGCGGCAGGCCGCGAAGATCCTGGCCCTCGTGCTCCAGCAGGTCGTAGGCCACGAAGCGCAACGGCGCCTGCGCCAGCACCTTCTTGGTCAGCAACTTGCGGGCGATGCGCTGCTGCAGCAGAGCGAAGGGCGCGGGCTGGTCCTGCCCCGGCAGCCAGGCCAGCACCTCGCCATCCAGCACGGTACCCTCGGGCAGCGTGCGCAGCGCGGCTTCGAGCTCGGGGAAGCGCTCGGTCATCAGTTCCTCCCCGCGCGACCAGATCCACACCTGGCCGGCGCGGCGCACCACCTGGGCGCGGATGCCGTCGTATTTCCACTCCACCAGCCAGTCGGTCACCGGGCCCAGGGTGGCGTCGGTGGGTGCCTGGGGCAGCGCGTGCGCCAGGAAGAAGGGGTAGGGATGGCCGGCGTCCAGCGTGGTCGTCCCGTCCTGCGCCACCAGGGCCTGGAAGCGCTGCGCGCTGGGCGCATGCCGCGCGTCGGTATAGCCCATCATGCGCTGGGCCACGGCCTTGGGGTCGATCCCGGCGCACTCGGCCAGCGCACGCTGCACCAGCAGCTTGCTGACCCCCACGCGAAAGCCGCCCCCGATCAGTTTCACCAGCAGGAATCGACCCTGCGCGTCCAGTTCGTCGAAGGCCGCGCGCAGGCGCGCTGCCTGCTCCTGCGGGCTCTGCCCCTTCAGGGGCAGCAGGCGCTGTTCCACCCAATGGGCCAGGCCCGCTTCGCTGCGGCCGGCTGCGGGCGGCAGCACATGCGCAATGGTCTCGGCCAGGTCACCCACGGCCTGGTAGCACTCGTCGAACAGCCAGTCGTCGATGCCAGCCACGGCACAGGCCGTCTGGCGCAGCAGCGCCGTGGGCACCACCTGGCGCGGCTTGCCGCCGGCCAGGAAGTACACGGCCCAGGCCGCGTCTTCGGACGGCGCCTGGGTGAAGTAGTCCACCATCGCCGCCACTTTGGCCGTGGTGGCCGTGCTGGCGTCGAGCGACTGGTACAGGTCGGCAAAGCGGCGCATGGCCGCATGATGCCTGGGCGGTGTGCCGGGCGCGGCCGGTGCGCTACGCGAGGGCCCGGCAGATGCCCGAGGGGGCCCCGACGCCCACTTGGGCCAGCCCGCCTTCCAGCATCTCCTGCGTCACCAGCGTGATACCCGACGGGCTGACGTGAAAGCCACGCGCCAGGTCGGCCGCCCGGTCCACACCCGCCGTGAAGCCGTCCGGCAACCGGCAGCGCTTGTCCACGATGGCGCGGCGCAGGGTGACGCCGCGACCGATGCGGGTGTCGGGCAGCACCAGCGAATCCTCCACCACGCTGCCCTCGTCCACCCGCGCCTTGCAGAACAGCACCGAGCGCCGCACCACCGCGCCGCTGACGATGCAGCCGCTGGCCACCAGCGAATCCACCGCGTAGCCGCGGCGTCCCCCGTCCTCGTCGAACACGAACTTGGCCGGCGGCAGTTGCGGAATCTGGCTCAGGATGGGCCAGGTGTCGTCGTACAGGTTCAACTCCGGCAGCACCCGCGTGAGGTCCATGTTGGCCTCCCAGTAGGCATCCACCGTACCCACGTCGCGCCAGTAAGGCTGGCCTTGCACCGAGTTGATGCAGCTGCGCGCGAAGCGGTGGGCATAGACGCGCCGCTGCCCGATCAGCTGCGGGATCAGGTCGTGTCCGAAGTCGTGGCTGGACGTGGGATCGGCCGCGTCGTGGGCCAGTTCGGCAAACAGCACGTCGGCATTGAAGACGTACACGCCCATGCTGGCCAGCGCCCGCTCCGGGCTCGATGGGAGTGGTGTCGGGCAGGCCGGCTTCTCTTCGAAGGCCACGACGCGCTCGTCCTCGTCCACCGCCATCACGCCCAGCCCGCAGGCCTCGGCCAGCGGCACCTCGATGCAGGCCACGGACAACTCCGCGCCGCGGACCACGTGCTCCTGCAGCATCACCGAGTAGTCCATCTTGTAGACGTGGTCGCCCCCCAGCACCAGCACGTGGTCGGGGCGCGCCTCGCGGATCAGGCCCTGGTTCTGCCACACGGCGTCGGCCGTGCCGTCGTACCAGCCCTCGCCGTGGCGCTGCTGCGCTGGCGCGATGTCGATGAACTCGCCCAGCGAGTGCGACAGGAAACCCCAGCCCCGCTCGATGTGCCGGATCAGGCTCTGGGCCTTGTACTGCGTGAGCACGCCGATGCGGCGGATGCCGGCGTTCACGCAGTTGCTGAGCGTGAAGTCGATGATCTTCAACTGCCCCGCAAAAGGCACCGCTGGCTTGGCCCGGCCCTCCGTCAGGTGCTGCAGGCGGCTGCCGCGGCCACCGGCCAGCACCATGGCATAGGTGCGCTGGGTCAGGTGGTTGCGGGGAAGATGGGGCATCGATGGACTGGGCGCGCGAAGCCCACACCGTAGCGGCTGCGCACGGGCCCGGATTGCCCAGGCGCAAGACAGGCCCTCGTCATCTTCGTGAAGCCGTGCAAAGGCACACTCAAGCCGCGTACTCGGGCGGCACACTCCAGCGCCACGTCCTGCCGGCCCTGCCCTGTCTCAGCCTCACGTCGAACCGCGCCCCAAGCACATGACCATCCGTCACCTCGACCAGCTTCTCACCCCCCGCAGCGTGGCCGTCTTCGGCGCGTCCGACCGCCCCGGCAGCGTGGGGGCCACCGTCTGGCGCAACGTTCGGCAAGCGCCCTTCACGGGCCCGCGCTGGCCGGTGAACCCCAGGCGCGAGCGTCTGGGGGACGACGTCTGCTTTCCCGACGTGGCGGCCTTGCCGCAGGCGCCGGACCTAGCCGTGATCTGCACCCCACCGGCCAGCGTACCGGGGCTGATCGAGGCCTTGGGCGTGCGCGGCACGCGCGCCGCCGTGGTGCTGACCGCCGGGCTGGACGCTGCCACCAAGGCCGCCATGCTCCAGGCCGCCGGGCGCCACCTGCTGCGCATCCTGGGGCCCAACTGCCTGGGCTTGCTGGCGCCGCACATCGGCCTGAACGCCAGCTTCGCGCACGTGGACGCCCGCCCCGGCGCCCTGGCCTTCGTGTCCCAATCCGGCGCGCTCGTCACCGCCATGCTGGACTGGGCGGCCGGGCGCGGCATCGGCTTTTCGCACTGCATCTCGCTGGGTGAGCACGCCGACGTGGACTTCGGTGACCTGCTGGACTGGCTGGCCGGATGCCCGCACACACGCGCCATCCTGCTGTACGCGGAATCGGTGGAGGGCGCGCGCAAGTTCATGTCGGCCGCGCGCGCCGCCGCGCGCAACAAGCCGGTGCTGATCGTCAAGGCCGGGCGCTCGGCCCAGGGCCAGGCGGCCGCGGCTTCGCACACGGGCGCGCTGGCCGCCTCCGACCTGGTGCTGGACGCCGCCATCCGCCGCGCCGGCATGCTGCGCGTGGACACGCTGCAAGACCTGTTCGACGCCGCCGAGACCCTGTCGCACTTCAAGGGCCCCATCGTCAGCGACGCGGCCCTGCAGGCGCCCGCCGCCGATGGCTTGATGCTGGTGACCAACGGCGGCGGTGCCGGCGTGCTGGCCGCCGATGCCTGCGCCCGCGAAGGCGTGGCGCTGGCGCCGCTGACGCCGGCCCTGCACGCGGCGCTGGAGCCCGGCCTGCCACCGAACTGGTCGCGCGCCAACCCCGTGGACATCATCGGCGACGCCCCCGTGGAGCGCTACGTCCACACCCTGCGCACCCTGCTGCAGGCGCCGGGCAGCGGCACCGTGCTCTTCATGCACGCCCCCACCGCCATCGTGCCCAGTGCCGACATCGCCCGCGCCCTGGTGGCCGAACTGGGCCCGCTGCTGCGCGCGGCCCCCGGCCGGCTGCAGGCCTGCTGGCTGGGCGCCCAGGCGGTGCAGCAGGCGCGTGACATCTTCGATGCCGCCGGCATCGCCTGCCACGACACACCGGAAAACGCGGTGCGGGCCTTTTCCATGCTGGCCACCTACCGGCGCAACCAGTTCGAGCTGATGCAGACGCCGCCGCTGCAACCAGCGCTCGCCCAAGCGCCCGCCACACCCGACGCCGTCATCGACCGCGCCCTGGCCGAGGGCCGCGAGATGCTCACCGAGCCCGAGGCCAAGGCGCTGCTGGCCGCAGCCGGCGTGTCCGTGGTCGCCACCACCATCGCCGGGCCCACAGCGCAGGCCGCCGTGCAGGCCGCGCGTACGCTGGGCTTTCCCGTGGTGCTGAAGGTG
>CANHVY010000007.1 GCA_947464185.1 Burkholderiales bacterium
CAGCGCGCCGGCAATGTCTGTCAGGGTGTTGTTCGTCGCCGCCTGGTACGTGAAGGCCGTGCCGCCGATCGTGACCGTGTAGTTCTTGCCGACGACGACGCCCACGCCCGTCAGGTCGATGGTACGGTCATACGCCTGGTCGGCAATGTCAGCGGCATTGACCGCGGGCGTACCGCTGACCCCTGAACCCAGCGTCACGCTGATCACGGCCGTGCCGGCGCCATCGCTGACGGTGATGACGCTGCCGCTGGCGGCCGCCACGTAGCTGGCGTGGGCGTTGATGCTTACGGCCAGCGCGCCGGCAATGTCTGTCAGGGTGTTGTTCGTCGCCGCCTGGTACGTGAAGGCCGTGCCGCCGATCGTGACCGTGTAGTTCTTGCCGACGACGACGCCCACGCCCGTCAGGTCGATGGTACGGTCGTGCGCGGTGTCGGCGATGTCGGCGGCGTTGATCACCGAAGCGGCATAACCCGGAATGGGTCCGACGGCATCCACGGTGATCGTCGCATTGGCGGCGCTCGACAAGGTCAGCAACACGTTCTCGCCCACCCGGGCGCGGTGCGCGTTGCCGTTGACCACCACCGTGAACACGCTGTCTGCTGCCAGGGCCGCATTGGCAAAGGCGAGATCGGACACCTGCTTGGCCTTGGACCCCGCCAGCTGGGTCGGCGACAAGCCATCGTCCAGCAGTGCGCCAGTCAGCGTGCCGGAGGTCGTGGAGCTCACGCTCACGGTCACTGTGTAGGCGGTGTTGTCTGGACCCTCCAGGGTCAAGGTGCGCTGTGTCGCATCGGCTGACACCGCCAGTACCAGCCCGGCGATGCTCTCCAGCTTGAACTCGAGTGCGCCAAGCACCGAGCCCCACGTGGCCCCTACCGGCGCCCCGGAAGCGTAGCCTGCGATGACATCTCCCGGCGTGACCGAGTAGTCCGTGCCGTTGACGCTGACCGTGATGGCCGTGCCAGCAGCCATCACGTCGCTGAAGAACACGCGGCTGATCTGGGGCGCGGCGATTCCCGCCGATGTGACCGGGGCCGCGGTGACCGCAATCGCTGCACCTCCGGCCTTGAGCACCGAGTCGGCCGTCACGGTGGTTGAACCGGTGGTGTAGCCACCCGCGGCGACCACACGCACCTCCAGCTCATCTGTCGTGCCGGTGATGGTGGGATCGGTCAGCAGTTTCGAGGCCGCAGACACCGCGCCCAGCACCTTCACCTGGTGGCCGTAGAGGTCGGCCGAGGTCTGGTCCAGGGCGGTGCCCGTGATCTGACCCGCCGAATTGCGGATCTGCGCCGCCCACTCCCGTATCGTGCCGGCCGCATCCACCGTGATCGTGCCACCGGTCTTCTGCGCCCCTACCGAGGTGCCAGCCTCGACGCGGTCGATCCAGGCGCCGCCGGTGGCCTCGAGCGTGATGCTGTCGCCGTCGGCCATGTTGTGCACATCGCGCACGTACAGGTCGCCGCCCGCACTCACGTCAATCGCACCGTCGGCAGCCGAAATGCGGTCAATCATCAGACCGGTGGCCTCTCTGACGGTGACGCTGCCAGCGCCCGACACGTTCACTGTCAGCGTGTCCACCAGGGTATTGAGCTTCACGGCACCCGTGGCGCGCACGTTCAGGTCGTCGGCGATGAAGACCGAGGCGCCGTCGGTGGTGATGGACTGCGCCGCCAGACGCAAGCGGCCCGTGACGTCGTTGGCGGCGACGATGCCGCCGCGCACGGTCAAGACGCCTTCGATGTCCAGCGTGACATCCCGCGCCTGATCGAAGCCCTCCAGCCCACCGACAAAACCGGTCAGCGTGAGGTTGGTGACCGTGGCATCGGTGCCGCTGCCCAGCGCCACAAAGATGTCGCGCTTGGCGCGAAGCTGGAAGTTCTCGGCCGGCAGGACATCAACCTGAATGTTGATGAAGCCGGTGTCCACTGGCGTACCGGCCTCCAGCACGGTGTCCAGGATGTCGCCGTCTCCGTTGTAGTCGATACCGAAGGCCGCTTCGACCACGACGTCGGTCTTGTCGCCATCACCGTTGTAGTCCACATTGGCCAGCGCCTCTGACAGCGTGTCCAGCGTGTCGCCGTCGCTGTTGCGATCGACCGCAGCCTGGATGGTCTCCACCAGCGTGTCGCTGGTGTCCCCGTCGTTGTTGAGGTCGCGCGCCTGCACGGCCTGACGCAAACCCTTGGCGGTGATCAGCACCTCGTCGATCAGGCCGTTGGCGTCACCTGCGGTCACGCCAACCTTGCCCGCCAGCAGCACGCTCTCGGCAGCGATGAGTTCCAGGCGCTTGCCGACTTTCAGCTCGCCTGTCATGGTGAGCGAGCCGCCTGTCTCGAGGATCAGGGTTTCGGTGGTGATGGTGGTCGGCAGCCTGCGGGTGAAGGTGTTGCTGTCGTACCCGAAGACGAAATGGTCGCCGGCGCGGTACTCCATCCACTGCGACGCGTTGAAGAAACGGTACAGGGCCACCACGGTTTCAGCCGAGAAGGAGACGCCCGTGGTGTAGCGGATCGAGTCCGGCGTGCTGCCGTTCCAGCCAGTGGGCTTGTCGACGCTGACGCCCGCGTCTTCGCTGGCGAGTTCCACGCGGTCGCCCCGCACGACGCCGTCCGCGCCCACACGCAACTGGTTCTCCGTTGACACCCGCACGACGGTGGCCGCTGGCGTACCGGTATCGGTGGTCAGGCTGGACCAGGCCCGGACGATTTGCAGGCCGTCGGATTTCTCGTACAGGCCGTCTGATTCGCTCAAGTCGATGGAGCCGCCGGTGGTCAGCGCATCCAGGCTGTTGGCCGAGATCTCCAGGCCCAGGATGCCTGTCTTGGCCGAGAGGGTCAGGCGGTCAGCCACGATGTCCACGGCAGCGTCGGTGAAGGTCTCGCGGATGGCACCGCCGGTGCTGGTCAGCGTGACCTCGCCCGCCGAGGTGTAGAGCGTGACCAGCCGGATCACCGCGCTGCTGCCATCGATCTGGGCCGTGTACTTGCTGCCGCCACTGATGGCGGTGGCCAGGCCGCTGGCGATGGCCACGATGGTGTCACCCACCTTGGCGGTGTAGCTGTAGGTGTCGCTGCTGCCGCCGCGCTCAATGGTGACGCTGTACACCTTGTTCGCCACGGCGGTAACGCCCGTCAGCGTGATCGTGCGCTCGGTCGACGCGTCAGCAAAGTCACGGGCATTGATCACCGGTGCACCGGTGGCACCCGCGGGCACCGGCAGGCGGATGTCCAACGTGCCGGCGCCGGCCGTGATGTTGATCTGGCGGGTGTTGGTGACGTCCACCGCCGCGGTGTAGACACCGCCGAGGTTGATAGCCGCCGACAGCTTCGACGCCAGCGCCGCTGCGGGATTGACAGCCGACACTTCACCCAGCGTTGCTGTCACGCTGTAGCTGTGCGTGGGGCTGCCCTGGGGCCCGAACTCCACGGTGTAGGTCAAGCCCTCGACCACCGTCATCGTGCCCAGGTCTATCGTGCGCAGGTGGTTGGCGTTTGCGGTGTCCGCTGCACTCACGACCGGGCTGCCGCTCACGCCCGAGGCCAGATTCACGCTGATCGCGGCAGTGCCCGCACCTGCGCTGGCGTCGTAGATCACCGGCCGATCGCCTGCCTGCAGCAGGTGGATGCCGGCCGACACGTAGCGCACTCCGATGTCGCCGGAGGCAGTGACCGTGACGTCGTTGCTGTCCTTGTTCGAGGCCAGGCGCACGTCGGCGAGTTCCACGCCTCCCTGGCCAGTCACCGTGAGGCTGCCATCGGCCACGTTGACGGCATTGAGCACGAGATCTCGGTTGCCCTGGCTGATCGTCACACTGCCAGCATGCGTGGTCTGCAGTGTCAGGCCCTGCAGTTGGGTGTTGAGCGTCACGGAGCCACCGGCACGCACGTCCAGTTGATCGGCCTTGAGCGCGTGGGTCAGCAGTACAGGGGCGGTCACCGGCTTCCGGGCGTTGGCCACATCGCGCGCCGCGTCGGACAGGAGCGACGACGATTGGACGATCTGCCCAGCCGAACGCAGCACGATGTCGCCGCGGTCGTCCGTCTGCAGCGTGTCCACCGTCAGCGCGCCAGCGCCCACCGCCAGCGTGGTGAGGACGATATCGTTGCGGTCGCTGCTGCCCAGCGTGCGCACGAGCGCAGCGCTGAGCGATCCTGTGGCGGCCACGGTGATCGAGCCGTCGTAGGCCTCCGCGTCCTGCAGCAGCAGGCTGCCCAGGTTGGTCAGCTCCACATTGCCTGCAGCCGTGGTACGGAGCGTGGCCTTGCTGGCCACGGTGTTCAACTGAATGCCGGTCTCCGCCAGGACCCGGATCTCAGCCGCCGTGAGAACGCCACTCGCCAGCGCTGCGCTTGCGGTGCCCGAAGTGGCCGTCGATTTCACCTGCTCGACAGCGCCAAATCTTGCCGTCAGGTCGATGCGCTGGTCAGGCGCCTGCGCAGTGAAGGTGGCGCCCGTCATGCGGATGTGACCGCCCAGGTCGCCCGCGGTCAGCACGATGTTGCCGGTGGTGGCCAGCACACGCGTCTCGGCGTCGGCCGTGATGGTCCCGTCCTTGCCGACGCTGTCACCGGCCTTCATCTCCAGCTCATTTGCAGTGATGAGGCCGCTCAGATTGATGTTGCGGCCGGCCCGGGCATCGATGTCCAGGCTGCCCCCGGGTGCGAAGGTGGCATTCAACTCGGTGACGCCGCCCCACGCCAGGTCAAGCCCTGCCTTCAGGTCGATCTTGCTGAGCTGGCCCGTGGCCTCCAGGATGGCGGAGTCGTCCAGCGTCATGCCGTCGCGCGACACCAGATCGATGTCGGCCGAGCGCAGCCGGGCGGTGACCTGCTGCCCGTCCCGCATCTGACCCTTGAGCTCCAGCAGTCCGCCAGCGTTGACGGACACGGCCTCGGCCGCGGCCACGCGGCCGCTCAAGCGCACGTTGCCGCCGGCGTTGATCGTGACCGAAGAGCCGGTGATGGACTCGCCGTCGAACTCGCCATACTGACGCGCTGTCGCATTCTCGGTGGCGACCACCGTGCGCAGGCGGGTCTCCTGCTGAACCACCGGCACCTGCGCCCAGACCGTGACGTCCTTCTGCGTCACCACCTGCACATCCTTGATCACCGTCTGGTAAACAGGGCGGAACTGGAAGATGTCCTGGTCCTGCGTGGCGAGCTGGTAGCTCAGCTTGACGCGCGTGTCGTAGACGTTATGCCAGTTGGACTTCCAGTCGTAGCGGTAGTTCTTGTAGGTCTCGGAGACCGTGGCGTTCAGTGCCTTGCGGCCCTGGATTTCGATGTAGAGGTCGTCGCCACCGTCGTTGGCCTCTCCGTCGACCCGGTAGTCCTGGGAACTGCGGATCCAGTCGAACTCGGACCGCATAGAGTTCCAGGTATTGCCGTTGAAGTTCTGCTGCCGCCCCCAGTAAGCATAGCCATCGTGACCGCTGGCTGTCATGAACAGGCGGTTGCGCTCCCAATCGCGCTGATCGACCTTGGTGCCGCTTCCATCGACCTTCATCAGGTCACGGTAGGTGCCCGGCTTGTCGTTGACGCGGCCCCATTCACCGACCTCGCTCTCGTCGTCGTACTCGCCCCACTCGCTGCCGTCGTCGTTGTCGACCCACATTCCGACCACGGTGGTCCAGGCGCCCCAGTACTGGTAGCTGAAGGCGTTGGATTTGAACGAGCTGGTGCTTGCGCCGTTCTGGCTCAGCGCTTGCGTGTCGAAGGCCAGTGAATCGACCCAGGTGTTCAGGGCGAAGATGTTGTCAGTGGCGCGGTTGCCCTTGTAGTCACTCAATGCCGTCTGACGTTGCGCGGACGGATTGATCACATCGGAGTCGTTGTCGTAGGCCTGGATCAGTTGCGTGCTCTCCCAGGTCCAGTTCGGGTCGCGATCCAGGACGGTCTTGGTGGAGGCTCCGTTGGTACGGCTGAAGATGTCGAACACCCGGTCACCGCTGGCCAGGCTGTAGTCGACCTTCCAGCGTCCGCGGCCGTCTTCCTGCGCGGCAAAGGGGTTGTCATAGCCTGCCCTCTCCTGCGCTGCAGGAGGGGTGGGATAACCGTTGACAGGGAGGTAATAGACCGACCTGTCCTGCGTGTAGGTCACCGCCGCCTGATCTTGGTAGCGGCCAACCCATTCGCCCTGGGGCAGCCGCGACTGCCCGGAGATACCGCTTCCCCCAGTGATGGTGATCACGGCACCCACAGCCTTGGCACCGTAGGTGGGATGCACATCGATCTGCGTGGCCAGCAGGGCAGCTACCGCTGAGGCGGTCTGGCCACTGGCGGCGGTGACCGAGAACGATGTGCCCGAAACCGAGATCGTGAACTGCTGCCCGGCCACCGGTGTGGTGATCGTGACGGCCGAGCCGCTGACGGACAGCGCTGCGGTCAGCGCCGCGATGTCGGTGGCAGTCTTCCACTGCCCATCGCTTCCGCCGTCGTTGGTGGTGTCGCCCGCCAGGTACAGCGCTTCGCCTTGCGATGTGACGCGCAGGACGTCAGCCTCGGCGCCCACGGGCATGCGCACGTACTTGTCGCGCCATCCGGCCACGTCGATGAAGAACACCTTCTCGTTCGCGCCGACATTGGCGTTCCATGACGGTGTGAAGGGTGCGCTGGTGACATTCCCGTTCAGGGTCTGGTGCTTCAGGGCATTGCTGTAGCCGAACTGGTACAGCGCCATGTAGCCGGTCTGGTTGAGCACCGCCTGACGCTGGACGTCCGTCAGTTGCGTGAATCCCTTGTAGAGCGTCTTGTTCTTTTGATCCGTGGTCTGGAGGTTGTTGACCTCGCTCGTACTGAAAGTCACGGCGGCACGGCCTTCGGTGCCGTTGTTGTTCCAGTCGATGTTGCTGTTGACGTAGTCCAGACCCTCCACCAACATCTCGCGGAACTGCGCGTCAGCGGTGGCCTTGGGGTTGTAGTAGCCGGTCTGCGTCAGCGTCACGTCCATCGTCGTGTAGCTGCTGCCGACCTTGACGCGCTCCGTGCCCACCTGCTCGGTGATCTGCGTCTTGACCCAGGAGTACTCGGGCACCTGCACCTGCCCCACCGCGACCGAGGTCTCACCCACCACCACGTCCACGGTCTCGGCCACCGTCACCAGACGCTCGATGCTGACCGCGCGCGGCGCGGTGACGGCAGCCTGCGCATCCAGCACCACAGACCCACCGGCCTGCAGGCGCACCGCCCCGCCCGCGCTGACGAGGCCATTGCCGCTGACCGTCAGGGTGCCGCCGCGAAGTTGAGAGGCAAGGATCGCCCCTTCCAGTTGCGCTCTGGTCCAGCTCAGGTCCACACCGGCGTTCATGTCGATGCGATCGTTGGAGGAGACGATGCCGCCCACCGTCAACGTGGTGCCCGCATTGAACAGCACGCGTCCGGACGCGGAATCACCGCCCAGGCTGATGCTGATGCGGGCGGTGCCGGCGCCGGTGGTGATCTTGATCTGGTCGGGCTTGGTGCTGTCCACCACGGCGGCATAGGCCGCGTCTGCATCGATCTTCGCCGCCAGGGCGGCCACCAGTTGCTCCAGCGTCTGCGTCAGGGGCGTACCCAGGGTCTCGGCAAAGGTACGCACCGTCTCGCTGGCCACCGGCCCGTGGGCGATGCGCACGGTGTAGGCCTGGCCGGCGGTCAGCGACAGGCCCTTCATGTCGATGATGCGGTCGGCGTCCACATTCGCCGCGTCGGCCGGGTTCACGGCCACCAAGCCGGCCTCCACCTGGCCCATGATGCTGACGGTGGGCGCTGCCAGGTGCACCAGCTCATCAGCCTTGACGATGGCCTGTGCCTTGGGCGCCAGCGCGCCGGAGACGACAAGCGCGTTGCGAGCGCGCATGTAGACCTCGGAGTTGGCTCCGGTGGCGTACACGTAGCTGCCCGACAGCACGTTGATGTTCTGGCCGGTGATGCGCACCTCGTCGCGCACGTCCACGTTGCGCAACACCGTGACGTCGCTGCCCGAGGAGTCGATCTCCAGCAGGCCGACTTTGGCCGAGCCCAGGTCGCGCTGGCCGATGACGCCTTCGATCTTGATGCCGTCGGTAGCCGTCAGCCGGATCGTTCCGCCCGCGGCAGTGTCCAGCGTGCCGCCGGACTTGTAGGTAGTGCCATCCAGCACCAGCGTGCTGACCAGCAGGCCCACCTTGGAGCTGTGCACACCGCCCTGCACCACCAAGCTGTCATTGGCGGTGATCAGGCCATCGACCACCACCTGGCTCAGCGAAGACACCGTGATGTCGGCGCCGGTGTCGAAGGCCGTGACTTCGCCGTGCATGCGGACGGCGCCGTCAGCGCGCACGCTGACGCTGGCGTCTCCACCGGCTGCGGCCTCGCTCCAGACCGCCGCCTGCGTGGACCTGAACTGTCCTGTGGCCGAGGCGATGACCGAGGTTTTCGTGCCGAGGAACACGCCCACGCCCGTGCTGCCTGCGCCGGCCTGGACCGTGATGGCGCCAGTGGCCTGGACGCTGCCCCCGATCCTCTGTTCAGCGTCAGCAGCCGTGTCATCACCCAGGCTGATGGCGCGCGTGGCGTTGAGGTCCAGGGCTGCCAGCTTGCCCGTCCAGGCACGGGTTCCCGCCTGCGAGGCAGGCGCACCGGCCGGAGGCGGGGTGTAGGTGGCGCCGGCGTCTATGCTGCCCAGCACGACGATGTCGTTGCCACGCAGCGAAATCCGGCTGTTGTCGCGGCTGGAATAGAGCTTGGCATTGCGCTCCACGGTGACCAGCCCGCCGGCACGCACGTCGAGCGCAGTGCCCGCCCCCACCTGGGCGCCTTCGTCCGCCACCGTGCTGCCGAACGTCAGCGCATCACCCACCTCGAAGGTCAGGCGCTGGCCGGCGCCCTGCGCCAGCAGTTGCGTGCCCTTGACCGAGACGTCGTCCCCGGCCTTGACGAGCAGCGATCCGGCCAGCGTGAGCGTGCCGTTCAGCTGGACGTCATCGATCGCCTGGATGGTGATCTCGTGGTCGAAGACCGCGGGCGTCGAAAGCAAGCTGACCACGTTGCCGAAGACATCGACGTCAGTGCCCTTCAGCAGCATGGACGCGCCGGTCTCCAACCACCCGGATTCACGGGCAATCTCCAGCGAGCCCTGGGTGGACTCGATCTGCAGCAGACCGAGCTGCGCGTTGCCCTTGCCCACGGTGCTGTTGATGAGCACGTCGTTCAGGCCGGTCAGGAGGATGCGGCTGCCCGCGTCCAGCGTGGTGAGCTGGCTGGTGCCGTAGGTGCGCAGGCTCTTCTGGCCCGCCTGCACAGTGGTGCCGGCACTGATGATGATGTCGCGCTGCGCAGTGAGGTCGCCCCGGAGTTCCAGGGTGTCGCGCGCCTGGATGACGATGTCCGCACCCGCGCCGCGCGCCACCAGCGAACCCTGCAGCACCGCCGCGCCCGCGGGTCGCAGCACCATGCCGCCTGACAAGGTCTCCAGCAGACCGGTGGTCTCCAGCTTGACCGACTGTCCACCGCTGGACGTGCTGCCACCGTACAGATTGATGGCGCTGTGGGCGCGGATCCAGCCCGAGACCGTGATGTCACCGCCCGGCTGGTTGAGCTTGCCGATGTTCACCGTCGACCCGAAGCCCGGTGCGTCGATGGCGTAGCCGCGGCCCGAGGCCACCGGGCCGCTGGTGGCCCCGCTGGCGGCGATCTGCGTCAGGCCCAGGCGCTGCGCACCGCCCCCGGCCACTGCCACGATCGAGAACTCGAAGTTGCTCGTGAACATGAGCCGGCCGTCATTGAGCCGGACATTGAACTGATAGGGTGCGTTGTCGGCGCCTGAGATATTGAAGGCGGTGCCCACCGGGACCGCGTTGCCCGGCGAGGACACCACCAGGAACGGCGCCGCCTGGATGGCAGCCTGGATCGCATCGCGCAGCGCCCCCAGCCCACCCGTACGCGCCGCCGGAACGTCGATCACGCGCTCGACCACGGCCGTGCCGACGTTGATGCTGAGCTTGAAGCTGGCAGGGGCACTCAGGTGGCCGTCGGCATATTCGGCGAAACCGTCGGCCACCAGTTCCTGCGTCCATGCAGGGGCCAGCACGGACAGCTTGCCGGATGCCGACAGCGTGACGTTGCTGTTGTCCTGCCAGGTCTTCAGGTGGACGGAGCCGCCGATAACGATGCCGTCATTGGCCCAGGGGTCGTCGGCCGTGCTGCGGCCGCTGACGGTGCCGCCGCGCACATCGACGGATTTGCCGGCGAACAGGTCGCGGCCCAGGCGAACCTGTCCCTGCGTGGACTCCACCGTGATGGTGGAGTCGCCACGGAAGTTGCGCGCCGTGCTGCCCAGGAAGTCGCCCGTCGGGTCGAAGTGGTCGATGACCTCGCCGCCGGCCACCACCTGGCCGTAGACCCAGGCATCCTCGATGGAGGAGATGACGATCTGTCCATCCGGGTTGTAGGTGGCCAGGCGGGCGGATCCGGGCAGCTTCAAGCCCACGTCATCGGTGCTGACGCCGCCCATCAGCTCGATGCGCTGGTTGGCACGCACCGTGGCGCCGATCTCCACCGTGCCGCCGCTCTCCGTTCGCGTCAGCCCGCCCAGATAGAGCTGGCCTGCGGACTTCAATGAGACGGTGGAGGCCTCGCGCCATACGATCTCGTCACCGTTCATGGTGCCGCCGGCCAGGATGGTGCCTGCCACCGTGACGTTGCCGGCCACATCGAAGGCCACGCGTCCGCCGCTGCCGTTGCTGGTGATGCCGCCAGCCACCAGCGCGCCGGCCGAGGTCACGACGATGGCGTAGCCCTTGTCATCGAGGCCCGTTACGCCGGTGGTCTGCAGCTTCACCTCCTTGGAGGCCAGCAACGCGGTGTCGACCAGGATCTGCTCCCCGGCGACGACGCTCACCTTCGAGTCGGGGCCGGCCCAGGTGACACCGCTTGCGCCAATGGCGCCGCCGGCCACCGCGCGGCCGTAGAGCTCCACGTCCCTGCCGCCCAGCAGGGTGATGGACATGCCTGCGCCCGTGGTGTTGAGCGTCGAGGCGGCGTGCACGTACAGGCTGACGCCGTCAGTGTTGGCGCCTGCGCCGCCGGTTGGCAGCGTGCCATCGATCTTTATGCCGCCGGCCAGCAGGATGCTGCCGGCCACGTTGGCGGTGCCTTCCCAGTAGGTCCAGCGGTCGGACTGGATCGTCAGGTCTGAACCGGCGCCCAGCAGGTTGATATTGCCGCGAATGATGGCGTCATCGGCGCCCTGGACCGTGAAGTCGGCGTTGTCCTGCAGCGTCGTGATCGTGCCGGTCAGCAGGAAGCCGTAGCCACGCTGGCCGAGCAGCGGATGGGCGCGCTGAACGCGCAGTTCATCCACGATGCCGTCGTTCTCCGCGTCGTACGCGTACAACTGCAGCTTCTGGCCCGTGTTGTCCGTGACGATCCAGCGCTTGGTCGGGTTCGAGCTGCTGTCAACCGTGTAGTCGATACCCGGCAGGAAGGACGTGACGAGGGTGCGGTCGCCCGCACCGGCCTTGTAATAGACCGGTCCGGCCTGGAACGCGAAGCCGGTCTGGGCGAGCACGGCCTGCTGCTGCGCGCTGTTCAGCGCGCCGTAAGGCACGTCGGTGACGCCGCCGCCGGGCACATCGTCGATCACGGCCGTGCCAGACGCGGTGGTGCTGAAGGTGATGACCGCGCGGCCGCTGTTGTCAGCCCCAAGCCCGTCGTTGATCTGGAGCCGGTTCGCCTGGGCCGGATCGACACGGGCCGCATGCACGCCGCCCTTGTTGATCGCCGACAGGAGTCCGGCCACCACCTTCGCGAGGTTGTCTCCAGCGCCAGCCGTGTACACATAGTCCGTGCCGTCGATGCTGATCGTGTAGCTCTTGTCGGCCGTGACCGTCACCGCGGACAGGTCCACACGCTGGCTCAGCACCGGCACCTCGATGGCGCTCCAGCGGATGCTCTTGTTCTCGTAGTCCTTGCCGGCACCCTGCTCGAACCCCAGCATGTACTGCTTGCCCGCCGGGGCCTTGCTGCTGTAGTACAGGAGGCCGTCCCAGCGGATGTAGCCCGTCTGCTCCAGCACACGGTCCTGCTGCTCTCGTGTCAGCGCGTCGAAACTCGTGCCCTCCACCGGCTTCGGTGCGTCGCCCCAGTTCAGGCTGCCGTTCTGGTAATCGGCGCCTTCGACCAGCAGGGTCAGCACGCGCTTGGCGGCGTCTGCGGCATTGAGCTTGACGAAGACCTGGCGGTCGAGCACGTCGTAGCCCAGGGTCTGCGCGACGACGCGCTGCTGGGCCAGGGTCAGATCCTCGAAGCCCGGCTCCGCGCCCGAAGTCAGCTTGGCCGGCGCTCGGACGCCACCCCAGTCGATGAGTTCCAGGCTGAAGTCCGCCGGGGCGCCCGTGGCTGCCTGCGTCACCAGGCGTGTGGCTGCCGGGGCGTCGGCGCAGTACCACACGCTGCCCTCGTAGACCTCATAGCCCAGCGCCTTGGCGACGACCTTTTTCTGCGCCAGGGTCAGGGCCCCGAACGCGGCCCCCGTCGTCGGCGCTCCTGCCGAGCCCCAGTACACGTTGGTGTTCTCGTAGTCCGTCAGCGGTCCCTGGCTGAAGGTGGTGCGCGTGACATCGCCAGGGGCGGCGTTGAAATTGAAGAAGTTCTTTGGCAGCGGAATGGTGCGGGCAGGCGTGCTCGCATCGCCGTCGTGATCGAAACTCGTCTGGCCAGGCCCGTCCAGGTAAGCCGTGATGACCCCACGCTGAGCCGCTGTCAGGTCTTGCCAACGGGCGTCCAGCGAAGGACGCAGCTTGCCCATGACAACATCCCGTTGGCCGGGAGTGAGGTTGGCATAGGCAAGCTGCGCCACGCGGGTCTGCTCGACGCGTGCTTCGTTCGCGTCCAGGGTGAGGGTGAAGGCAGGAGTGGACTGAGCGGTGGACAGATCCGAGCGCACGCGCAGCAGCTCGCCGTGGGCCTGGGCCGTGACCTTGGACGCGACAAGGGGCTGGGCATTGATCGCGTCGGCCAGGCGAAGCGCCACCGCGGCCCGCGTGGCAGCCTGGTTGGCCCCGACGTCGGAGGCCTGCACCGTCACCGCCACGCGCGTGCCGTTGATCGTGACGGCCAGCGTGGCACCTACGGTGTACTCGCCGGTCAGCACCAAGCGATCGACCTGCATGGGCGAGAACTCGATCCAGCGGTCGACCACGGCGCGCTGTGCTTCTGTCAGCGAAGCGTACGGGGTGCCCGACAGCGGCCGCGGCACCGAACCCCACTGGGTGGCCGACAGCGTGTTGCGGAAGTCGATGGTCGAGGCGTCGATCCAGGTCTGCAGCGGGATCTGCGCGTAATCGAAAGGCGCGCTCGCCCAGGTGTCCAGCGGGATGACCGAATGGTCGAACACATAGCCCAGGCTGCTGGCCACCACCATCTTCTGGGCCCCGGTCAGGCTGTCGAAGGTGGCGTTGGCGGCGGGCGCAGGCACGCCTGCGGCCTGCCAGTTGATCGCGGCGTTGCTGTAGTCAGGCCGCTCACCCTGGACGAAACTGGTGCGCAGTTCGATGGCCTTGATCTGGTTCAGCAGGGCCTGGCGCTTGACCGGGTCGGTTTCCTGCGCCAGCAGGGCCCTTAGGGGCTGGGCCTCCGCAGCGTTGGCCTTGTAGAAGATCAGCCCGTCGTGTTTCTCGTAACCGGTGGACGAGACCACCCCGCCCTGGGTCAGCGAGGTCCTGAAGGCGCCTGTGGTGGGGTTGTAGTAGCCGCCGTCCACGTAGGTGGTGTAGCCCAGGTGCAGTGCCAGCGCGTCGCGGGCCGCCTTGTTCAAGCTGGTGAAGGGCGCGTAGTCCTGCAAAGGGGTCAGCGCGGGGTTGGGTTGCAGGCCCACGATGGAACTGGACAGCAGCGTGCTCAGCGCAGGGCTGAGCGTCCCCGCTTTCAGCGCGACGAGCGCGGCCTGCAGATCGGCGGCACCCAGCGTGGAAATCGTGCGGCCGGGCAGCGTGTCGAAGTAGTCGGCGTAGGTGGAGAGTGTCTTGCCGGACTGGATGGTCAACGTACCGGCGGCCGTGACGGAGCCGGCGATGTTGAGTTCGCCCGTGGTGTTGATGGACAGGGTGGCATCGGCACCGGTCTTCACAGGCACCGGGGTGGCGCCGACCATGTCGAAACGCGCGCCCGACGTGACCGCACTGCCGCTGTTGAGGTGGATGTAGGTGGTGGCCGACAGCTCGATCTTGGCCCGGTCGCTTCGGGCGACGATGGCTGCACCTTCAAGCACCGTCAGGCCAGTGCCGGCGATGACCTTCACCCAGGAGTCTGCTCCGCGCGCCTCGATCGTCGTGGCGCTCAAGATCGCATGGCTGGTCGTGATCTCCACCCGGCTGCCAGCGTTCAGGGACTGGACGCTGCTACCCTTGTCAGCCGACAGGCTGATCAGGCCCGCTCGAGAAGTGAGCATCGCGTCGACGCCGGTGCTGCCGGTGACGTCGATGTCCACCAGTTCGTCACCCTTGATCCAGCCGGAAATCTGGATCTGTTCGGTGACGTTCACTAAGGCGCGCTTCGCCGTGATGCCGGAGTCGGCAGGGCCCAGGGCATCCTGCACGTTCTGGCGCTGCACCTCCAGCAGGTGCGCAGACAGCGTCAGCGTATCGGTCGACTGCAGGTCGCCCATCACGTTGATGCGGTAGGCCTGCAGCGTGGCGGGGTCGGTGAAGCGCGACAGGAAGTTGAAGATGCCCACCGCCTTGTTCTCGACGTCGCCCACACTCATCAGCACGCCAGGGGCACGGTGACCGATCGTGATCGCGCTGAATCCATCGGCCAGGGCGGACAGGTCTCCCATGCCGAGGTCGAAGGTGCCGGTGGCGCCGTTGCGCGACAGGTCACGCCCGAAGGTGCTCTGGCCGGCAGCGCCGATGCGGTAGTCCTGCGCGGCGTCCTTGGCGCGCAGCGTCAGCGTCCCGGTGCCACCCACGCGGTCGTCGCCCGAGACGAAGTCGACATCGTCGGCCAAGATGCTGATCGCGCCCCCGCCGGCCGCCGTGGACAGCACGCCGCTGCGCAAGGTCAGCAGAGATTCGCGCTTGGCGAGTTCGACGTCGATGCTGCCGGCAGCGGCGTACAGGCCGCCGTTGGTCCGGTTGTCGGCCACGATGTCGAGGTCATCGACCTCGCGCACGACGATGTCGCGCTCGGCGGCCACGCCCCCCGTGAGCGTGTTGACGACGGTGAGTTCCGCCACCGTAGTGTTGATCGTGCCCTTGATGCCCTTCGCCTGCAGGCTCAGCAGCGCCTGCGGCGCGTGGAAGGTGGCGCCCGTCACGTCCAGCACGCCCGCGGCGTCCAGCGCCAGGTCGGTGGCGCCCCAGCTCGCGCCGCTGCCGGTGAGGACATTGGTGGTGGCGGCGTTGTCGCGCACCTCGATGCGGTCCAGCGCATCGGTGAAGTCGATGGTACGGGCACCCTGGACGAACTGGTGGTCATTCAGCCGGATGGGCTGGTCAGCCGTGCTGCTGATGGGCGACAACTCCAGCCGGTCAGTGCCGCTGCCGCCCGTCACCTCCAGGCGGCCGCCTCCGCTGACGAGCAGCAGGTTGTCGCCCTCGCCTGTGTCCACGAAGGACTCGCCCGTGCCGATGTAGATGGTGTCATTGCCGCCACCGCCGAACACGGTGTCGGAGCCCGAGCCCATGTCGATGATCTCGGCCGTGCCGCCGCCGACAAAACGGTCGTTGCCCTCACCGCCCTCGTAGCTTATGCCCGCCACCGAGCCGCCCTGGAAGACGTCGTTGCCGGCCCCGCCCTTGATGACGCTGCCAGCCGCGCCCCCAAAGATGTTGAAGTTGTCCTTGCCGTCGCCGCCGTCGAAGTCGAGCACGGCCTTCACGCCCTCGCCGACGTAGATCGAATCGCTGCCCTTGCCGCCGCGGGCCACGATACGGTTCACGCCGTAGTGCTTGACCTGCTCGCCGAGGGACTCGACCGTGATGCTGCCATCGGCGTTGGAAAGGATGGTGTAGGCCTCGTTGACGGTGTCGTCGTAGAGGTCACCCCCGCCGTAGCGCCCGGAGGTGTCGCCCGAGTTCAGGTACAGGGTGTCGCCATCCTGGCGCGTGATCACGGGACGCGGGCCGAAGCTCCACAGGTGGCTGCCCGACACGGTGACACCCATCACCGTGACGCTGGCGGCCATGTAGGCGCTGATCGGGGTGAGGTCGATCGCGGCGCTGAAGCCTGCGAGGGTGATGTCGATCTCGAACAAGCCGAGGTCGATCTCGAAGTCCAGCGAGCCATAGGCGCTGCCCGCAAAGCGCGGCTGGCTGCTGAACAGGATGCTCATCCCGGCTTCCAGACGCAGCGGCCCGAGCTTGATGTCAAGTTTGGCCGAGCCGCTGATCAGGAAATCGCCATCGGACTCGATGAAGCCCTCGACGTTGATGACCAGAAAGCCGAAGAAATCCAGCGTGCCCTTGAAGTCCAGACGGAAGACCTCGTCGACGATCTCGATGCCGCCTTCAAGCGCCACCTCGAAGGCCAGCACCTTCAGCTTGCCCTTGATCTCGAGGTCGAACAGGGTGTTGGCGGCGATCGTGTACGTCTTGCCGCCGCTGTCCGGCAGCGTGGTGTAGGCGCTGCCGCGTGTGTTGATCTGCAACGTGGCGTCGGCGAAAATGCCCAGTTGCGACACGCCGAACTCGAGCTTCGTCTGCACTCTCAGCGCGAAGAAGGGCGTGGTGCCGTCGACGCCGAAGGCGGCGGCGCCGGCGACCTTGATCTCACCGAAGTCGCTCAGGTCCAGCGTCAAGTCCATGGCAGCCTGCACGCCAGTCTTGTCGATCAGCAGGTCCACCGCGCCGCGCAGCTCGATCGGGCCCACCTCGATGGACGCCTTGCCCGAGATGCGCAGGGTCTGGGCAGCGACGCTCACCTCCGACGGCTTGCCCTGCGGGTCGAAGAAGGTACCGGTCACCGGGTCGCGCCCGCGCACCTTCTGCGTCGCGGAGGTGGTGTTGATCTGCAGCAGGAAGCTGCCGCTGACCGAGAAAATGTCCCCGCCGTCGATGATGGTGGAACTGGGGTTGTTGCCGCCCACCTCCAACGCGCCGTAGATGCCCGTCTGGTTGGCGCCGCTCGTGTTCGTGTCGATCACCAGCCCCAGCGTGCCGGCCACACCCAAGGGTTCGAGAAGCGGCAGGTCCAGGGTGGCGGTGACGCCCAGTTCCAGCACCACGCTCGTCTGGACCTTGGCCACGATGACCGAGAAGTCGCCCTTGAGGTCCAGCGCGCCATCGAACAGCTCCAGGCTGCCCTTGCCCGTGAGGGCGGCGTACATGCCCGTCCAGGAAGCGTCCTTGCCCGGCGGGAAGGCTCCGATGGTGAACTGCCAGCGTTCGTCGACCGTCGGCGTAGACGGGTTATCGGGGCCGAAGTCGGTCGACGGGCCCCTGAAGACCTCGGGAACGTCGTAGACGATGAGCTTGCCGAAGGTGTTCAAACTGAGGTCGAGCTCGGCGTCGAGCTTGGCCACCGGGCCCAAGTCCAGGTCCGCCTGCATGTTCATGCGCAGCGCTACCCCACCCTGGTTGATGACGAGCAGGCCCGTAGCTTGTCGTCGCAGATTGAAGCCGTCGGGGCCGACCTGGACTTGCACGTTGGCAAAGGCGGTAAGGCCGTCCTTGTCGCTGAGGCGGAAGTCGAGCTGCCCATCCAGCGAGACCAACCCAAACAGCTCCACCTCCATCGCGCCGAACAAACGCAGGAACTGCGAGCTGTAGTTCAGTACGACCGGCTCGCGCGGGTTTCCGGTGTCGATCGCGTAGCCCGGCCGCGTCACACCCGGCGCGTCATCGGGGTGCGTCCAGGTGCTCTTGCTGAAGTCGATCGTCGTCAAACTCACCGTAACCGACAGGTTCGGGTCGTAGGAGACCGTGCCCGCAGCCTCGTCGCGCACGAACTGACCCATGCCGAGCGAGAAGCGCGCCCCGGTGTTGATCTCGATAGCCAAATCCCGCGCCTCGAGAGTGGCGCCAGGCACGCCGACAAGGCCGATCTTCTGCACCGTGGCTCGGCCGCCGAGGTAAAGGCCAAAGTCTACGCCCGTGGCGCTGAAACGCGACTCCTTGGCCAGCACGAGGCCGAGGTCGAGATCCTCGATGGCCAGGCCGACGGCGCCTGTGTTGCGAACGGTGTCCTTCTCGTCGATACGGCCGTCGTTGTTGTTGTCGTAAAAGTAACCCTTGCCGCCAAAGGGGATGCCGATGAAGCCGTAGGCATCGTTGATGCCCACCGCCAACGAGGTGACCTGGGTTGTCACGCCGTTGGACAGCGTGACGCTCTCGCTCCCCTTCTTGGTCAGCGACATCGACGCCGACAACTGCAGGAAGCCGGCGAGGTTGATCTCCGCGTAACCGATCTTGGCCTGCACGATCTCCTCGTCGAAATCGATGAAGACCATGTTGTCGCCGCCGGCCGGCAGCGCGAAGCCCGCAGTGTCAATGCGGCCGTTCTGGTTGCGGTCCTCGCCCGCGTCGATCACGCCGTCGCCGTCCTTGTCCTCGGTGTAGTCGCGGAAGGAGGCGCTGCGCTGGAAGTTGATGGACGGCGGGCCGAAGAGTTGCAATGCAGCGTTGACCGGGCCAGGGGCCTTCCCGAGCACGAAGGTGTTGATGTTGACCTCAACGTCCTCGGCCTGCACTTCAAGGATGTCTTCTTCCACGCCGACCAGCGAAGCGGAACCGATGCTAGCCTTGGCTGCGATGAACCTCGGATCGAACTTCCCGATGCCCGGCACGAAGTCCAGCAGCGTGGGCGTCATGATCGCAAGGCCGAAGTCGACGTCTGTCACCTGAACGCCGACCGCAGCCTCGTTGACGAAGTCGGGGATACCGTCCGGCGCGTCGGTGCCCGGCGTGCCGGTCAAGTCAGGGCCGTAGCGGTACGGGCCGCCGATGCCGGCAAAACCGGTCAGGTTGGCGCCGCCCAAGGTGAGCGCTCTGACCTGCACGTCGTCCACGTACCGGCCCAGCGGGGCACCGATGGGGGTGCCGATGCTCTGCAACAGCGGTGCCAGGCCACCGGTGTCGATGCTGATGTCGTACACCTCTCCCTTGCGGAAGGCCAGCGAGCCCTGCAGGTGCAGGAAGTCGGCGACGACGATCTGCGCGAAGCCGATGTCCAGGCCCATCAGTTCGCGGCCGTCGAAATCGAGCCGCACTGGCGTGCCGCCGGTGGGGATGACCAGACCCTTGTTCGGGCCGGTACCGATGCTGGAGTACACCGGCATCGCCCTCAGCAGGCCGTTCATAGCCTTACCGCCGGTGTTGGCCTCGACCGTGATGTCTTTTGCGACGAGATCCAGCACGTCGCCCAGGCCATAGACGCCAAGCTCGTCAGCCTTGGCTTTCAGTGAGAAGACCTTCTCTGCCTTGTACCACTTGGGCAGATCGGCCTGGAAGGACCCGATGGCGAGGTCCAGGTCCTGCATGCCGAAGCCGAGCAGGCCCGACTGACCGGACAGGGACTTGCTGAAATCCGGCTTACCCAGGCCGACGAAGACGTCTATGTCGCTGCCGCCAAAGCTCACGCCCTTGAACTTGACCCCCGACAGCGTGGAGTAGTCGGCCGACAGGCCGCCGAACATCTTCAGGCCGTCGATGATGGTGTTGGCGGTGGGGCCGAGCAGCGCCTCGATCAGCTGCAACTGGCTCGGCAGGCCCGTACTCATGTCGGCCGTGAAAGTCTGCCCCAGATTGAGCTTGAAATCGCCCTGCAGGTGGACGAAGCCATCGAGACTGACGCTCAGGTTGGGCAGGTCGATCGAGCCGAACACGCCATTGATGCCGATCTGCAGGTCAATGTTCTGGAGGAACTTCAGCCCGTCGCGCAGCCACTGCGGCGTCGTCAAGGACAGGTCCGGGATCAGCCCGGTCAGGCTCTTCAGGCTGATCGTCGGGAACAGGCCATTGAAGCTCGGTGCCGGCAGGTTCAACCCGAGCGAGAAACTCGGCAGAGTGAACTTCGGGAACTCGATGTCCGGGAAGGACAGTGCGAAGGTGGGGAGCGCCGCGAACAGTCCGTGCAGCTTGGTCAGGTCGATCGAAGGCAGGTTGGCGTTGATCGCCGGCAGTTTGAACAGCTCGAAGTCGGGGAAGGCCGGCAGATCAGGGAGTTGGAGGCCGGGGTAGTTCAGCTTGAAAGCCGGCCAATCCTTGAAGAGCTGCTCCAGCGCCGTGAGGCTGAACGCCGGCAGGTCGAAGTTGAAACCCGGCACACCGATGTCGGGCAGCGCGGGCAACGCAGGGAAGACGATGTCCGGGAAATTGAGCTTCCAGCCCGCCCAGCCCGCGAACAACTTGCCCAGCGCCGGCAGACTCAGCTTCAGGTCGGGCAGGCCCAGGTTCAGGTCGGGCATGCCGAGCTCGAGCTTCCAGTCGAAGCTCGGCAACGTCGGCAGCGTCAAACCCGGCAGTGTGAAGCGAAAGGGCAGGTCCGGGAGCGCCGGCAGGCTCGGGAAGACGATATTCGGGAAGCGCAGTTGGAGCGAAGGCCAAAGCGCGATCAGCTTGCCCAGTTGCGGCAGCGTCAGGCTGGGCAGGTCCAGATTCAGATCGGGCACGCCCAGCACCGCGCTCCAGTCGAAGTTCGGCACAGTGGGCAGCTTCAGCGTCGGCAGCGCGAACTTCAGGCCCGAGATCGACGGCAACTTGAACGTCAGACCCGAGAAGTCGGGCATCGGGAAGGCGGGCAGCGTCGGCAGGATGCTGCTGAAGCCGGGCAACTCGAAGGTGAAGTCGAAATCGTGGCTGATATCGAAGAGATCAAATATGCCGAGCTTGGCCTCGACCCGCACACCAAAGATGTTCTTGTCGAAGTCCAGCACCATCTTCTGACCGGTGCTGCCCACGGGTATGTGCCAAGCTCCGCCCTCGAGCGTCTTGAAGTTGGCGAAGAAGCCAGGCACCGGGTAGCCCTGCGCGAAGGCGCCGTTCAGGCTGAGACTGATGTCGCTGCCCTGCAGAGTCAGGAACGGGTCCGTGCCGACCAGGCCAGCGAGGTCTGCCGTGGCCTCGAGCGCAAAGTACTTCAGGCCCGGGATCGCCAGGCCCGTGGTCGAAGCGGGGCTCAGCAGCGCGAGCGCGAAATCCAGGTCCTCGATGGTGAAACCGATGGCGTTCGGGTTGGCGGGGTCCTTCTCGTCGACGACACCGTCTTTGTTGGTGTCCGTCCGGTAGGGGCCCTTGATGCCGACAAAGGCGTGGACGTCCATTCCAGCCACGACCAACGCATCGGCCGCGGTGATGATCTCCTTGGTGGGCACATTGAAGCCGACACGGTCCAGGCTGCGCTTCTGAAAAGCGAAGCCCCCCTCCAGGCTCACCAGGTTGGCCAACTTGGCGGTGGCATGGCCTACCGAGGCCTCGAGGATCAGGTTGTTGGACTTCAGCTTGACCGAGGTGACCCCGGTGGCAATGTCGCGGCCCGCGACAAGCCCGCCGTCGGTGAAGTCGACGACGTGGCTGGCCTTGCTGCTCTGGTTGATCGCGACGTTGACGTCATCGAGGGTGAAAGTTATGAAGTCGCCCACGCCGACGAAGCTGACGCTGTCGGCATGGGCCGCGAGCGCGGTGAACTTCACACCCGCCACACCGCCCAGCGTGTTCAGCGGGGTGTTGCGCGCCTTGTACAGGCCGAGGCCAAAGTCCAGGTCGTCAATGACGAGGCCGATGGCGTCAGGGTTGACGGCGTCGTTGTTATCGACGTCACCGTCATTGTCAGTGTCGGTTCGGTAGGGCCCGTTAACACCAACGAAGGCCTTTACGCCACTGGCACCGACCTCGAAGCCATCGACCTGGACGTTGCGCAGCAGCACCCCGCCAGGACCTTTAACCGCAAGCGGAGCAGGCTGACCCTTGGAAAACGCGAAGGCGCCCTGGACGTGGACGAAGTCAGAAATGCGCAACGTGGCCTGGGTGACCGAGGCGCCGATCGCGGCAGTCTCCATGTCCAGCAGGACCGGCGTGCCACCCGTCGGGACCTGATAGCCCCCAGTCCCGGAGAAGCTCTTCTTGAAATCCAGCGCCGCCGCCCCGCCCGAGGCCTGGTTCAGGCTGACATCGAGTCCAAGCGCAGAGAGTTGGAAGTCGGCAGGATCAAAACCGTACAGTGCCAGGGTGTTGGCACTGGCCTTCAGCGCTGTGTACTTGACGCCGCCCGCCTTGACCTGCAGCAGACCGAAGTTGATGTCCTCGGCGCCCAGACCGTAGAGCTTGTCGGCCTGGCGGGCAAAGGGCTTCTGTGCGTCAAGCCCACCGTCGGCATAGCCGACGAAGACGTCGACGGCGGCCCCGCCGATCGAGAAGCCCTCACCCATGGGCAGGTTGTTGTTGTTGGCGTTCTTCAGGCCGGTGAAGGAGCGCTGCTCGAAGCCGATCGCGCCGCGAGCGTAGACAAAGTCCGAAATGCGCAGCACGGCCGTGCCGGCGTAGGCGCCCAGGCGCGAACCCTGGAAGTCAAGCCGTACCGGCGCGGCCCCAGTGGCCACGTCCAGGCCGCGTGGCCCGGCGAAATTCAGTTCCCGGCCGGCCGTACTCGAGCGGTTGTATTCGAGCTTCACGTCCGACACCGAGAGCTCGAAGTCTTGCGGGTCGAAGCCGTACGCGGCCATGTTCCCGGCACTGGCCTTCAGCGAGGTGTAGGACGTTCCCGCCGTGTCCTTCAGGCTCAGCAGGCCGAAGGTCAGCCCGTCGACGCCGAAGCCGTACAGGCTGCTGGCCTGCTGGGCCAGGGTCTTGGTGCGGTCGATGCCGCTGGAGGCGTAACCGACGAAGGCCGTGATGCCACTGCCGCCGATGGCGAAGCCCTTGGCGCCGGTGACCTGCGTGGGAGTGCTGCCCGCGCGCAGCGTGTTGCCGTAGTTGGCGCGCTCGAAGCCGAAGGCACCGCTGAGGTAGACAAAGCTCGAGAGCTGCAGCGTAGCGTTGCCGGCGTAGACGCCGAAGCGCTCGCCGCCGCTGAAATCCAGGGTCACGCCTTCTGCGCCACCGAGTTGCAGCCCACCGCCAAAGGACGCGGCGAAGTTGATCGTCTTGCTCGCAGTGTCGGCCCGGTTGATCTCCAGGTTCAGGTCCTGCGCGGAAAGCTCGAAATCGTCACCGTCGAAGCCGTACAGGCTGGCATCGTCCATGCGCGCGCTGAGGGCGGTGTAACTCTGCCCGCCCGCCTTGATGATGGCCAGGCCGAAGTCCAGGCCTTCCACACCGAAGCCGTAGAAATCGTCCGCCTGCTCCGCAAAGGTCTTGGTCGTGTCGAAGCCGCCGTCGGCGTAGCCCACGAAAGCGTCGATGTCACGCCCGGTGATGGCCATCATCGAGGTGGCCGAGACCTTGCTGCCATCGTTGCGTGTGAGCTGGCCGGTGGGCGTGTAGCGTTCGAAGCCGATGCGGCCGCTCAGGTAAACGAAATCCGACAGTTGCAGCGTGACATCGCCCTCGGCACGCAGCAATTCGCCCTGAGCGCCGACGAAGCCCAGTGTCACCGGGCTGGCAGCACCGGTGGCCACCAGCATCGGCTGCGCCGAGAAGTCGACGACGACGTCGTTGGCCTTGGTGGCCTGATTCAGCTCGACCGCCAGGTTGCGCACGGTGGGCAGCAAGTCGGACAAGCCGACGAAGCCGACGCTGGTGGCCTGTGCGCTCAGCGCGGTCCAGCGGCGCGAGGTGTCGGCCTTGCTGGTCATCAGGGCCAGGCCGAAGGCCACGTCATCCAGCATCAACCCGATCGCATCGGACGTGCCTGCGCCCACCCCAGCGAAGATGTCGACCGACGAGCCGCCCAGAGCGAGCAGATCGACCTCGACCTTGTCGCCGGTGGCCTGACCGGTCTTCTTGGCGAGCGTCACCGTTTCGGTGCGCTTCTCTACCGCGACGCTGCCCTCGACGCGGACGAAGCCGAACAAGTCGATCAGCAGCGAGCCACTGGCCCGCAGCAGTTCGCCCTGTTGGCCCGCGAGGCTGAAGGCGAGCGGGCCGGCGGAGCCTGTGACCACCGACAGGTTGGTGGCGCCCGGAGCGTAGTCGACCACCGTCGTCGCAGTACCGCCGGCCTGGTTGACCGCCAGCGTGATGCCGGTGGCCGAGACCACCATGTCGCTGCCCAGGCCGACGAATCCGGCCGAGCCGGCCGTGGCCTGCAGCGTGGTCCAGGTGCGAGCCGTGGGCGCGGGGTCGCCATCGGCCTTCTCGCTCAGCAGCGCCAGGCCGAATCGCACATTTGACAGTTGCAGGCCCAGGGCATCGCTCGTGCCGCCATTCAGGCCGGCGAACAGGTTCAGCCCTTCGCCGCCCACAGACAGCAGGTCTACGTTCACCTTCTCGCCCGTGGTCTGCCCTCCCGTGCGCGCCAGAGTGACCTGGGTGCTGCTCTTCTCGAAAGCCAGGTTGCCGGTGACCTTCACGAAGCCCGCAACATCCAGCGTCAGGACGCCACGCGCCTGCATCAGTACGCCCTCGGTACCTCCCATGCCGAGCGTGATGGAGGTGCCCGGGCCGGTGGCCAGCGTCTTCTTGTTCGCTCCGGCGAAGTCCAGCACCGTGCCATCTGCGGCAGCGCGGTTGATCCGCACCTCCAGCGCCTGGCCCGTGGCCGTGACCTCGTTCACCCCCACCAACGCGGCTGATGTGGCCGTTGCGCTGAGCGCGCTCCACCGCTGCGCCGTCTGGCCCTGCGCCGGGTTGCGCTCGGTGTACAGCGCCAGCCCGAAGTCCAGCTCCTGCACCTGCAGGCCCAGCGCCTGGGCAGTGCCGCCGCCGATGCCCGCAAAGGCATTGACGCCGCCGCCGCCCACCGTCAGCTTGTCCACCTCGACGCTGCGGCCCTTGCTGTCGACCACCGTGTCCGTGGCCTTCTCGATCGCGAAGCTTCCGTCGACTTGCAGGAAGCCGAACACGTCCAGTTCAAGCTCGCCCGTGGCGCGCGTGAGCTGGCCCTGGGCGCCGTCAAGGGTGATCGTGTAATGCGTATCGGCGGCCACCAGCACGTCCAGCGACTTGACGCCGAAGTCCACCACCAGGTTCGGGTCCGCGTCGATGACACGGTCAGGCTGGGCTACCGTGGCGCCTTGCTGCACCACGGTCAAGGTGGCGCCGCCTTGCGCCGCGATCCCGCTGACCTGCAGCAACGCCAGATCACGCCCGCCCAGGCTGCCGCCGAACGTGATGTCGTAGACGCCGGACTCCGCTGGCGTGACCGTCAAGGTGACACCGGACAGTCCGCCCGCGCTGAAGGCCTGCGCCAGCGACTGCTGCACCTGCGCGGCCGTGGCGTCCAGCGCCAGTGTGGCCGTCGTGTAGGTCTTGGAGTCGTGCGTTAGCGCGAGCTTGAAACTGCCGCCTCCAGCGCCGTTGACCGTGACGCGCTGCACTTCGTCGATGGCCGGCGTGGTGACTGTCGAAGTCTGCGTGATCGTCAGGCCGCGCTGCAGCACCGCCAAGTCCACGCGCGCTGCGGCCGGCTGCGCCTGGACATGCACCGGGGCCACGGCCGTGCCGGCGAGTTGTCCGCCGAAGTTGATGATCCAGTCGCCTGCGCTGCCAGTGACCGTGATGTCGGCGCCAGCAGTGCCGGTGGCCGTGCGCAGCGCGGTCTGCACCTGTGCGGCCGTGCTGGCCAGGGACAACGCTGCTGTGGTCTTGCTCCCCGCGCCCACATCCACGCTCAGTGTGAAGGTGCCCTGCGCGCCTGCCGGGGCCTGCACGCGTTGCTGCGCTGGCGTCTTCTGCAGCACAGGCGTCACCGTCTTGGCCTGGCCCTGCTGCGACGTGCTGACCTGCACGCTCACGCCGGTCTGGGTGGCCACGGTGAACTGCGGCACATCCTTGAAGGCCAGCTCGCCAGTGAAGTCGACGAAAAAGCGCGGGGATGCCGCGGTGGAACTCTGGTCGAAGCTGACTGTGGCCCGGCCACTGCCGAGCATCGTGTCCAGCGCCGCCTGCAACGTGGTGCGGTTCTGCGTGGGGCTGGACTTGGAGAAGTCGATGAGGCCGGTGGTCTTGGCGTTGGCGCCAGTGCCATACCCCAGGCTGTAGCGCACGTTGGTCGTACCGGTGGCGCCGCTGAAGGCGATGACCTGACGCTCGCGCACGTTGGTGCCGCTGCTGGTGCTGCCGGTCTGCGTCGTGCGGCCTTCCTCGACAGCGGTCACCTGCAGCGTGATCGAGGGCTGCTGCAGCGCCACGCCCAGCGCACTGAAGTCTTGCCCGGCACGTGCACCACTGAATTCCAGCGTGTAGCCGGCTGCGCGCGTGCCCGTCACCGTGACTGCGCCAGCCCCCACGCCCGTCAGCGACTCCAGCGCGATGTCGATCTTCGCGGCCAGCGCCGCATCGGTGTCGGCCGCAACCAGCGTCACGTCCGCCGTCTGCCCGCCCAGGCTGAAGCGCAGCGTGCCCGCCTGGGCTGCCAGCGTCATCTGCAGCCGGCTGTTCTGCACCAGCGGCGTCAGCGTCACATTGATGCGCGCAGCCTGGCCCGCGGTGCGCTCGCTGGCCCCGGCGCTGACCGTGCCCGGCTCGGCGCGCACGGTCAACGTGGAGTAGTCGCTGCCGGCCAGCGCGCCGCCGAAAACGATGGTGAAGCCTTCTTCTCGCGTGCCGGTGATGTCGACGGCCCCGTCCACGTCGGCTTGGGTGCGCCCGGCGCCCACCAGCATCTGCTCGAGCTTGCGGCGCAGTTCGTTGCGGATCGATTCGCTGCTGCGCGATGCCGTCAGCGCCAGCGCTGCCTGCTGCGCGCCCAGCGCCAGGTGCAGCGTGCCCTCGGCCAGGGTGGTGTCCAGGCGCAGGATGGTCTCGTGCTTGAGCGCGGGCTGCGCCTGCGTGCCGCCTGTGGTGGCCAGGTTGCGGTTGATGGCCAGTTGCAGGCTCTGCGCCTGCACCGTCAGGCCGTCCACGCCCACGAAGGCTGCGGAGCTGACGTCGCTCTGCAGCGCCATCCACTTGCGTGCCGTGTTGGCGCGGTCGCTCATGATGGCCAGCGCGAAGTCCGCATCCTGCAGGTTCAGCCCGAGCGCATTGCTCGCGCCACCATTGAGCCCGGCGAACGCCGAGATGTCCTTGCCCCCCAGCGTCAACACGTTCGCGTTGACCGTGCTGCCGTCGGACAGCGCGAGTTCGGCAGTGGTGCGCTCGAAGGCGAAGTTGCCCTGCACGCGGAAGAAGCCCGCCACGCCCACGGTCAGCAGGCCGGCAGCGCGAAGCACCGGGCCCGCGGAGGCTGCGTAGGCGATCTGGATGGAACTGCCTGCGCCGGTGGCCACCGTCACCGGCGTGAGCGCGAAGTCCACCAAGCTGCCGTCGGTGGCCGCGCGCGTGACCTCCAGCTTCAGGCTGGATGCTTGCAGCGTGAGTTCGGGCACGCCCACCAAGCCAACGACCCCGTCGGTGGGCACCACCGCCTGCAGCGCCAGCCAGCGCCGCTGCGCATTGGTCGCGTCGCTGGCCAGCACCAACCCCAGGTTCAACTTGCTGATCGACAGCCCCGTGCGGTCAGCACCCACGCCCACGCCAGCAAAGGCACTCAGGTTCGAGCCACCGAAGCTCAGCACCCGGGCGCTGACGTCAGCCGTTGTCGCTGCCGCGCCGCCCGTGCCCGGCTTGAGCACCTTCAGTGTCTGCGTGGTGTCGCGCACCGCGAGGTCGCCGCTGGCCTGGATGAAGTCGCCCACGCGAAGACTCGCGCCGGTGAGCGTGGCCCCGCGCAGGTCAGCAACACCCAGGGTGCCGAAGGTGTGCGAGACAGTGTCGATCGTCAGCGTTTGGCCCGTCCAGCTCTTGCCAGTGCTGTTGTAGAAGATCGTGGCCTCGTCGGCTCCGAGTTCGACCGCGCCGCCCAGGTCGGCGTAGAGCCCGCCCACGGCCTCGAAGGCCACGCCCGAGGCGTCGATCACCAGCCCGATGTCGGCGTCGGTGGCACCTACCTCGAAGCCGCCGGCTGACAACACTGCCAGCGCATCGTTGGCCAGCAGTACCAGCCGCTGGCCGGCCTTCTCGAAGCCAAAGTCGCCGCTGAGGACCAGGTAGTCGCCTAGCGCGATGTCGAGCGAGCCGAAGATTTTGAAGCCTAGATTCTGCAGGTCCAGGTCGAAGGGCAGCTTGCCGATCAGGCCATCCAGGCTGGGGAGTTCGGGCAGTTCGATGCCGAACAGGCCGAAGTCCAGGCCGGGCAGGTCCATCTGCGGCAGCTTGAACAGGAACTGCAGCACGTTGAGCTGCGCCCAGTCCACGTTCACGTCCGGGAAGGCCAGGTCGCCCAGCTTGACGTCCGGCCAATCTGGCAGCAGTTTGCTGAAATCGAAGCTCAGCTGCAGCCCTGGCAGGTTCAGCCTGGGCAGCGCGAACAGGAACTCTGGCAGGCTCAGTGTGGCCCAGTCGATCTGCAGGTCGGGGAAGGCCACCGCCAGGTTGGGCAGGCGGATCGTGTCCCAGTTCACGGTGCCGAATTCCGGCAGCGTCAGACTCACCCCGGGCAGGCTGGGCAGCAGGCTCTTCAGCGAGGTCAGCAAGTCGCCCAGGCTGACGTCGCCCAGTTGCGGCAGTGTCAGGTTGGGCAGCGCCACGTCCGGCCAGCTCACGCCGGGCACGCTGGGCAGCTTCAGCGCGGCCCAGTCGAAGCCGAACTCCGGCAGCAGGCCTGAGAGGTCGATGTCGAAGCCCGGGATGTTCAGCCGCGGCAGGGCGAACACCAACTCTGGCAGCGTCAGGTTCAGCCAGTCCAGCCCCAGGTTCGGCAGTTGGGCCGTCAGCTCCGGCCAGGTCAACGTCAGGAAGCCCAGATCAATGTCGGGCAGGCTCAGATCCAGCCCAGGCAGGCTCAGCAGCGTCAGCCCGAGTTCGGGGAGCGACAGGCCGGCCCAGTCGATACCAAGATCCAGCGCGCCCAGCCCCGGCAGGTTGAAGCTGGGCAGCGTGGGGACGCTCAGGTCCATGAACGGGAAGGACCCGATCGACAGGTCAATCTCGGGCAGGTCCAGGTCCGGCGTGAGCCCACTCAGGTCGAAGGTGTTGAAGTTGAACGGCAGGTCGTGCAGGCGCAGTTCCAGGTCCATCACCAGCGGCGTCACGCCGTCGGCCTTGGTCAGCGCCGCCTCGCCCACCTGCAGCGAGCCCGAGAACCCGGTCTTGCCGTTGACCTTGGTCACGATCACGCCGCCCTGCAGGCCCTTCAGCGCCAGCTTGGCGCCACCTGGGGGCGAACCCAACGTCAGAGACGTGTGCGCGTCGAAGGCCGACAGCACCCAACCCTGCTGTGGCTGGCCCTCTTCGATGGTCATCTGCTCGCGGCTGATGCCAAAGCGCCCGCCCAGCTCGTAACTCACCCCGCCGAAGGACAGGCCCAAGTCCAGGTCGGCCGAGACCGAGAAGAAGTCGTGGTGCTGGGTCGCGCTGTAGTCGAAGGCAAAGGCACCGACCTGCGTGTCCACGGCACTCCCCGTGGTGTTGAAGCCCAGGTGCGCGCTGCGGATCGCCGCCACGTCCAGGCCTTGCAGCGGGCTACCATCGTCCTGCGTCAGATCAAGGCTGCCCAAGCGCAGCACGCCGGCAACACCGGCGGACGACAGCACGAAGCCGCCGTCGATGCCACTGGCCGAAAGCTTGGCCCCGCCCGCGGACAGTACGAAACTGCCGTTGTCGATGGACACCTCGACCGCATCATCGCTTCCGGTGGGGATGGCAACGGTGATGTCGCCTGACAACTCGCCCGGCCCCAGGTCAACCGTTGCTTTGACCTGCAGCAGTGCCCGATCGCGGGTGTCGTCCCATGACAGGAGGAAGGCGCCGGCATCGATGTCGAATCCGCCGACTGTGAAGTCGGCGGAGAAGTTGACGGCGGGCAGGCTGCCTGGAACGAAATAGTCGGCGTTCAACAACTGGCCGATCTGGTCCAGCACGCCTGCAGACCCCACGATCTGCGCCAGCGGCAGGGCTTGGCCCGCGCCAGGGACCAGTTCCTTGGCGACAAGCTTGAGCTGGCCGGCGGTGCTGGCGTCACCCGTCTGCACAAGATCGAACCAGATATTGCTGTGAAGGCCGAACAGGCCCTCCACGGCATCGAAGCGGCCCTGGACCGACCCATAGCTGAACACCACGAACTCGTCACCGGCCTTGGGCGTGAAGCCGTTGACGAGTTCGAGGTCCAGCGTGCCGTTCAGCGTGGCCAGCCCGCTGACGTTGATGCGGTCGTGGAAGGCACCACTGCCGGCGTCTGCCACGGTGGCAGGCGCGGTGCCACCGAGTTCGATGACAGTGCGCGTGGCGTCTGTCAGCGTCAAGCCGCTCTCGTAGGAGATCAGTCCGGGCGAGTACCCGGGAGCGAGCGTTCCCTCGACCAGCGTGGGCGCGTCGATGACACCGCTGCCGGCCAGCGTGGCCCCGGGTCCGACGACGAGCGCGCCAAGGTCGACGTTGCCGACCTCCCGGGCCAGGCGAGCAGTGTCGAAAAGACCTTCGCCCAGCTTCAGTTCGCCGTCAAGCCATAGGGAATGGCGCAGCCCACCGGGGGTATCTTCCGACTCATCGGCGGTGCTTGGCACCTCGGCAGACCACGGCCCGGCGGCCGAGGCATCCAGCACCGCAGCGGTCTCGCCCGCGCTGCCAGCCTGCAGCACCTGGACCGACAGCACCTCCTCCATGAAGCGGCCATACCCTGGATCAGCCGAGGCCAGCGCCGAGTCCATGAAGGCGGCCCGCGTGCGGGTCAGCGCAACATCGAAAGCACTCGAGTCAACTGAAAATGCAGGTTCAGTTGCAGTGCCGGGCTCGAACGCACCCAGCGCAGATTCCCCGGCACGCAGGGCGTGTTCCAGGTCATCGATCTCGCCGGCAGCGCGGATCCCGTTGTCGTACAGGACGTGCTCCGCATCGCGCAGCGCAAGGGCCTGCACGGCGGCAGCCGCCGGGTCCGCAGACAGCAGGATGCGCTGCTCCAAAGGCTCGACCTGGAAGGTCGTGCGCAGGAGCTTTCGCAACAGCCCCGACATGCGGGGCGGTGTTGCAACGGGCCTGTTTCGGCGCATCAAGCGGGGGATGTGAGGTTCGAGAATTCAGCTTGAGGCGAAGGCCTCAGCTCAAGGCTTTCTGACCCGCAGCGCGTTCTTCCTTCAGAGTCATCAGGCGTTCGATCTGGGCCAGCGACACCAGATGCGCGTACACGGCCGGCAGGTAGCGCTTCTCACGCATCTCCAGGAAGCGATCGTTGGACAGGTTGTTCAGCCGCTCCTCGTTGACGACGTAGCAGCCACTGATGTTCTTGGCGGTCTGCCCTTGACGGACACGCATGTTCAAGGGGGTGAAGAGGTTGTGCTCGGCAAAGTACTTGCAGAAAGAGCGCGTGAACTGGTCCATCTGCTGCAACTCGCCCAGATAGCGCTTCACGTTCTCGATCGCCTCAGAGGGCTCGCCGTCTTCCTTGAACAAGGGCACGCCCTCGCTCTGATTCACCAGCGCGCTGCCCTCGTCGATGCAGACCGTGAACTGCCCCTCCTCGCCTGTCTTGGCCAGCGCGAATGGGTAGCGGCGAATGATCGCGGGCACGTAGGACGCCTGCCACTTGCCCTCAGCATCCACGAAAAGGTTCTCGCCCTCGTCCAGCCCCATCAGCGCAACAGGACGAAACTCGTCCTGCGCCTTGTCCTCGAGGAAGACGACCGGATAGATCGCCGCCGCGCGAGCGAACTCGTGGACCATGACAGAGGCGATATGGAACTGGGACGCGAACCCGAACCCGTCGATCTGCTTGATCTTGGTGGTGGCATGGCGGGCCTTGCTGACGGGTACCAACTGCTGGAACATGAAAAATCTCTCCTCGGTTCGATAGGGCTTGTGCTGCACCCAAACATGCAAGCGAACGCACTTTGCTCTGACATTGAAACTTTATCGGGCTACTCAGCCCAAGTCCCACGCCGTGACAGAAAATGTAAGAAATGAATCCGCAAAACAAAGGGAAAGCCCGTAGTCCGAGCCGAGGGGATCCGCGTGGTGGCGCCGCGTGCATGACGGGCCGCGCCATCGGGTCTTCGAGCCTGGCGGACTTTCGCGGGGCGTGTCTTTGAGTTTCTGGCGCGCTGGCCTGAAGGCGCTTGCTGCGCTGGCCTTGGCCGGGTGCAGCCTGGCATCCAGTCATGCCGCCCAAGACCCGCCCGGGCGATGGGTGATCGACAGCGGCTGGGTGGCACTGCGGGATGCCTCGGGCACCTTGACGCTGGAGCAGGTACGCGACGCTGAGCTCGCCAACAGCTTCGTCCCGCAGAACGGAGCGCCCCGTCTGGGCTATCTGCGCGGCGCAGTCTGGTTACGCAACACGATCCGCCCCCCCGCCGGTGAGGTTGGCGAAGGCTTGCTGGAACTGCAGTTTCCCGCCATCGACGAGGCCACGTTGTTCTGGCCCCGGCCGGGCGGCGGGTTTGAAGAGCGCCGGGCTGGCGACCGCCACCCGATGGCGCAGCGAGATTTCGAGCACCGCAACATCGTCTTCAGGGTCAACTTCCAAGACGACAGACCGGTGACGTTCTACCTGAAGCTGCAGGGAACGCACGTCAACAACTTCAACGTCGTGCTGTGGTCGCCGCAGCGCTTTCTGTCTGCGTCGCTGTCGGAACAACTGCTCTGGGGACTGCTGCTGGCGCTTCACGGCGTCCTGATCCTGACCAACCTTTGGGCGTTCTATTCGACGCGCGACACCGATTCGGGCCTTTTCGCCCTGTTCATCACGGTCAGCTTCGTCAGCATTTCATTTCTCGAGGGTTTCGGGCACCAGTACCTGCTGGACGGCCATCCGGCGCTGAACGATGCCCTGGTCGTGACCTTCTGGATGCTGAGCCCGCCAGTGGCCTACCTGTTCATGCTGCGCTACGTGGGACTGATTGGGGCACATGCGACGGTGCGCTGGCCCACCTGGCTCGTGGTGGCGCTGACCAGCTGGGCGGTGGCCGTGATCGCGATAGACCAAGCGCTGCACCCCCTATGGACACGACCAGCCTACACCGCCACACAGCTCGTCAGCGTGTTCCTGCTCCCGGTGATACTGGCATGGAGGGGATGGATCCAGCACGTGCGGGCAGCTCAGCTGATGTTGCTGGCCAGCCTGCCGTCACTATTGGGGGTGGGCCTGCGACTGGGGCGCAACCTCGGCCTTCTGCCACCGCACCCGGTCACCGACAGCGCTTACTACTTCGGACTGGCCGCCTATCTGCTGCTGCTGAACTACACCGTCAGCCAGCGATACCTGACGCTGAGGAGGGAGAAGGAGGAAGCCCAAGCCCTGGCGCTGGCGACGTCAAGGCTGGCCGAGCAGGAACTTGAGAAGCGCGTGGCGCAACGTACCGCAGACATCGAGACGGCGATGCGGCAGGTACAGACCTCGCTCGAGTTGGAGCGCAAGTTGCTCTCAGACCGTCGTGCCTTCTACGCGACGGTTTCACACGAGTTGCGAACACCGCTGGCCGTGATCAATGCCACCGCAGAGAACCTGGCCCTGCTGGATACACACGCGGAAGCATCGACCAGCGCTCGGTACCACAAGATCCTTGACGCCAGCCAGCGCCTGAGCACGCTGCTGGACCGCTACTTGCGGCAGGACGTATTCGATCGTGGCCCGGGTTTGGAGCCCAGTTCCCCTACGGACTTGCGCCTGCTGCTGAACGACGTCATGCAAGCGGCGCGGCTGGCTGGACATGGGCAGCGGTTTCAGGTCGACGTTGCTGATGGGGCAGAGTCCTTCTTCTGCGATGAGGTCCTGACGCGGTTGGCACTGAACAGCCTGGCCGAGAACGCCGCCAAATACACGCCACCTGGCGCGACCATCCTGGTGCGCGGCCGCGTGACGACGCTGGATGGAAGGCGCCAAGCGCTCCTGGAAATCATCGATGATGGTCCTGGGATTTCCAGCGACGACCTTCCCCACGTCCTCGAGCCGGCTTTCAGGGGGGTCAATGCCGCTGGGGTGCCGGGCACTGGCATGGGTCTGCCACTGGCACAACGGATGATCGAACTTCAGGGAGGCAGCCTTCGCCTGAACAGCGATGCCGGGTGCGGGACGCGCGCTCTGGTGGTGCTGCCCGAGCTCACCCGCAGTCCCATGGCCCTACCAGCTGGCTGAGTGGCTGCCGTGAGCCCGAACCTGGCTGCCATGAAGCGCCGACCAGACACACTGCAACCCTTCCTCACCTGCGCTCGATGACCCCGAGAAACCCATAGCCCTCGCGGCGCAAAGTCTTCAGGGGCAGTTCGCGCCCAACCTCACGACGCCACCTGGAGCGCAGGCGACTGACCAAGGTATCAAGCCGCCTCAGGTCGTAGCTGGACCAATCTTGCCCCAAGGCCTCGACCAATTGGCGCTTCGATGCCGGCTCTGCCCCGGCCTCGCACAAACGCCGTACCAGGGTCATCTCCTGCGGTGTCAGATTTATGGAGCGACCTTCGGGGTCGCTGAGCCGGCCCGCGTTGGCGTCCAGAATCCACTCACTGCCCACGCGTCGCAACAGCGCATCGATGATGGCGCCGAGTTCGAGAAGGCCAAATGGTTTGACCAGATAGTGGTCAGCGCCGTACCTCAGGCCATCAAGCCGGTCCTCGAGTTGCCCTCGAGCCGTCAGCATGATGATTCCGACCTGGGACGACTGCTCACGCACCATTCGCGCAGCGTCAAGGCCGCTACCATCGGGCAGCATCAAGTCCAGCAGGCATATGCGAGCCTGCGGCACCAACGGTACGAAGTCGGCCAAGGTACCCGCCTGCAGCACGCGGTGCCCGCGATTGCACAGGAAATCGGCCACCTCTTCCCGCAGCGCCAACTCGTCTTCCAACAGCAAGATCGTTGGCATCTCAGGGGACCCTGCTCATGGGCCCCGCACCTGAAGTTCTCTCACAGAGTTCGGCTCCATCACGGTGAAAAAGGGTGCTCCGGCGAACGTTGTTGCAGGCCTTGGAAAACGCTGCCGCGATCGCATGCCCGCTGATGCCACGAGAATATCAAACTCGCAGACGTGCACCCTGGACAGTCGGGGTCTGGCGACGTCCAAGCGAGGGGGCCTGTTCCACGGGACATGACACGGAATCGCGCGCAGGTTCCATTTCGATCACGAAAGTCGAGCCTTGAAGCTTCTCGCACTTGCATTGCCCCACCACGACGCGAGCATCGCTGCACTGGACGGCAGCCGCGTTCGATACATCAAGCTGGAACGCACACGCCAGCAGAAGAGATACAGCCCCGGCAGCGTACTCGAGTGGCGGCGAATCGCTGAGCAAGCGTTCGGGCTGTCCGGCAGCGACGTGGATGACTTCGTCTTCTGCATCGACCCTGGCGCATTGCCGAAGCAGGTTACTGGCGACACAGCAGAAAACACGCTCGAACAGTTGGCACGCGGCACCTCCCCGGCGCTTGCGTTAAGCCCGGCCCTGTGCCAGTTCTTCCAGGTGCCCCACGGCTGGCTCATCAGCCACCACTTTGCGCACTCGCTCGACCACTGGATGCTCGGCTCAGGCGAAGCTGATGTACGCATCGTCATTGACGGCCTGGGCGATGGTCGCCCGTGGAGCGTTTACCGGGGTGACACCCTGGTGGCAGGCGGCGATATTCGCCGCGGCTCCATTGGCTGGGGCATCAGGGAGGCCGGCAAGCTGCTGGACGTCAGCTACGGACATTACAACGACATCGCCGGCAAGGTCATGGGGCTGCAGGCGTATGGAAAGGTTGACACCGGATTCCTGCAGACTCTGGAACGCTTCGGGATGGAAGATATCGCTGAGATCTGGTCTGTCGAGCATTGGAAGCGTCACCGTGGGGACGCATTGGTGGCGCGCTGGAGCCTGCTGGACTGGATTGCAACGGTCCACCATCGGATGGAAGCGGTCCTGGTGGACTTCTTCGCCCGGTATGCGCGGCCGGATGAGGTGATTGCCTATTCCGGCGGCGTTGCGCAGAACGTGGTCTGGAACTCGGCGTTGCGCGAGAAGTTTCCGCAACTGCAGGTTCCTCCCCACGCCTCGGACGAAGGACTGAGCCTTGGTGCGCTGGAGTGGCTGCGCCGTCATCATGCGCTTCCCAGACTGCAGATCGACCACTTCCCCTACTCTCAAGATGACGAGGCGCCGCCGACCGGACCGTCCCCGCATACCCTGGAAAGGGTCGCCGATCTTCTGGCCCGCGGCAGGAGCGTGGGTTGGTACCAGGGACGCGGAGAGATCGGCCCGCGCGCCCTGGGCCATCGATCCATCTTCATCGATCCCCGACTTCCGGATGCCCGTTCTCGCTTGAACCGCATCAAGCGCAGAGAGGCCTACAGGCCGTTTGGCGCCAGTGTGCTTGACGAACACTTCGACGCGCACTTCGAAGGCGCGGCTGACGAATTCATGCTTTACGCCTGCCGTGTGACCAATCCCGCGCTCGCGTCGATTGGTCATGTGGATGGCTCGTCAAGGGTGCAGCGGGTGACTGCCCGAAACCAACTCTTGCGGGGCCTGCTGGGCGCCTTCATGGAACGGACCGGGTGCCCGGTTCTGGCCAATACCAGCCTGAACATCGCGGGCAAGCCGCTCGCGGCGTTTCCTGAGAACGCGCGGCAAGTCTTTCACGACACCGATATCGATGCGATGGTGATCGGAGACGAACTGCTGTTGAAGCCCTGACGTGCCGAGTGGCTCACGATCTCGGCACAGCCTGCAGGACTTCAAGCCACCCCGGCGGTAAACGCAAGGCGCAGGTTCAGGCTTCAGCGTTCAGCCAGTTGAGATTCAAGACAAGGCGGTATGGGGCGTCGGTACAGGAAGCCCCCGTGTGCCGCAAACTTGAGTCAAACACGACGAACCGGTTCGCCGCACTTTGAACGCGAGTGCCGTCCTCAAACAAGGTGTAGCCGTTGTTGTCGTTCAGGTACAGGATCCCCGTGGATGCATCAGGTCGGCGGACATCCACATGGAGCCCGTACTCGAGGTGCCTGTCAAGCGGCCTGGTGAGATTGGCCTTCACCCGCAGCAAGCGCACCGGGCCGAGCCGGTCCGCCACGGCCTCGAGCATGGGAAGCGCCGGGGACCGGTACGGCTTGCGCGACTGCCAGTGAACGAAACCGTGAACCCATTGCAGGTTCTCGGAAGCCGCCATGTCTGGCGAGGCTCCGCTGGACAGGATGGGAACGCATTGCCAGGGAAAGTCGCTCGCCAGCATTCCGTCCCTCAACGCGATCAGCTCCGCCGGTTGGAGGAAACCATCGATGATCTTCACGGGACATGGTCAGGCTGACCGACGGGAAGCGCATAACGTGGCCTGACTCGACGACCGGCGAGCAGGTCGTCGAGCATCTTCGAAGCGAGACCTTCTCCAGCGCGTGCTGCCATCATCTGCACGACGCTTTCAAGATGCGCTGCCAGGGCTCGGGAGCCAAGATGAAGGTCGTAAAGCGGCTTGTCCGACACTCCTGGTGTGCAAATGGACCGGGCCAGCATGTGGGCGAGGTGCTCGATGCTCACGTGAACCAGAGCCAGCGTCAGGTGCAGGCAGGGTCCGGCTTCAGCCAGCGCCTCATGCGACCAGCCCTGCGGCACATAGAGCAAGTCACCAGGATTCAAGAGGAAATGCTGAAGGTCCGGCCCACCGGTTCTTGACGCCGCAGCAGGCCTGCCGACCGACCACCGCTTGCTTCCGAAGAGGTGAACGACCAAGACGTCATGGGTGTCCTCATGACGAGGAAATCCCGCGGCACCTGCAGATGAACAGTACAGATTGGCCTGAACCCTGACAGGCAGTGCCGATTCGATGGACTCCGCCAAAGCCCCCACAGCAGGAATGACGCCATCGATGCCGCTGGCCATCAGCGTGGCCCCCGCCTTCAGCGCCTTCGAGACGCGCTCAGAATCAGGACGCCACACGGTGCCTGACGAGGACTCGTGAGGACTGCAGTACTCCGGCGTGGGCACGGGCCTGCCGTGCAACCCCAGGCGGAGGTTGCGGTCATCCCAGGCTCGGACACAGCCGAGAGCCTGGTTGACGTCATTCCAATCGATGATCCGGCGCCGTGAACGATCATCAGGAGACCCGTGCCACGGACCGCACCCGTAAGCCGAAGACAAGAAGCCTTCAACGGTGCAGGGATGCATCAGGCCGCGGAAGGGATCAGCTTGGAAGTCGTCAACCATGGACCGCGCATGTTGAAAATGGCCTGCCCCATCATACGATTGGCGATGCCTGAGCCGCATTCTCCAGACGCCCTTTAGGGGTGCGCCAACTTGCTTGCCCGCGCCCCGATGAGCATAGATGGACATGAAAAAAGACAGGCCGTGATTCGGCCGATCGGTGCGTCGCAGCCTGTCGACGCGGGGGGCTTCATCGTCAACACCTGTGCCGCTGACCTGATCGGGGAGCCCTGGAGCCGCCTTGTCAGCCACCTCCTGGTCCAATGCCTGGAAGAGTTGGGCCCTTCGCTGCACAGTCTGCAGCTTCGAGGGTCGGTGCCCAGGGGCATCGCAGTGGAGGGCATATCGGACCTTGACGTGTTCTGCATCACGGATGGGCGGCTCCCGCAGGCTTCGGCCTGGATCGACCGAATGGCGCGCCGCCTACAAGCGCTGCATCCCTTCTGCCGTGGCCTGGACTTGAGGGTCTGGCCGCTGTGCGATCTGGTCGGGCTTCCATCTGGCCACCCAGCGCGGTTCCTCTTGAAGACGCAAGGTCTGTGCATATGGGGGCCGGACGTGACAGCAGACTGGCCCCCTGTCCCGCTTGAGCATGCTCAGATCGCCCTGAAGGCCTTGCCCGTCGCGCTGGAGCGCATGCGGATGGCGATCGCACGGCGCTCACCTGCTGATGAGGCACTGATGGTCGCGCGCTGCCGCTGGTTGGCCAAGAAAGTCGTTCGTGCAGGTTTCGAACTGGTGGCGCCACTTGAGCGAGCCTACACAAGAGACCTGCACCCTTGCTGGCAGGGGTTCGCTCGCCATCACCCAGCGCTGACAACACCCATGGAAGAAGTGCTGTTGCTCGCGATCAGGCCCACTGCCCGCACCAGCTTACTGAGGAAAATCCTGGAACTGGGAGAACAAGTTCTGCTTGAAGCCCGCAGGAGCGACAGGCCGCTCTGACCGACGGGGCGTCATTGTGGGACAACGATGAAGGCTGACTCCGGGTCCGGCTGTGCCGGCCACGAAGCATGCGAGAAGTGGTTGGGGTGGCTGATGGGACTCGAACCCACGACGACCAGAATCACAATCTGGGACTCTACCAACTGAGCTACAGCCACCGCAGAGACGGACGAATTATAGCGCCGCCATCACTGCGAAGCCGCCTTCGAAGGGCCTGGCGCGACGCGGGCGGAGGCTTCGACCTCCACCTTGAAGCGTCGCTTGAGCGTGCTCAGATAAGCCTCGGTCTCGGCGGCACTCAAGGCTTGGGCCAGTTGTGGGGCCAGCAAGGCATCGGCCGAGGCCGCCTGCTCCCGCGGCAACACCTTCAGCACGCGCGCGACCACGTAGCCATCGGCTCCCAGGTCCACGCCGATCGGTGCGGGAAGTTTGTCCTGCGGCGCCAGCAACACGGCATCGAGCAAGGCCCGAGGCACGTTCTGCGCCTGCCCCCTTGACAGCACGGCAGACTGAGGCAAAGCAGTGGCCGGGCTCTGCTTGAGCGCTTCCAGCTTGGCCTGGCCTTCCTTGCGCGCCTGAGCTGCGGCCTGCTCCTGCATGACGGCGGCGCGTACGGCGTCCTTCACATCCTCGAAGGGCGGTACCCGCGCGGGCGTGTGCTGAACGACGCGGGCTGAGACGAGCTGACTGCCCCCCAGGTCCACCGCCTCGGTGTTGCGCTTGTTCTTCAGGGCGTCGGTGCTGAACACGGCGTCCAGCAGCTTCTGCGACGCCAGGGGCCCCGTGGCTTGCGGACCAGGCTGACGTCGGACAGTGGCCGTGCGCTTGTCCAGCTTGAGCTTGTCGATCACCGGTTGCAGGCTGTCGGCCTGCTCGTACACCATGTTCGTGAACTGTTCGGCGGCCTCGGCAAACTTGCGCTGGGCCCCCTGCTTGCGGATCTCGGCCTCGATCTCCGCCTTCACAGACTCGAAAGGCTGCTTCTCTCCGCCGCGCGAGGCGGTCATCTGGATGATGTGGTAGCCAAAGTCCGTCTCGATCACGTTGCTGATTTCGCCCGCTTTCATGACAAACAAAGCGTCTTCAAAGGGCTTGACCATGGCCCCCCGACCGAAGAAATCGAGATCCCCCCCCTGCGCCGCCGAGCCGGGATCGTCGGAGTTCTTGCGTGCCAGTTCTGCGAAGCGCGCCGGCGTGCGCCGCACCTCGGCCAGGAGGTTCTCCGCCTTCTGGCGCGCGGCCTGTCGATCGGCCGAAGAAGCCGATTTGTCAGCCTTGATCAGGATGTGGCTGGCCCGCCGCTCCTCGGCCTTGGTGTAGCGACTCTGGTTTTCCTCGTAGTAGCGGCGCAGGTCCTCCTGCGGAACGCTGACACCCTTGCTGACAGTGGGCAGGTCCAGGAGCACGTATTCGATCTGCGCTTCCTCGGGCAAACGGAAGCGGGCCTCTTGCGCCTTGAAGAAGCTCTGCAGCTCCTCGGGTGTGGGCTGCACCTTGGCCAGATAGGTCTTCGGGTCGAAGCGCACCCAATCAATTTCCCGCCTTTGCAGCAAGGCATCCAAGGCCAGGGTGGCTGACACCTTGGGCACACCCACTGCGCCGGTCACCCCGCCCAGCACTTGGCGCATGGCCAGGTCACCACGCAGTTGCTGGGCGAAGCCCTCGGAGGTCAGCCCTTGGGCGGTGAGGAAGTCACGATTGACGCTGCCATCCGGGTTGCGCAGCCCTGCGAACTGGGGGTCGGTACGGAAAAGGCGCGCCAGACGCTCATCACCCGGCTGCAGGTGGTCTCGTACGGCAGCAGCCATCAGGACCCGCTCGCGCACCAGGCTGTCCAGCGTCTGCTGCTTCAGTTCCGGCGAATCCAGCATCTTGGCGTCGATACCCGGCATCTGCTGGCGCATGCGTTCAATCGCCCGCTGATGGGCCTGGTCCCATTCGCTGCGCGTGATGGGTCGGCCGTCCACCTCCGCCACCGGTCGCGCTCCTTCCTCGCTGAAGCGCGAGTACCCCTGCACCCCGAAGAAGACGAACGAAGGGAAGATGAGCAACACCAGCACGAACTGGAGCACTTTCTGGTGAGAGCGGACGAAGTCAAACATATGCCGATGAACAACAAAGGCGAACCGGAGTTCGCCTCGTGGACAGGTTGTGGTGGGTGCTGACGGGATCGAACCGCCGACCTACGCCTTGTAAGGGCGCCGCTCTGCCAGCTGAGCTAAGCACCCGGTTTGTCACCGGGAAAGGCGTCGAAAAACGCCTGACCATGTGGTCAATTGAGATGGTCCTTCAAAGCCTTGCCGGGCCTGAACTTGGGCACCTTGGCGGCCTTGATCTTGATGGCCGTGCCGGTTCGCGGGTTGCGGCCGGTTCGGGATGCACGCTTGCTGACGGCAAAGGTGCCGAAGCCCACGATGGACACGCTGCCGTTCTTCTTGAGCGTGGCCTTGACGCCGCCAATCAGCGCCTCCAGAGCCCGCCCGGCAGCCGCCTTGGAAATGTCAGCCTGCGTGGCAATGTGTTCAATCAATTCGGTCTTGTTCAATTCGGTCCCCTGTATGCACTTTGACCTGGCTGGCGCAGCCCTCATGCCTCGCTCACCCGGCCTGCCTGGGGATGACAGAGGCGGCACACCTGAGAGCAAGCTCCACGCGCCACCCGGTCGGTCAGACAGGGGCCGGATTCTATGCCCAGCGCCGCGGGTTCAGACAGGGGGGCACAACCCCTACAAGTCCCATTGACAAACCCACGCGCCCGGAATTACGGCTTGCAGACCGGCGGCTGGGGGCGTCTGCCGCGGCGTCAGCGGGTGGAGGCAACCACCTGCGCGATGGCCTGTCCCACCTCTGCCGTGCCCGCGCGTCCGCCCAGGTCCGCGGTACGCGGCGCGTGGGGGTCCGCCAGGGCGGATTCGATGGCTGCAAGGATCGCGTCATGTGCTGCGCGGTGACCCAGGAAATCCAGCATCAGCGCCGCCGACCAGATCTGGCCGATGGGGTTGGCCACCCCCTTGCCCGCGATGTCCGGGGCCGAGCCGTGCACGGGTTCGAACAGGCTGGGCCATGCTCGGGTGGGGTTGAGGTTGGCAGAAGGCGCAATGCCGATGGTGCCTGTGCAGGCAGGGCCCAGGTCCGACAGGATGTCGCCGAAAAGGTTGCTCGCCACCACCACGTCAAAGTGCTGGGGCCGCTGCACGAAGTGCGCGGTCAGGATGTCGATATGGAAGCGGTCCACCGCCACCTCCGGGTACTGACGCGACATGGCCTCCACCCGCTCGTCCCAGTACGGCATGGTGATGGCAATGCCGTTGCTCTTGGTGGCCGAGGTGAGCTTCTTGCGTGGGCGCTTCATGGCCTCGTCGAAAGCGAACTTCAGCACGCGGTCCACGCCCTGGCGCGACATGATGGTCTGCTGCATCACGATCTCGCGGTCGGTGCCCTCGTACATGCGACCACCCACGGCCGAGTACTCACCCTCGGTGTTCTCGCGCACGATCAGCATGTCGATGGCCCCAGGCGCCAGGGGCTGCCCCTGACGGTCCACCAGCGGGGAGCGGATGCCTGGCATCAGGCGGGCCGGGCGCAGGTTGACGTACTGGTCGAAGTCGCGGCGGAACTTCAGCAGCGAGCCCCACAGCGACACATGGTCCGGCACGGTGGCGGGCCAGCCCACGGCGCCAAAGAAGATGGCGTCATGGCTGCCAATCTGGTCTTTCCAGTCGTCCGGCATCATCTGCCCGTGCCGGGCGAAGTACTCGCAATTGGCGAAGTCGAACGCGTCGACCTGGACGGCGATACCGAAACGGCGGCAGGCTGCATCCAGGACGCGAAGTCCTTCGGGCATGACTTCGGTGCCGATGCCGTCGCCGGCGATGGCCGCAATGCGGTGGGGTGCGTTCATTCAGGGAACTCCAATCGAGGCCGTCATTGTGAGGGCACGCGCCGGGGCGCGGGGCTGGCGTGGGAGGTGTCACGCACCACCAGCCAGACCCCCACCGCCGTCAAGGCCATGCCTGCCAGGACGCCGGGCGTCAGGGCCTCGCCGAAGAGGATCCAGGCCAGGAAAGCGGTGCACGGGGGCACCAGGTACATGAGGCTGGTGACCTGGGTGGCGGCGCCGCGCTGGATGAGCATCACCAGCAGCGAACTGCCCCCCAGCGTCAAGGCCAGCACGGACCACGCCATGGCCGCCGAGGACTGCGCGTTCCAGCGGAAGGGCTCCGATTCGGCCAGCGCAAAGGGCAGGCACAGCAGGAAGGCCGCCATCAACTGCACCGTGTTGGCCGTGCGCACGTCACAAGCCCGCACATGGCGCTTTTGCCACAGGGTGCCGGCGGTGATGCTCAGCAGCGCGAGCACCGCCAAGGCCAAGGTGGCGCCGCTGGCCTCGCCCAGACCCAGCTTGCGCCAGACCACCAGCACCAAACCCGCCAAGCCCAGCGCCAGCCCGACCCACTGGCGCGACGATGCGCGCTGCGCATGGCCCACGCCTGACAACCACAAGGCCGTGAGCAGGGGTTGCAGGCCCACGATCAGCGCCGCGGTGCCCGCGCTCATGCCGCCCTTCACCGCAGCCCAGACACCCCCCAGGTAGCCCCCGTGCAGCAGCAGGCCCACGACGGCCAGGTGCATCCACTGGCTGCGACCCTGCGGCCAACGGGCACCAGACAGGCGAATCCACAACAGAAAGGCCGCCACGGACAAGGCAAAGCGCCAGGTGAGGAAGGTCATGGGCGGCGCGTGCGGCATGCCGAACCTCGCCACCACGAACCCAGTGCTCCAGATCAGCACGAAGACGACGGGCATCCAGGGCAGCCACCAGGGCTGCAAGCCTGGCTCGGGCAGGCCCACAGCGCCCTGGGTGTCCTGCGGCACTCAGCGCGCCTTCGCGCGGATTTCGGGCAAGGCCTTGCGCAGGTAATAGACCATGGACCAGATGGTGAGCACCGCTGCCAGGTAGATCAGCACGGTGCCCCAGATGCGGGTATCGATCAGGCCGAACAAGGACCCGTCGAACAGCAAAAAGGGGATGGCCACCATCTGCACCACGGTCTTGAGCTTGCCCAGCATGTGGACTGCCACGCTGCGCGAGGCCCCGATCTGCGCCATCCATTCGCGCAAGGCCGAGATGGCGATCTCACGGCCGATGATCACCAGGGCCACAAAAGCATTGACGCGATCCAGCTGGAGCAGGATCAGCAAGGCGGCACAGACCAGAAACTTGTCCGCCACGGGGTCGAGGAAGGCACCGAAGGAAGAGGTCTGGTTCAACTTGCGGGCCAGGTAGCCGTCCAGCCAGTCGGTCAAGGCCACCACCACGAAGAGCACCGTCGCCGCCAGGTTGCGGGCGGCCGGCTCCACCGGCAGGTAGAACAGGCCGACGATCAAGGGGATGGCGACGATGCGCGCCCAGGTCAGCAGTGTCGGCAGGGTGAAGAACATGGGCCCATTTTGCACGGGAGCCCTCAGCGCAGGGCCTTGTAGATGTCTTCGGCCAGCGCCAGGGAGATGCCCTCCACGCTGGCCAGTTCCTCGGCAGTGGCCTGCGCCACGCCGCGAATGCCCCCGAAGCGCTGCAGCAAACGCGCCCGCTTGCGGGGCCCGACCCCCGGAATCTCCTCCAGCCGGCTGCCGCCCGTGCGCACGCTGGCGCGCCGGGCCCGCATGCCAGTGATGGCGAAGCGGTGGGCCTCGTCGCGGATCTGGGCTACCAGCATCAGGGCAGCGGAGTCTGCGCCCAGGTAGACCTTCTCGCGCCCGTCAGCAAACACCAGCTCTTCCAGGCCCACCTTGCGCTTGTCACCCTTCTCCACCCCCACGATCAAAGACAGGTCCAGGCCCAGTTCCTCAAAGACCTCGCGTGCCATGGCCACCTGCCCGCGCCCGCCGTCCACCAGCACCAGGTCAGGTAACCGCGGGCCGCTGCGCGCACCGGGGGAGCCGCCGCCTTGCGCTGGAGGTACGCCCGCGCTGGCGGGCTCCGACAGGCTGGCGTCACCTGCCTCGGCGGGGGAGACCGCCTCGTGCCGCCGCTGCGCCACCGCCTCCGCCAGCCGCGCGTAGCGGCGGGACAAGACCTGACGCATGGCGGCATAGTCGTCACCACCCGTCACGCCTTCGACATTGAAGCGCCGGTACTGGTCCGATCGCATGGCATGGCCTTCGTACACCACGCAGGAGGCCTGGGTGGCCTCGCCTGCGGTATGGCTGACGTCGAAACACTCGACCCTGAAGTGGTCCAGATCGGCCACGTCGAGGTCCAGCGCCTCCACCAGCGCACGCGTGCGTTCCCGCTGGGAGCCCTCCTCTGCCAACAGCCTAGCCAGAGCCAGCCCGCAGCCCTGGCGCGCCATCTCCAGCCAGACCTTGCGCTGGCCCCGGGGCTGATGCTGCACCTGGACGCGGCGCCCGGCCAGTGCGGACAAGGCTTCGATCACGCAGGCGTCCACCGGTTCGCTCAGCAACAGCAGGGCCGGTGGCGACTGCCCCGCGTAATGCTGGAGCAGGAAGGCTTGCAGCACCTGCTGTTCGGGGCTGGGGGGGCTGGGAGGGCTGGTGGTCCTGGAGCCCTGGCCCTGGGCCTCACCCTGCCCTTCGCCTGCTTCCTCCACCAGTGCCTCGCCTTCCTCCAAGGCGGCAACATGCCACGCCGTGGCGTCTTCCAAGTGCTGCGGAAAGTGGGCCCGATCGCCCAGATGGCGTCCGCCGCGCACCATGGCCAGGTTGACGCAGGCCCGCCCGCCCTGCACCTTCACGGCCAGGACATCCACCTCCTGGTCGTCATCGCCCAGGCTGCTGCGGTCCACGCTCTGCTGGTGCAGCACACGCGACAGGGCGGAGATCTGATTGCGGATCTCCGCAGCCTTCTCGAACTCGAGCACCTCGGCGTGGGCCATCATGCGCTGCTGCAGGCCGTCGAGCACCTCCTGCGAGCGGCCGAGCAGAAAGGTTTCCGCGTCGGCCACATCGCGGGCATAGGTCTTGACGTCCACCAGGCCCACGCAAGGGCCGGAACAACGCCGGATCTGGTACAGCAGGCAGGGCCGGGTGCGGTTGGCGAAGACCGTGTCTTCGCAGGTGCGCAGCCGGAAAGCCTTCTGGATGAGTTGGATGGTTTCCTTGACCGCCCAGGCCCCAGGGTAGGGGCCGAAGTAGCGGTGCCTGCGGTCCACGGAACCCCGGTAGTACGCCACGCGCGGAAAGCGCTGCGGTGCGCCCGGTTCCTGGTCTACCCATCCAGCAGACTCGGTGCGGGCAGCGCTGCCGGAAGGGCCGGTGATCTTCAGATAGGGGTAGCTTTTGTCGTCCCGAAAGAGGATGTTGAACCTCGGGCTCAGGGCCTTGATGAGGTTGTTCTCCAGCAGCAAGGCTTCGGCCTCGTTGCGGACGACCGTGGTCTCCAGGCGATGAATCCGCGCCACCATGACGCCAATGCGCGTGCCGCCGTGGTCCTTCTGGAAGTAGCTGGAAACGCGCTTGCGGAGATTGCGCGCCTTGCCGACGTAGAGCACCGCCCCCTGGACGTCAAAGTAGCGGTACACACCGGGCAGGCTGGGCAGGGCGGCCACCTCTTCGAGCAGGCGTTGGCGCGATGCTGCTTCGGGCAATGAGGGCGAGGTGTCGGTCAGGGCGGACAAGGCTGGGGGGCACGCTGGCGTGAAGGACCACGGACCGCCCTCGAGCGCGATGCCGAGAGGGCCTGTTCTGGATTGTCCATCTTCGTATCATGACCCCGTGAACCTTTCCCCTTCCACGGCTCCCACAACCCCAGACGATGCCAATGGCAACCCAGTGGACACGGGCGCTCATTCCAAGCCAGCCTTGTGGGACCTCTTTTGCAGGGTCGTCGACAACTTCGGCGACGTGGGCGTGTGCTGGCGACTTGCGGCGGATCTGGCCACCCGGGGCCAGCGCGTGCGGCTGTGGTGCGACGACCCCAGCGCGCTGGCGTGGATGGCGCCTGATGGTTCGCCGCAGGTGCAGGTGATGCCCTGGCCTGAACGCTTGTCCCACGTGGAGCCCGGCGAGGTGGTGATCGAGGCCTTTGCCTGCGATCCCCCCGCTGACTTCGTCCGGGCGATGGCCGCCGCGCCCAGGCCCCCAGTGTGGATCAATCTCGAGTACCTGAGCGCGGAAAGCTGGGTGGAGCGCTGCCACGGGCTGCCCTCGCCTCAGTCCAGCGGGCCCGGCGCAGGGCTGACGAAGTGGTTCTTTCACCCCGGCTTCTCGTCCGCCACGGGCGGATTGATCCGCGAGGCCGGACTGCTGGAGGCGCAAGGCCGGTTCGAGCGGGAGGCCTGGCTGCGGCACCTGGGTGTGCATCTGCGACAGGGGGAACGCCTAGTCGTGCTGTTCTGCTACGCCAACCCCGCCTTGCCGCAACTGGTCCAGCTCCTGGCCGACCAGCCCACGACCCTGGCCCTGACCCCCGGACACACCCAGGCGCAGGTCCACCGAATGGCCTTGCCCCCTGGCGTGCGCACGCTCGACCTGCCCTTCCTGAGCCAGCACGATTTCGACCGCCTGTTGTGGAGCGCCGATCTCAACCTGGTGCGAGGCGAGGATTCGCTGGTGCGTGCCCTCTGGGCCGGACGACCCTTCCTGTGGCAGCTCTACCCCCAGGACGATGACGCTCACATCGTCAAGGCTGGCGCCTTCCTGGACCGTTGGCTGGGTACCGACACGGCCGGGCAGGCACCTTGGAAGGCTGACTTGCGGGGCCTGTGGCAGGCCTGGAACCCTGCAAGCCGGCCGCAGGACCCGAGACCCGCTGGCAGCCGGCCCCTGGTACTGCCAGACGCCAGCAGCTGGACCGCCGGCGTCCAGGCGCTGCGCCAGGACCTTCTGCGGCAGGACGACCTGACCACGCAGTTGATGCGCTTCGTGGCCTGCCGCGGGCAGGTTGCCGGTACGGGCGAGTCGTCGGCGTAGAGACGCCGCTGAGGCGCCCGAAAGCCGCCCCAAAGCCGGCAGAAAGCCAGCAGAAAGCCTGGCCCGCGCTAGAATCAGAGGCTCTCCGTGGTGCCTTGAATGCACCATGCACAGGCCTTCCACGCGGTCCGGCAGCCCTTCGGGCGGCGACGCCCTGCGACCGAAGATACCCGCCCAACCCCATGCTTGCGCCCCCGCGGGCGCCACACGACATGAAATTCGCTCAAGAAATCCGCGCCGGCAACGTCATCATGCAGGGCAAGGACCCGATGGTCGTCCTGAAGACCGAATACAGCCGTGGCGGCCGCGGTGCGGCCACGGTGCGTATCAAGATGAAGAACCTCCTGAACGGCGGCGGCGCCGAAGTGGTCTTCAAGGCCGACGACAAGATGGACCAGATCATCCTGGACAAGAAGGAGTGCACCTACTCCTATTTCGCTGACCCGATGTACGTGTTCATGGACACCGAGTACAACCAGTACGAGGTGGAAGCCGAGAACATGGGCGACGCCATCCAGTACCTGGAGGACTCCATGTCCGTGGAAGTGACCTTCTATGACGGCAAGGCCATCTCCGTGGAATTGCCCACCACCGTGGTGCGCGAGATCAACACCGAGCCCGGCGTCAAGGGCGACACCTCCGGCAAGGTGATGAAGCCTGCCCGGCTCGTCGGCACGGGCTTCGAGATCTCGGTGCCCCTGTTCGTGGAAGACGGCGACAAGATCGAGATCGACACCCGCACGCACGAGTACCGCAAGCGCGTCTGATCTTGGCGCTTCGGCGCAGCGGCGGCCAAAGACGAAGCCGCCCGGCAAGCTCGGTGCGGCGTTCGCTTCAAGGGCACCCCTGGGTGCCCTTGTGCATTTCTGGAGACCTGGTGACGGGCCGGCCTGCGAACTTGGGCATCATCCGCGCATGAGCTTCGACTACGCAGCCGCAGTGGTGGCGCCGTTTCGCATGCAGCCCGGGTTGCGCCGGCTGGACCCGGCGGCGCCTCACTTCACGCCGCTGCCCCCCGGAGGACGGCATCAGCGGGAAAAACTGGCCGTGTTGAGCGCCTTCGCGCCGCAGGCATTGGTGAGCGCCCCCGGTTTCGACGCCACACCCGTCCTGGTAAGGGTGTGCGAGCAGGCCGCCCTGGAGCACCCCGAGGCCTTCGCTTGGGACGGCCGCACGGCCACATCCCTGACGCTGGGGGTGTCGGTCCGCCAGGAGCAGGTGCTGGAGATCGGCACCGGTGCCTTCGGGCTGGGCGACGAGATCGGCCGGTGCCTGCTGGGCCTGCCGCCCCCATGGCGCTTGACGGGCTTGCTGGCGCTGAGCTTTTCACAGGACCTGGCCATCGTGCAGGGGGACACGGGGCGGGTGCCCTGGATGGCGGTGGCCCTGCCATCCCACTGGGACCCTGCTGAAAAGGTGGGGCGGCACTTCAACGAGATTCACGCCCCGGTGGCCGACCCCCACTTGCTGCTGGCCGCGGGAGAACGGCTCATGCAACTGGTGTGCGGCGCGCAGAGTTTCGAGCGTTTCGTCTGGAACGTCACCGGCCATCCGCGGCTGCACGCCCACCCCGAGCGCGTGGACCCGGACCGCTGGCCCGCAGGCGAGCTGACCGACTTCGCGGCACAAGCCTGGTGGCGCACGGAAAGGCAGACCTTCCTGCCCATGCCGGATACGGGGCTGGCGGTGTTCACCATCGAAGTGCAGGTCCAGCCGCTGCGCCATGCGGTGGCCAACTCTGGGCAGGCCCGGGCTTTGCGCGACGCCGTGGGCACCATGAGCGAGGCCGTCCTGGAGTACCGCAGCTTGAAGCCCGTCAAGCAGGCGCTGTTGCAATGGTTGTCTCAGGTGCCGCATTGAGCAGTCCGGCCCTGCGCCCGGCGCGCATCGACTTCTCGGGCGGCGTGCCCCGTTCGCTGGACCATGACGACATCTACCACCCGAAGGGGGGCGCCCAGGCGCAGGCCCGCCACGTCTTTCTGCAGGGCAACGGGTTGCCGCAGCGCTGGCAGGGCAGGCGGCAGTTCTGCATCCTGGAAACAGGCTTCGGCCTGGGTCACAACTTCCTGGCGACCTGGGCGGCCTGGCAGGCCGATCCCCAGCGCTGCGACGAACTGCATTACGTCTCGCTGGAACTCCACCCGCCTGGCCCTGAAGACTTGTTGCGGGCCCACGAGATCGCCAGGCAGGACCAGGATGCGCCAGCGGGCCACGAGCAAAGGTCCCGTGCGCTGGTGACAGCCTGGCCACCCCTGTTGAGCGGGCTGCATACGCTCGAGTTCACAGGCCACGCCACCTCCACGGACCGTGGCCTGGGGCGTGTATTCCTCACGCTGGCGTTCGGCGACGCCCGACACCTGCTGCCCAAGATCGTCGGCCGCTTCGACGCCTTCTATCTCGACGGCTTTGCGCCCAAAGCCAACCCGGAAATGTGGGACCCGTGGCTGCTGCGCGGGATGGCACGGCTGGCGGCGCCGGACGCCACGGCGGCCACCTGGAGCGTGGCCCAACCCGTGCGCGAGGGGCTGAAGGCGGCGGGCTTCGCCGTGGAGGGCGCACCCGGCTTTGGCGCCAAGCGCGACATGACCATGGCCCACTTCGCGTCCCTGGCCCCACGCCGTACGCCCGCCGGCCGTCCACAAGGGCCGTGGACCGGCGAGCGGCGCGCCGTGATCGTGGGTGCGGGGCTGGCAGGCGCACTGGCCGCCCAGGCCCTGGCGCAGCGGGGCTGGACTTGCACGGTGCTGGACCGTGCCAGCACGCCCGCCCAGGGCGCGTCCGGCAACCCGGCCGGGCTGTTCCACGGCGTGCTGCATCGCGAAGACGGTGTGCACGCCCGCCTGCACCGCCACGCCGCCCTGGCCGCCGCCGGGTACTACGGCCCGCTGATACGCAGCGGCACCGTGCCTGGCGGCCTTGACGGCCTGCTGGCCGTTCGAGGCGAAGGGTCAACGGCAGACGAAACAGACCGCCTGGAATCGCAAGGATTGCCGGGCTACGCCGAGGGCCAGACCCGAACTGAGGCAAGCCTGCTCGCCCAGGCCTCACTCAGCGGGCCAGCACTGCACTTCCTGCAAGGCGGCTGGGTGGACCCCGCCGCCATCGTCCGGCAGGCCCTGGCAAGCCCCGGCGTGCGCTTTCAGGGCAACGCACGGGTGAAGGCACTGCGGGCGCCCGTGAACGACGACCCCACCTGGAGCCTGCTGGACGAAGCAGGCCGACAGCTCGCGCACGCGCCGTTGGTCGTGCTGGCCGCTGGCGGGGGTCTGCCGGTGCTGGCCCATGATGTGGGCCGTGACCTGTCAGCGCTGGGCCCTCAGGAAGTGACCCGAGGCCAGTTGACCTGGTTCACCTGCAACTCGCCGCTGCGGCGCCCGGTGACCGGGCACGGTTATGCGGTAGCTCTGCCGGACGGCCGCCTGCTGTGCGGCGCCAGCCAGCAGCCGGTAGACGCACAAAACCAGACGGACCGACTGCGGCAGGAGGACCATTCGTGGAACCTCGCCCGGCTGCACACGCTCACGGGGCTCTTCCCCGCAGAAGGTTCGACGCTGGGCGGGCGGGCGTCGTGGCGTGTACAAACGCCCGACCGTCTGCCCCTGATCGGCCCGGCACCGCGGGCCGATCTCTCACCACCTGTTCGGCGGGATCAGCCCCGGTTCATCCCGAGACACCCTGGGCTGTTCATCATCGGAGCCTTGGGGTCCAGGGGGCTGATCTGGGCACCGCTGGCATCGCGCCTGCTGTGTGCCTGGCTGGACGCCACGCCCATGCCTTTGGAGGCCGATCTGCTGGACGCGCTGGACCCTTGCAGGTGGAGCGTGCGTCAGTCGCGCCGGGCAGCCTGAACGAAGGGGCAGGTCAGCAAAAAAGGCCCTTGAGCGAACTCGTCCAGGGCGCAGCAGCGGGCTCAGGCGGCGGGCGGCGCCGGGGCGGCCTGCGCTGGTGAACCAACCCCAACGGCTTCGCCTGCCGAGATTTCTGCAGCCGTTTCTGCGGTGGCGTCGCCTTCAGCCGCCGCGTCTTCGGCGTCGGGTCCAGCACCGTCCGCCTTGCCATGCGCCTTGCGCGCGGCCTTCTCTTCCTTCTTCTTTTTCTTCGCAAGTTCGCGCTGGCGCTTTTCGTAGGAATAGTTCGGTTTCGCCACGGCGGTCCTCGGGATGTGGGTGGTGGATGACCGTATCAGAACACAAGCGTGCGCACGCCCGTGGCGGTGCCCAGCAGGCAGGTGTGCGCACGATGACGGGCGAAGATGCCCACCGTGACGACACCGGGCCACTGATTGACCTCCGACTCCATTGCCAGCGGATCCACGATGTGCAGGCCCTGCACATCCAGGATGGGGTGACCGTTGTCGGTCAGCACGCCCGGCCGCAGCGTCGCCTGTCCGCCCAGCGCTGCAAACCGCCGCGCCACCTGGGCCGCCGCCATCGGAATCACCTCCACGGGCAGCGGGAACCGACCGAGGACGTCCACCCGCTTGGACTCGTCAGCAATGCAGATGAAGCGTTCGGCCAGGTCCGCCACGATCTTCTCGCGTGTGAGGGCCGCTCCTCCGCCCTTGATCATGAAACCCCGACCGTCGATCTCGTCGGCACCGTCCACATAGACCCCCAGGCGCTCCACCGTGCTGGCCTCCAGCACCGCAATGCCCAGCGCCTTGAGCCGCTGCGTGCTCTGCTCGGAGCTGCTGACCGCGCCGGCCAGCGGGATGCGGGCCTGCGCCAACGCATCGATGAACTTGTTGACCGTGGAACCGGTGCCCACGCCCACCACGGAGCCTGGGGTCACGTAAGCCACGGCTGCACGGCCGACGGAGGCCTTGAGTTCGTCCTGGGTCATGGGTACAGAAGCTCGGAGCGGCTGAGCCGGCAAAGCGTGGTTTGCGAGAATCGAAAGATTATGGCCTTGCTCCCCTACGCGCTGACCCGCCCCTTCCTTTTCGGGCTGGACCCGGAACAGGCCCACGACCTGACGCTGGTCGCCATCGCCGCCTTGCAGAACACACCGGCGCAGTGCCTGTGGCAGCAGGCCCGCGTGAGTGATCCCGTCACCGTGGCCGGCCTGCGCTTTCCCAACCGCCTGGGCCTGGCCGCGGGGCTGGACAAGAACGGGCGCTGCATCGACGGCCTGGGCGCGCTGGGCTTTGGCTTCATCGAGGTGGGCACGGTCACGCCCCTGGCCCAGAGCGGCAACCCCAAGCCGCGCATCTTCCGCCTGGTGGAACACCGGGCGCTGATCAACCGCCTGGGTTTCAACAACGAGGGCCTGGCCGCCTTCATCGCCAACGTGCGGCGCAGCCGCAGCTTTCGCGCGGCGGGCGGCATCCTGGGCCTGAACATCGGCAAGAACGCGGCCACGCCCATCGAGCGGGCCACCGACGATTACCTCACCTGCCTGGATGGCGTGTACCCGCACGCCGATTACGTCACGGTCAACATCTCCAGCCCCAACACCCAGAATCTGCGCTCGCTGCAAAGTGACGAAGCCCTGGACTCCCTGCTGGGCGCGTTGCAGGCACGGCGCGAGGCCTTGTGCCAGACACACGGCCGGCAGGTACCCCTGTTTCTGAAGATCGCGCCGGATCTGGACGAGGCGCAGGTCCAGGTCATTGCCGCGACGCTGCAGCGCCATGGGATCGACGGCGTGATCGCCACCAACACCACGCTGGCGCGTGAGGCGGTGGCCGGCCACACCCACGCGGGCGAGGCCGGCGGCCTGTCGGGTGCGCCCGTCCTGGAAGCGAGCAATCGCGTGATCCGCACCCTGCGCCAGGCGCTGGGCGCGGGCTACCCCATCATTGGCGTGGGCGGCGTGATGTCCGGCGCCGACGCCCGCGCCAAGCTCGGGGCGGGTGCGGATCTGGTGCAGATCTACACCGGGTTCATCTATGGCGGCCCGCCCCTGGTGACCGAGGCGGCTCGGGCGATGGCCGCTGCCTGAAGCCGAGGTCTGCCGATGCAAGCCCACCTGCTGGCCCAGGTTCTGCAACTGGCGGAGTCCGAGCGCGCCGCAGGCCGCCCCAGCCAGGCAGAGGACCTGTGCCGCCGGCTGCTGGACGAGATGCCGGATTGCGCCGACGCCTGGAACTTGATGGCCCTGCTCTATGCCGACGCCGGGCGCGATCTGCAGGCAGCGGCCTGCCTGGAGCGCGCCATGCAGGCCGCGCCCCGTCATCCCGGTTACCCCGCCAACCTGGGCGAACTGATGCGCCGCGCCGGCCTGCCCGAACGGGCCGTGGAACTGGGTACGCGGGCCGTGCAGTTGGACCCCCGTCACCTGGTGGCCCACCTCAACCTGGGCTTTGCGCTGCTCGACCTGGGCCGCGCTGAGCAGGCCCTGGCGCACTTCGCGGCGGTGACAGCCGCCCAGCCCAGCCAGCCCCAGGCCTGGTTCGGCACCGGCCGGGCCCACCTGATGCTGCAGCGCATCGCACCGGCCTGCGAGGCGCTGGAGCATTGCCAACGCCTGGCGCCGGGTGATCCCGAGGGCCGGCTGGCCTTGGCGCAGGCGCGTCGCCTGCTGGGTGACCGCGCCGCAGCGCAAGAGCATCTGCAGGTGGCCGCGCGCGCACTGCCCGGCCACCCGGGCGTCGTGGCCCTCCAAGCCGACCTGCTGCTGGAAGCGGGCCGACTGGATGCCGCGGAGCAACTGGTACGCGCCCACGTGGTGCCAGGCCAGCCGGCGGCTCCTGGCCTGCTCTACCGCCTCTCGCTGTGCCGCCTGAGCCGGGGGGACTACCGCGACGGCTTTGCGCTGTATGAGTCACGGCTGAGCCTGGGGCCGGCCGATGTCTCCAACCGCATCCGCCAGCCTGTGCTGCCCATGCCGCTGTGGCAGGGGCAGGGCCTGCGCGGCAAGAGGGTGCTGGTGCTGACCGAACAAGGCTATGGAGACCACATCCAGTTCTGCCGCTTCGTGCCGCGCTTGGCTGCCCTTGGAGCCGAGGTGGTGATGGGCGTGGCGCCGCCGCTGGAAGGCCTGATGCGCTCCCTGCCTGGATGCTCCCAAGTGCTGACGCAACTGGACGACACGCGCAATGCCGGCTGCGACTACTGGGTGTTCGTGGGCAGCCTGGCGCAGCGTCTGCAGATCGACCGCGCGCAGTTGGAGACCGGCGGCCCCTACCTGCGGGCACGAGAGGACCTGAGGGCGGGCTGGCGCGAGTTGCTGAACCGGCGCGTGGCGCCGAAGGGCAGCGCCAAGCGCGTCGGCCTGGTCTGGGGCGGCAGGCCGGAGAACGAGTACGAGCGGCGGCGCGCCCTGCCCTTCGAGGCCCTGTTGCCCCTGGGCCAGGTGGATGGCCTGCGCCTGGTCAGCCTGCAGATGGGGCCGCGCGCACAGGACCCCGTTCGCCACCCCGGCGTGTTACCCATCGAAGTGCTGACGCCCCAGGAGCTGGGCACCTTCGAGGACACGGCCGCGCTGATGGCCGAGCTGGACGCCGTGGTCACCATCGACACCGCGTTCTCGCACCTGGCGGGCGCGCTGGGCGTGCCCACCCTGCTGCTCTTGCCCGAGGCCCCGGACTGGCGCTGGTGGCTGCAGCCTGAGACCTCCCCCTGGTACCCGTCGGTACGGCTGTTCCGCCAGGCCAGCGCCCCCCGCTGGGACGACGCGGTGGGCCGGGTGGCACGCGCGCTCAGTCGCCTCTGACCACGCCCTCGCGCCGGGGGTCGGCGCCGCCGAACCATCCGCCGCCCCGACGCTGGATGGCCTGCAGGCCGCTGGTCATGTCGATCTCCTGCACCGCATGGCCGCGAGCCTTGAGCGCCTCCAAGGTGGCGGCGTCGAAGCGGCCCTTCTCCAGCACGGTGGGGCCGTTGAAGCTGCCGAAGTTGGGCAGGTCGATGGCGCGCTGGGCGTCCAGGCCGAAGACCAGCGTGCCCAGCAGCGTCTTGGCGGTGAAGTGGATGATGGCCGCGCCACCGGGCGAACCCAGGCTCATCAGCAGCCGGCCATCGCGGCGGTCGAACACCAGCGTCGGGCTCATGCTGGAGCGCGGGCGCTTGCCAGACTCCACCCGGTTGGCAATGGGCTGGCCTTGCGCATCTGCTGGGGCGAAGGAGAAGTCGGTCAGCTGGTTGTTGAGCAGGAAGCCTCCGGGAAGACCCGTGCCGCCATCGGAGAGGATGCGCGAGCCCCACGCGGCCTCGATGGTGGTGGTCATGGCCAATGCGCGGCCCTCACTGTCCACGATGCTGAGGTGACTGGTGCCGAACTCGGGCTGGTGAGGCTGCGAAGCATGCGACAAGCGCTCCACCCCCGGGGGGCGGCCCGGCTGCGCCGTCTTCATGCTCTGCGCGCCAATCAGCGACGACCTGGCCTGCAGATAGGCCGGGGCGAGCAGCGAGGTCCAACGGCCGCCTGGCGCAGCAACGAATGCCGGATCGGCCACGTACTGGGCACGGTCAGCAAAGGCCAGGCGCGCGGCCTCGGTGTAACGATGCAGGAACGGGGCGCTGGCGGGGCCGTCAGCCGCGCCTGTGCCACCCGCACCTGCCGGCCCAACTGGCGCTGCTGCGCCTGCCCCAGGGGCCTCGGGCCCCAGCGCGTCCAGCATGCCCAGGATCTGCATCACGGCCAGATGCCCGGATGATGGTGGCGGAAAGCCGCAGACGCGGTAGGCCCGCCAGTCGGTGCAGATAGGCCCTCGGGCCAGCGGGCGGTAGTCCGCCAGATCTGCCGTGCTCAGGAGCCCCGGGTTGGCAGGGTGCTGGCGCACGCGGCGCACCATGTCGTCGGCCATAGGCCCGGTGTGCAGCGCCGCGCTGCCCTCGGCCGCCAGACGCTTGAGCACCTGGGCCAAGGCCGGGTTGCGCAGGCGATGGCCCACCGGGTGCGGCTGGCCGTCGGCGCCATAGAAGTAATCTGCAGCATTGGGCGTTGCCTTCAGCGCCTGTTCGGCCCGCAGCTGGGTGTGCAGCCGCGGGCTCACGGGAAACCCTTCTTCCGCCAATTGAATGGCGGGATCGAAGAGGCGCCCCCAGGGCAGCTTGCCGTGCACGCGGTGGGCCTGCTCCAGCATGGGGACCACGCCAGGCACCCCCACCGAACGGCCGCCCACCACGGCCTGTGGGAAAGGCATGGGCTTGCCGTCGGGCAACAGAAACAGGCGTTCATCAGCTGCCGCAGGCGCGGTCTCGCGACCGTCCCACGCCTGAACAGCTTTTCCATCCCAATGCATCAGGAAAGCACCACCGCCAATGCCGCTGGACTGGGGCTCCACGAGCGTGAGCACCATCTGGACGGCGATGGCGGCGTCCAGCGCGCTGCCGCCAGCCTTGAGCAGCTGGTAGCCCGCATCGGTGGCCAGCGGGTTGGCCGCCGCCACCATGAAGCGCTGGGCCGACCAGCCGGGCTTGGAACTGAGGCCGGAAGAAACCTCCGGCATGGGGGGAATGGCTGGCGTGACGGCAGAGGGTGGTGCAGCACAGCCCCCCAAACCCAGCAGCAGAACGGAACAAGCGAAAAGGGCCGCTCTCGCGGCCCTGACGGCAGTCTTCAACATGCGGCCTCCCAGGGAGGCGCCAGCTTACTGCAGCAGCACACCCGTCTTGGACTGGAGTTCCTCGCGCGTCACGCCCGGCGCGATCTCCACCACCTTCAGGCCATGCGGCGTGACGTCCAGCACGGCCAGGTCGGTGATGATGCGGTCCACCACGCCCACGCCCGTGAGCGGCAGCGTGCACTGCGGCAGGATCTTCAGATCAATGGTGCCGTCCTTCTTCTTGGCCACGTGCTCCATCAGCACCACCACGCTCTTGACGCCGGCCACCAGGTCCATGGCACCGCCCATGCCCTTGACCATCTTGCCGGGGATCATCCAGTTGGCCAGGTCGCCCTTGGCGCTCACCTGCATGGCACCCAGGATGGACAGGTTGATCTTGCCGCCACGGATCATGGCAAAGCTGTCGTGGCTGCCGAAGATGCTGGAGCCGGCGATGGTGGTCACGGTCTGCTTGCCGGCGTTGATGAGGTCGGCGTCCACTTCATCTTCAGTGGGGAACGGGCCGATACCGAGCATGCCGTTCTCGCTTTGCAGCCAGACTTCGATGTCGGCCGGCACAAAGTTGGCCACCAGGGTCGGCAGGCCGATGCCCAGGTTCACATAGAAGCCGTCTTGCAACTCGCGAGCGGCGCGGGCCGCCATTTCGTCATGGGTCCAGGCCATGGTCAGACTCCTTCCTTGGCGCGCACGGTGCGCTTTTCGATGCGCTTCTCAGCGGTGGCGTTGAGCACCAGGCGGTGCACGTAAATGCCGGGCAGGTGGATGGCGTCCGGGTCCAGCGCGCCGGTCTCGACGATCTCCTCCACCTCCACCACGCTGATCTTGCCGGCCATGGCCACGGCGGGGTTGAAGTTGCGGGCCGTGCGGCGGTAGACCAGGTTGCCGGACTTGTCGGCCTTCCAGGCCTTGGAAAGCGAGACATCGGGCTGCAGCGCCCGCTCCATCACGTAGGTGTGGCCGTCGAACTCGCGCAACTCCTTGCCTTCGGCCACCTGGGTGCCCACGCCCGTGCGGGTGAAGAAGGCGGGAATGCCCGCGCCGCCGGCGCGCAGGCGCTCGGCCAGCGTGCCCTGGGGCGTGAACTCCAGCTCCAGTTCGCCCGCCAGGTACTGACGTTCGAACTCCTTGTTCTCGCCCACGTAGCTGGAGATCATCTTGCGGATCTGGCGCGTTTCCAGCAACTGGCCCAGGCCGAAGCCGTCCACGCCTGCGTTGTTGGAGATCACCGTCAAGTCCTTGGCGCCTGTGTCGCGCAGGGCGGCGATCAGGGCCTCGGGAATGCCGCACAGGCCGAAACCACCCACGGCGAACAACTGCCCGTCGCGGACGATGCCTTCAAGCGCTTGGGCGGCGCTGGGAAAAATCTTGTTCATGGTCGCTCTTGATGGAAGATGACGGCCATGATTATCCCGCGCTGGCTTGGAGCCACCTGACGCGGGCCGACCCGCCACGGACTCGGAGACACTGCCGGCCTCCAAGAAAGACACCGAAAGACCCCGCCATGACTTCCACCACACCCGATCTTGCGCAGTTGCTGCACACCACCCTGGGGCAGGTGGCCGCCCCCTGGATCGTCGCGTTGGGGCTGAAAGTGGTGCAGGCCGGGCCGCAGCAAACGGTGCTGGAACTGCCGGTGGGCGGGCACCTGGTGCATGGCGGCGGTGTGCTCTGCGGACAGGCGATGCTGGCCGCCGCCGACACCGCCATGGTGCTGGCGCTCACGGCCGCCGAGGGCGCTTTCCGGCCCATGACCACGGTGCAGCTGCAAACCAGTTTCCTGCGCCCCGTGCCGGCGGACACCCCGTGGCTGCGCGTGGTGTGCACGGTGCTGCGCCGGGGCAAGACGCTGGCATTTGGCGAGATCGAGTTGTCAACACCCGACGGGCGGCTGGCGGCCCACGCCACCACCACCTACGCCCTGCTGTGAAGGACCCGGGTCTTCCGCGCCGCGCGGCGGGTGAGCCGTCCGGGCGGGGCGAACCTCAGCTCACCAGTTCACGCAGCCAGTCCGGCAGCGGGGCCGACTTCTTGGCGGCGTAGTCCGACCACACCGTGGTGGCACCGCCTTCGGCATAGACCACGCCCGGCTCGTCGGTGCGCTCCAAGGTCAGGTAGGTATCGAAGCTGCTGCGTCCCGGGTTGCACACGTAGTGCTTGGCCAGGATGCTGCCCGGGAACTCCAGCTGCCGGATGAAGTTGCAGAAGGCGTTGACGATCAGCGGCCCCTGCCCTGCCCCCGGGCTGGCGGCGGCGCCCACGGCGTACAGCCACTCCAGGCGCACGATCTCGAAGTAGCGGAAGTAGATCGTGTTGTTGACATGGCCCATGGCATCCATGTCGCCCCAGCGGATGGGGATCACCATCTCGTGCGTGAGCTTCTTGTGCTCGGGCAGGGTGAATCGCATGGCTCAGGTCCTCTTGAAGTCCTCAGGTCCGCAGGCTCAGGGAACGGCAGACTCGATACCCAGCTCGCCACACAGCCGTTGCACCAGGGCCTTGAGTTGCTCCAGCTCTGCGGCCATTCGCGCCTGTTCCGCTTTCAGGGCCGCCAATTCGCCCGCAGACACGTCCGTGCCCCAGGCACCGGCAGTTGCTGCGGCCATGGCAGGGCCCGCAAGGCCTGCCGCAGCCGCGGGCGGCAAGGCCACTTCGCCGCACAACAGATGGGCCCAACGCGCTTCACGCTCGCCGGGTGCGCGCGGCAACTTGACCACCCGCACCGGCTCGCGCGTGGCCAGTTCATCCAGAAAGCCTTCCACCGAGGAGATGTCGGCGAACTTGTGCAGGCGCTCGCTGTTCAACCGCAGCTCGGCCGACGTTTGCGGGCCACGCAACAACAGCACCGCGAGCAGCGCCACCGATTGGCCCGGCAGGCCCAGGCGGCGGCCCAGGTTGTGCTCGAAGCGCACCACCCGGCTGCCGCTGCCTTCGAAAACCAGGCTCAAGGCCTTGAGGCTGTCCACGGCGGTCAGGACTTCGGCCTCGGTGGCCTCGATGACGGGCGAGCGCGCGGTCTTCTGGTTGCAGCCCGCCACCAGCGCGTTCAGCGACAACGGATAGGTGTCAGGCACGGTGTGCTGCTTCTCGACCAACACGCCCAGCACCCGGGCTTCCAGCGGCGTGAGAATCCTGACCGGCCCCACCGCGTCAGACCCCGAAGCCGTCGTCGGCCTGGATGACGGCGCCGTTGATGAAGTGGCTTTCGTTGGCGCACAGCATCATCAGCGTGGCGTCCAGGTCCTGCGGCTGACCCACCCGCTTGCGTGGCAGCATCTGCACAAGCTTCTGGCCGGCCTCGGTCTTCCAGTGGTGGTGGTTGATCTCGGTGTCGATGTAGCCGGGGCAGATGGCGTTGACGTTGATGCCGAAACGGCCCCATTCCAGCGCCATGGCGCGCGTCATGTGGATCACGGCGGCCTTGCTCATGCAGTACACGCCGATCTGGCTCAGCACCCGCAGCCCGGCCATCGAGGCAATGTTCACGATACGCCCCCCCGTGAAGGTGCCGGGCGCGGTGCCGCGCGAGCGGGCGATCATGCGCTTGCCTACCTCCTGCGCGACGAAGAACGCGCCGCGTGTGTTGGTGTCCATGATGAAGTCGTAGTCCTTCGGGCTCACGTCGACCAACTTCTGCGTGGTGCTGACGCCAGAGTTGTTGATCAGGATGTCGATGGTGCCCATTTCGGTCTCGGCATGGGCCACCGCAGACTTGATGCTGTCGTGGTCGGTCACATCCAGTTCCACCACGTGAGCATCACCGCCCTCAGACTCGATCTCGGCACGCAGGGACATCAGCTTGTCCACCCGCCGCGCGGCCAACACCACGCCGGCGCCTGCCTTCGCCAGGGTGCGCGCGAACTGCGATCCCAGCCCGCTGGAGGCCCCCGTCACCAGGGCCACGCGGCCCGCCAGATCGATCTCGTATGCCATGTCCCGTTCCTTCGTGTGTGCACGCTGACGCGTCCCGAACAACGATAGCACGCCACCTAGAATCGCAACCCTTGCACAACCGGTGCCACGACACCGGAAAGCCCCTGAGGAGAGACCTGCATGACCGCGCCCATGACCGCCCCCATGACCTCCCAAGACATCCTGGACCAGTTCGGCCCGCGCGAGGCCATGGAGTACGACGTCGTGGTGGTGGGCGGCGGCCCGGCGGGCCTGAGCACGGCCATCCGCCTCAAGCAGCTGAACCCGGAGATTTCCGTGGTGGTGCTGGAGAAGGGCTCAGAGCCCGGCGCCCACATCCTCTCCGGTGCAGTGATGGACCCGCGCGCCATCAACGAGCTCTTCCCCGACTGGAAAGAGCGCGGCGCCCCGCTGAACCAGCCCGTCACGGCTGACGAAGTGCTGTTCCTGGATGAAAAGGGTGCGCAAAGGACGCCCGACTGGCTGGTGCCGGGCTGCCTGCACAACGAAGGCAATTACGTCATCAGCCTGGGCGCGTTGACCAAGTGGCTGGCCGAGCAGGCTGAAGGCCTGGGCGTGGAGATCTTCCCCGGTTTCACCGCCGCCGAGGTGCTGTACGACGCGGCCGGCGCGGTTCGCGGTGTGGCCACCGGCAACCTCGGCATCGGCAAGGACGGGCAGCCGCATGACGGGTTTCAGCTCGGGATGGAACTGCTCGGCAAGTACACGGTGTTTGCCGAAGGCGCGCGCGGCCACCTGGGCAAGCAGTTGATCGCGCGCTTCCACCTGGACGAGGGGCGCGACCCGCAGAGCTACGCCATCGGCATCAAGGAACTCTGGGAGATCGACCCCGCCAAGGCCAAGCCGGGTCTCGTGGTGCACACCGCTGGCTGGCCCATGGACGAGCACACCTACGGTGGCGGCTTCCTGTACCACCTGGAAGGCAACAAGGTGACGCTGGGCTTCGTCACCGGTCTGGACTACCAGAACCCCTGGATCAGCCCCTTCGAGGAGATGCAGCGCTGGAAGACGCATCCGTCCATCCGCGCCCACCTCGAAGGCGGCAAACGCATCGGCTACGGCGCGCGCGCCATCACTGCTGGCGGGCTGCTGAGCCTGCCCAAGCTGGCGTTCCCGGGCGGCGCCCTGGTGGGCTGCGACGCCGGCACGCTGAACGCTGCGCGCATCAAGGGCAGCCACGCCGCCATCAAGACCGGCATGTTGGTGGCCGAGGCCATCGCCCCGGCCCTGGCCGCGGGCCGGGCCCACGACGAGTTGGCCGCCTACCCCGAGGCCTTCGAGAAGAGCTGGCTGCATGAGGAGTTGAACGCCAGCCGCAACTTCAAGCAGTGGTTCAAGAAGGGCAACACCGTGGGCGCGGTGATGACCGGCATCGAGCAATGGCTGCTGCCCAAGCTGGGCCTCAAGAGCCCGCCGTGGACCATCCACCGCCACGCGCCAGACCACGGCCGGCTGCACGCGGCCAGCCAGGTCCCTCCGATCCGCTACCCCAAGCCCGATGGTGTGCTCACCTTCGACCGCCTGAGTTCGGTGTTCATCAGCAACACCAACCACGAGGAGAACCAGCCGGCGCACCTGACGCTGAAGGATGCCTCGGTGCCCGTGGCCATCAACCTCGAACGCTACGCCGGCCCCGAGAGCCGCTACTGCCCGGCCGGCGTGTACGAGTACGTGAAGAACGACGACGGCAGCGACCGCCTGCAGATAAATGCGCAGAACTGCGTGCACTGCAAGACCTGCGACATCAAGGACCCGACGCAGAACATCGTCTGGGTCACCCCCGAAGGCGGCGGCGGGCCGAACTACGCGGGGATGTGATGGCCGCAGGCCAGCACAGGCCCCGCCTGCCTGATGCTCGCGGGGATGTGAGGACCCAAGGCCCGTACTGCGTCGCCACACCTGACACAAGCCCGATACCCAAGACCACGACATCTGCAGCCACGCCATGAGACTCAGCAGCACGGAACAGCAGGCCATCCGGACCGCGGCAGCCGAATGCTTTGGTCCTGATGCAACGGTGCGGCTGTTCGGCTCTCGCGCCAGACCCGACGGGCGCGGCGGTGACATTGACCTGCTGATCGAGACCCATCAGTCCGACCCCGACCTGGTTTCCCATGCCCACACCCGCTTCCTGGCGCTGCTGTATGGCCGGCTGGGGGAGCAAAAGATCGATGTGTTGGTGGACTACCCGGGCCGACAGTTTCACCCGCCGGTCTACGCAGTTGCCCGGCAAGAGGGGTTGATGCTGTGAACTCGGATGTTTCGCGTGCCGCCAGACTGAAATGGGCCGAAGCTTGGGATCAGTGCCAACGCCACCTCCACCACCTGCACCACGCCCTGGCCGCCGTGCAGGCCGCTTTGCCCCTGACGGCGCAACAGCTGCGGGAACTGGACGACGAGGCAGTGCAGGACTGGGACCAGTTGATCCTGCGCTTGACGAAACTGCAGGACACCATGGGCTCCAGACTCTTTGCGGCCACGCTCGAAGTGCTGCAGGAGCCCTATGACGACCGGCCCATGATCGACCGTCTCAACCGGCTGGAGAAGCTGGGGTACCTCACCTCCGTCGAGGAATGGCAGCGCCTGCGCGTGATCCGCAACCGCTTTGCCCACGACTACCCTGAAGACGATGCGCTGAAGGCCGCCTACCTCAACGAGGCGGCGGAAGCTGTCCAGGTGCTGGCTCGTGCGCTGGGGCGGTTTGCCGCACTGGCCGTGCAGCATCGGCAAAGCTGATCAGCTTTCGGAGCGGCTCATCCCGCTGCCGGCCACTCCTTCAGCGACTGCACGGCCGCCTCCACGCCACCGGGACCGAAGGGGATACCCTGCACCGCCATGGCCGCCTCGATGCCGGCCAGGCACCCGAGGATGGAGGCCGGGTTCTGGTCGCCCAGGTGGCCAATGCGAAAGCCCCGGCCCTGCAGCGGCCCCAGGGCGCCGGCAAAGGCGACCTGGAAGCGCTCGCGCGCGACAGCCCGCAGGGCGTCCACGTCGGTGCCTGGCGGCACGGTCACTGTGGTGACGGAGACCGAACGTGCGCTCGGCACCTGGCAGAAGAAGCCGAGAGACCCCGTTGCGCTCCAGGCCTGCACGGCGGCGTGCACGGCGCCGGCCAAGCGGCGGTGGCGCTCGAACACCGCCTCCAGCCCCTCTTGCTGCAGCAGGTCCAGCGCCGCCTGCAGTCCGGCCACCAGGGTCTGCGGCGCGGTGCCGCAGAACTTGCGGTAAGACAACTCGCTCTGCCGGCGCACCCAGTCCCAGTAAAAACGCGGGGCGGGGTTGGCATGTGACGCCGCCATGGCACGGGCATTGACTGCCACGATGCCCACGCCCGGCGGGCACATGAGGCCCTTTTGCGAGGCACCCACCACCACGTCAGCGCCGAGCGCGTCCATCGCAAAGGGCGCTGCGCCCAGCGAGGCCACCACGTCCACCACGAAGAGCGCGGGGTGGCCCGTGGCCTCCACGGCCCGCTTGAGCGAGGCCAGGTCCGTGGTCACGCCACTGGAGGTGTCGGTGTGCACGACGAAGATGGCCGCGATCGCGTGCGCGGTGTCGGCGCGCAGCGCGTGCACCACGGCTTCTTCGTCAATGGGCAGGCCCTCGATCCAGGGCGTGCGCACCACGCTGCGCCCCAGCGCTTCGGTCTGGACGGCCCAGGACTCAGAAAAATGCCCCGTGCCCGGCACCAGCGCGGTGCCGCCCAGCGGCAGCAGGTTCTCGACCACGGCCTCCCACACGCCGTGGCCGTTGGAGGCATACAAGAAGACATCGCCCTTGTCCGTGCCCAGCACGTGCTTCAGGCCCACCTCGCAGGCCGCGATGGTGCTGTCCACGCGCGGGTCGGCCAGGTCCATCGGCTGGCGGCACATGGCCCACAGCACCTCGTCAGGCACCGGGGTGGGCCCGGGCGAGTGCAGGAAACGACGGCCGGGAATGCGGGTGGTGGTGGTCATGGGCACGAAGAGGAAAGGGGATGGGAGATCGCAGCGGGTGCGGTGGGGTTCGGCTTCAGACGGCTCAGAAACAGGTGATCAAGGCGTCGACCACCTGGCCGTCATCATCGATCACTGCCATCCAGCGCCATTTGTCGAAGGTGGTGCAGGGGTGGGAGATGCCGAGCGCCACGCGGTCGCCCACCTTCAGCGCTCCAGCCCCGTCCGCAAAGCGCAAGTGGGCGTGCTGGTCGTTCATGCCCGAAATCTTCCAGGCTGTGGGCGTGGGCTGCGGCTGCCCCGACCCCGCCGGGCACCAACGCACGGGCACCGGCATCTCGATGTCGTAGGACAGATCGCGGCGCCCGCCCGTGAGCAAGGCGAGCCCGGGCTCGGGCATGGACTGCACCACGGTCCAGACCTCCAGCGCGGCTTCCAGGCCGCGGTCGCAGCCCAGGCGCCGGTTGACCGCGCTCACCAGGCGCCGGTAGTTGCCATCGTCATGCGTGACGTAGCAGCCTGAGCGCAACACACCCACCACCGGCCGGGACAGGGCCGGCTTCAAGGCCGGTGCGACCAGGTCAAAGATGCCCGAGCCGCCGGCGGAGACGATCACCTCATCCGTGTCGAAAAGGCCCTCGGTGTCCAGTTCCGCTGCCAGCGCCTGCACCCGGCTCATCAGCGCCTGCGACGAGGCGCGGTCGGCATCGTCTTCACCCTTGACGCCCAAGCCTTCGTAGCACTCCACCCCCGCCAGGCGCACGGCGGGGCTGTGGTGGGCGGCGCGGGCCAGGGCCACCGCATCGTCATGGCTTCGCAGGCCCGTGCGGCCGCCCGGCACGCCCACTTCCACCAGGACCTCGAACACCGCGGTCAGGCCAAGGGACTCGATCATCCGCAACTGGTCCAGCGAGTCCAGCAGGAACACCACCCGCAGGCCCGGGGTCTCGGCAAGCAAGCGCGCCACTTCCACCAGATCCTGCGCCTGCAGCACTTGGTTGGCGATCAAGGCGTTGCGCACCCCTGACTGCACCGCCACGCGCAACTGCGCGATCGTGGCCACGGTGATACCCCAGGCGCCTTGCCGCAACTGGGCATCGAAGAGCTGGGGGGACATCGTGGTCTTGCCATGGGGCGCGAACGAGATGCCGTGCCCGTCCACGAAGTCCTGCATCCACCGCAGGTTGTGGGCCAGTTGAGGCTGCTTGATCACCGCCAGCGGCAGCGGCAGGTCGCCCGCCCATACATTCCAGCACTGCGCCGCCACCTGAGAGCGACGAAGGGGTGCGGCGCCATGAGGAAAACCTTTGAGCCAGGGCCCGAGCCACGGGTCCAGCAGGTCTTGGTGCAGAGGCTCTTGCATGGCGGAAGTGGTTTGGAGTGCGGGCTGGCAGGGTGGTGAGTCGATCGGCACACCATCGCGCCGCCCTCCTGAACTCTACGTCCTGAAGAGCCCAAGCGCCGGCCAAGGGCCAGAACGCGGCGATACTCGCCGGCGACGAGGCAGGCCCAGCGCCCAAGTTGGCCTGCCTTCCGCCGGGCAAGACCTGCTTGGCCGGCGCTGCCCGCCGAGGTCGGCTGATGCCCGCTGAAGCCCGCTGAAGCCCGCTGAAGCCCGCCGAAGCTCGCTGACGCCCGCTGATGCCGGCATTTCCGAACCCCGATTCACTTTCCGCTCCACCATGACCGAACGCCAAGCCATGGCCTGGGTGGTCGCCTGCGCGCTCATGTGGAGCACGGGCGGCGTGCTCAGTCGCTTCTTCCACACCACCGAGGGCTTCGAGGTCACGTTCTGGCGCAGCGTGTTCGCGGCCCTGACGGTGCTGGTCTGGCTGGCCGTGCGCGGCGAGCGATCGCCGCTGCGCCAACTGCGCGCTGGCGGCGGCACGGTGTGGGCCAGCGGCCTGATGTGGGCGGTGATGTTCACCTGCTTCATGTTCTCGCTGTCACTCACCACCGTGGCCAACGTGCTCATCACGCAAAGCCTGGCGCCCGTGTTCACCGCGCTGCTGGCAGGCCTGGTGTTGCGCCGGCCGGTGGCGGGCCGGACCTGGCTGGCCATCATCGTGGCGGCAGCTGGGATCTGCCTGATGTACGTCTTCGACCTGTCGTCGCTGGAGGGCCCGCACGCACTGGGTGTACTGGTGGCCCTGGGCATTCCCGTGGCCGGTGCGATCAACTGGATCCTGCTCCAACGTGCCGGCACCTCCATGGACCTCACCAGCTCGGTGCTGCTGGGCGCCGTGCTGTCCTCTGCCCTGACCCTGCCCATGGCGTGGCCCTTGGGCGTCAGCCTGCACGACCTGGGCCTGCTGGCCGTGCTGGGCGTGTTCCAGCTGGGCATCCCCTGCATCCTGGTGATGCGGGCGGCCGCTCGACTGGCCGCAGCGAAGACCTCGCTGCTGGCGCTGCTGGAGGTGGTGTTCGGCATCGCGCTGACCTGGCTCTTCGGCGGTGAGACGCCCAGCTGGGCCACCGTGGCAGGCGGGCTGGCGGTGCTGGCCGCGCTGGCCTACAACGAGGTGGGGCAGTCCAGGCGTCCTGCGGCGGCGGCCTGAGCCCCCGGGCGCGACCACCTCAGGCGGGCGGCGCTGTTCTGCGATTTGCTGTGGCCCAAACCTCGCGCGGCGGCAACGCCTTGAGCCGGTGGTCGCTCCACACCTGGCGCCAGCGCCGCGCCCCGGGCGTGCCGTTCCACAGGCCCAGCATGTGACGTGCGATGCGCGGCCAGGGTGTGCCATGGGCCACCTGCTGCCGTTCCATGTAGGCGACCATGGCCTCTTCCACGGCTTCCCGGGTGGTGGCCGCAGGGCCCGAAGCTCCCAGAAAGGCCTGATCCCAACCCGCCATGGACCAGGGGTTGTGATAGGCCTCGCGGCCGATCATCACGCCGTCCACCGCAGCCAGCTGTTCCGCAATCTGCGCCTCGGTCTTGATGCCGCCGTTCACGGCGATGGTCAGCGCAGGAAAGTCCTGCTTCAGCCGGTGCACCAGTTCGTAGCGCAGGGGTGGAATCTCACGGTTTTCCTTCGGGCTCAGGCCCTGCAGCCAGGCATTGCGGGCATGGACGATGAACACCTCGCAGCCCCCGCGTTCGGCCACTGTGCCGACGAAATCGCGCACGAAGGCGTAGCTCTCGGTGCGATCCACACCGATCCGGTGCTTGACCGTCACGGGCAGGCGCGTGGCCTCGCGCATGGCGGCCACACACTGGGCCACCAGGTCGGCCTCGCGCATCAGGCAGGCGCCAAAGGCGCCTCGCTGCACCCGCTCGCTGGGGCAACCGCAGTTGAGGTTGACTTCGTCGTAGCCCCACTGCTCGGCCAGCCGGGCGCAGCGCGCCAAGTCTTCAGGCTCGCTGCCGCCCAGTTGCAGCGCGACCGGATGCTCAGCCTCGTCAAAGTCCAGATGGCGCGGCACATCGCCGTGCAGCAGCGCACCCGGGGTCACCATCTCGGTGTACAGCAGCGTGCGCCGGGTGATCAGGCGGTGGAAGAAGCGGCAGTGCCGGTCCGTCCAATCCATCATCGGCGCAACACTCAGGCGCCAGGGGCTGAGGTGCGCGCTCAATCCCCGTCACCCGCAACGCCCGCGCCGTGAATGCCGTGCGAGGCAAGCTGCAGCGCCCGGCTGAGGTAAAGGTCGTAGGCGCCGGGTGGGCCTTCGGTCGAAGGAGGCATCATGGCGAAATTGTGACCCGGATGGGGCGTGCCGGCTGCGACACCGCAAGTTCCAGAGGGTGGTAATCAGTCTGCGGCCGCGGCATCATGGCCGCACCGCCCGGCCATCCCGACCAGGCACCATCCCCTGCCCCACCCCGCCGCCTCATGAACGCCGTTGAATCGAACATCGTCTCCTACGCCCGGGGGGACGCCACCGCCCGCACTGCCGCCCAGAGCGGCGACCGCATCGCGTGGATCAAGCTGTCGCTGACCTTCCTGCCGCTGGCCACGCCCGTGAGCGATGCCAAGGTGCTGACAGGGCGGCAGAAGCCGCTGACCGAGATCGCCTTCGTGTTCGCGCAGATCCGCACGCGCGACGGCCATGAAGGCATCGGCTTTGGCTATTCCAAGCGCGCCGGCGGGCCGGGCCTGTATGCCCACGCCAAGGAACTGGCTCCGCACCTGCTGGGCGAAGACCCGAACGACATCTCGCGCCTGTTCACCCGGTTGCTGTGGGCTGGCGCCAGCATGGGCCGCGCGGGCCTGACCACGCAGGCGATCGCGCCTTTCGACATCGCGCTGTGGGACCTCAAGGCCCGGCGTGCGGGCCTGCCCTTGGCCAAGCTGCTCGGAGCGCAGCGCGACTCCGTGCAGTGCTACAACACCTCGGGCGGCTACCTGCACACGCCACTCGACCAGGTGCTGAAGAACGTGGAGATCTCGCGTGAGAGCGGCATCGGGGGCATCAAGCTCAAGGTGGGACAGCCCGACCTCAAGATCGACATCGAGCGCGTGGGCGCCGTGCGCCGGCTGCTGGGCGACGACTTCCCGCTGATGGTGGACGCCAACCAGCAGTGGGACCGACAGCAGGCCACCCGAGCCTGCCGCTTGCTGGAGCCCTTCGACCTGACCTGGATCGAGGAGCCGCTGGACGCGCACGACTTCGAAGGCCACGGCCTGCTGGCCGACCGCTTCGACACGGCGATCGCCACGGGCGAGATGCTGACCTGCTTCGACGAGCACGCACAGCTCATCCAGGCCGGCACGGATTTCATCCAGCCCGATGCACCGCGCGTGGGCGGCATCACGCCTTTCCTGAAGATCATGGCGCTGGGAGAGTTCAAGCAGCGCAAGCTGGCGCCGCACTTCGCCATGGAGATCCACCTGCACCTGGCGGCGGCCTACGGCCTCGAGCCCTGGCTGGAACACTTCGAGTGGCTGGGACCGCTGTTCAACGAGCAAATGCTCCTGAAGGATGGACGCATGCATGTGTCCAACCGCCCCGGCCTGGGCTTCTCGCTCAGCGAGCAGGCGCTGCGCTGGACGAGGGAAACAGCGGAGTTCGGAGAGCGCCCTTAGGCACCCGGAAGCACCCGCAAGCACCTGGAAGCGCGGGTCAAGCCCGAGCGCACAGCATCAAGGCAGCAGTTCCAGCTTGAGCAGGCGGCCTGACCAGGGGGCCTTTTCCAGCGCCTCCAGGTTCACGGCCTGGCGGGCGGTGGTGATGAAAAGCGCGCCGTCCACCACGGCCACGTCGGTCGGGCAAGGCACGGGCAAACCCACCACGCGGTCCACGTAGCCGTCGGCGTCCACCCGCATCACGCTCCAGCCGTCAGCCAACGCTGTCCACGCACCGCCCTGCCCATCGACCGCCAGCCCGCTCAGGCGCCCGGCCCCCCGTGGCAGCGAAGCCAGCCGCTGCACCCGCAACGGCTCAGGGTGAAGCACCAGCAGGCTGCCGCTGCCCGGCGCCACGGCGTGCAGCCGCTCGCCGGCCGGGTCCCAGCACAGCGCCTGCACGGGTTCGTCCACATACCAGCGCGGCTTGAACCCGCCGCCCACGCTCAACTCGCCGATGGCACTGCCGTTGGAACCCTGGCCCAGGGCCGCCCAAAGGCGGCCTTGCGGGTCGTTGCACAGCGCCTGCAGCGAAGGTGTTGCAGGCCAGGTACTGAGGGGTGCATGAAGGCCTTGCGGTGTGACGCGCCAAGCTCCGCGCTCATGCACGAGCACCAGGTCATCCCCGATGAAGGCCAGTCCGGTGATGGGCGCATCGACAGCAACCACCGCGCGGTCCTGCCCCCAGGCCCAGGCGCGCAGTTCCGGCGCCAGCCGATCCACCCAGTAGAGATCTCCTTCGCGATGCCTGCGCGGGAAAGCTCCCCAGAAAGCCCAGGGGCCCTCCACGGCCTGCACCGCCGGATCGCCCACCACGGGAGTGGCCGTCCGCAACTGCTGCCCGATGCGGCGGGCCGCCTCGGCCACCTCCGGGCCCAGCAACTCCGCGCGCTCGCGAGTGATGCGCCAAGCAGGGCCGGCCACGCTGATGGCACCGTGCAAGCGGCCCTGGGCGTCCACCACCGGCGCGCCCACACAGCGCACGCCCAGCGCGATTTCCTCGTCGTCCATGGCCCAGCCTCGGGCGGCGCAGATCTTCAACTCCGCCTGCAAGCGCCGGCGGTCCGTGAGGGTGTGGGGTGTCCGGGCCTCCAGACGGAGTTCGCGCACCAGAGCGTCGCGCTGCGCTGGTGCCAAGGCGCTGAGGATGGCCTTGCCCTGGCTGGTGCAATGCAGGGGCTTGCGCTGCCCCAAGGTGGCCGAGGACCGCTGACTGTGCGCGCCGTCGCAACGCTCCAGCGACACCACCTCCTGACCGTCCAGGGCCGCCAGGTAGGTGGTCTCGCCCGTCACATCGCGCAAAGACTGCAACTCGCCCAGGGAGGCAGCCACCAGGCCGGGCGAGGACTGGGCTCGCCGGCCCATTTCCACACAGCGCGCGCCCAGACCGTACATTCGGCGCACGGGGTCACGTCGCAGCAGGCCTCGGCTCACCAGCGTGCCCAGAAGGCGGTAGGTGGTGGTGCGCGGCAGGCCGGCCCGGGCAGCGATGTCTTGCTGGCTCAGGCCTTCGGGAGCCTCCAGCACCGTCAGCAGGATGTCCAGGGCCTTGTCAAGCGAGGCCGTCCCTTCGGCAACTGCGCGAAGAGCGCCCTTCGTCCCAACGGGTGGAACTGATGTCATGTTCAGGCGCTCGGGCGGTCAGGACCGTGTGGACGAAGAGCTCAAGGGCGGCCTAGTATCCACGCAGCGGCTGAAGAGAAAGTAAACGCCACTGCGTCTGCGCCGCACCACCTCACCACCTGGCCACCCCACGAACGCCCCTCACCACGACCGCATGACCTTGTTCTTCAACCAGCCGGCCCCGTTGCCGCCGGAGCGCATTCCCCGCCTGCCGGCCATGCCACGGGTCAGCGACGAGGTGCTGGGGCGGCTGGCACGCTGCACCAGCGGCTCGCTGACCACCCAGCTCTACATCAAGGGCCTGCGTCAGCCCGTGCTGCACGGGCTGACGCCGTTGAACCCCCGTCACCAGCCCTTTGCGGGGCGGGCTTGCACCATGCGGTTCATTCCCGCGCGGGAGGACATCGACCGCTACGCCAACCTCACCACCGAGCCCAGCGCTGAAAACCTGCAATGGGTGGGCGTGGAGCAAGTGGAGCCAGGCGACGTGCTGGTGATCGACAGCAACCGGGACGGACGCGCCGCCTCCATGGGCAGCATGCTCATCACCCGCATGATGATGCGCGGTGCCCGCGCCGTGGTGACGGATGGCAGCTTCCGTGACGGCCGTGACCTGGCGGCCATGGACTTTCCCGTCTGGTGCACCGGCATCACCAACACCACCAGGCTGTCGTACCACCATGTGGCCGACCTGCAGGTGCCCATCGGCTGCGCCGGAGTGGCCGTCTACCCCGGTGACGTGATCCATGGGGACGGAGAGAACATCACGGTGATCCCCGCAGCCATGGCCAAGGAGATGGCCGACCTGTGCGAGAAGCGCGATGACATCGAGGCCTATCTGGCGCTGCGCGTGCGCGCCGGCGAGCCGCTGTGGGGCCTGTACCCGCCCAGCGAACGCACGCGGGCCGAGTACCGCGTGTGGTGCGAGGCCGGGCGCCCTCCCATCCCGCCGCAGGGGCCGGCCGCCCGCTGACACCAGGAAAGGAAGCCAAGGAATGAACCGATTCGCGCCAGCCGACCACGCGGCCATGATCCGCCGCTACTTCAAGGCCTGCAACGATGCCGACTACCAGGGCCTGGTGGACTGCTTCACGCCAGACGCGGTGCACTACTTCCCCCCGGGCCTGCCCGATGTGCCCTGGCGAAGCGCCGACACCATCGCACGAAAGTGGATCTGGTGCGTGCAGACGCTGGGGTCGCAATGGACCATCGAGAAGATCCTGGTCAGCCACGACAGCCCGGAAGCGGTGATCGAGTGGACGCACTGGAAAAACAAGTCGGGCACCGCCCTGCGCGGCGACGAGTGGTACCGCTTCGACCCGGACAGCGGCCGCATCACGGAGATACGCGCCTACTACGCCGCTGCCGCTGACAAGACGGTGCGCATCAACGAACTGCCGAGCTTCGACTACGCAGGGCGGGGCTATCACCTGCAAAGCGCTTGAAATCCGCGCTGGCGATGACGCACGAGGCACGGGCATGTACATCAGCGAACAACTCCTGAATCCTGACGCCCGACGGCTGCGGCTGTCGGCGCAGTGGGGCGTGCGGCATGTCGTGCTGGACAACCGCGGCAGCGAACTCGTTTCGGGCGTCGGTGGCGTCAACGGCTGGGACCTCGCCCGGCTGCGCGATTACCGCCGTTGGGTGGAAGGCTTTGACCTCGCGCTCGACGTCTTTGCTCTGGACGTCGGCTCGATCCTGCTGGACTCGATCGTGGACCTGGAGGGTGCGCGCCGAAGCCGGGACATCCTGGCGCGCAATGTGGAGATCGCCGGCGAGGCCGGCATCCCCTGCCTGAAGTACAACGTGCAGATGGTGGGCATCACGCGCACTGGCCTGAGGCCCGGGCGCGGCGGCTGCCGCAACTCCGCCTTCCGCCTGGCGGACTACTCCCCCGAGGCCGACCGGCGACACAGTTATTGGGGGGTGGGCTACCCGACGCAGCAAGCCGAGGCCGGGTCTGCCGACCCGACGCTGTGCGGCCAGAAGATGTCGCGCGACGTGCCGCCCGTCACCACCCAGGCCGGGTGGGATGCCATTGAGTTCCTGGTGGAGGGGCTGGTGGCGGCCGCCGACCGGGCCGGCGTCCGTCTGGCCTGCCACCCGCACGACCCGGCCTATCCTCCCGGCGGGCTGGGCGGCATCGAACACGTGGTGGGCAGCACCGAAGGACTGCGGCGGTTCCTGGCCCTGTCCTCTTCGCCACGCCACGGTCTGAACTTCTGCCAGGGCACCGTGGCGGAGATGTTCGAGCGCCCAGGCGAGGCCCTGATCCCCGTCATCGAGGAGTTCGCCGCCACGGGCCGCATCTTCATGGTGCACTTCCGCAACATCCGGGGGGGCTATCTCGACTTCGAGGAAGTGTTCCCCGACGAGGGCGATGTCGACATGCTGGCGGCCCTGCGCGCCTACCAGCGCGGCGGCTACGCGGGGCCTCTGTGCCCGGACCATGTGCCGGTCTCGGACGAAGACCCGGAACGGGAGCGCTTCATGGGCTTTGCGCTCGGCTACACGCGCGGGCTGCTTCAGGCAGCCGGCGTGCCGGCCGGGTCGGCCAGATGAGCTGCCCCCCCCCCCGCAGCCCAGGGCAAACCCTCTGCGGCCCTTGGCCGTCGGGACTCATCATCCTAGACAGTAGCCTCGCGGCTCCATTGGGCTGATGAAGACCTCGGTCGACTTGGGACCCCACATCCCCACCCCTCATTTCAACGCCAGGAGACAACATGAACAACCGCATTTCCGCCTCGTCACGCCGCAGCGCCCTGCGTGGAGCAGTCGCCTTTGCCGCCGCCCTTGCCGCCGGTCTGATGACGCTGGGCGCCCACGCCCAGGACGCCTGGCCCACCAAGCCTATCAAGCTGGTCAGCCCCTTCCCCGCGGGGGGCACCAGTGACGTGATGGCGCGCATGGTGGCTGGGGCGCTGACCAAAGAGCTGGGGCAGCAGGTGATCATCGAAAACATCGGCGGCGCGGGTGGCACCATTGGCACGCTGCGTGCGCTGCAAGCGCCGGCCGATGGTTACACCCTCATCCAGACGGGCGTGGGCCAGAACGCCGTGGCCCACGGCCTGGACCCGAAACTGGCCTACGACTCGCTGCGCGACTTCATCCACATCTCCCAGGTGCACACGGGCCCCAACGTGCTGGTGGTGCACCCCGACCAACCCTTCAAGACCTTTCAGGAGCTGGTGGGGTGGATTCGCAAGAACCCGGGCAAGATGAACTACGGCTACACCCACGCTGCCAGCGGCCACATGGCCATGGAGTTGCTGAAGCAGGTGGGCGGCGAGAACGGTCGCCCCCTGTTCATCGTGGGCATCCCCTACCGTGGCGGTGGTCCGATGATGCAGGACCTGCTGGGGGGCCAGATCCCCATGATGTTCATCAACCAGGATGTGGCGCTGCCCCATGTGCGCGCCGGCAAGCTGCGCCCTCTGGCGGTGACCAGCCTGCAGCGCAACCCGCTGTACCCTGATGTGCCCACCATCGCCGAGACGGGCGTCAAGGGCTACGAGGCCTTGTCATGGAGCGGGCTGTCCGTCCACCGCAACACGCCCAAGCCCATCGTGGACAAGCTGGAGGCGGCGATGAAGAAGGTGATGGGCTCGCCCGAGATCCGCCAGCGCATGGAAAGCGTGGGCTTCATCGTGCCGCAGCAGGGCATGGAGCCCTACACCAAGTTCGTCAAGAGCGAGGTGGAGCTGTGGACGCGCGTGATCAAGACCGCCGGCATCAAGGCCGAGTGAGCGCCCCGTGAGCCAGACGCCCCCTTCATCCTTCCAGCGCAAGACTGCGGCCGAGCTGCGCAGCGCGCGCTGGTTCGCACCTGACGATTTCCGCTCCTTCGGCCACCGCTCGCGCGTCATGCAGATGGGCTACGCCCCGGCCGACTGGGCGGGCAAGCCGGTGATCGCCATCGTCAACACCTGGAGCGACGCCAACCAGTGCCACGCGCACTTCAAGCAACGGGTGGAGGACGTCAAGCGCGGCGTGCTGCAGGCCGGAGGCTTCCCGCTGGAGCTGCCGGCCATTTCGCTCAGCGAATCTCTGGTCAAGCCCACGACCATGCTGTACCGCAACTTCCTGGCCATGGAGACCGAGGAGTTGCTGCGCAGCCACCCGGTGGACGGCGCGGTGCTGATGGGCGGCTGCGACAAGACCACGCCCGGCCTGCTGATGGGCGCGCTGACCATGGACCTGCCCTGCATCTACCTGCCGGCCGGCCCGATGCTGCGCGGCAACTGGCGCGGACAGGTGCTGGGCTCGGGCAGTGATGCCTTCAAGTACTGGGACGAGCGCCGCGCCGGACGCTTGAGCGAAGAGGCCTGGCGCGAGATGGAGGCGGGCATCGCCCGCAGCCACGGCACCTGCATGACCATGGGCACGGCCGCCACCATGATGGGCATTGCCGAGGCCATCGGCATGACGCTGCCGGGGGCCAGTTCCATTCCCGCGGCGGACGCCGGCCACATCCGCATGAGCGCCGAGTGCGGGCGCCGCATCGTGGACATGGTGTGGGAAGACTTCAAGCCCTCGCGCATGCTGTCGCGTGCCAGCTTCGCCAACGGCATCGCCACGGCCATGGCCATGGGCTGCTCCACCAACGCCATCATCCACCTGGTGGCGATTTCTCGCCGCGCCGGCCACCCCGTGACGCTGGACGACTTCGATGCCGCCAGCCGCCGCGTGCCGGTGATCGCCAACATCCGCCCCAGCGGCGATCGCTACCTGATGGAGGACTTCTTCTACGCCGGAGGTCTGCGCGCACTGCTGGCGCGCATGGGCCCGCACCTCGACCGCGCGGCCCTCACCGTGAACGGACGCAGCATCGGCGAGAACGTGGCAGGTGCGGAAGTCTTCAACGACGACGTGATCCGCCCGCTGGATCGGCCCATCTATGCCGAAGGCGCGCTGGCCGTGCTGCGCGGCAACATCGCCCCCGACGGCGTCATCATCAAGCCCAGCGCCTGCGCGCCACACCTGCTGCGCCACACGGGCCGGGCCCTGGTGTTCGACGACTACCCCTCGCTGAAGAAGGCGGTGGACGATCCCGATCTCGACGTGACGGGCGAAGACGTGCTGGTGCTGCGCAACGCCGGCCCCAAGGGCGCGGGCATGCCGGAGTGGGGCATGCTGCCCATCCCCACCAAGCTGCTCAAGCAGGGGGTGAAGGACATGCTGCGCCTCTCAGACGCCCGCATGAGCGGCACCAGCTATGGCGGTTGCCTGTTGCACTGCGCGCCCGAGGCGGCCGTGGGCGGCCCGTTGGCGCTGGTGCGCACGGGCGACCGCATCACCGTGGACGTGCCGGCACGGCGCATCCACCTGGAGATCGACGAGGCCGAGTTCGAGCGCCGCCGCGCGGCCTGGCAGGCCCCGCCGCCGCGCTACGAGCGTGGCTATGGCTGGATCTTCGGCCGCCACATCCTGCAAGCCGACCAGGGCTGCGACTTCGACTTTCTCGAGGCCGGCTTCGGCGCGCCCGTGCCCGAGCCGGACATCTTCTGACCGGCTTGATTTCACCGCCTGAAAGAGCCCGCCCATGAATCCGCAAACCCGAGAACGCCTGCTCGGCGTGAGCACGGCCACGCTTTGCACGGCCCTGTTCAAGCGTGGCCTGCGACACCAGTTCATCCAGGACGTGCGGCCGCTGAACCCCAACCTGCCCAACATGGTGGGTGAGGCTTTCACGTTGCGCTACATCCCGGCTCGCGAGGACCTGAACCCGATCTCGGTGTTTCAGGACCGCGCGCACCCCCAGCGCAAGGCGGTGGAGGAGTGCGCACCCGGAGCCGTGTTCATGGTGGACAGCCGCAAGGACGCACGGGCAGCCTCGGCCGGCTCCATCCTGGTGACGCGGCTGATGAAGCGCGGCGTGGCCGGCATCGTCACCGACGGCGGCTTTCGGGACAGCCCGGAGATCGCGCGCCTGCCCTTTCCCGCCTACCACCACCGGCCCAGCGCCCCCACCAACCTGACCCTGCACCAGGCGCTGGACATCAACGTGCCCATCGGCTGCGGCGACGTGGCCGTGTGGCCGGGTGATGTGGTGGTGGGCGACGCCGAAGGCGTGGTGGTCATTCCCGCGCATCTGGCCGACGATGTGGCGGCTGACGCTGTGGACATGACGGCCTTCGAGGACTTCGTCACCGAGCGCGTGCAGGCCGGCCAGTCCATCCTGGGCCTGTACCCTCCCACGGAAGAGGCCAACCGCGTGGCCTTCGAGGCCTGGCGGCGCGCGCACGGGCGCTGAGCCTGCGGGTTCCGGTGTCTTGAGGGACACTCGGCGGGCCGTCAAGTCCCGGGGAAGGAACTCCACCATGCGATCGCCCACCCACCGAGCCGCACACGCCATGGCCGCGGGCCTGTGCGCGCTCCTTCCCTGGATGGCCCACGCCACCGCAAGCACCAGCGCCGCCTCCCCCACGGCGGCAGGCACCCCGACCGAAGCCACCCGGTCCGCCCGAACGCCTGGAGCGGCATCCTGCCCACCCCTGCTGCAGCACACCCTCCCGCGCCTGCAGGACGAGAAACCTCAGCCCCTGTGCCAGTACGCGGGCAAGGTGCTGCTGATCGTCAACACGGCCAGCTACTGCGGCTTCACGTCGCAGTTCGAGGGTCTGGAGGCCTTGAACGCGGCCTATGCCGCACGCGGGCTGGTGGTGATGGGCTTTCCGTCCAATGACTTCCGGCAGGAAGATGCCGACACTCGCAAGACGGCCGATGTCTGCTTCAACACCTTTGGCGTGAAGTTCCCGATGTTCACGGCCGTTCGCGTGCGCGGCCCGGAGGCGCACCCCGTGTTCGCGTCGCTGGCCCGCTCCACGGGCCAAACACCCAGCTGGAACTTCAACAAGTACCTGGTGGGGCGAGACGGCACGCCCATCGCCCACTTCGGCAGCACCACGGGCCCCACCAGCGCCGCCCTGAAGGCCGCGGTGGAGAAGGCGCTGGCAACGCGCTGAAACCTGGCTGTGAGGGCGCCAGCCCTCACAGCCGGCGCCGCAGCGCCTTGAAGAACAGCTCGGACTGCAGCCGCTCGCCCTGCACCTGACTGGCCACCAGGTCAGCCATCTCGGCCGGCACGGGCGCTCCCGGTCGGCCGGTGGAGTCGGCAATCACCTGCACCTGGCAAGCCCGCTCCAGGTAGTACAGGTCGTCAAAGGCGTAGTCGATGCGCTCGCCACAGACGATGACACCGTGATTGGCCATGAAGACGATGTCGGCACCGTTCATCGCCGTGGCGATGCGCTCGCCCTCCTCCACGCCCAGGGCCACGCCGTTGTAGATGCGGTCCACGGCCACCAGGCCGTGAAAGCGCATGGCCGTCTGCGACAGCGTGGTGTCCAGCGCCCGGTCCTGCGTCAGCGTCAGCGCGGTGGCGTAGGGCATGTGCGTGTGCATCACCACCGCCTTGCGCGCAATGCGGTGCACGGCGGCGTGGATGAACATGGCCGTGGGCTCGATCTCGTGCACGCCGGCCAGGCGCTGGCCGTTCACGTCCACCATGACGATGTCGTCGGTGCCCACCTCGCTCCACAGCAGGCCGCGCGGGTTCAGCAGAAAGCGGCCGGAGCCGTCGGGCAGCTCGGCGCTGAAATGGTTGCACACCCCCTCGGACAGGCCGTAGTGGTAGGCGGCGCGCAACGCCAGCGCAAGGTCCGCGCGCAACTGGCGCACGGGAGCGGAATCAAAGTCTTGTTGATGGTTCATGGCAATTTCACTCCAGGGCCAGCCAGATCTCGTTGCGCCGCAGGAACCAGGGGGTCATGGGCGCGTTGTAACGGGAATATACGGGCTCGCCCTTCCAGCGCATCCCGGCGGCCTGCAGGCCACTGGTGAGCTGGGTCAGATGGCGCTGGTTGTTGTCTTCCGACCAGAAGCCTGAGAACCTGATGGCCGCCACCCTGGCCGCCGGCACTTCACGGATCTTCACCCGGCTGTCCAACGGCTCGGGGGCGCTTTCCAGCGTCACCCCCTTGGGCAGGACGAACTGCACCTGATAGCCCTGCAGCGTGGCGGCCTGCGTCACCGGCGCGGTCATCGCCATCTTCACAGGCGTGGGCGTCTGGGTGACCGGGGCAGTCATGGCCATCTTGCGCTCGCCCTTGTTCTTGCCGGAGATGTAACCGAACAGCAGCGGGAAAGCCTGGTTACCCGCCGAGTCGGCCGGCCCGGGCACCGTGACCTCGGCCACCACGTAGGGGGCGTACTGGCGGATTTCCACGGCGTCCAGACGCTGGACGACCTCGAAGTCGGGTTCTTCGATGGCGTGGCTGGTCATGGCGGTCGCGGCCAGCAAGAGGGCGGCGATGAGTGTCTTCATGCGCTTGATTGTGCAGATCAGCCGCCCTGCGGCGCGGCGCAGGGCCTTTACCGCGTGAGGAGCGGTTGCCGGGCCTCAACGGTGGCTCGCAAGGTCGGGGGCAACATCGATTTGCTTTGTCCATCATGGGCCAGCAGTACGAAGCTGCCGGCCTCGCCCGGTGCTCCGACACCCCCACAGGAGGCTCTTGCCGATGAAACGATACGTGCTGCACCTGGACGAGGTGGCGATGGATGATGTGGCGCTGGTGGGCGGCAAGACCGCATCCATCGGTGAGTTGACGCGCGCGCTCGGCCCCTTGGGCGTCCGTGTGCCTCCAGGATTCGCGGTCACGGCGCAAGCCTTTCGCGACATGATCGAAGCCGCCGGCGCCGCGCCGCGCCTGCATGCCCTGCTGGACCGCCTGGACAAAGCTGACAGCGCCGCGTTGGCGCGTGCCGGCGCACAGGCTCGCGCCCTCGTGAACAGCTGCCCCATGCCCGTGGCGGTGGAGGCGGCGCTGCGCAGCGCCTGGCGCGCCCTGGCGCGGCAGTGCGCCGAGCCTGACCTGCGCGTGGCCGTGCGCAGTTCGGCCACGGCCGAAGACCTGCCGCACGCCAGCTTCGCCGGCCAGCACGAGAGCTTCCTGAACGTGGCCGGCGAAGACGCGGTGGTGGACGCCGTGCGGCGCTGCCAGGCATCGCTTTTCACCGACCGCGCGATCGCCTACCGCATCGACCAGGGCTTCGACCACTTCCAGGTGGCCTTGTCGGTGGCGGTGATGAAGATGGTGCGCAGCGACCTGGCCGCCAGCGGGGTGGCCTTCACGCTGGACACGGAATCGGGTCACCCCGATGTCGTGCGCATCGACGCCGCCTGGGGCCTGGGCGAGGCCGTGGTGCAGGGCAGCGTGGACCCCGACGAGTTCGTGGTGCACAAGCCCACCTACCGTCTGGGCACCCGCTGCGTGCTGAGCCACCGCATCGGCGCCAAGCTGACGCGGGTGGTGCTGGCGCCCGGCGGGATCCTCACCGAGCCCGTGCCGGCCCCGGACCGCCTGCGGCCCTGCCTCAGCGACGAGCAGGTGCTGGCCCTGACCGGCATGGCGCTGCGCATCGAAGAGCACTACAGCCAGCGCGCCGGCCACGCGTGCCCCATGGACGTGGAGTGGGCGCAGGACGGGCCGGAAGGGCCGCTGTACATCGTGCAGGCCCGGCCGGAGACGGTGGCGTCGCAGCAGGCCGCCTGGGAGATCGAGCGCCACGAGCTCGATGCCCCCGGGCCGCCAGCCAGCGCCACGCTGCTGCGCGGGCGTGCGATTGGCCAGCGCATCGCGCAGGGCCTCGTGCGCCGCATCGCCCACCCGCGCGACCTGCCCGGCTTCCGCCCGGGCGAGGTGCTGGTGGCCCCCACCACCACGCCCGACTGGGAGCCGGTGATGAAGACGGCCGCGGCCATCGTCACCGAGCACGGCGGGCGCACCTGCCACGCCGCCATCGTGGCGCGCGAGCTGGGCATCCCCGCCCTGGTGGGGGCCCCGGGAGCCTGCACCACGCTGACCGACGGGCAGGCCGTCACCGTCACCTGCGCCGAGGGCGACACCGGCCGCGTCATCGACGGGCGCTGGCCCTTCCGCACCGAGCACACGTCGTTGACTCAACTGCCTCAGACCAGGACCCGCCTGATGGTGAACCTGGGCAACCCGGGCCTGGCCTTTCGCACGGCGCGGCTGCCCTGCGACGGGGTGGGCCTGGCGCGCATGGAGTTCATCATCAGCGAGCACATCGGCGCCCACCCCATGGCCTTGCTGCACCCCGAGCGCGTCCGCGATGCCTCCGAGCGCGAGCGGCTGCAGGCCCTGAGCGCTGGCCACGCCGACGGCGCCCGCTGCTTCGTGGAGCGCCTGGCCGAGGGCATCGCCACCATCGCCGCCGCCTTCTGGCCCCGGCCTGTGACCGTGCGGCTGTCGGACTTCAAGAGCAGCGAGTACGCTGCGCTGGCCGGCGGCCGCGACTTCGAGCCGCTGGAGGAGAACCCGATGCTCGGGCTGCGCGGCGCGGCACGCTATGTGCACCCGTCCTACCGCGAGGCCTTCGCGCTGGAGTGCGAGGCCATCCTGCGGGTGCGCGAGCACATGGGCCTGAAGAACCTGCAGGTGATGGTGCCGTTCGTGCGACGTGTGGAAGAAGCGCAGCAGGTGCTGGCCGCCATGGCCGCACACGGCTTGGCCCGCTCACCATCGCCGGCAACCGCCGCTGGCAGCGGCGACACCGCTGCTCAGGCTGGAGAGGCCACTGCCCGCACGCCAGCGCACCCGCCTGAAGGCTTGTCGATCATCATGATGTGCGAGATCCCGAACAACGTGATCCTGGTCGACGAGTTCGCCGCGCTGTTCGACGGCTTGTCCATCGGCAGCAACGACCTCACGCAACTCACGTTGGGTGTGGACCGCGACAGCGACCTGGTGTCCGCCGCCTTCGACGAACGCGACCCGGGCATGCTGAAGATGTACCAGTGGGCCATCGAGGGCGCGCACCGCCAAGGGCGCACGGTGGGCATCTGCGGCCAGGCGCCCTCAGATCACCCGGACCTGGCCGCGCGCCTGGTGGCCCTGGGCATCGACAGCCTCAGCCTGTCGGCCGACCGGCTGCTGGCCACCTGGCAGCAACTGGCTGCCCTGGAAGCGTCAGAGCTTGTGAAGCATTCCGGCGCGCCCGAGCGGGCGTTCCAGACGGTGTCGACTTAGGCCCCTTCCCTGCTCGCCCGCTTGCGCTCGTGCTCCTTGAGGAAGCGCTTGCGCAGGCGGATGCTCTTGGGCGTGATCTCCACCAGTTCGTCATCGGCGATGAACTCCACCGCGTACTCGAGCGTCAGGTCGATGGGCGGCGTGATCTTGATCGCGTCTTCCTTGCCGCTGACGCGGAAGTTGGTCAGCTGCTTGGTGCGCACGGCGTTGACCACCAGGTCGTTGTCGCGGCTGTGGATGCCCACGATCATGCCTTCGTACACCGGGTCGCCCGGGCGCACGAACATGCGGCCGCGGTCGTCCAGCTTGCCCAGGGCGTAGGTGACGATCTCGCCGTCGTCCATGCTGATGAGCACGCCGTTCTTGCGGCCCTCGATCTCACCGCGGTAGGGTTCGAAGCCATCGAAGATGTTGCTGATCAGGCCCGTGCCGCGCGTCAGGTTCATGAACTCGTTGGAAAAGCCGATGAGGCCGCGCGCCGGGATGCGGTATTCCAGGCGCACGCGGCCCTGGCCATCGGTCTCCATGTTGGCGAGTTCGGCCTTGCGCTCACCCAGCGCCTGCATGACGCCACCCTGGTGTTGATCCTCGACGTCCACGGTCACCAGCTCGATGGGCTCGCAGCGCTCGCCCTCGATCTCCTTGAACACCACGCGCGGCTTGCTCACGGCGAGCTCGTAGCCTTCGCGGCGCATGTTCTCCAGCAGGATGGTCAGGTGCAGCTCGCCGCGGCCCGAGACCTCGAAGATGCCGTCTTCGCCGGACTCCTTCACGCGCAGCGCCACGTTGGACTGCAGCTCCTTCTGCAGCCGATCCCAGAGCTGGCGGCTGGTGACGAACTTGCCCTCGCGGCCCGCCAACGGGCTGGTGTTGACGCAGAAGTTCATGGTCAGCGTGGGCTCGTCCACCGCCAGCATGGGCAGGGGCTGCGGGTCGTCCACGCTGGTGATGGTGACGCCGATGCCGATGTCCTCGATGCCGTTGATCAGCACGATGTCGCCCGGGCCGGCCTCTTCGGCGGGCCGGCGCTCCAGGCCGGCAAAGGTCAGCACCTGGTTGATGCGGCCCTTGAAGGAGCGGCCGTCCGGGCCTTCCATCACCAGCACGTCCATCGCCGGCTTGAGCGTGCCGGCGTTGACGCGGCCAACGCCGATGCGGCCCACGTAGGTGCTGTAGTCCAGCGACGAGATCTGCAGTTGCAGCGGCGCATCGGGGTTGCCCTGGTGGGCCGGCACGTGGCGCAGCACCGTCTCGAAGAGGTCGCTCAGGTCGGTGCCCCAGGCCTGGCCCGGCGCGCCTTCCTTCAGCGACGCCCAGCCGTTCAGGCCCGAGGCGTAGACCACGGGAAAGTCCAGCTGTTCTTCGGTGGCGCCCAGCTTGTCGAAGAGCTCGAAGGCGGCGTTGATCACGTAATCGGGCCGCGAGCCAGGCTTGTCCACCTTGTTCACCACCACGATGGGCTTCAGGCCCAGGGCCAGCGCCTTCTTGGTGACGAAGCGCGTCTGCGGCATCGGACCCTCCTGGGCGTCGATCAGCAGCACCACGCCGTCCACCATGGACAAGGCACGCTCGACCTCGCCGCCGAAGTCGGCGTGGCCCGGGGTGTCCACGATGTTGATGTGCGTGCCGGCCCAGGACACCGCGCAGTTCTTGGCCAGGATGGTGATGCCACGCTCGCGCTCGAGGTCGTTGCTGTCCATCACGCGCTCGGCCACCTTCTCGTTCTCACGGAAGGTGCCGCTCTGGCGCAGGAGTTGGTCCACCAGGGTGGTCTTGCCATGGTCGACGTGGGCGATGATGGCGATGTTGCGGATCTGCTTGTTCATGGGGGGCTGGGTTCGGCCAGCAAGGCCTGCACCTCGACGGGGCTCAAGAGGCGGTCAGCGATCAACTCGCCACCGGTGATGTGCGCACTGCCCAGAAAGGCGCGCGGCTGGGGACCATAGACACGGACGGCCGGCATGTCGTCCAGACGGACACGACGGCGCAGACCAGACAGAAAACGGCCGGCCTCGTCATCGGGCAAGCGAATCTCGGGCCAGGATTGCAGCAGGGCGTCGGCCGGGCGCAACAGGGCGTCCCGCGCAGACTCTTCCAGGGCGGCCAGGGCCTCCAGCGTGAGGGCCTGCTCCACCTGCAGCGGGCCACTGGCGGTGCGCCGCAGGCCGGACAGGTGGGCGCCGCAGCCCAGCAGTTCACCCAGGTCCTGGGCCAGGGTGCGCACGTAGGTGCCCTTGCTGCAGTGCACGTCCAGCACCAGCGTGGGGCCGCTCCACTGCACCATCTCCAGCCGGTGGATGCGCACGCGGCGGGGCTGGCGCTCGATCTCGATGCCGGCCCGCGCGTACTCGTACAGGGCCTTGCCCTGGTGCTTCAGGGCCGACTGCATGGGCGGCACCTGCTCGATCTCACCCGTCAGGCGCTCGATGCTGGCCTGCAGCAGCGCAGCGTCAAACGTCACCGGGCGCTCCTGCAAGACCTCGCCCTCGCGGTCACCGCCCACGCGGGTCTGCCCCAGGTGCAGGGTGGCGCGGTAGGCCTTGTCGGCCTCCAGGCTGACCTGCGCAAACTTGGTGGCCGCACCAAAGCACAGGGGCAGCAGGCCAGAGGCCAGCGGGTCCAGCGTGCCGGTGTGTCCGGCCTTCTCGGCGCGCAGCAGCCGCTTGGCCTTGTACAGCGCGTCCTGGCTGCTCAGGCCCACGGGCTTGTCCAGCAGCAGCACGCCGTGCACCGGCCGGCGCACCACCTTGGTTCCCTGCGTGGCCATCAGTCCTCGCGGGCGCGCTGCGCGTTGGCCTTGGTGATCAAGGCGCTCAGGTCGGCCGCACGTTCGGTGGTGCGGTCGAACTGGAAGTGCAGCGTCGGCACGGTGTGGATGGCCAGCCGCTTGAACAGGCCATTGCGCAGCCAGCCGGCGGCCTCGTTGAGGCCGGCTTCGGTTTCAGCGGGGTCGCCCACCAGCAGTGAGAAGTACACCTTCGCATGCGCGTAGTCGGGCGTGACCTCCACGGCATTGAGCGTGATCATGCCCACGCGCGGATCCTTCAGCTCGCGCACCAACTCCGCCAGATCGCGCTGGATCTGATCAGCCACGCGGAAGCCGCGGTTGGGGGTGGAGCGCTTGTGTCGTGTCATGGGCTTTTGCGTCCTCTTGAAGTGCAAACCCCGCCTTCCGGGTGGTTGGCGGGGCTGCAGCCGAGGCCAACGCCGCGTTACAGCGTGCGGGCGACTTCCTTGACCTCGAAGAACTCCAGCTGATCACCTTCCTTGATGTCGTTGTAGTTCTTCAGCTTGATGCCGCACTCGAAGCCTTCCTTGACCTCGCGCACATCGTCCTTCATGCGCTTGAGAGACTCCAACTCGCCCGTGTAGATCACCACGTTGTCGCGCAGCAGACGGAAGCGGGCGTTGCGGGTGGCCTGGCCAGCGGTGACCATGCAACCGGCCACCGTGCCGATCTTGGAGGCCACGAACACGGTGCGGATCTCGGCGGTGCCGATGACTTCTTCCTTCTGCTCCGGTGCCAGCATGCCTTCCATGGCCGCCTTCACCTCGTCCACCGCGTCGTAGATGATGTTGTAGTAACGCAGATCCACGCCGTTGCCTTCGGCCAGCTTGCGCGCACCGGCATCGGCCCGGGTGTTGAAGCCGATGATGACGGCCTTGGAGGCGATGGCCAGATTGACGTCGCTCTCGGAGATGCCACCGACAGCCGCATGCACGATCTGCACCTTCACCTCGGTCGTGCTCAGCTTGACGAGCGATTGCGCCAGGGCCTCCTGCGAACCCTGCACATCGGCCTTGACGATCAGCGCCAGGGTCTGCGCCTGGCCTTCGCCCATCTGGTCGAACATGTTCTCCAGCTTGGCGGCCTGGCGCTTGTTCAGCGTGACTTCGCGGTACTTGCCCTGACGGAAGGTGGCGATCTCGCGTGCCCGACGTTCGTCGGCCAGCACCATGAACTCGTCGCCGGCGGACGGCACCTCGGTCAGGCCCTGGATCTCCACGGGAATCGACGGGCCGGCCGCCTGCGTGGGCTTGCCGTCTTCGTCCAGCATGGCGCGTACGCGCCCATAGCTGGAGCCGGCCAGCACCACATCCCCGCGCTTGAGCGTGCCGCTTTGCACCAGCACGGTGGCCACGGGGCCGCGCCCCTTGTCCAGCTTGGCTTCAATCACCAGGCCCTTGGCTGCGGCCTCGGTGGGCGCCTTGAGTTCCAGAACTTCGGCCTGCAGCAGCACCTGCTCCAGCAGATCGTCCACGCCCTGGCCGGTCTTGGCCGAGACCGGGACAAAGGGAGACTCACCGCCGAAATCCTCAGGGACGACCTGCTCGGCCACGAGTTCGCTCTTCAGGCGCTCCACGTTGGCCTCGGGCTTGTCGATCTTGTTCATGGCCACGACGATGGGCACGCCCGCGGCCTTCGCATGGTGGATGGCCTCCTTGGTCTGGGGCATGACGCCGTCGTCAGCGGCCACCACCAGGATGACGATGTCGGTCGCCTTGGCACCGCGGGCGCGCATGGCCGTGAAGGCGGCGTGGCCCGGCGTGTCCAGGAAGGTGATCATCCCGCGCGGCGTCTCCACATGGTAGGCCCCGATGTGCTGCGTGATGCCCCCAGCCTCGCCCGCAGCCACGCGGGCACGGCGGATGTAGTCCAGCAGCGAGGTCTTGCCGTGGTCCACGTGGCCCATGACGGTGACCACAGGAGCGCGGTTCAGTTCCTCAGCCGACTGCGCGGCCTGTTCTTCCTCGGTGAAGGCTTCCGGATCGTCGAGCTTGGCCGCCAGCGCCTTGTGGCCCATTTCCTCGACCACGATCATCGCGGTCTCCTGGTCGAGCTGTTGGTTGATGGTGACCATCTGGCCCAGCTTCATCAGCTGCTTGATCACCTCGCTGGCCTTGACGCTCATCTTGTGGGCCAGATCGGCCACGCTGATGGTCTCGGGCACGTGCACTTCCTGCACCTGCTGCTCGGCCGGCGCCGCGAAGGTCGAGCCTTCATCGCGCTCGCCCCGGCGGCCACCGCGCGGCGAGCGCCATCCGCCCCTTGCACCGCCCGTGTCACCCCGGGTCTTGAGCGCGCGCTTCTTGGCCGCATCGTCGGCCCAGCTGGAGGACAGCTTCTCGCTCTTGACCTGTTTCTTCTCGCCCGGCTTGGGCGCGGCGGCAGCAGGCGCACCCGGCTTGGCGGCTGGCTTGTGAATGGTGCCCTTGATACCGGCTGCTTCCGCAGGCTTGGGTTCCTCGGGCTTCTTGGCCACCTGCACCGAGCGGGGCCGCGACATCATCTCGCGGATGGCCGCCGCCTCGGTCTCGGCCTTGCGCCGCCGTGCGTCTGAATCAGCCTGCGCCTGGCGCGCAAGGGCATCAGCATCGGCAGCCTTGACCACTCGCAGGCCCGCCTTCACGGGCTCGGCCAGGGCCGGGGCCGGCGCCGGGGCGACCGGCGCCGCAGGTGCAGCGGCCGTCGTGGGCGCGGGGGCAGGTGCAGCAACCGGGGCTGCTGACGCAGCCTCGGGGGTGGACGCAGCCGCCCGAGCCTGGGCTTCAGCCGCCGCGCGTGCCGCGGCCTCGGCAGCTTCCGCCGCCTGGCGCTCAGCCGCCTCACGAGCCGCCGCTTCAGCGGCCTCGCGCTCACGCTGGGCCTGAGCCTCGGCCTGACGCTGCCGCTCGGCAGCGTCTTCCATCTGGCGCTGCAACAGCGCGGCCTGTGATGCGGCCTCCGCATCCCGGCGTGCCTGTTCCTCGGCGTCGATCACCGGAACGGGCGGCGCAGCCTCATCGGCCGCCGGGGCCTCGTCGCGCTTGACGAAGGTGCGCTTCTTGCGCACTTCCACCTGGATGGTGCGCGCCTTGCCCGAGGCGTCAGCCTGCTTGATCTCGCTGGTGCTCTTGCGGGTCAGGACGATCTTCTTGCGCTCGGTGCTGGCGGTGCCGTGCGAGGTGCGCAGGTACTCGAGCAGGCGTTCCTTGTCCCCATCGGTGAGCGCGTCGTCGGGCGAAGCCTTGGCCACCCCGGCGGAATGCAACTGCTCGAGCAGGGTGGAAGTCGGCCGGTTGAGCTGCGCGGCAAACTGGGCGACGGTGGTCACTGCCATGGGGGGAGGTCCTTCGGTGTCCGGGCCGTATGCGGTCGGAGGGTGGGCAGGCTGTCGATGACGGTCAGGCGGTGAACCAATGCTCGCGCGCCTTCATGATCAGGTCGCGGGCCTGTGCGTCGTCCAGGCCGACCATCTCGGTGAGTTCGTCCACCGCCAGATCGGCCAGGTCGTCACGGGTGTGCACACCGCCTGCGGCCAGCTTGCCGATCAGATCGGTGCTCATGCCCTCCAGGTCGCGCAGGTCCTGCGACACGTCGTCGACCTTTTCTTCCTTCTGGATCTCCATCGTCAGCAGCGCATCGCGGGCCCGGGTGCGCAACTCGTTGATGGTGTCCTCGTCGAAGGATTCAATCTCCAGCATCTCCTGCAGCGGCACGTAGGCCACTTCCTCCAGGCTGGTGAAGCCCTCGGCGATCAGGATGTCGGCCACCTCTTCATCGACGTCCAGCTTGTCGACGAAGACACGGCGAACGGAGTCGGACTCTTCGGCCACCTTGGCCTGGGACTCCTCGGCCGTCATGATGTTGATGCGCCAGCCGGTCAAGTCGGAGGCCAGTCGCACGTTCTGTCCGCCCCGGCCGATGGCGATGGCGAGGTTCTCCTCGTCCACCACGACGTCCATGGCGTGCTTCTCCTCGTCCACGACGATGGACTGCACATTGGCCGGCGCCAGGGCGCCGATCACGAACTGCGCCGGGTCGTCGGACCACAGCACGATGTCCACGCGCTCACCCGCGAGCTCGTTGGTCACGGCGGTGACGCGTGAGCCCCGCACACCCACGCAGGTGCCGATGGGGTCGACGCGGCGGTCATGCGAGACCACGGCGATCTTGGCGCGCGAACCCGGGTCACGCGCACAACTCTTGATCTCCAGCAGGCCCTGCTCGATCTCGGGCACTTCCTGGGCGAACAGCTCGATCATGAAGCCCGGCGCGCTGCGCGACAGCATGATCTGGGCACCGCGCTGGGTGGGGTCCACGCCTGCGATCACGGCACGCACCCGGTCACCTGTGCGCAGGTTCTCCTTCGGGATCATCTCGGTGCGCTTCAGGCGCCCCTCGACGCGACCGCTCTCCACGATGATGTCGCCCTTGTCCAGGCGCTTGACGGTGCCGACGAAGACCTTGTCGCCGCGCGACAGGAAATCGTTGAGCAGCTGCTCCCGCTCGGCATCGCGGATCTTCTGCAGGATGACCTGCTTGGCGGCCTGGGCGCCGATGCGGCCGATGGTCACCGACTCGATAGGCTCTTCGATGTAGTCGCCGGACTCGATGTCCGAGATCTGCTCCTGCGCCTCGAACAGCAGCATCTCGGCGTCGGGAATCTGCAGACCGGCCTCGTTGGGCACGACGTGCCAACGGCGGAAGGTCTCGTACTCGCCGGAATCGCGGTCGATCGACACGCGGATGTCCATCTCACCACCGTTGAGCTTCTTGGTGGCCGAGGCCAGTGCGGCCTCCACTGCGGCGAAGACCACTTCCCGCTCCACCGTCTTCTCTCGGGCGATGGCATCGACCAGCATCAGCAATTCGCGGTTCATCGTCTGGGACCTTTCCTCAACCTGCGGGGCGCGCGGCACGGCCCCGCCCCTTGAAGTCGAACACGGGCACGAGGCGGGCCTCGCGCACTTCATCAAGCTTGAATGCGAGCTCGCTGCCGGCACGCTCGTCCTGCAGGGCCAGGCTCCAACCTGCCTCGGAGCGGCCCAGCACGCCACGCCAGTGCTTGCGGCCCTGAAACGGTGCCTTGAGCGTGAGGTTGACCGCCTGACCGGCGAAGCGGATGAAGTCCGCTTCCTTCTTCAGCAGACGGTCGATGCCGGGGGAGGAGACTTCCAGCCGCTCGTAGGCCACGCTCTCCACTTCCAGCGCGTACACCAGTTGTCGGGTGACGGCTTCGCAGTCGTCCACGGTGACAAACTCGCCCTCGCCCTGCGATTCCGGGTAGGCGTGACCTGGCACGCGGTCGATGAAAATACGCAGCAGGCCCCGCGCAGAGCGCTCGACGTCCACCAGATCGAAGCCCAGGCCGGTGACGGTGCGCTCGATGCAGGCCTGCGAGCCGATGCCATGGCCCACGCCCGACGAGGCGGGCCCCGGCGCGTGATGCTCGCCGCCTGGCGCGCCGGCATCCCTGCCAGCTTCCGCGCCAACACCTGCCTGCGCAGGCTCTGATCGAACCGTCTGATGACCCAAAATCCCCGTCGCTCCACACGCAGTTGTGCCCGGCGCCCTCACCGCGCCGTCACGGTCACTGCGCAACGGGCCTGAAAGCGTCGAGCCAAAAAAAATGGGCTGGAAGAACCGCCCACTCGACATTCAGCGAAGGGCGGATTATAAGCACGCCCGCCCGTGACGGCAACGTCGCCTGCAGCGCCCGCGCCCCATGGCATGGCACCACCGAACAGCCCGTGGGAAACTTCAACTCTCTTTGCAGTGGAGGTTCCATGGGTTTTCTTGCTGGCAAGCGCCTGCTCATCACCGGGGTGCTGAATCAACGATCGATCGCCTACGGCATCGCCCGTGCCTGTCACCGCGAGGGCGCCGAACTCGCCTTCAGCTACGTCGGCGAACGCTTCAAGGACCGCATTGCCGATTACGCCGCCGAATTCGGCTCCACCCTGACCTTCGACTGCGACGTGGGTGACGACGCCCAGATCCAGCGCACTTTCGAGCAGTTGGGCGAGCACTGGCCCACGTTCGATGGCTTCGTCCACGCCATCGGCTTCGCGCCGCGCGAGGCCATTGCCGGCGACTTCCTCGACGGTCTCTCGCGCGAGGGCTTCAAGATCGCTCACGACATCTCGGCCTACAGCTTCCCGGCCATGGCCAAGGCGGCAGCGCACCGCCTGAACCCGGGTTCGGCACTGCTTACGCTCACCTATCTGGGGGCCCTGCGCGTGGTGCCGGGCTACAACACCATGGGCCTGGCGAAGGCTTCGCTGGAGGCCAGCGTGCGCTACCTGGCGGCCAGCATGGGGCCCAGGGGGGTGCGGGTCAACGGCATCTCCGCCGGGCCCATCAAGACGCTGGCCGCTTCCGGCATCAAGGGTTTCGGCAAGATCCTGGACGTGGTGGAGCGGGAATCCCCCATCCGCCGCAACATCACCATCGACGATGTGGGCAACGTCGCGGCTTTCCTGCTGTCGGATCTGGCCGCCGGCGTCACCGCCGAAATCACCTACGTGGACGGCGGCTTCAGCCAGGTGGCCGGGGGCATGGAGCCCTGAGCTCGGACGCCTGAGGTGCCTCAGGCGCCTCAGGCACCCAGGACGCTTCAGTCGCGCACGCAGTCCACGAAGTACTGGCGCGGCCCGCCCGATTCAGGCTCCTCCTCCACCAGGCCGTGGACGTCGGTATCGAAGCCGGGGAAGGCGGCGTTGAATGAGCGGGCGAACTTCAGGTAGTCGACGATCTTGCGGTTGAAGCGCTCGCCCGGCACCAGCAGCGGGATGCCCGGGGGATAAGGCGTCAGCAGCGAGGTGGTGATGCGCCCTTCCAGCGCATCGATGGGCACGCGGTCGGTCTGCCGGTGGGCAATCCGCGCAAAGGCATCGCTGGGCTTCATGGCCGGGTGCAGGTCCGACAGGTACATGTCGGTGACCAGCCGCGCGATGTCGCCCTTGGCGTAGGTCTCGTGGATGCTCTGGCACAGGTCTTTCAAGCCCGTGCGCTCGTAGCGCGGGTGGGCGGCGCAAAAGTCGGGCAGCGCGCGCCACATCGGCTGGTTGCGGTCGTAGTCGTCCTTGAACTGCTGCAGCGCCGTGACCATGGTGTTCCAGCGGCCCTTGGTGATGCCGATGGTGAACATGATGAAGAAGGAATACAGGCCCGTCTTCTCCACCACCACACCGTGCTCGGCCAGGTACTTCGTCACCACAGCGGCCGGCACGCCCGTCTTGGCGAACTTGCCCGACATGTCCAGGCCCGGCGTGATGATGGTGCTCTTCACCGGGTCCAGCAGGTTGAAGCCCGGCGCCAGGCTGCCAAAGCCGTGCCACTTGTCACCAGCCTTCAGGATCCAGTCTTCGGCGCGGCCCACGCCTTCGGCGGCCAGCTTGTCCGGCCCCCAGACCTTGAACCACCAGTCCCGTCCGTACTCCTTGTCCACCTTGCGCATCGCGCGACGGAAGTCCATGGACTCGGCAATGCTCTCTTCCACCAGCGCGGTGCCGCCCGGGGGCTCCATCATGGCCGCAGCCACATCGCAGCTGGCGATGATGGCGTACTGCGGGCTGGTGGAGGTGTGCATCAGGTAGGCCTCGTTGAAGAGGTGCCTGTCGAGCTTGCGGTTCTGTGCGTCCTGCACCAGCACCTGCGAGGCCTGGCTCAGCCCTGCCAACAGCTTGTGCGTGCTCTGCGTGGCGAAGACCAGCTGGTCCTTGGGCCTGGGCCTCTTCTTGCCCATGGCGTGGAAGGTGCCGTAGAACGGGTGGAAGGCCGCATGCGGCAACCAGGCTTCGTCAAAGTGCAGCGTGTCGATGTAGCCATCCAGCATGTGCTTGATGGTCTCGGTGTTGTAGAGCACGCCGTCGTAGGTGCTTTGCGTCAGCGTCAGGATGCGCGGCTTGACCTTCTTCGCGTCCACGCCCGCCAGCAGCGGGTTGGCTGCGATCCGCTTGCGAATGGCCGCAGGGGAGAACTCCGCCTGAGGGATGGGCCCGATGATGCCGAAGTGGTTGCGCGTGGGCGGCAGGAACACCGGCACCGCGCCCGTCATGATGATGGAGTGCAGGATGCTCTTGTGGCAGTTGCGGTCCACCACCACCACGTCGCCGGGTGCCACCGTGTGGTGCCACACCATCTTGTTGCTGGTGCTCGTGCCGTTGGTGACGAAGAAGCAGTGGTCGGCATTGAAGATGCGCGCGGCGTTCTTCTCGCTGGCGGCCACCGGCCCGGTGTGGTCCAGCAACTGGCCCAGTTCGTCCACGGCATTGCACACGTCGGCGCGCAGCATGTTCTCGCCGAAGAACTGGTGGAACATCTGCCCCACCGGGCTCTTCAGGAACGCCACACCGCCGCTGTGGCCGGGGCAGTGCCAGGAGTACGAGCCGTCCTGCGCGTAGGCCATCAGCGCCTTGAAGAACGGCGGCGCCAGCGTGTCCAGGTAGCTCTTGGCCTCACGGATGATGTGACGCGCCACGAACTCCGGCGTGTCCTCAAACATGTGGATGAAGCCGTGCAATTCGCGCAGGATGTCGTTGGGGATGTGCTGCGAGGTGCGCGTCTCGCCGTACAGGTAGATGGGAATGTCGGCGTTGCGAAAGCGGATCTCGCCGATGAACTTCCGCAGGTTCAGCACCGCGGGGTCCAGTTCCGGCCCGGGCGTGAATTCCTCGTCGTCAATCGACAGGATGAAGGCGCTGGCCCGGCTTTGCTGCTGCGCGAACTGGCTCAGGTCGCCATAGCTGGTGACGCCCAGCACCTCGAAGCCTTCTTTCTCTATGGCCTGCGCCAGCGCACGGATGCCCAGGCCGGAAGTGTTCTCGGAGCGGAAGTCTTCGTCGATGATGAAGACGGGAAAGCGGAAGCGGATCATCTGGGCAGCCCTCGTCCGGGCAGGCCCGGCTTCACAAAAAACGGGCGAAGTGTAGGGCTGCAGGTCGCACCGATACACTGATTCTCATCAGACTGTGGCGAGAGGCAGACGCATGGAGTTCCAGGCATCAACACTTTGGTGGGTTCTGGCCGGCGCACTGGTCATTGCCGAGTTGCTCACAGGCACGTTCTACCTCCTGATGCTGGCCTTGGGCAGCGTGGCGGCCGCGGTGGCGGCGCACGCCGGCGCCACCGGCAGCGGGCAGTTCGTGGCAGCCGCCCTGGTGGGTGGCGGAGCCACGGCGGCCTGGCACTTCAAGCGCGCCCGCGCACCCCGCTCTGCACCCGCCGCCTCCAACGCCGACGTCAGCCCGGACATCGGGCAGACCGTGCAGGTGCATGCCTGGCAGGACGATGGCAAGGCCCGTGTGGCCTACCGCGGCTCGACCTGGGCCGTGCGCCACGCCGGCGCAGGCGAACCCACCGCAGGCGAACACCGCATCGTCGCCGTCCACGGCAGTGAACTGGATGTGCTGCCCGTGGACGCCGCGGCGCCACGGGCTTGATCTGAGCTGCCGCCAAGACGCAGCACTGAGTCCGCGCAACAGTTTCACAAGGAGGAATACCCCATGGAAATCGCCCTCGTCATCCTGGTGGCCGCGATCGTGTTCGTCGCCCGCACCTTCAAGATCGTGCCCCAGCAGAACGCCTGGGTGGTGGAACGCCTGGGCAAGTTCGACCGCACGCTCACGCCGGGCCTGAAGTTCATCGTGCCCTTCATCGAGCGCGTGGCCTACCGGCACTCGCTCAAGGAAGTGCCGCTGGATGTGCCCAGCCAGGTCTGCATCACCAAGGACAACACCCAGCTCCAGGTGGACGGCATCCTGTTCTTCCAGGTCACCGACCCGATGCGCGCCAGCTACGGCAGCAGCGACTACCTCACCGCCATCACCCAGCTGGCCCAGACCACGCTGCGCAGCGTGGTGGGCAAGATGGAGCTGGACAAGACCTTCGAGGAGCGCGACCTCATCAACGCCTCGGTGGTGAACGCGCTGGATGAGGCGGCGCTGACCTGGGGCGTGAAGGTGCTGCGCTACGAGATCAAGGACCTCACGCCCCCGGCGGAGATCCTGCGCTCCATGCAGGCCCAGATCACCGCCGAGCGCGAGAAGCGCGCGCTCATCGCCGCATCAGAAGGCCGGCGCCAGGAGCAGATCAACATCGCCACGGGCGAGCGCGAGGCCTTCATCGCGCGCTCCGAGGGCGAGAAGCAGGCCGAGATCAACAATGCACAGGGCGAGGCCGCCGCCATCACCGCCGTGGCCGAGGCCACGGCCGAAGCCATCCGCAAGATCGCCGCGGCCATCCAACAACCCGGCGGCGAACAGGCGGTGCAACTCAAGGTGGCCGAGCGCGCCGTGGAGGCTTACGGCCAGCTGGCGCGCACCACCAACACCATGATCGTGCCCGGCAACATGACCGAGGTATCGGCGCTCATCGGCTCGGCCATGACGCTGATGAAGGGCGGCAAGCATGCGCCCTGAGGCCCGCAACGTGCTGGGCCAGGAGCTGGTGCCCTGCTCCTATGACCCGCTGACCGGCTGGTTTCGCGATGGCTGCTGCCACACCGATGCGCAAGATGCCGGCAGCCACGTCATCTGCGCCCGCATGACCGTGGAGTTTCTCAACCAGCAGTTCGAACGCGGCAACGACCTCATCACCCCGCGGCCCGAATACCGCTTCAAGGGCCTGAAGCCCGGCGACCGCTGGTGCGTGTGCGCGCTGCGCTGGAAAGAGGCCTACGCAGACGGCTGCGCCCCACCCGTCATTCTCGAGAGCACCCACCAGCGGGCGCTCGATTTCGTGCCCCTGGCCTGGCTCCAGCGCCACGCGTGGCAGGCCGTGGGCTAAACTCCGCCCCCGTCACGACGGCAGTGCCTCCCAGGCGCCTTCGCTGACATCCCTGCGGAGGGATGGATGAGTGGTTTAAGTCGCACGCCTGGAAAGCGTGTGTGGGTTAACAGCCCACCGCGGGTTCGAATCCCGCTCCCTCCGCCAGCACAAGACCTTCCAACGCGCCGTGCAGGGCGGCCGTGCCCTCGGCAAGCTCAAGCCCGCGACAGCTTGCCCAACTGCTCCGACAGGCTCTTCAC
>CANHVY010000008.1 GCA_947464185.1 Burkholderiales bacterium
CAAATACCTTTCTTTAGTTTGGCGCTTTCGGCCAAACAAGTTTGGCGGTTTCGGCAAGTCAAGGATGTGGGAACACCACATCCTTGATTTACCGTTTCGTGAAGGCCGGCGGTGCAAGCTGCCGAAGGCGCCATCAAGGGTCTGCCGGGGCGCTCAAACGCACTGGTCGAAGGCATCCGCAGTTGTGCCGCCAGCGCATCAAGGCGGGCTCGCATGAACATGCGGGCCGGGCTGCCGGCCAGGCGCTCCTCCCATATCCCTCGCCGCGAGAGTTGGTCACGGGCACCCTCCTGCTCCCTGCGCGTCAGGCCAAGGTCGGTCTGCCAGCGAGCCGCTTCACCATGCATCCAGCTGGTTCGCCCTCGTTGAAGCTGGCCGCGCATGCGGTGCAGCACGCAGGACATGAGCAGCGCCGCGTTGACCCCACCGCAGGCCCTCACCAGACTTCTGTGGAACGAAATGGGGGGTCCCAGCAGTTCCGCCAAGACCCGAGGGTCCCGCCAGTCCCACGGTGATGACGCCGCATCGGGTTCTTGCTTGGTTGAGGCCAATGCCCCGCGCACCGACGCTGACAGGCGATGGCACAGCACTGCCAGCATCACTCGGTGCTCAAGCCGAGCAGGCTGACCGATCCGGCGCTCCTCGATCAGCCCCGCCGCGCGCAGGCGTGAGCGTACGGTCGCCTGCTCCTTGAGCGACAGACCCGACTCCTGCGTCCATTGCTCTGCCGTGCATGCGAGCCAGCCCTCCGCCGAACCGCTGAGCATGACTTGGCGGGTCCAGTGCACAGACAAAGACATCATGAGACCCGCCTTCACCCCTTCCGCAATCTGGCAAAGCCTGCGGTGGAACGGAATCTGCGGACCCAGCAGGGGCCAGATGGCCTCTGCCCAGCCATCGCTATCCTTTGCAGCGGCGTACACGGTGTTTGTCGAGCGCTGCGTCACGGTGGCCGCGCTGCTCTCGCCTGGGCAGCGTTGCGTTGCGCCTGCTGCTGCAGTGCCTGGGCGATGGCGGCCTTGTCGACCTTGAACCACACGCGCGCAGGCATCCCCTCTCGACGTTCTGACAGCAGCCCCGCCTGGCGAAGCAGTCGCCTTGCGGTCTCCTGTTCCCAGCGGGACAGCCCAGTCTCGCGGGTCCATTGGTCTTGTGACAACGTGAACCAGCCGTCCACGAAGTCACGTTGCAGGTCTGCGAAGTGGCCCGCCTCGGACTCCTGTGTGGTCCCGATGGCGTAAGACAGCAGCAACGCTGCCGTGACGCTGCCGCAGATCGGCACAAGACATCGGTGGAACGTCACCGGCAGGTCGAAGATGTCGAGCAGGAGTTGATGCTCCACCCTGTTTTCTTCGGACTCTGGCCTCATCGATTCAGCCATTCTTCTGCTTGCTGGATGACCAGTTCGAGGGCTCCTATGGGGTGGACGGAGAACGACTGGTGCAGGCGCAGGTAGCGCTGCCTCGGCTCCAGATCCTTGGTGGCGCGCCAACTTCGCAGGATGCGACTGCGCTCATCTGGATGGGGCAGAGCCAGTTGTCCCGACGGGTGCATGACGCCAAACTCCCGCCTGAGTCGGTGGGTCGAGTTACGTGACATCTTGAATAAAGCGGCCATCAGCCGGACGGAGGCCCCATGCCGCACGAAGTAGGTCTGCACCTCCAGGGCCTCATCCACCAGGGTGACCTTGCGCAGCGCACCCTCCAGGGCCTGTGCATCCAGCACGATCGAGATCCGGACCGCGTGGGTGCAGGCCAGGCGTTCAAGTTCATGCACTGACAGGCGGCGCAGCATCTTCAGCGGGGCACTGCTCAGACCAGCCCGGAGCAACTCGGCAGCATCCACTTGCAAGCTCCTTTGCGACACGTGGTGCAGCAGGACGGTTCGCACCTGAGGGTCGGTTACTTCCAGCATCAGGGCTCTCCGGGCGAAGTCCGCTTGCGGCTGGGGACGGCAATGGGAGACTTGGCCAGCGCCAACGCCTGAGCCAACGAACGAAATGCAGGTGCGGCCGGGTCTTCTGCGGAAAACATCCAAGCGACCAGACTGGACTCGTCAATGGCCTGGGCGTCATCGGCATGACGAGAGGCACCAGCCGGCTCAGTCAGTGCCCGCAGACAGCGCCAAGCGCGTCTGTGGGCCTCCCGGGTCAGGGTTTCGATGGCGCCATCGTCCACGGTGGTCCACAGATCCGACAGCCTGGAGGTAGGGGAACCCGGAGCGGAAATCGCAAGGCCCGTGTGCTGCGCTAGTTCCTGAGCCTGCTGCCAAAGACGAGGCTCTTCGACCCTGGGAGCAGGAGCCTCGACGTTCCACTCGCCGCGGGCACTCAGCGCGCCATCCGCACCAGCCTCCGACCCATGGGCTGTCTGCACTGATGAGGCCTCAAGGGGCGACTCTGCAGGTGCAAGAGGACCGAAGACATCGTTCACGGCAGACCTGCAGGCCTCGACCACGGCCTGAACATTGAGCGCCTGGCTGGGTGAGGTGACTTGGCGCTGTTTCACGAACGTCACGAACGCGGGATCAAAGGCGCGGGCATAGACCTGGTCTTCGCTGCACTGAGTCGCAGCCATGACCTCTCGCTTCAAGGCATTGAGCTTGGGCTGCAGCGTCTTGACGTCCAGCCCTGACAACCCGGGATACCCTTGGGCAAGCGAGCCCAGTCGCTCGGTGGCGAACAGGTACAAGCCAAGGGTCGCGGTGTTCACCGACAGCCCCAACAAGTGCAGGGCGTCTTCCAGCGTACGCAGCGACAGGACCGAATCACGTTCAGTCTCGAGTTGACGCTTGAGCGCCGCCACCCCGCAGGCCTTGTCCCAGAAGCTCATGTCACCACGCTGCTCGTTCTCGGTCAGATGGGCGCTCAGCACCTGACCATGGCCACGCCACGGCCGAAAGAGAACGGTCAGTCGCCCGTATCGCAGATCGCGGGTCTCAGCCCATAGCTGCTGAAGGGCGCGCAGGCGGGTGTTGCCGCCTGATTCCACGATGAAGTGCGCTGCCCCGGGCTCCCGGGTGACCGTCAGCGGCGCGCGCAGGCCACCCGTTCGAATGGATTCCTTGATCTCCTCGAACTTGGGGTTCGGCACCCTGCGTGGGTTGTGCTCGTAGGGCCGGATGTCCTCCACCGAGACCTCGATGGCGCACTCCCGGGTGGGGTCGGCATGCTCTGGCAAGGTATGCCCGAGCCGGGACGGATTACCCACCCCCAGTGACTGAGCTACCAGTTGGCGGCGCTTGTCTTGGGTGGACGGCGGGTCGTTGCGTCCGCTGGTCATGGCCGCCTCCCTTGTCCGTCCACTTCCAGGCCCATGAGACTTGGGATCAGCTCCCAAGCCAATCGGTGCATGACCATGCTGGCGCTGGGCATCGGACCTTCTCTGGCGGGTTCATGCCGATGCACCGGCACGCGCAGGGTGGCAGCCTCCTTGTACGCCTTGGCGTAGGGCACCACGGTGTCCAGCACGCTCACCCTGCCCTTCAGCCGGATGAAGTCCTCGCGTATGCCGCTGGCGATGCTGCGGGCGTCGATGGTGCGGTCCTGCCGGTAAATCACCGCCTTCAGTGGCCCTAGAGTGGCCCCCAGCGCACTGCTTGGTTCCAAGCGTTCCAGCAATTCCATCGTGCCATCTCGGAACTCCCGGGCCGAGAGGATTTCGGGCGTGATGGGCGACACCAGGATGTCAGCCGCCAGGACGGCCGCGTCCTGCAGTGGACCGATCGAGCCCTGGGTGTCTATCAGCACGCAGTCGTATCGTTCCCGCACAGCGCAGGACTGGAGCGCGAAGCGCAGCCGGAAGCCGCGGTCGATGCGCTGCAGCAACCAGGGGGGCAACTGCCCTTGGGGATCGTCGGAGACGACGATGTCCAGGCCGTCGACCACCGTGTGGGCAATGCAATCGGCCGTCACCTCGCCGCCCACGACGGCACGTGTGAGTCCCGCAGGCGCAGGACTACACAGGGGAAAGTACTTCGACAACGAGGGCTGCACGTCGGCATCGACAAGCAGCACCCGCAGGCCCAGGTCAGCGAGCAGCGCTCCCAGGTTGGCCGTGAGCGTGGTCTTGCCTACGCCTCCCTTGGTACTTGTGACTGTGAACTTGATCATGGAATCCTTTCGCTCATCAGGCCCAACCGCCAGGCCCTGATGAAGTCAACGAAATCCAGGTCGAAACTGTCCGATTCAACTGAGCAGACAGCGTGGACCGTCAGCATGGGCATTGCCAATTCCGGCTCAACCGCTGAGGTAGACATTCAATCCAGCGGCGCTCAGTCGTTCGCGAACCTGTGCCAGCTCGAGATAAAGGGTGCTGCGTGCCACCCCCAGCACCTGGGCAGCTTCGGCCGGCGTGAGACCTTCCGGGCCGAGCAGCCTGCACAACTTTTGCTGCCGTTCGGTCAGGCCGGCGAAGGCCCGCTCCAGATCGAGTCGCAGGTCCGTGACCGACGAAGAGTCGATGCCCGACTGCGACTGGTCCTCGGCCACCGTCTCACCAAGGGTCGGAGCATCGGCCGAGGCGTCATCTTCCGTCTGACCCCATGGCGAGTCCCATGACAGCAAGGGAGTGCCCCCGCCCCTCTTGACTGCCAAGTCTCTGCGGGAAAGATCCGCAAGGTGGTTTTCAATGACGCGGTGAAGGTACTTGGCCCCCGCGTCCTGCGCCTGGGGACTGAGCCTGGTGCGGACCTGGATCCAGTGCAGAAGGCATTCCTGCATCAGATCCTCGGCATGTTCCGCGCTGAGCCGTCTTCGTCGTCGCTGTTCGGCCACTAGAGTCCTGATCACCCTGAACTCCCATGCTTGGAGTCCGTCCCCCGGTCCGAGTGCCATGTGGCCCCCCGCGCAAGTTGCAACGGGGGCATGACCAGCAAGGACTCAATCAGTAAGTGGACGGAAAAGGCAGCGGAAGCGGCACCAGTTTTGAACTGAGCAATGCTTCTTAAGGGTTTACGACGAGTTCAGCGCGTCCAGGCGCGGGGTGGCGGCCGGTCGACACACAGCTCACAGGACACCATCGGACACATTCGGCACGAATGACGTCAAGGCCAGGAGGGACGTCAAGCTCAACCAGATGGTGAGCGGGTTCCCGCATGAGGGGCGCCGCCAGACCTTCCAGACCATATGGCCGGCTGGCGTCCGTTGCGATTCACCTTCAGGAGAACATTCGATGCAAGCTCAGAGCTCCACCAGCCAAGTCACGCCGCCAGCCTCCAACACGCCGCTCATCGTGCTGCGGCGCAGACAAGTCGAGGAGAGGACCGGCCTGTCCCGCAGCACCCTGTATCACTACATCAAGCTGGGCAACTTTCCCAAGCCCATGGCGCTGGGCCCACGCGTCGTGGGGTGGCTGGAGTCAGATGTGAACTCCTGGATCAACGAGCGGGTGCGCGTCAGCTGCGGTGGCCGTAGCGGTGGGAGACACACCTGAGAAATTGATGCGGGCCATCAAGCTGAAGAAGGACTGGAACCGTCCAAGAACCTGGCCCAGTCCTCCATCAGGGAGACCCGCCTCGGAAACATCGTCCCGCGTTGATAGGCGGCCTCGACTTTGTCGGGCAGTTGGTGTGCGAGCGCGTGTTCGGCCACTTCACGAGGATGGGATGTGGCTTCAGCCGCCCATACTCTGAAAGAAGATCGGAATCCGTGTGGCACCACAGGCTGCCCGCGTTCATCCAACCACACTGGCGGGTCATTCATCCGCTTGATGACTGCGCCGATTGAAGCATCTGAAAGCACGGTATCGGCTCGACTGCCAGGGAACACCAGTTCCGTGCCCTTGATCCTCGGTAAATTCCTCAGCAGTGCTACGCAACTCGCAGACAGTGGCACCTGATGCTCTCGGCCTGCCTTCATGCGCTGCGGTGGCACAGTCCAGATACCAGCGTCCAGGTCGAATTCGAGCCACTTGGCTCCCCGAACCTCGCCGGTCCGGGCCGCGCATAGAACCGTCAACTCAAGTGCGCGTGCAGCGATGCCCTCACGAGAACGCAGAGCCGCCATGAAGCTGGGCATATCCCGCCAAGCAAGCGAAGGATGATTGCCTCGGGCTGCGACCTTTTGCGGCGCAGGAAGAATGTGTTCGAGATGGCCCTTCCACCGGGCCGGGTTGTCGCCGTTCCGGTGTCCGGCAACGGTGGCCCAGTCCAGGACTGCCTCAATGCGCTGCCGAACACGAGACGCAGTTTCTGTCTTCGTTGTCCAAATCGGCTTGAGGCACTTGACGATCAGAGCCGTATCGACACCAGCCACGTCCAGTTGCCCGATGACTGGGGAGACATACGTTCTCAGCGTAGCCGACCATTGCTCGGCGTGCTTGGCGTTACGCCATCCCGCGCGCTTACTCTCAATCAACTGTTTGGACGCGACGTCAAAAGTCAACGCTCGCGCCTGCTCCTGGCTTGCCCGTTGGCGTTCTTCCATTCGAGCAGCGGCAGGATCAACACCGTCCAGGAGCTGAAGGCGCAGTCGATGAGCTTTCTCCCTGGCTAACGCAAGCGAGACGTCTCGAAGTGGACCGAGACCGAGCACCCGCTGCTTGCCATCCCGCGTGTACCGAAACACCCAAGACTTGGTTCCAGAGGACGTCACCTGCAGCCAGAGGTTGTCACCATCACCGTGCCAACCGACCTTGCTGATGCTCTTTACCAGTAAAGCGGAAAGTTTTTTGGACATACTTTTGACATACGCCTGAGCATACATCGAACTTCCGGAACTGGTCGAACACAGCAGGATCACCTCAGACAGACGATGATGGACTCTCCTAGGTAAATCGGTTCAGACCGAGACAATATTAGACTTCACTGAATTAACGATTTTCGGTCGCTCCCTCCGCCAGCACAAGACCTTCCAACGCGCCGTGCAGGGCGGCCGTGCCCTCGGCAAGCTCAAGCCCGCGACAGCTTGCCCAACTGCTCCGACAGGCTCTTCACCGCAGCGCTCAGGTCACGGATCTCCTGCTCGCGCAGCAGGTCGATTTTCTCGTGCAGGGCCTCGATCTCCAGCTCGGCTTTCACGTTCACCTCGTAATCGTTGTGGGCCTGCAGACGGTCGATGGCCGCCTGGCGGTTCTGGCTCATCATGATGGCCGGCGCCGTGTAGGCCGCCTGGAACGACAGCACCAGGTTCAGCAGGATGAAGGGGAACGGGTCCCAGGTGGGCTGGGCGCCCAGCAAGTTCCAGCTGATCCACAGCACGATCAACAGGCTCTGGCCCAGGATGAAGGCCCAGGAGCCCACCACGGCAGCCACCCGGTCGGCCACGCGCTGGCCCCACGTGGGCGGCGGGGGCGACGACGGCGGATGGTGCGGCAGCCCGCCCAGGCGCCGATGGGCCCGCCGGTGCGCCCGCAGCCGGGTGAGCAGCAGGTGGTCGGGATCGGAAGTGCCGGCCGCGTGACCGGCCGTGGCAGTGCTGGAGGACATGGCGCAGGCTCCGGAGTGCATCAGGGATGGCGCCGGCACGCGGCGCAGGGGGGATGTTCGCCGATGTCGGTCTTCGCAGGAGCTTGAATCCCCGCTCAGCCCTTGAAGCACTGCTCGCTCTGCCAGCGAATGATTCGCCCTCAGCGCAGATGGAGCCTGTAGAGTCTGTCGAGTCTGTTTCTCTCACCACCCCTACCGGTGAGACCGTCTGCAGCCACCAGCACATTCAGGGAGCGTTGTCATGGGATTCCGTTTTCAGAAGCGCATCCGCCTCTTCAAGGGCTTGACCCTGAACCTCAGCAAGTCTGGCACGTCGTGGACGGTGGGCGGCCCGGGGGCGTCGGTCAACGTGCGGGGCGACAAGGTCACGGGCACGGTGGGAGCGCCTGGCACGGGGTTGTCGTATCGGCAGACGCTGGTGGACGGCAAGGCCCCGGCGGCCGACGAACCCGCGCACCAAGAGCCGCCTTACCGCGGCAAACCCTGGCGCGGTGTGCTGTGGATGGTGCTGATGGCGCTGGGGCTGTATCTGGTGCTGCGGTAGCCACCGCCTGCCCGCCGTCTTGTTCCCGCCCCACCCCTGTGGCAGCATCGCCGGGCTTTCCCTGCCCTGCCCCATTGACCACAACCTCCACCCCAACCCCCATGCCACTCACCACCGCCATCATCCTGGGTGCTTCGGGTTCCGTGGGCCAGGCGCTGGTGGACGCGGTGGTGCGCAGCGGGCGCTTCGGGCCGGTGATCCTGCTGGCCCGCAGGCCGGGGGCCGGCGGGTCTGGTGGGGGCGGCGCCGCAAGTGTGGTGGAACACCTGGTGCCCGACATGCAGCCGCATGCGCTGGAGCAGGCGGTGGTGGACGCGCTGGCGGGGTGCGCAGGCTCTGCAGTGGGGTTCAGCGTGCTGGGGGTGGGCGCGGGCACGGCGGCGCTGACGATTGACCAGCACCGCGCGGTGGATGTGGGACTGAACGCGGCTTTTGCCCGGGGGCTGAAGCGCTCGAATGCGGTGCAGCACCTGGTGTTCATGTCCGCCGTGGGGGCGGACCCGCAGGCCAGGACCACGGGCTCGGGCGCGGCGGGCATGCCGCGCTATGCCCGCGTGAAAGCTGAGGCCGAGCAGGCCGTGAAGGCCCAGGGCCCGCAGGTGGTGAGCATCCTGCGGCCTTCGGTCATCATCGGCTCGCGCCATACGGGCGGGCTGATCGCCAGTGCGCTGGCGCTGATGTCGCCCGTGCTGCCCTCGCGCCTGCGGCCCATCCGCACCACGGAGATCGCCGCCGCCATGGTGGCCCTGGCTTTGCAGCCGCCTGCCTCCAGCGCGGTGTACCACCATGCGGAGATGCGGGCCCTGGCATCGGCCTAGGGCGGCCTGACACTGGCCTGGGGCGGCCTGGGGCGATTTATGGCGCCCGAGGGCGGGCCGTCCCCTCAGCCCACCCGCTCCACCCGCGGCCAGTAGTCCAGGCTGCGGTGGCGGTAGGCCACGTGCGCGAAGTCGGTGTTCAGCAGGCCGGGGGATTCGACGTAGAGCACTTCGCTGGCCAGGGGCGCGAAGGCGGCGTGGAAGTGCTGCGAGCTCTTGACGACGATGCCGCGGCAGGTGCTGAGATCGATGCCCAGGCCGGTGAAGAGTTCGGTGCCGAAAGCCTGCTGGCGGTGGGAGATCAGCACCAGGTCCAGCCCTTCGTCGGTGCGCACCCAGGCCGAGCGGCCGCAGGGCGCGGGGTGGCCGCCCAGGCCGCTTTGCCAATGGTCTTCCACCAGGGCGCGCACGGTGACGCGCAGGTCCACCGGGTCCCCCGACAGCGGGCCCAGCTTGCCGCCCACGCGCAGGCTCAGCCGGGTGCCCACGCCGGCCTCGGCGCACACTTGCAGGGCCCCCAGGTCCCAGAAGGGCGCCAGGGCCACCTGGCCGATGCCCCGCTGCACCAGGGCCTGCAGGATGAAGGTGGAGTCGCTGCCGGCACCACCGCCGGCGTTGTCGGCGGTGTCAGCCAGCACCAGGGGCCGGCCGCCCGGGTGCGCGGCCAGGCGGTCCATGGCCTCGGCGATTCGGGTGGAGCGTGCCGCCGTCTGGTGGCGCATGTCCCAGATCTCCTGGCCCAGGGCCTGCGCCAGGCGCGCGCCCAGGGCCGGGTCGCCATCGGTCACCACCCACACCTTGGCGCCGGCCTCGGGCACGTCACCCCAGGGGAAGCCGTGGCCGAAGCTCACGCTCAGCACGCCGGGCTGCGTTTCCAGCGCCTTCATGCGGGCCACGAAGCTTTTCATGGGCTCGCGCGTGGTGTGCCAGAAGCCCACCATGCGGCAGTCGTGCACGGCGGTCACCGGCCGCACGCGGCCCTGCGCGGTGGCCAGGGTCAGCGCCCACAGTTCCTCGAAGCGCTCCACCATGTCGGTGTGGGGGTACTCCTTGTAGGCGATGACGATGTCGGCGTGGCGGTGCATGCGCTCGGTGTAGTGGCAGTGCAGGTCCAGCTCCACTCCGATGGGCACGCCGGGGCCCACCAGGGCGCGCACGCGTTCGATGAGGTCGCCTTCGCAGTCAGGGCAGTGCTCGGCCACCATCGCCCCGTGCAGCACCAGCAGCACGGCGTCCACCGGCAGCGCGGCCTGCAGGCGCTGCAGCAGTTCGTCACGCAGGGTTTCATAGGCGGTCTGCACGGTGATGCCGGCCGGCTGCGCCGCGGCCAGCAGGCCGAAGTGCACCTCGTGCCCGTCACGCGCGGCCAGCCGGCGCCCGGCCGCGTGCCAGCGCTGCGCCTCGGCGCTGCGGCCCTCGCCGTGGTCCACCTCCCAGGCGGCCAGGCCCGTGGGGGCCATGGCGAAGGTGTTGGTCTCGGTGGCGATGCCGGCGATGTGGATCTTCATGACGCGGAGGGGTTCGAAGGTGAGCAGGCGCGACGAAGGTCCGAAGCAGCCTTTGGATAGAGACTCTCGGGCTTACAGCAGCCGTCGAGGAGACAGCGCGTCGGCGGTGACGCCCTGGGCTGCAATATCAGCGGGCAAGGCCTGCCCCAGCACCAGCGCGGCCGCTGCGCGCGCCAGGGCCGGGGCCATCTGGATGCCGTAGCCGCCCTGCCCTGCCAGCCAGAAGAAGCCTTCGGCCTGGGTGTCCCAGCCGGCCACGGGCGCACGGTCGGCCACGAAGCTGCGCAGCCCCGCCCAGCGGTGGGCGATGCGCCGTACGGGGTGGGTGGTGAGGGACTCGAAGCGGTCCACCGCGATGGCGATGTCCAGCTCTTCCGGCGCCACGTCGCAGGGGTCCATCGGGTCTTCGTTGGCGGGCGACAGCAGCAACTGGCCGGCGTCGGGCTTGAAGTACACCGTCTCGTCGACATCGATCACCATGGGCCAGTGGCGGCTGTCTGGCCCCTCGGGTGCGGCGATGGTCATCGCCGTGCGGCGCATGGGCTGCAGGCCCACAGGGCGCGCGCCGGCCTGGCGGGCCACCACATCGGCCCAGGCGCCGGTGGCATTCACGATCACCGGTGCCTGGAAGCGGCCGGCGCGGCTGTCCACCGTCCACTGCCCCGCCTGCCGATGCAATGCCACCTCGCCGGCGCCCAGCACCACCTGCGCCCCGGCGCGCCGCAGCAGGCGCAGGTAGCCCTGCAGGATGGCGGCCACCTCCATGTCGCGGCCGCTGTCGTCCAGCGCCGCCGCGGCCACGGCCTCGGGCCGCAGGATGGGCACCTGGCGCAAGGCCTCCTCGCGCGGCAGGGGTTTGAGGCCCGTGCCCTCCTGGAAGGAGCCGAGCATGTCTTGCAGGCGCGGTACCGCTTCCGGCCCGGCCACGAAGAGCGCCGCGCGCGGGCTCATCAAGGGCACGTCGGCAAAGCCTTCAGGCGGCTGCTCCAAAAAGGCGCGGCTGGCCCGCGTGAGACCGCGCACCGTGGCGTTGCCGTAGCTTTCGAAGAACATGGCCGCGGAGCGCCCGGTGGTGTGGCGCCCGGGCTGGTCTTCCAGTTCCAGCAGCAGCACGCGGCGCTGCGGCGCCAGCTCGGCGGCCACCGAGGCCCCGGCCATGCCGGCGCCCAGCACGATGACGTCGAAGTGCGTGGCCGTATCCGCCATCGGCAAAGTCACCGGGCGCCGCGCCAATCGGGCGCACGTTTGTCGATGAAGGCCTGCACGCCCTCCAGGGCGGCGGTGTCCATCATGTTGCAGGCCATGGTCTGACCGGCGTCGGTGTAGGCCTCCTCGATGCCCACCTCCAGTTGGCGGTAGAACAGGCTCTTGCCCATGGCCAGCGCCACGCGCGGCTTGGCTACGATGCTGTTCACCAGCGAGTCGATTTCCGCGTCGAGCTGGTCCGCCTCGACCACCCGGTTGACCAGGCCCTTGGCCTGCGCCTCGTCAGCCGAGATGAAAGCGCCGGTCACCAGCATCTCGAAAGCGGCCTTGCGGGAAAGGTTGCGGCTCAAGGCCACGCTGGGGGTCGAGCAGAACAGGCCCAGGTTCACGCCGCTGACGGCAAAGCGCGCATCGCGTGCGGCCACCGCCAGGTCGCACATGGCCACGAGCTGGCAGCCCGCCGCCGTGGCGATGCCCTGCACGCGGGCGATGACGGGCACGGGCAGTTGCTGGATCGTCAGCATCATGCGGCCGCACTGCGCGAACAGGCGCTCGTAGTAGGCCTGCGAGGGCTCGGCACGCATCTCCTTCAGGTCGTGCCCGGCGCAGAAGGCCTTGCCGGCTGCAGCGATCACCACCACGCGAGCCGTCTCGTCGGCCTGCACGGCGTCGAGTTCGGCCTGCAGGGCGGTCAGCGTGGCTTCAGACAGGGAATTGAAGGCGTTGGGCCGGTTCAGCGTGAGGCGCACCACGCCGCGCTCATCACGTTCGCGCAAGACCAGGGGCGTCATGACGGGTTGGCTCAGGTCGGTCATGGGGGTATCTCCAAGGGTCATTCGATGGCGGAGGCGCTCTTCGCGCGCTCACGCAGCTGGAACTTCTGGATCTTGCCGGTGCTGGTCTTCGGAATCGGCTCGAAGCGGATCTCGCGCGGGACCTTGTAGCCCGCCAGCAGGCCCTTGCAGTGGGCCACCAGTTCCTCGGCACTGACGGTGGCGTCGGGCTTGGTCTCCACGTAGGCCAGGGGCGTCTCGCCCCACTTGGGGTCGGGCCGGGCCACCACGGCGCAGGCCATCACGGCCGGGTGACGGTACAGCGCATCTTCCACCTCCAGCGAGCTGATGTTCTCGCCGCCCGAGATGATGATGTCCTTGCTGCGGTCCTTGATCTTGACGTAGCGGTCGCGCTCCATCACGGCCAGGTCCCCGGTGTGGAACCAGCCGCCGGCGAAGGCCTTGTCGGTGGCCGCCGGGTTCTTCAGGTAGCCCTTCATCACGATGTTGCCGCGGAACATGATCTCGCCCATGGTCTGGCCGTCGGCCGGCGTGAGGGCCATGCTCTCGGCGTCCAGCACCGTCATGCCTTCCTGCAGGGCGTAGCGCACGCCTTGGCGGCCGTTCAGGCGCGTTTGCTCCGACAGCGACTCCGCAGCCCAGGACGCCCGCTTGACGGCCACCGCCGCCGGGCCGTACACCTCGGTCAGGCCGTACACGTGCGTGATGTCGAAGCCGATGCGGGCCATGCCCTCGATCATGGCCGCAGGCGGTGCGGCGCCCGCCACCATGCCGCGCACGCCCTGCACGCCCTCGCGCCACTCGGCAGGGGCGTTGATGATGAGGTTATGCACGATGGGCGCGGCGCAGTAGTGGTCCACCGCATGCTCGCGCATGGCCTGCAGGATGGCCTGGGCCTCCACGCGGCGCAGGCACACGTGGGTGCCCCCCAGCATCGCCACCGTCCAGGGGAAGCACCAGCCGTTGCAGTGGAACATCGGCAACGTCCACAGGTAGCGTGGGAAGTGCGGCATGGTCCAGGTGGCCACGTTGGACACCGCGTTCAGGTAGGCGCCGCGGTGGTGCGTGATCACGCCCTTGGGGTCGCCCGTGGTGCCGCTGGTGTAGCTCACCGCGATGGCGTCCCACTCGTCAGCAGGCCCCGGCAGCACGTCCAGCGCCGTATGGGCCGCCAGCAGCGCTTCGTACTCGTGCGCGCCCAGGCGCTTACCGGGGCCGGTGTATTCGCTGTCGCAGACGTCGATCACGATGGGCTCGCGGCCGTGCTCATCTTTGAGGATGCGCAGGGCCTGGGCGATCACGGGTGCGAACTCGCGGTCGATGATCAGCACCTGGGCCTCGCAGTGGTTGATCTGCCAGGCCAGTAGCGGCGCGTCCAGCCGGGTGTTCAGCGTGTTCAGCACGGCATTCAGGGCCGGCACGGCGTAGTGCGCCTCCACCATTTCGGGCGTGTTGGGCAGCATGGCGCTCACCGTGCTGCCGCGGCCCACACCCAGGGCGCGCAGGGCTGCCGCCAGGCGCGCCGAGCGCTCGCGCGTTTGCGCCCAGGTGTAGCGCCGGGCACCGTGCACCACGGCCGGCAAGTCGCCAAACACCTCGGCACTGCGCTCCACAAAGCTCACTGGCGACAGTGCCACGAAGTTGGCGGGGTTCTTGTCCAGGTGCTGGTCGTAGATGCTCATGGTCTGGTTCTCTCAAGAAGGCGCTGGGCCGCCCCAGGTGTCGAGGCGCCCCCTGGCGGGCTCACATCACGCCATAGGTCCTGAAGGCTTCCTGGGTGCTCATGCCGCGCTCGATGGCCAGGCGCACGGTGTTCTCGGCGCTCACCTTCTCCAGCGCGCGGCGGATGGCTTCCTCCTCGGCGGCCTTGGGGATCACGAGCACACCGTCCATGTCGCCAAAGACGATGTCACCTGGTTGCACGCGCACGCCGCCCAGCTCCAAGGGCACGCGCCAGTCCACCACCTTGCCGCGGGCGCCCTGGTCCTGCGCGTAGCCGCCCATGGAGAACACCGGCAGGCCGGAGGCCAGCACCTCCGGCGTGTCACGGTGGTAGCCGTCCAGCACCGCACCGGCGGCCTTGAGATGGCGGGCCCGCGTGGTCATCAACCCGCCCCACAAGGCGAAGGTGGGCGTGCAGCCAGTGGCCAGGTAGACCTCGTGCTCGCGCAGGTCGTCCAGGGCCTGGAACAGCAGGCCGAAGGGCTGGCGGCTCAAGGGGCCCAGGCCGGCGGGCTCGCTGGCGGCGAAGGCGTTGGACTCCAGCACCGGCATGGCCCGGCCCAAGATCACCATCTCGGGCCGCAGCGGCCGGATGTGGGCGGGCAGGAACTGGTGCAGCAGCCCCATGGTGTCGAGGATGTCGCCGATGACGGCGGGGAAGAGCTTGCCGCGCATCAGGGCGAAGAGTTCGGCGTCGTGGGTCCAGGTGTTCATGGGGTGGGCTTTCAGAAGTTGGTGAGGAAGCTCTCAGGCCACCGCGGCCGACAAGGCCTGGTCGATGTCCCAGAGGATGTCGTCGATGTGCTCCAGCCCCACCGAGATGCGGATCATGTCCGGCCGCACGCCGGCGGCGAGTTGCTGCGCGGCGTCGAGCTGGCGGTGCGTGGTGCTGGCCGGGTGGCTGATGAGGGTGCGCGTGTCGCCGATGTTCACCAGGTGGCTCATGAATTGCGCGCTTTCGATGAATCGGATGCCGCGCTGCAGGGCTTGGTCGGCCGAGGTGGCCGAAGCGCCTGAAGTGCCTGATGCGGCCATGGCGCCCGAAGCCGCGGCCACGCCAAAAGCCAGCAGCCCCGAAGCGCCGGACATCTGGCGCTTCAGCAATGCGTGCTGGGGATGGTCTTCCAGGCCGGGGTAGTTCACCCAGGCCACACGGGCGTCTTCTTTCAGGAACCGGGCCACCGCCAGCGCATTGGCGCCGTGCCGCTCCATGCGCAAAGGCAGGGTCTCCACGCCCTGCAGGATCTGCCAGGCGCTCATGGGGCTGAGCGCCGCGCCAAACACGCGCAAGCTCTCCATGCGGCAGCGCATGGAAAAGCCGAAGTCGCCGAAGGTCTCGTAGAACTTCACCCCGTGGTAACCCGGCGACGGTTCCGTCATGCCCGGGAACTTGCCGTTGTCCCAGGGGAAGCGCCCGCCCTCCACCACCACGCCGCCCAGCGTGGTGCCGTGGCCGGCCAGGTACTTGGTGGCCGAGTGGACCACGATGTCGGCACCATGCGCCAGGGGGTTGCACAAGGCGGGGCTGGGCACCGTGTTGTCCACCACCAGCGGAAGGCCGTGGGCGTGCGCCACGTCGGCCACGGCCGCGATGTCCAGCACCACGAGGCTGGGGTTGCCCAGGGTCTCGGCGTAGACGGCGCGCGTGTTCGGGCGGATGGCGGCGGCGAAGGCGGCGGGGTCGGTGGCGTCGACGAACGTGGTCTCGATGCCGAACTTGCGCAGGTTCACCGCCAGCATGGTGACGGTACCGCCATAAAGCGCCCCCGCGGCCACCACATGGTCGCCCGCCTGCAGCAGCGTCATCAGCGCCAGCGCCTCGGCGGCCATCCCGCTGGCTGCGGCCACCGCCGCGCGGCCGCCTTCCAGCGCCGCCACGCGTTCCTCCAGCGCGGCCACCGTGGGGTTGCTCAGGCGGGAATAGACGTTGCCGAAGGTCTGCAGGTTGAAGAGGCTGGCGGCGTGGTCGGCCGAATCGAAGACGAAGCTGGTGGTCTGGTAGATGGGCAGCGCACGGGCACCGGTGGCGGCATCAGGGATCTGGCCGGCGTGGATGGCCAGGGTTTCGGGGCGAAAGCGGCGGTCGGGCATGGGGGGTGGTCCTCAAACGTCAGCGCAGGTTCATGGGCTCACACCGGGCGCCGGGCCGAGATCACGCGGGTATTCACGCCCGCCCAGTGCAGGCCACCGAACAGACGCGCATGCTCGATCTTCACGCAGCGGTCCATCACCGAGTCCATCCTGGCGGCACGCGCAATGCCGTCGGCCTCCTGGCTCTTCACCCCCAGTTGCTGCCACAGGCACTTCGCACCGATGGCCACGGCCGAGCGGGCGATGGGCGGCACGTCAGCCTCGCGCCGGAACACGTCCACCATGTCCACCGGAAACGGGATGTCCTCCAGCCGGGCGTAGCTCTTCTCGCCCAGGATCTCGGCGTACTTGGGGTTGACCGGGACGACTCGGTAGCCGTGCTGCTGCACGTACTTGGCAGCGAAGTAGCTGGGCCGGTGCCACTCGGCCGACAGGCCCACCACCGCGATGGTGCGGCAGTCTTTCAGGGTGCGGCGCAGGCTGGAGATGTCGTCGGCCATGGCTTGATTCTCCGCCGGCCGCAGGGCTTGGAGACCCCGGGAGATCACGGGTGGCGCCTGGGCCCCCGCATATACTGGCTGTGCCAGGAGAGAGCACGCACTGCGTGCCGCCGAAGGCGAAGCCGGGACCGAAAGTACCCGGTCGAACGCTCAGGCAAAAGGACTGGCGAGCGGCAGCGGGCTGGAGGGCTCGTCACCGATCCTCACTGGAGAGAGGCGGCACGCGCTGGGCGCGGCGTCCACCGAAGGGGCAAGCGCTGCAGCGTCCACCAGGCCGCCAGCGTCAATCTCTCAGGTAAAGCGGACAGCGAGGGCAGACCCGAGGACCACCGGCGCGGGCCGGGGCTTCGGCATCACGATGCCCTTGAGGAGAGACCCTTGTCCGCTGACCCCCTCGCCGCCGCTGGCGCACCTGCCTCACAGGCGGAACCGCTCTCCCGCACACCCCTGCACGCCCTGCATGTCGAACTCGGCGCCCGCATGGTGCCTTTTGCGGGCTACGACATGCCGGTGCAGTACCCGGCAGGCATCCTGGCCGAGCACACGGCCTGCCGCACGGCAGCCGCGCTGTTCGATGTCTCCCACATGGGCCAGTTGCGCCTGGAAGGCGCTGATGCCGCCGCCGCACTGGAGACCCTGGTGCCGGTGGACGTGCAAGGTCTGGCCGTGGGCAGGCAACGCTACGCCTTCTTCACGAACGACGCCGGCGGTCTGCTGGACGACCTGATGATCACCCGGCGCGAGACCGACCTGCTGCTGGTGGTCAACGCGGCCTGCAAGGCGGCCGACACGGCCCATCTGCAACAGCACATCGGTGCGCGCTGCCGCATCGTCCCCCTGCCCGAGCGCGCTTTGCTGGCGCTGCAAGGGCCCTTGGCCGTGGACGCGCTGGCGCGCCTGGCCCCGGGCGTGCGTGCCCTGACCTTCATGACGGGCGGCGCCTTCACGCTGGAAGGCGCCGAGTGCTACCTCACGCGCTCGGGCTACACAGGCGAGGACGGCTTCGAGATTTCCGTGCCGGCCGAGGCCGCCGAGCGCGTGGCCCGCGCCCTGCTGGCCCAGCCCGAGGTGCAGCCCGCCGGCCTGGGCGCCCGTGACACCCTGCGCCTGGAGGCCGGGTTGTGCCTGTACGGCCACGACATCGACACCACCACCACGCCTGTGGAAGCCGGCCTGACCTGGGCCATCCAGAAAGTGCGCCGCGCTGGCGGCGATCGCGCAGGCGGTTACCCGGGCGCCGCCGTGGTGGATGCTCAACTGGCCAACGGTCCCGCGCGCAAGCGCGCGGGCCTGGTCGGCCTGGACCGCGTGCCCGTGCGCGAAGGTGCGCCGCTGGTGCTGGCGGACGGACGCGCCGTGGGACGCGTGACCAGCGGCACCGTCGGCCCGACGGTGAAGCAGCCCATCGCCATGGCCTGGCTCGAAACGGCCCTGGCCTCCGCCGGCACCGACGTCTTCGCCGAAGTGCGCGGCAAGCGCGTGCCCATGCGCGTGACGGCCATGCCGTTCGCTCCTCATCGCTACCACCGGGGTTGAGACCCTGAGCGGTGCCGCGTTCAAGCCACCACGCACGTCGTTCTCCCCGCCAAACCCTTTCGAACCTCACTGCAACTTCACTGAAGCCTCACTGAAAAGGAACCTCACCATGACAACCATGTTCACCCCTGACCACGAGTGGATCAACATCGAAGACCACGACGCCGCCATCGTGGGCATCACGCTGCACGCGCAGGACGCCCTGGGCGATGTGGTGTTTGTGGATCTGCCCGAGGTGGGCGCCACCTTCAAGCAGGGCGAGCCGGCCGGCGTGGTGGAGTCGGTGAAGGCTGCAGCCGACGTGAAGATGCCCGTCTCGGGCGAGGTGGTCGAGGTCAACGAGGCCCTGCGCGCTGACCCGTCGCTGGCCAACAGCGACCCCATGGGCAACGGCTGGTTCTTCAAGGTGAAGGTGTCGGACATGGCCGAGTTCGACCAACTGATGGACCCGCCGGGCTACGACGCCTTGCTGAAGACGCTGTAAAGCACGACCCACCCCCGCCCCAAGCCCTGCCGCCCCGTCCTGCCTGAAGAGCACCGGAGACCGCCTGCCATGCTGATGACCGCCCACACGCCCCTGCACGACCTGGAGCGCGCCGACGAGTTCGTGCCGCGCCACATCGGCCCCACACCCGACGACGAGGCCCACATGCTCTCGGTGATCGGCGCGGCCTCGCGCCGGGCGCTGATCGAGGCCGTGGTGCCCCAGGCCATCGCCCGCAGCCGCCCGATGGCCCTTCCCGCGCCAGTGACCGAGGCGCAGGCGCTGGCCGAGATCAAGGCGCTGGCGGCCCGCAACGAGGTGCTCAAGAGCTTCATCGGCCAGGGTTACCACGGTACGCACACGCCCGGCGTCGTCCTGCGCAACATCCTGGAGAACCCCGCCTGGTACACCGCCTACACGCCCTACCAGGCCGAGATCTCCCAGGGCCGCATGGAAGCGCTGGTGAACTTCCAGACCATGGTGTGCGACCTGACCGGCATGGCGATGGCCAACGCCTCCATGCTTGACGAGGCCACGGCCGCGGCCGAGGCCATGACGTTGGCCAAGCGCAGCGTGAAGAGCAAGTCCGACACCGTGTTGGTGGCGGGCGACTGCCACCCGCAGACCATTGAAGTCATCCGGACACGGGCCGAGCCGCTGGGCCTGAAGGTGGACCTGGCCATCTCCATGGAGGACTGGAACGCCAAGATCGAGGCGGGGCAGTACTTCGCGGCCATCGACCAATACCCCGCCACCGACGGCACGGTGCATGACCTGCGGGGCGAGGCGGAGCGCATTCACCGCCACGGAGCGGCCTTCATCGTCGCCGCCGACCTGCTGGCCCTGACGCTTCTGGTGCCCCCGGGCGAATTGGGGGCGGACATCGTGGTGGGCACCACGCAGCGTTTCGGTGTGCCCATGGGCGCGGGTGGTCCGCACGCCGCCTACCTGGCCTGCCGCGACGAGTTCAAGCGCTCCATGCCCGGCCGGTTGGTGGGCGTGAGCGTGGATTCGCATGGCGCACCGGCCTACCGCCTGGCGCTGCAGACGCGCGAGCAGCACATCCGCCGAGAGAAGGCCACCTCCAACATCTGCACGGCGCAGGTACTGCTGGCGGTGATGGCCAGCATGTACGCCGTCTACCACGGGCCGCAGGGCCTGAAGCGCATCGCCCGGCGCGTGGCCTCCTACACCGCGATCCTGGCGCAGGGGCTGAAGGCGCTGGGCGCCCAGGTCGGCAACAGCACCGCGTTCGACACCCTCACCGTGGCCACGGGTGACGCCACCCAGGCCGTGCTGCAGCGCGCCCGCGCAGCCGGCATGAACCTGCGCGCCTTCCCGCAAGGGGGCGGCGGTGTGGTGGGTGGACTGGTGGGCGGTTTGGTGGGCATCTCGCTGGATGAGACCACCACGCGTGAAGACATCACCGCACTGTGGCAGGTGTTCGCCGCGCCCGGCCAGGCCCTGCCCTCGTTCGAGGCCTTCGAGAAAGGCATCGAGCCGCTCATCCCGGCGGCCCTGCGCCGCAGCAGCGACTTCCTCACCCACCCGGTGTTCAACACCCACCACAGCGAAACGCAGATGCTGCGTTACCTGCGCAGCCTGTCGGACAAGGACCTGGCGCTGGACCGCACCATGATCCCGCTGGGCTCGTGCACGATGAAGCTCAACGCGACGAGCGAGATGATCCCGGTCACCTGGCCCGAGTTCGCGCACATCCACCCGTTTGCCCCGGCCGAGCAGAAGGCCGGCTACCAGGCGCTGGCCGATCAACTGGTGGAGTGGCTGTGCCAGGCCACCGGCTATGCCGGCATCAGCCTGCAGCCCAACGCCGGCTCGCAGGGCGAGTACGCCGGGCTGCTGGCCATCCGCGGCTGGCACCGCTCGCGCGGCGAAGGCCATCGCCACGTCTGCCTGATCCCCGAATCCGCCCACGGCACCAACCCGGCCAGCGCCCAGATGGTGGGCATGAGCGTGGTGGTGGTGAAGTGCGACGCCAGCGGCAACGTCGACATGGACGACCTGCGCGCCAAGTGCGAGCAGCACAGCGCGAACCTGGCCGCGGTGATGATCACCTACCCCTCCACCTACGGCGTGTTCGAGACCCGGGTCAAGGAGTTGTGCGCCCTGGTGCACCAGCACGGTGGTCGCGTCTACGTGGACGGCGCCAACATGAACGCGCTGGTGGGCGTGGCCGCGCCGGGCGAGTTCGGCGGCGACGTCAGCCACCTGAACCTGCACAAGACCTTCTGTATCCCGCACGGCGGCGGCGGCCCCGGCGTGGGGCCGGTGTGCGTGGTGGAGGACCTGGTGCCGTTCCTGCCGCAACACGTGACCAGTGGCGTGGGTGACGAGAACTCACCAGTCAAGGCGGTCTCGGCAACCTGGCTGGGCAACTCGGCGGTGCTGCCCATCAGCTGGATGTACGTGCGCATGATGGGCGCGGAGGGCCTGCGCAGCGCCACCGAGACGGCCATCCTGTCGGCCAACTACGTGGCCGCGCGCCTGGCAGACCACTTCCACGTGCAGTTCAGCAGCAACGTGCCTGGCCTGAAGGGCGGTGGCGTGGCGCACGAATGCATCCTGGACCTGCGCCCGCTGAAGGACAGCTCGGGCATCACGGCGGAAGACGTGGCCAAGCGCCTGATCGACTACGGTTTCCACGCGCCCACCTTGAGTTTCCCGGTGGCCGGCACGCTGATGGTGGAACCCACCGAGAGCGAGGCGCTGGCCGAACTCGACCGCTTCTGCGACGCGATGATCGCGATCCGGCAGGAGATCGCGAAGGTCGAATCCGGTGCCTGGCCGCGCGAGGCCAACCCGCTGAAGAACGCGCCGCACACCGCGGCCAGCCTCCTGGCCGCCGACTGGCCCCACGCCTACTCACGCGAAGAAGCGGCCTACCCGGTGAAGAGCCTGCGCCAGCAGAAGTACTGGCCGCCCGTGGGCCGCGTGGACAACGTGTACGGTGACCGCAACCTGTTCTGCAGCTGCGTGCCGGTAAGCGACTACGCCGAGGGCTGAAGGGCTGAAGGGCTGAAGGGCTGAAGGGCTGAAGGCCTCAAGGCCTGAAAGGCTCGACGACACCGCATCGGCAGGCCTGGCCTTGAAGAAGGGCCGCAGGGCTGCCGGCTGCGGGCTCTAAGCGGGCGTTCCGGCCTCGGCCCGGGCCAGGGCCCGCGTGCAGCGCCTGGCGCACAGCCAGCCCAGCGCCGCGGCGGCGCTGGCCGCCCAGAACGTGGGCTCGTAGCCCAGACGCTCGATCATCCAGCCGCCACCAAAGCCCCCCAGCACGCCTGACAGTCCGTAGCCCAGGATGGTGTAGAGGGCCTGGCCACGACCCCGGGCCCGGCCCGGGAACAGGTGGTGGATCAGCGAGATGCAAGCCGCGTGGTGCGCCGCGAAAGTGACCGCGTGCGACACCTGCGCCAGCACCAGCACCCAGCCGAGATGGCCCGCGCCCGCGGTGGCGGCGAAGCGCGCCGTGGCCACCGCAGCGACCACCTGCAGCCAGCCAGCAGGTGGCAGCCGGGAAAAGAAGCGGCCCTGGGTCCAGAAGAACAGGATCTCCACCGCCACGGCCACCGCCCAGAGCGCCCCCACGGCGGACTTCCCGTAACCCAGGTGCACCAGGTAGAGCGAGAAGAACGCATACATCGCCGTGTGGGCCAGCACCGTGAAGAAGATGGAGGCGAAGAACCACGCCACTTCAGGCTGCCTCAGCAACTGCAGCACTGCAGGGGGCGGCTCATCATGCGCCACCTCTTCATGGCCCCGAGGCAGCCGCAGGGCCGCCCACAGCAGCAACACGTTCATCCCCGCCACCACCCAGGGAAACGCGCTCACGCCCGCGCGCTCCAGCACGAAGCCGAAGGCCGTGACCGAGGCGATGAAGCCAACCGAACCCCAAACGCGCACCCGTCCGTACTTGCCTGCATCCAGCCCCTGCCCGTTGCTCAGCAGGTGCGCCAGGGAGGTCTCGTACAGCGGCACCACCCCGCTGTTGGCCAGGAACAGCAAGGCCGTGACGGCGGCCACGGGCCACAGGCTTTCCACGAACAGCAGGCTGAAGGCCGAGACCACGCAGCCCGTGCAAGCCAGGCGGATGAGCGTCACGCGCTGGCCGGTGTGGTCGCCCAACCACCCCCAGCCGTAGGGGCCGACGATGCGGGTGCAGGACTGCAAGGCCGCGATGCCGCCAATGGCAAAGGTGCTGAACCCCAGCTCCTTGAACCACAAGGGCGCGTACGGGTTGAACAGGCCGATGGCCGCGAAGTAGGTGAAGGACAGCAGCGCGAAGGCCGGCAGCGGTGCCGGCAAGGGCGCCGGCAGCAGCGCCGAAGCTGACTTCAAGCGCCGGGCCTCGACGTCGACGGTCTGGACGCCGCTGTCATGCCTGGGCCGCCAGCGGCGGGACCGGGAGGGCCACATCGCCGCACTGGGCACGGTGGCGCAACGCGTGGTCCATCAGCACCAGGGCCAGCATCGCCTCGGCGATGGGCGTGGCGCGTATGCCCACGCAGGGATCGTGTCGGCCGAAGGTCTCCACCGTGGCGGGCTCACCGGCACGGTCCACCGAGCGGCGAGGCAGCCGGATCGAACTGGTGGGCTTGATGGCAATGGACACCTCGATGTCCTGCCCGGTGGAGATGCCACCGAGCACGCCGCCTGCGTGGTTGCTTGCAAACCCTGCGGGGGTGAGTTCATCGCCGTGCACGCTGCCCCGCTGCGCCACCACGCCCACGCCGTCGCCAATCTCCACGGCCTTGACGGCGTTGATGCCCATCATGGCGTAGGCGATGTCGGCGTCGAGCTTGTCGTACAGGGGCTCGCCCCAGCCGGCTGGCACGCCGCGCGCCACCACGCGGATGCGGGCCCCGCAGGAGTCGCCCGACTTGCGCAGCGCGTCCATGAAGGCCTCCAGCGCGGGGATCTGGCTGGCATTGGCGGCAAAGAAGGGGTTGTGCGGGATGTGGGACTCGTCCTCGAACGGAATCTCCATCTCCCCCAGGGCCGTCATCCAGCCCGTGACCGTCAGGCCGTGCTGCGCACGCAACCACTTGCGGGCCACCGCACCCGCGGCCACCATGGGGGCCGTCAGGCGGGCCGAGGAACGTCCGCCTCCGCGGGGATCCCGCAGCCCGTACTTGCGCCAGTAGGTGTAGTCGGCATGGCCGGGGCGAAAGGTGTCCAGCAGGTTGCCGTAGTCCTTGCTGCGCTGGTCGGTGTTGCGGATCAGCAGGCAGATCGGGGTGCCCGTGGTCTGCCCTTCGTACACGCCCGAGAGAATCTCCACCTGGTCAGGCTCGTTGCGCTGCGTCACGTGACGGCTGGTGCCCGGGCGGCGGCGGTCCAGATCGGGCTGGATGTCAGCCTCCGACAAGGCCATGCCCGGGGGGCACCCGTCAATGACGCAACCGATGGCGGGGCCGTGGCTTTCGCCGAAATTCGTGACGCGAAAGAGTTCGCCAAAGGTGGATCCGGACATGCGCGGATTGTAGGCAGGCCCCCTTCGCGCGGGGCCGGGCCGGCGCCGGCAACCTCAGGCGTCTGCTGCGGGCTTCGCGGCGCCGTCTTCCACCGGCCAGTCGCGGATGTAGGCCTTGAGCATGCGGTTCTCGAAGTCCTGCGCGTCCACCACGGCCTTGGCCACGTCGTAAAACGAGATGACTCCCATCAACGTGCGCTTTTCCATCACCGGCATGTAGCGGGCGTGACGCTGCAGCATCATGCGGCGCACCTCGTCCATCTCGGTCTCTGGCGTGCAGGTCAACGGCGCGTCGTCCATCACCGTACGCACGATGCTCGTGCCCACCCCGCCACCGTTGCGCACCACTGCCGCGATCACCTCGCGGAAGGTGAGCATGCCCACCAGATCGCCATGCTCCATCACCACCAGCGAGCCGATGTCCAGTTCGGCCATCTGCGTCAGCGCCTCGGCCAGCGCACGGTCCGGTGTGGTGGTGAACAGCGTGCTGCCCTTGACGCGCAGGATGTCGCTGACCTTCATGGCGGGTTCCTCCGTTGGCCTGGTGGTGGACCGGGGCTGGGGCCCGGCGTCCCGGCACCGCAGCCACGCACCGAGGACGGTTCAATATAGCCCACAATCCCTGGCAAATCACCCCGTTTCACCCTGATTGGAGGCCTGTACATGGCCGGAGCCGCTGACCCCGGATTCGACACCCTGGCACTGCACGCAGGGGCCGCCCCAGACCCAGCCACAGGTGCACGGGCCACGCCCATCCACCTGAGCACCAGCTTCGTCTTCGAAAGCAGCGACCACGCAGCAGCGCTGTTCAACATGGAGCGCGCGGGCCACGTCTACAGCCGCATCAGCAATCCCACGAATGCCGTGTTCGAGGAACGGATGGCGGCGCTGGAGGGCGGCGTGGGTGCCATCGCCACGGCCAGCGGCCAGGCCGCGCTGCACCTGGCCATCGCCACGCTGGCGGGCGCGGGCTCCCACATCGTGTCTTCGGCAGCCCTGTATGGCGGCTCCCACAACCTGCTGCACTACACGCTGCGGCGTTTCGGCATCGAGACCACCTTCGTGCGTCCAGGCGACATCGACGCCTGGCGCGCGGCGATTCGCCCGAACACCCGGCTGCTGTTCGGCGAGACCCTGGGCAATCCGGGGCTGGACGTGCTCGACATCCCCACCATCAGCGCCCTCGGCCGGGAGGCCGGCGTGCCGCTGCTGGTGGACGCCACCTTCACCACGCCCTGGCTGATGCGGCCCTTCGAGCACGGGGCGGCACTGGTCTTCCACTCGGCCACGAAATTCCTGTCGGGCCATGGCACCGTCATCGGCGGCGTGGTGATCGATGGCGGACAGTTCGACTGGGAAGCCGCCGGCCGCCACCCCGAGCTGACCACGCCCTATGAGGGCTTTCACGGCATGGTGTTCACGGAAGAGAGCACCACCAGCGCCTTCCTGCTGAGGGCTCGCCGTGAAGGCCTGCGGGACTTCGGCGCCTGCATGAGCCCGCACACGGCCTGGCTGATGCTGCAGGGGCTGGAGACCCTGCCCTTGCGCATGGAGCGGCACGTGGCCAATGCGCGCAAGGTGGTCGCCTTCCTGGCCGCGCACCCGCTGGTCGAGCGCGTGGGCTACCCCGAACTGGAAAGCCACCCGGACCACCTGCTGGCGCGCCGGTTGCTGCCGCGCGGCTGCGGCTCGGTGTTCAGCTTCGACCTGCGGGGCAGCCGCGAGCAAGGCAAGGCCTTCATCGAGGCGCTCAAGATCTTCTCCCACCTGGCCAACGTGGGCGACTGCCGCTCGCTGGTCATCCACCCGGCCTCGACCACCCACTTCCGGCTGGATGACGAGGCCCTGAAGCGCGCGGGCATCGGTGCCGGCACGATCCGCCTGTCCATCGGGTTGGAAGACGCTGATGATCTGATCGATGACCTCAAGCGCGCCCTGAAGGCAGCGGAGAAGGCCGCGGGGCGCGCCAAGGCAAGCCCCACCAAGGTGGCGGAGGCGAAGCCATGAAACTGCAGGTCCAAGACCGCACCGCCTACGCCTACACAGGCGGCAAGCCTTTCGACGCGGGACTGCCGGCTGTCGTCTTCGTCCACGGCGCGCTGCACGACCACAGCTGCTGGAACCTGCTGGCACGCTGGTGCGCCCACCACGGCCGCAGCGTGCTCGCGCTGGACATCCCCGGCCACGGCCGCAGCGACGGGCCGCCCCTCACGGACATCGAGTCCCTGGGCACCTGGGTGCTGCAGGTGATGGCTGCCGCGGGGCTGCAGCAGGCGGCCCTGGTGGGCCACAGCATGGGCTCGCTGGCGGTGCTGGAAGCTGCGGCCCAATCACCCGCAGCCGCCTCGCAGCTGGTGCTGCTGGGCACCGCCTACCCGATGCAGGTTTCCGATGCCCTGCTGGCCACGGCGCGCGACGACCCCCTGCAGGCCATCGACCTCGTCAACAGCTGGTCTTACTCCAGCACCGCCTCCAAGCCCTCCTTCCCAGGCCCGGGCAACTGGCTGCACGGCACCAACCGCGCCCTCATGCGCCGCATGCAGGCGGGGTGGACGGGCGGCAACCTCTTCCACCTGGAGTTCTCCATGTGCAACGGGTACCGGGGTGCGGAGGCAGCGGCCGCTCGCCTGGCCTGCCCGACAGACTGCATCCTGGGTGCAGCGGACCAGATGACTCCTGCTCGCAGCGGCCAGGCACTGGCCCGGTTGCTGGGCGCAACGGTGCACACCGTGCCTGCGGGCCACAACCTGATGGTCGAGGCCCCCGACGCGGTTCTCTCATCCCTGCGCGCGGCCTTGGACGCTGAGAAAGCCTGACCAAAGGTCACCCGGCGGAGCCTGCGAGGGGCGCTCAGGGTGACGCAGAGGCAAGGCCCGCCCGCGGCTCGTTCAACAAGGGCATCAACTCGGCCAGACGCCAGTTGTCCAGGCCGGTGCGGCTTCTGAAGGCGGCCAGGGCTGGATCCGGCTTGAGCAGCAGGGCATCCACCAGCGGAGCAGCCGGCGTCTCGTGCAGATCGACCAGCAGCACCCACCGCTGCGGCGCAGGCTCGTCCAGCCGGGACACCCACCCCAGCGCCGCCAGATCGTCCATCAGGGGTTCCAGCGCCATGGCATCGACCGCCAGGGCTTCGGACAGGGTGTCCAGATCCCTGCCACGGGCGGTGGTGCGCCGTGCCCGGTCGAGTGCCTCCAGCAGCCGCAGGGCCTGGCGGAATTCGACCCCCGGGCCTGCCCACGGACGTGCCGTTCGGCCCAGCAGCACAGGCGCGTAAGCCGCGATCACCGCCCCCAGCAGCACCACGACCCACAGCAGATACACCCACAGCAGCAGGATGGGCAGGATGGAAAAGGCGCCATAGACCGAGGTCAGCGCCGGCACCGCACCCACGTACCAGACCAGGCCCTTCTTGGCCACCTCGATGCCCACGCCGACGAAGAGGCCGCCGGCCAGCGCATGCCGCCAGCGCACTGCAGTGTTGGGCACGAAATGGAACAGGCCGGCCGCCACCAGCACCAGCAGCAGGAACTGCACCAGGTCCAGCAGCAGGCCGAAGCTGCCCGGCATGGCGCCCGCCCAGACGCGGGTGGCCGACAGCACCGTGGAGGTCAACGTCAGGCTGGCCCCCAGGGCCAGGGGCCCCACCGTGAGGGCGGCCCAGTAGATGAGCAGGCGGCGCCCCAAGGAGCGGGGTCGGCGCACCCGCCAGATGGCGTTGAGGGTGCGGTCGATGGTCATGATCAATGCCAAGACCGTGACCGCCAGCGCGGCCAGGCCCATCGCACCCAGGCGGCTGGCCTTGCCTGCGAATTGGGTCAACGCCGACAAGACTGGCCGCGCGATCGTGTCAGGCACCAGGTTTTGCAGGAACAGGCGTTCCAGCGCACCCTGGAAGGTGCTGAACATCGGAAACGCCGTGAAGAGGGCCAGCGTCACCGTCAGCAGCGGCACCAATGCAATGAGCGTGGTGAAGGTCAGACTCCCGGCGGTCATGCCCAGACGCTCCTCACGGAAGCGCTGCGCCAGCAACCTGAACAACTGCAGGCGATCCGCCAGCCGCTGCCCTGGCTGCGGGTTCAGCCCTTCACGCCCGTCCCTGCCTGCAGCCGAGTTCATGTCCAGAGGGGGCGAAGGGGGCATGTCCATGCTGGCTATGATGCCAGCATGACCTTGTCGGATACGACCCCACGCCCCGCCGAGGCCGACCGGGTGGTGCGCCTGACCCGTGCTCTGGCCCTGGGCAGCGTGTTGGGCCTGATCGTGCTGGGCCTGGGGTGGGAGCTGTGGTGGGCCCCCACAGGCTCCGGCACGCTGGCGCTCAAGGTTCTGCCCCTGCTGCTGCCCTTGCCTGGACTGCTGCGCCACCGCATGTACACCTACCGATGGTTGAGCCTGCTGGTGTGGCTCTACTTCATGGAAGGCGCCGTGCGCGCCACCAGTGAAAGCGGACTGTCCCAGATGCTCGCCGTGGTGGAGATCCTGTTGTGCCTAACGCTGTTTGCCGCCACTGCCCTGCACGTGCGCTGGCGCATCCAGCGCGGCAGGGCGCCCGCACCGCAGGAGTGAGGGCTGGCCACGCCACCCGTCCAACGCCCTGCGCCAAGCCCCATGAGTGCTGAACTGATCTCCCACCTGGGCCGTATCGTCGGCCCCTCCCAGGTTCTGTGCCCGCCCGAGGACCTGTCCTCGTACGAGCAGGACTGGCGCAAGCGCTGGCGTGGCCGGGCCCTGGCCGTCGTGCGCCCGGGCTCCACCGCGGAAGTGGCTGCGGTGGTCAAGGCTTGCGCGGCTGCTGGCGTGGCGCTGGTGCCGCAAGGGGGTAACACCGGCCTGGTGGGAGGCGGCGTGCCTGACGACCAGGGCCGCCAGGTGCTGCTGTCCCTGCGCCGCATGACCGCGGTGCGCGCACTCGACACCGACAACCTCACGATGACGGTGGAGGCCGGATGCGTGCTGCAGGCGGCGCAAGCTGCGGCCGAGGCCCGCGGGTTGCTGTTTCCCCTGAGCCTGGCCGCTGAAGGCAGTTGCACCATTGGCGGCAACCTCGCCACCAACGCGGGGGGCACGCAGGTGCTGCGCTTCGGCAATGCGCGGGACCTCTGCCTGGGCCTGGAGGTGGTGACGCCTGCGGGCGACGTCTGGGACGGCCTGTCCGGGCTGCGCAAGGACAACACCGGGTACGACCTGCGCGGCCTGTTCATCGGCAGCGAGGGCACGCTGGGCGTCATCACGGCGGCCACCCTGAAGCTGTTCCCGCAACCGGCTGCCGCCATCACGGCCCTGGCCGCGTGCCCCTCCCTCGAAGCAGCGGTGCAGTTGCTCGGGATGGCGCGCAGCCGGCTCGACGCCGGCCTGACCGGCTTCGAGGTCATGAACCGCTTCTCGCTGGATCTCGTGGCCCGGCATTTCCCTGCCCTGCCGCAACCCTTTGTCCATGCGCCATGGACCGTGCTGCTGGAACAGTCAGACGCGGAAGGCGAAGAGGCGGCCCGAACCCGATTCGAGGGGCTGCTGGGCGCAGCGCTGGACAACGGCTGCGTGGCCGACGCCGTGGTGGCCGAGAGCCTGGCGCAGTCCCGCGCGCTCTGGCATGTGCGTGAATCCATCCCCCTGGCGCAGGCCGAAGAGGGCCTGAACATCAAGCACGACATCAGCGTGCCGGTCTCGGCCATCCCGCGCTTCGTGCAGCAGACCGACGCTGCGCTGCAGGCCCACCTGCCCGGCATCCGGCTGGTGAACTTCGGCCACCTGGGCGACGGCAACCTGCACTACAACGTGCAGGCGCCGGCGGGCGCTGATGCCCAAGCCTTTCTGCGGGAGCAGGAGCCGCGGGTCAACGAGATCGTCTACGACGCGGTGCAGGCCTTCGGCGGGTCGATTTCCGCCGAACATGGCGTGGGTCAACTCAAGCGCGAAGAATTGCAGCAACGAAAGTCTGCCGTGGCGCTGGGCCTGATGCGCCAGATCAAGACCGCGCTGGACCCGCTGGGCCTGATGAACCCGGGAAGGGTGCTGTAGGCCCCTACTGCACCGGGCCCTTCAAGGCCGGCGGGATGGGCAGCGAGAGCACCTCGATGCCCTCCTCGTGCAGCGCATGGCGCTCCTCCAACGAGGCCACGCCCCGTATCCCGCGGGCGTCCGTCTCGCCATAGTGGATGCGGCGCGCTTCTTCGGCAAAACGGTTGCCCACGTCGTCGGTGTTCTCGATGGCGTGGCGCACCGCCTGCATCCACAGCGCCTGCAGGTCTGCGGCAGCGGGTTCGGCCTTGGCAGGCGGCGCGACCGGTTCGCGCGCGCCCGACAGGTTCAGCCGAGGCGCACTGGGCAGGCGCGTGATGAGGTGGTCCGCGCACAGCGGACACTCCACCAGGCCGCGCCCGTTCTGGTCCAGAAATTCCTCTTCAGAACCGAACCAGCCCTCGAAGCCGTGCCCGTTGGCACACCGCAGATCCAGCACTTTCATGGCTGGATTATCGGACGGTCAGAGCGTCCCCGCGGCCGCCCAGGACAGCGACCATTCGCCGCGGCGCCACTGGCGCAACCACTGCAGGCCCGCGAGCGTCTTCACGTCGGTGAGTTCTCCAGCCTGCGCCAGGTGGTCGAGCTCTTCCAGCGACATCGTCACCACCTCGAGAAACTCGCCCGTGTCCAGTGCCTGCGGGCCAGGCCGCAGGCCACGGGCGAACCAGATCTCGATGCCTTCGGTGGAGTACGCCGCCGCGTTGTGGATGCGGCAGGCACGGGCCCATTCGTGCGCGGTATAGCCCGTCTCTTCCCGCAGTTCGCGCCGCGCGCAGTCCCACACCGGCTCACCGGTATCGATCTTGCCGGCCGGAAACTCCAGCAGCACCTGGCCCAGCGGGTAGCGAAACTGCCGAACCATCACCACGCGCCCATCGTCCAGCACGGGCACTACCGCCACGGCGCCAGGGTGTACCACGTACTCGCGAGTGGCCGATGTGCCATCGGGCAGGCCCACGGTGTCACGCCTCACCGTCAGGAAGCCGCCCTGAAGCAGGGTGTGCTCCTGCTGCAGGGTCTCCCGCAGGCCCTCGTCCGTCTGGCCCATGCAGGGGCTGTCGTGCCAGGTCAGGATGCGAGCGCCTTGACGATGGCGTCGCGGCACAGGCCCAGCAAACCCCCGGAGAAGGGCCCGAGCAACAACACTGCCGCGCCATTGACCGCCAGCAGCGCGCCAATGCCCGCGCCCTGCACGATGGGCGCGGTGTCCGCTGGTTCGTCGAAGTACATCACCTTCACCACGCGCAGGTAGTAGAAGGCGCCCACGAGGGAGAACACCACCGCCACCACCGCCAGCACGATGTACAGCGTGACGTTGGTCGTGACCAGCGCCTGGATGATGGCCAGCTTGGCAAAGAAGCCCACCATCGGCGGAATGCCCGCCAGAGAGAACATGAACACCGACATCACGCCCGCCAGCCAGGGGCGGCGGCGCGCCAGGCCCGCCAGGTCTGACACTTCTTCGCTCTCGAAACCTTCGCGCGACAGGAACATGATCAAGCCGAAGGTGCCCAAGGTCGTCAGCACATAGGTGACCACGTAGAACATGGCCGAGCTGTACGCGTTGGCTGCAGACAGCGTGTTGCCGCTGACCACGCCAGCGCTCAGGCCCAGCAGCAGAAAGCCCATCTGCGCGATGGTGGAGTAGGCCAGCATCCGCTTGAGATTGGTCTGCGCGATCGCCGCCAGGTTGCCCACCGCCAGCGAGGACACGGCCAACACGATGAACATCTGTTGCCAGTCGACCGCCAGGCCCAGCAAGCCTTCCACCAGCAGGCGGATGGTGATGGCAAAGGCCGCCAGCTTGGGCGCGCCACCGATCATCAAGGTGACGGCCGTGGGGGCCCCGTGGTAGACATCGGGCACCCACATGTGGAAAGGCACGGCCCCCAGCTTGAACGCCAGGCCCGACACCACGAACACCACGCCGAGCACCAGCACCTCGCGGTTGATGCGACCCGCGGCAATCTGCTCGAACACCTTGGGAATCTCCAGCGTGCCCGTGGCGCCGTACAACATGGACAGCCCGTACAGCAGGAAACCGCTGGCCAGTGCCCCCAGCACGAAGTACTTCATCGCCGCCTCGGTGCTGCGGCCATGATCACGGCGCAAGGCCGTGAGCGCGTACAGCGACAGGCTCATGACTTCCAGGCCCAGGTACACCACCAGGAAGTGGTTGGCCGAGCACATCACGGAGATGCCCAGCAGCACGAACAGCGAGAGGGTGAAGAACTCGCCCTTGAGCATCTCGCGCGAGGCGAGGTACGGCTGCGCGTAGGCCACCGTCATGGCCATGGCCACACACGCGAAGAAGGCCAGCAGATGCCCCATCGGGTCAGTCACCACCATCCCGTTCATGCCGTACAGCGTGGCGCCCGACTGGGCATAGAACAGGTGCATGGCACCGACCACCACCATCGTGGCCTGGGTCAGCCAGAAGGTCAGCCGTCGGGCCGGGTCGGTCACCCACAGATCCACCAGCGCCACCAGGCAGGCCATGGCCAGCAGCACGATCTCGGGGTAGACGACGAGCCAGTTCATCGCATTCATGGGAAGGGGTCGCCTCAGGGCAGCTTGCTGAGCGCCACGTGCTTGAGGAGCTCGGTGACGGAGACGTGCATCACGTCGGTAAAGGGCTTTGGATACAGGCCCATGGCCAAGACGGCCACGGCCAGCACCGCCAGCATCGTGAACTCGCGGGCATTCAGATCGTCCAGGGTGCGCACGTTGTCATTGGCCACGTCGCCAAAGTACACCCGCTTGATCATCCACAGCGAATAGGCAGCGCCGAAGATCAAGGCCGTGGCTGCGGCCGCGGCGACCCAGAAGTTGGCCTTCACAGCCCCCAGGATCACCATCCACTCGCCCACGAAACCGGCCGTCCCGGGCAAGCCGCAGTTGGCCATGGAGAACAGCACGGCAAAGGCCGCGAACTTGGGCATGGTGTTGGCCACGCCGCCATAGGCGGCAATCTCGCGCGAATGCACCCGGTCGTACAGCACGCCGATGCACAGGAACATGGCCCCCGACACGAAGCCGTGGCTGATCATCTGCACCAAGCCGCCGCTCACGCCCAGTTCGTTGAAGATGAAGAAGCCCAGCGTCACGAATCCCATATGGGCAATCGACGAGTACGCCACCAGCTTCTTCATGTCCTGCTGCACCAGGGCCACCAGGCCGATGTAGACCACCGCAATCAGTGACAAGGCGATCATGAACCAGGCCCACTCGCGGCTGGCGTCAGGCGCAATGGGCATGGAAAAGCGCAGGAACCCGTAGGCGCCAAGCTTGAGCATGATGGCCGCCAGCACCACCGAGCCGCCCGTCGGCGCCTCCACGTGGGCATCGGGCAGCCAGGTGTGCACCGGCCACATCGGCACCTTGACGGAGAAAGCAGCGAAGAAGGCGAAGAACAGCAGCGTCTGCGCGTCCAGCGGCAGGGGCAGCTTGTGCCAGGCCTGGATGTCGAAACTGCCACCGGACTTGAAGTACAGGTACACCAGGGCCACCAGCATCAGCAGCGACCCCAGCAGCGTGTACAGGAAGAACTTGAAGGCCGCGTACACCCGGCGTGGCCCACCCCACACGCCGATGATGATGTACATCGGGATCAGGGTGGCCTCGAAGAACACGTAGAACAACAGGCCGTCCAGCGCCGAGAACACCCCAATCATGAGCCCGGACAGGATCAGGAACGCGCCCATGTACTGGTTCACGCGCTCGGTGATGACCTCCCATCCGGCAATCACCACGATGATGGTGATGAAGGCCGTGAGCAGCACGAACCACACGGAGATGCCGTCCACGCCCAGGTGGTAATGGACGTTGAAGCGGTCGATCCACGGCAGCTTCTCGACGAACTGCATCGCGGGTGTGGACAGGTCAAAGCCCGTGGCCAGCGGAATGGTCACGAGGAACGCCGCGATGGCGCCCAGCAGGGCCACCCATCGCACGACCTTTGCGTGCTCGTCACGGCCCGCCGCGAGCAGCAGTGCGCCCACCGCCACCGGCAGCCAGATGGCCACGCTCAGAAGACCCATTGAACTCTCTCCGCCTCTTGCTTCTTGTTCGTTCGACCCGCAGAGCTCAACGGCCCAGCATGGTCGACAGGTACGGCCAAAGCTTCCAGGTCAGGAAGCCGAACACCCCCAGCACCATGGCCAGTGCATACCAGTACAGCAAGCCGGTCTGCACCCGCTTCACCAGGCCCGCCGTGACACCCACCATCCGGGCCGAGCCATTGACCACCGCACCGTCGATGAGCGCCACGTCGCCGCCCTTCCACAAGCCGCGGCCCAACACGCGGGCGCCTGCGGCGAGCACATGCTCGTTGAACCAGTCCATGTAGTACTTGTTCTCCAGCACGCGCACCACTGGCGAGAGCGCACGACCGATGGCCGCGGGAATGGACGGTTGCTTCAGGTAGAACCACCACGCCATCACCACGCCGGCCAGCGCCAGCCAGAACGGCAGCGTCTGCAGGCCGTGTACGGCCATGGCGGCTGCACCATGGAACTGCTCGGAAAGCTCCTTCATGGCCCCATGGCTCGCGGCATCGACAAAGATGGCGTCCTTGAAGAAGTCGCCGAACAACAGCGGCTGGATGGTCAGGTAACCGATGACCACCGAAGGGATGGCCAGCAGGACCAGCGGCACGGTCACCACCCAGGGGCTTTCATGCGGCTCGTGAGCGTCACCGTGGTGTCCGTGGTCGTCCGCTGGCGGGAAAGGCTTGTGGTGGAACCGCTCCGGGCCATGGAAGACCAGGAAATACATGCGGAAGGAATAGAAGGCCGTGACGAACACGCCCGCCACCACCGCGAAGGCGGCAAAGCCCGCACCCGGCAGACGGCTGGCCTCCACCGCCAGGATGATGCTGTCCTTCGAGTAAAAGCCCGAGAACAGCGGCGTGCCGATCAGCGCCAGCGAGCCCAGCAGCGCGGTGATCCAGGTCAGCGGCATGTGCTTGCGCAGCCCGCCCATGTTGCGGATGTCCTGGTCATGGTGCATGCCCATGATGACCGAACCCGCACCCAGGAACAGCAAGGCCTTGAAGAAGGCGTGCGTCATCAGGTGGAACACCGCCACCGAGTAAGCCGAAGCCCCCAGGGCCACGGTCATGTAGCCCAGCTGGCTCAGCGTGGAGTACGCCACCACGCGCTTGATGTCGTTCTGGATGATGCCCAGGAACCCCATGAACAGCGCCGTGATGGCACCGATGACCAGCACGAAGTTCAGCGCCGTGTCGCTCAGCTCGAACAGCGGCGACATGCGCGCCACCATGAAGATGCCGGCGGTCACCATCGTGGCGGCGTGGATCAGGGCGGAGATCGGCGTGGGGCCTTCCATGGAGTCGGGCAGCCAGACGTGCAGCGGGAACTGCGCGCTCTTGCCCATGGCCCCGATGAACAGGCAGATGCAGATCACGGTGATGAGCATCCAATCCGATCCCGGGAAGTTCATCTTCGCCAGCTCGCCTGACTTGGCGAACGCTTCACCGTAGTTCAGCGTGCCGGCATACGCCGCGATGAGACCGATGCCCAGGATGAAGCCGAAATCCCCCACCCGGTTGACCAGGAAGGCCTTCATGTTGGCGAACACCGCCGTGGGCTTCTTGAACCAGAAGCCGATGAGCAGGTAACTCACCAGACCCACCGCCTCCCAGCCGAAGAACAGCTGCAGGAAGTTGTTGCTCATGACCAGCATGAGCATGGAGAAGGTGAACAGCGAGATGTACGAGAAGAAGCGCTGGTAGCCGGGGTCCTCGTGCATGTAGCCGATGGTGTAGACGTGCACCATCAAGGACACGAAGGTCACCACGCACATCATCATGGCGGTGAGGCCATCGACGAGGAAGCCCACCTCCATCTTCAGCCCGCCCAGCACCATCCACTCGTAGAGGGTGGCGTTGAAGCGGGCACCGCCCAACACGTCGATCAGCACCGACACCGAGCCGATGAAGGAGACCAGCACGCCCAGGATGGTGACCACGTGCGCGCCGCGGCGACCGACAACCTTGCCGAACAGGCCTGAGACGATGGCACCGACCAGGGGCGCCAGGGCGATGGTCAGCAGAAGATTCTGGGACAGGGAAGCAGACATGCAGGTTCCTCAGCCCTTCAGGGTGTCGAGCTGATCCACGGCGATCGTGGCGCGGTTGCGGAACAACACGACCAGGATGGCCAGACCGATGGCCGACTCCGCCGCGGCCACCGTCAGGATGAAGAAGACGAAGACCTGACCACCCATGCGGTCGGCCTCCATCGGCAGGTAATGGGAGAAGGCCACGAAATTCATGTTCACCGCGAGCAGCATCAGTTCGATGGCCATCAGCAACACGATGAGGTTGCGGCGGTTCAGGAAGATGCCGATCACGGACAAGGCGAACAGGATGCCGCCCAGCGTCAGGAAATGGCCGAGCGAAAGCACACCCAGACTCATGGCTGGCCCTCCCCGTTCTTCGGTACGGCCGGCGCCTGCACCACCGGGTCCATCTTGATGATGCGCACCCGGTCCGCCTTTCGGGCCTTGACCTGCTCACCCGGATCCAGATACTTGCTGTCCTTGCGCCGACGCAGCGTCAACGCGATGGCCGCGATGATGGCCACCAGCAACAGCACCGCCGCGATCTGCAGCGGGTACACATACTTCGTGTAGATCTCAATGCCGAGCATCCGGGTGTTGCCCAGCTTGGCGAGTTCGGGATCCACGGGCGCCTGGGTCACGGCAAACCCAGGCAGCAGCACCAGAGCCAGTTCCAGCGCGATCACCGCGCCCACCAGTCCGGCCAGCGGAAAGTGTTTCCAGAACCCCTCGCGGAAGCTGTCGGTGTTGATGTCCAGCATCATCACGACGAACAGGAAGAGCACCATCACCGCACCCACATAGACGAGCACGAGCGTGATGGCCAGGAACTCGGCGCTCAGCAGCATCCAGATGCAACTGGCGCTGAAGAAGGCCAGCACCAGGAACAGCGCTGCGTGTACCGTGCTGCGGGCCGTGATGACACGGAACGACGCCAGCAGAAGCACGGCCGAGAAGACGTAGAACAGGGCGGTGGTGTTGTTCATCGTGATGGACGCCATCATGTGCCGGGCCGCAAGCCCGACATCGGAGGGTCAGCGGTAGCGGGCGTCAGCCTCCCGGTTGGCAGCGATTTCCTTCTCGTACCGGTCACCCACGGCCAACAGCATGTCCTTGGTGAAGTACAGGTCGCCACGCTTTTCGCCGTGGTATTCGAAGTGGTGGGTCTCGACGATGGAGTCCACCGGGCAGCTCTCTTCGCAAAAGCCGCAGAAGATGCACTTGGTGAGGTCGATGTCGTAGCGCTTGGTGCGGCGGCTGCCGTCGTCGCGGACCTCGGACTCGATGGTGATCGCCATGGCCGGGCAGACGGCCTCGCACAGCTTGCAGGCGATGCAGCGCTCTTCGCCGTTCTCATAGCGGCGCAAGGCGTGCAGACCCCGGAAGCGCGGCGACTGCGGCGTCTTCTCCTCGGGGAACTGCACCGTGATCGTGCGCGACAGGAAATGCCGGCCGGTCAGGGCCAGGCCCTTGAACAGCTCGGTGAGCATGAAGCTCTGCAGAACGTCTTTCACCGCCATGATGGTTGGGGCTCGAGGCTCATTTCCAGATGTTGAAGGGAGACTGGATCCACAGACCGACCACGACCAACCACACCAGGGTGACCGGGATGAAGATCTTCCAGCCCAGACGCATGATCTGGTCGTAGCGGAAGCGCGGGAAGGTTGCGCGCACCCACAGGAACATGGTGGCCACCGCGAAAACCTTCAGGCCCAGCCAGATCCAGCCGGGAATGAAGTCCAGCGCGTCCACGGGCGGCAACCATCCGCCCAGGAACATCAGCACGCACAACATGGACACGAGGATCATGTTGGCGTATTCGGCCAGGAAGAACATCGCGAACGACATGCCCGAGTACTCGATCATGTGGCCGGCCACGATCTCGGATTCGCCCTCCACCACGTCAAACGGGTGGCGGTTGGTCTCGGCCAGGCCGGAGATGAAGTACACGACGAACACCGGCAGCAGGGGCAGCCAGTTCCAGGACAGGAAGCCCAGGCCCATGTCAGCGAATGTCCCCTTGCCTTGCGACATGACGATGTCGCTCAGGTTCATGCTGGCCGACACCATCAGCACCACCACCAGCGCAAAGCCCATGGCGATCTCGTAGGAGACCATCTGCGCCGAGGCGCGCAAGGCCCCCAGGAAGGCGTACTTGGAGTTGGACGCCCAGCCGGCAATGATCACGCCATACACCTCCAGCGAGGTGATGGCCATCAGGAACAGCAGGCCCGCATTGACGTTGGCCAGCGCGACTTCAGGCCCGAAGGGGATGACCGCCCAGGCCGCCAGGGCCGGCATGATGGTCATGATGGGGCCGAGAAAGAACAGGCCCTTGTGCGCGGCCGTAGGGCGGATGATCTCCTTGAAGATCAGCTTCACGGCGTCTGCAATTGGCGTCAGCAAGCCGAACGGGCCCACCCGGTTGGGGCCCGGACGCACCTGGCTCCAGCCGATGGCCTTGCGCTCCCACAGCGTGAGGTAGGCCACGCAGCCCAGCAAGGGCAGCAACACCGCCACGATCTTGATCAGGCTCCACACCACAAGCCACAGCGTGGGCCCCAGCAGGGCCGCACCGGAGGCGTTCAGTTGCTCGATCATGCGGCGACTCCGCTTTCCTGCGCCGGCGTGCCCACGGCGCTCGTCACGACACGCTCCACGCTCAAGGTGCCCGACATGGGGCCCAGGCCGGCCGTATCGGCATGGCCGGCGGGCACACGCACGACACCTTCGGCCAACGTAGGCTCCAAGCGCGCAGGCAACACGACCGACCCGGCGCCTTGAGACACGCGCACGCGCTCACCCGCCTTCAGCCCCAGAGCCGCCCAAAGCCCGGGCGCCAAGCCTGCCTGAGGCGCCAGAGCGTCCGTGGTGAGTTGCAGCGATTCGGCACGCCGCACCAGCGCATCGGTGGAGTAAATCGGCACGTCGGCCAGCCGCTGCAGCCCCTGAGGCTGGGCTCCGGCCTGCGCCGCGACCATGACGTCGTTGGACAGCCGGGCCGCCAGCGCAGCCTCGTCGCCCAGCGCTTCCTGGCGCACCTGTTCGGTGGTCTCGAAGTCGAACCCGGACAAGCCCAGCAAGTTGCCGAGCACGCGCAACACCTTCCAGGCCGGGCGGGTGTCGCCCAGCGGCTTGACCACGCCGTGGAAGCCCTGCACGCGGCCTTCGGCGTTGACGAAGGTGCCCGAGGTTTCGCTGAACGGTGCGATGGGCAGCAGGACGTCCGCACCCTCCACGGCCGCGTCCTTGAAGCTGGTGAAAGCCACCGCCATGTCAGCCTGTTGCAGCGCTGCATGGGCGACGGCCGGATCGGCCAAGTCGAGCACGGGCTCGACATTCAGCAGCAGCAGGGCCTTGCGCGGCTGGGCCAGCATGCCGGCCACATCCAGGCCGCCCGCCCCCGGCACTGCGTCCACCAACTGGGCCCCCACGCTGTTCGCGGCTTCACCCATCACGCCCACCGACGCCTGGATCTGCGCACCGATCCAACGCGCGAGCGCCAGCAACTCGGCTGCCTGGGGGTGCTGCACGGCAGCGTTGCCCAGGAGCACGGCCTTGCGCTCGCCCGACAGCAGCGTGGCCGCGGCTGAACGCGCAGCTTCCGTGACCGTGCCTGCCATCGGCGCCTGGGCACCCGTGGACTCCGCCACCGCGCAGGCGATGTCTGCGAGCGATTGCACCCAAGCGGCCGGTGCGGCCGTCAGGCGCTGGGCCACAGGCATCAGCCAATCGTCGTGCACGGCGTGCAGGCTGAGGACCTTGGCGCCCCGTCGTGCCGCCTGGCGCAGGCGCTGCGCGAACAGCGGATGGTCCTTGCGCAGGAAGGAGCCGATCACCAGCACGCGCTGCAGGTCGGACAGCGACGCGATCGAGGTGCCCAGCCAGCGGGCGCTGCCCGGGGCGGCACCGTCGCGGCGAAAGTCGGCATGACGCAGGCGGTGGTCGATGTTCTGGGAGCCCAGGCCCCGCACCAGCTTGGCGAGCAGGTGCAACTCCTCCACCGTCGAGTGCGGCGACCCGAGTCCGCCCACGGCAAACGCGCCATGGTCGGCCACGATCTGCTTGAGGCCCCCAGCCACGTACTCCAGCGCGGTCGTCCAGTCGGTGCTGAACCACTGTCCGCCCTGCTTGATCATGGGTTGCGTCAGTCGCTGCGGGCTGTTCAGCGCCTCGTAGCTGAAGCGGTCGCGGTCGGCAATCCAGCACTCGTTGACGTCCTCGTTCTCCAAGGGCACCACGCGCATCACCTGGTTCGCCTTGACCTGCACGATCAGATTGGCGCCGGTGGAATCGTGCGGGCTCACGCTCTTGCGACGCGACAACTCCCAGGTCCTGGCGCTGTAGCGGAAGGGCTTGCTGGTCAACGCGCCCACCGGGCAGATGTCGATCATGTTGCCCGAGAGTTCGGAATCGACCGTGCGCCCGACGAAGGTGGTGATTTCGGAGTGCTCGCCGCGATGGGCCATGCCCAGCTCCATCACCCCGGCCACTTCCTGGCCGAATCGCACGCAGCGCGTGCAATGGATGCAGCGGCTCATCTCCTCCATGGAGATCAGCGGGCCCACGCTCTTGTGGAAGACGACGCGCTTTTCTTCCTGGTAGCGCGAGGCGGAGCCGCCGTAGCCGACCGCCAGATCCTGCAATTGGCACTCACCGCCCTGGTCACAGATCGGACAGTCCAGCGGATGGTTGATGAGGAGGAACTCCATCACCGACTTCTGCGCCTTGACCGCCTTGTCGCTCTTGGTGCGCACGATCATGCCGTTGGTGACCGGCGTGGCACAGGCCGGCATGGGCTTGGGCGCCTTTTCCACGTCCACCAGGCACATGCGGCAGTTGGCCGCAATGCTGAGCTTCTTGTGATAGCAGAAGTGCGGGATGTAGGTGCCTGCCGCGTCGGCTGCATGCATGACCATGCTGCCTTCGGGCACGCTGACCTTCTTGCCGTCGAGTTCGAGTTCGATCATGGCGGGGTGTCTCGTCCGTCAGGCAGGCTGCGGGACCTTGCAGGTCTTGTGTTCGATGTGCCAGGCGAACTCATCGCGGAAGTGCTTGAGCATGCCTTGTACCGGCATGGCGGCCGCGTCGCCCAGCGCGCAGATGGTGCGGCCTTTGATGTTGTCCGCCACCGAATCCAGCAGGTCCAGGTCGTCAGGGCGGCCCTTGCCGTGCTCGATGCGGTCGACCATGCGCCACAGCCAGCCGGTGCCTTCGCGGCACGGCGTGCACTGGCCGCAGCTTTCGTGCTGGTAGAAGTAACTCAGGCGCAGCAGGCTCTTGACCATGCAGCGCGTCTCGTCCATCACGATGACGGCACCCGAGCCCAGCATGGAGCCGGCCTTGGCGATGGCGTCGTAGTCCATCGTGATGTCCATCATGATGGGGGCAGGCAGCACCGGGGCCGACGAGCCTCCCGGAATGACCGCCTTCAGGGCCCGGCCACCCTTGACCCCGCCGGCCAACTCCAAAAGCTTGGAGAACGGCGTGCCCAGCGGAATCTCGAAGTTGCCCGGCTTCTCCACATCGCCCACCACCGAGAAGATCTTGGTGCCGCCGTTGTTGGGCTTGCCGCACTCGAGATAGGCCTGCCCGCCCTGGTTGATGATCCAGGGCACCGCGGCGAAGGTCTCGGTGTTGTTGATGGTCGTGGGCTTGCCGTACAGGCCGAAGCTCGCCGGGAACGGGGGCTTGAAGCGCGGTTGGCCCTTCTTGCCTTCCAGCGACTCCAGCAGCGCCGTTTCCTCGCCGCAGATGTAGGCCCCGAACCCGTGGTACGCATGCAGCTGGAAGCTGTGGGCGGACCCGAGGATCTTGTCGCCCAGGAAGCCTGCCGCACGAGCCTCTTCAAGCGCCTGCTCGAAACGCTCGTACACCTCGAAGATCTCACCATGGATGTAGTTGTAGCCCACGGCAATGCCCATGGCGTAAGCCGCGATGGTCATGCCTTCGATGACGATGTGGGGGTTGTAGGCCAGGATGTCGCGGTCCTTGCAGGTGCCGGGCTCGCCTTCATCGGAGTTGCACACGAGGTACTTGGCGCCCGGAAACTGGCGCGGCATGAAGCTCCACTTCAGGCCGGTCGGGAAACCCGCACCACCGCGGCCGCGCAACGCGGAGGCCTTGACCTCGGCAATGACCTGGTCGGGCGTCATGCCAGGGCCGCCATCGGCGCCCAGGATCTTCTTCAGCGCGGCATAACCGCCGCGGGCCACGTAATCCTGCAGACGCCAGTTGGCGCCATTCAGCCCGGCGTAGATCTGAGGGTTGATGTGGCGCCCATGGAAACAGGTTTCAGTGCCTGCGGCCTGGAAGCGCGAGAGGAACGACAGGTCACGCATTTGGTTCACCCTTGCCCCTTCAAGGTCTCGACCAGATCATCCAGCCGCTCATGGCTCATGAAGCTCAGCATCTTGCGGTCGTTCACCAGCATGACCGGTGCATCGGCACAGGCGCCCAGGCATTCGCTGGGCTGCACGGTGAAAGCGCCATCAGCGGTGGTGCCATAGGGCTGCACACCCAGCTTGTGACACAGATGGTCCAGCGCCTTGTCCCCGCCACGCAACTGGCAAGGCAGGTTGGTGCAGACGTTGAGCTTGAACGCGCCCACCGGCTGCTGGTTGTACATGTTGTAGAAGGTGGTGACCTCGTGCACGGCGATGGGCGGCATGCCCAGGTGTGCGGCGATCGCCTCCTCCGCTTCCGCCGACACATAGCCCTGCTCCTGCTGCACGATGGACAGGCAGGCCATCACGGCGGATTGACGCTGGTCGGCCGGGTACTTGGCCACTTCGCGGTCAAAGCGTGCCCGCGTGGAATCAGACAGTTGCATCATCGATCGATCTCGCCGAACACGATGTCCATCGTGCCGATCACGGCCACCGCATCGGCAATCATGTGGCCCCGGCTCATCTCGTCCAGCGCCGCCAGGTGGGAGAAGCCCGGCGGGCGGATCTTCAGACGGTAGGGCTTGTTGGCACCATCGCTCACGATGTAGATGCCAAACTCCCCCTTGGGGTGCTCTACCGCGGCATACGCCTCGCCCTCGGGCACATGGAAGCCCTCGGTGAAGAGCTTGAAGTGATGGATCAGCTCCTCCATGCTCGACTTCATCTCCAACCGCGAAGGGGGTGCCACCTTGTGGTTGTCGGTGATGACCGGGCCGGGGTTCTGGCGCAACCACTGCACGCATTGCTGGATGATGCGGTTGGCCTGGCGCATCTCCTCGATGCGCACCAGATAGCGGTCGTAGGTATCGCCGTTCACGCCGATCGGGATGTCGAAATCCATGCGGTCGTACACGTCGTACGGCTGCTTCTTGCGCAGATCCCAGGCAATGCCCGAGCCGCGCAGCATCGGGCCCGTGAAGCCGAGGTTCAGCGCCCGCTCTGGCGACACCACACCGATGCCCACCGTGCGCTGCTTCCAGATGCGGTTGTCGGTCAGTAGCGTCTCGTAATCGTCGACGTTCTTCGGGAACCGATCGCAGAAGTCTTCAATGAAGTCCAGCAGTGAGCCCTGCCGGTTCTCGTTCAAGGCCTTGATGGCGCGCTCGTTCTTGATGCGGCTGACCTTGTACTGCGGCATGGTGTCAGGCAGATCCCGGTACACACCACCCGGACGGAAGTAGGCCGCGTGCATGCGCGCGCCCGACACCGCCTCGTACATGTCGAAGATGTCCTCGCGTTCGCGGAAGCAGTAGATGAGGATGTTCATCGCGCCGCAATCCAGGCCATGACAACCCAGCCACAGCAGGTGATTCAGCACGCGGGTGAGTTCGGCGAACATCACGCGGATGTACTGCGCGCGCTCGGGCACCTCAACACCCAGCAACTTCTCGATGGCCAGGCAATAGGCGTGCTCGTTGGCCATCATGGACACGTAATCCAGACGGTCCATGTAGGGCAAGGCCTGGATGTAGGTCTTGCTCTCGGCCAGCTTCTCCGTAGCACGGTGCAGCAAGCCGATGTGCGGATCAGCGCGCTGGATCACCTCGCCATCCAGCTCCAGCACCAGCCGCAGCACACCGTGCGCCGCCGGATGCTGGGGACCGAAATTCAGCGTGTAGTTCTTGATCTCAGCCATGTCAGTGCAAGCCGCCGTACTGGTCTTCACGCACCACTCGCGGCGTGTTCTCTCGGGGCTCGATGGTCACCGGTTGGTAAATGACTCGACGGGTTTCGGGGTCGTAGCGCATCTCGACATGGCCGGACACCGGAAAGTCCTTGCGCATCGGGTGCCCGATGAAGCCGTAATCGGTCAAGATGCGGCGCAGGTCTTCATGACCCTCGAACACGATGCCGTACAGATCGAAGGCCTCGCGCTCGAACCAGTTCGCAGCGTTCCAGATGGGGGTGACAGACGCGACAGCGGGCATGTCATCGTCTGCTGCAAACACCTTCAGGCGCAGGCGCCAGTTGTGCTTGACGCTCAGCAGGTGCGACACCACGCAAAACCGCAGCCCTTCCCAGGGCCGGTTGCGGTAATCCGAGTAGTCCAGACCGCAGAGGTCGATCAACTGCTCGAATTGAAGCGAGTCGTCATCGCGAAGCCTCAGCGCCACCTGCGGGTAGTCGGCGGCGCGGACGGTCAAGGTGAGCTCGCCGCGCTCCAGCTTGAGTTCGCGAACGGCTTCGCCAAAGGCCTGTTCGACGGCCGCCTTCAAGGTCTGTACAGATGCCGTCATGTCAGCGGGCAATCGTGTTCTCGCGCCGGATCTTGGACTGCAGTTGCAAGATGCCGTACAGCAAGGCCTCGGCCGTGGGCGGACAACCGGGCACGTACACATCCACCGGCACGATGCGGTCACATCCGCGCACGACCGAGTAGCTGTAGTGGTAGTAGCCGCCGCCGTTGGCGCACGAGCCCATGCTCAGCACCCAGCGCGGTTCGGCCATCTGGTCATAGACCTTGCGCAGGGCCGGCGCCATCTTGTTGCACAGCGTCCCGGCCACGATCATGAGATCGCTCTGCCGCGGACTGGGGCGGAACAACATACCGAAGCGGTCGATGTCGTAGCGCGCCGCACCGGCGTGCATCATCTCCACTGCACAGCAGGCCAGACCAAAGGTCATGGGCCACAACGAACCGGTCTTGGACCAGTTGATCAGCTTGTCCACCGAGGTGGTGACAAAGCCTTCCTTGAGGACGCCTTCGATACCCATTCGTGTGCTTTCCGGTCACTCCCAGTCGAGAGCGCCCTTCTTCCATTCGTAGACGAAGCCGACCACCAGGATCCCGAGGAAAAGCATCATGGCCCAGAAACCTGACGCTCCGATGTCGTGCAAGGACACCGCCCAGGGAAACAGGAAGGCAATCTCGAGATCGAAAAGGATGAACAGGATGGCCACGAGGTAGTAGCGGACGTCGAACTTCATTCGAGCGTCCTCGAAGGCCTCGAAGCCACACTCGTAGGGGCTGTTCTTTGCGGCGTCCGGGCGCTGGGGGCCGAAGATGAATCCGATGACCTGGGGCACGATGCCCACCGCCACCCCCACCAGGATGAAGAGAATGACCGGTAGGTACTCTTGCAGGTTCATCTCAATGGCCGTTCATGCAGGCGTCTGGATTCCGGACGTGACGAACGGAGGCAGACACCCATTGGCCAAACACAACGGGCAACTGCTTTTCCCTCCCTGCCACAAGCCGCAGGGCTTGCCCCCGACTCCGGATCTCCACCGGGGACACTCGTTCAGATGTTCTTTTGGTGCCGACGGCGAGACTCGAACTCGCACAGCTTTCGCCACTACCCCCTCAAGATAGCGTGTCTACCAATTTCACCACGTCGGCATGACGTCAAACTGAATTCACACTGCCTGGAGAGCTTGAAGAATCACCCTTCAGACAGCCTCAAATTCTAATGGGAAACCTCGGGATTCCCAGGGAAAAACGCAGTGGAACAGCAGGTCACTTGCTGCCGCTGGCGGCGGCCGGCGCAGGGATCGCCGACGGTTGAGCAGGCACAGCCGCTGGTGCTGGAACAGCTCCGGGAATCACGCCCACCGGCAGCCCCGGAGCAGCGCCAGAAGCCGCAGCCCCGGGCCGATCCAGAACGCTGGTGCCGGCCCCCGCCTTGGAAGAGGCCTGGTTCGACACCAGCGCCAGCAGCAAGGTGCTGACGAAGAAGACGGTGGCACAGGCCGCCGTGGAGCGGGACAGGAAGTTGGCGCTTCCCGTGGCGCCAAACAGGCTGCCCGAGGAGCCGCTGCCAAAGGAGGCGCCCATGTCGGCTCCCTTGCCGTGCTGCACCAGCACCAGGCCGATCATGACCAGGGCCGAAAGAATCTGCACCGCAAGAAGAAGGGTCGTCCAGATCTGCATGGTGAGGTTGTTTCCGAGAAAAGGTGTGTCAGAGGAAAGCCGGCGCCGTCATTGAGCCGCGGCTCTGCAGATGGCCACAAAGTCCGCCGCCTTCAAGGAGGCGCCGCCGATGAGTCCGCCATCAATGTCGGGCTGGGAGAACAGCGCCAGCGCGTTGTCGGGCTTGACGCTGCCGCCGTAGAGGATCTTCATCACGTCGGCATGCGGCGCGGCAGCGCGCAGCTGGGCTCGCAACAGGGCATGCACGGCTTGAGCCTGCTCGGGCGAGGCCGACAGCCCGGTGCCGATGGCCCAGACCGGCTCGTAGGCCACCACCATCTCACCCGCACAGTGAGCAAGCGTGTGGATCACGGCAGACAACTGACGCTTGACGACCGCTTCGGTCTGACCCGCCTCGCGCTGCGCCAGCGTCTCACCGACGCAGACGATGGGGGTCACGCCGCGCCCCAGTGCCGCCTTGGCCTTGTCAGCGACCAACTGGTCGCTCTCGGCATGCATCGCGCGACGCTCGGAGTGGCCCACGATCGCATACCGGCAACCCAGCTCGGCGAGCATGACTGCCGACACCTCGCCGGTGTAGGCACCCTGCTCGTGCGCGGAGCAGTCCTGTGCGCCCCAGCGGACATCGCTTCCGGCCAACGTCGCCGCGGTCTCGGAGAGATAGGGGAAAGGCACGCAAACGGCCACTTCGCAACCGACAAGCCGCGCCTGAAGAATGCCGTCCAGCAGGGCCGCGTTGGCGGGCCGGCTGCCATGCATCTTCCAGTTGCCGACGACAAGGCGACGTCCGTTCATGTCTTCAGCTCCACCGCAGCACGATCTTGCCCACGTGAGTGCTGGACTCCATGAGGGCGTGGGCCTGCGCGGCGTCCGCAGCGTCGAAAACCCGGTGAATGACCGGCTGCACAGCACCCTGCTCGATCAAAGGCCACACCCGCTGCCGCAGGGCCTGGGCAAGCCGTGTCTTGTAGGCGATGCTGCGAGGGCGCAGGGTGGATCCGGTCAGGGCGATGCGCTTTCGCAGCAGCAGGCTGGCGTCGATCTGACTGGCCGCCCCTCCCTGTACCGCGATCACTGCGATCCGCCCATCATCGGCGACGCACTGCAGTTCGCGGCCGATGTAGTCGCCCGCCACCATGTCGAGGATGACGTCGGCGCCGCGGCCCTGGGTCAGCGCCTTCACTTCGACCACAAAATCTTGCGTGCGGTAGTTGATGGCGTGGTCTGCACCCAGCGCCAGACAGGCGGCGCACTTGTCGTCGGAACCGGCGGTGACGATGACACGTGAGCCCAGCGCCTTGGCCAAGGCCAGGGCCGTCACACCAATGCCGCTGGAGCCGCCCTGCACCAGCAAGGTCTCGCCCGGCTGCAGCCGGGCGATCTCGAAGACGTTCTGCCAGACCGTGAAGAAGGTTTCCGGCAAGGCCGCAGCCTCCACATCACTGAGCTTCGAGGGCGACGGCAGGCACTGGCCGATCGGCGCCACGCAAAACTGGGCGTAACCACCCCCGGCCACCAGGGCACACACCCGATCGCCCAAAGCCCAGCCGGCTGCCGCGAGCTCTGCCGGATCGCCGCCGGCCACCACGCCTGCCACCTCCAGGCCCGGAAGATCAGACACGCCCGGCGGCATGGGGTACAGACCCTTGCGTTGCAGCACGTCCGGGCGGTTCACACCGCTGGCGGCCACCGCAATCAGCATCTCCCCAGCGGCAGGCACGGGCGCGCCGCGCTCACAGGGCACCAGCACTTCCGGCCCGCCAGGTTGAACGATTTCGATGGCCTTCATGTATGTCATCTCAGTGCACAAAGCGGCAGGTACCGCGGGCGCGTGTGCCACCCGCGGCAACCACCCAGGTCAATCCGCCTTGGGCTCGGCATCCGATCGGCTCGGTGCCGCAGCGTCAGCCGCCTGGCCACCCTCTGCCGCTTGTCCTTCGCGAGGCTCGCGTGCCTCTCGGGGCTCACGGCGAGGACGGTCGCCCCGGTCTCCCCGATCGCCACGGTCACGGCGAGGACCACGGTCCCCACGGTCACCCCGATCGCCGTATTCACGGCGCGGGCGCTCCTCTTCCACGTACCCCTCAGGACGCTCGAGCAGGGCCTTCATCGACAACTTGATGCGGCCCTTCTCGTCGGTCTCCAGCACCTTGACCTTGACGATCTGGCCTTCGGTCAGGTAGTCGCCGATGTTCTCCACACGCTCGAAGGCGATCTGGCTGATGTGCAGCAGGCCGTCCTTGCCGGGCAGGATGTTGACCAGGGCACCAAAGTCCAGCAGCTTGGTCACCGGGCCCTCGTAGACCTTGCCGATCTCGGCCTCGGCCGTGATCTCGGTGATGCGCTTCTTGGCGAACTCGGCCTTGTCGGCGTCGGTGGAGGCGATGGTGATCGTGCCGTCTTCACCGATGTCGATGGTGCACCCGGTCTCCTCGGTCAGGGCGCGGATGGTGGCGCCCCCCTTGCCGATGATGTCGCGGATCTTCTCCGGATTGATCTTCATCGTGTACAGGCGCGGTGCGAACTCGCTCACCTCGGCCTTGGCCTCGCCCATGGCCTCGACCATCTTGCCCAGGATGTGCAAGCGGGCTTCCTTGGCCTGCGCCAGAGCCACCTGCATGATTTCCTTGGTGATGCCCTGGATCTTGATGTCCATCTGCAGCGCGGTGATGCCCTGCGTGGTGCCGGCCACCTTGAAGTCCATGTCGCCGAGATGGTCCTCGTCGCCCAGGATGTCGGTCAGCACCGCAAAACGGTTGGCATCCTTGATCAGGCCCATGGCGATACCGGCCACGTGCGCCTTCATGGGCACACCGGCGTCCATCAGCGCCAGGCAGCCGCCGCAGACGGAAGCCATGGAGGAGGAGCCGTTGCTTTCCGTGATCTCGCTGACCACGCGCAGCGTGTAGGGGAACTCTTCACGCGACGGCAGCGCGGCCACCAGCGCCCGCTTGGCCAGGCGGCCGTGGCCGATCTCACGCCGCTTGGGGCTGCCCACGCGGCCCGTCTCGCCGGTGGCGAACGGGGGCATGTTGTAGTGCAGCATGAAGCGGTCTTCGAAATCGCCGGCCAGCGCGTCGATGCGCTGCGCGTCACGTTCGGTACCCAGCGTGGCCACGGCCAGGGCCTGGGTCTCGCCGCGCGTGAACAAGGCCGAACCGTGTGTGCGCGGCAGCACGGAAGAGCGGATCTCGATGGGGCGCACCGTGCGCGTGTCGCGGCCGTCGATACGCGGCTCGCCAGCCAGGATCTGGCTGCGCACGATGCGGGCCTCGATCTCGAACAGCAGCGCTTCGACCTTGACATCGTCCACCGTGGAGCCGTCCGCCTTCAAGGCGGCCTTGGCGGCGGCGTAGGCTTCGCGGCAAGCCTGGGTACGGGCCTGCTTGCTGCGGATCTGGTAGGCCGCGCGCAGCGGGCCTTCGGCCAATTCGTTCAGCTTGGCGATGAAGGCTTCGTCCTTGACCGGCGGGGTCCAGGTCCCGGCGGCCAGCCACTCGGGCTTGCCGGCCTCACGCACCAACTCGTGGATGGCATCGATGGCGGCCTTGCTCTGGTCGTGGCCGTACACCACGGCGCCCAGCATGATCTCCTCGCTGAGCTGGTTGGCCTCGGACTCCACCATCAGGACGGCAGCCTCGGTACCGGCCACAACCAGGTCGAGCTGGCTGTCAGCCAGTTGCGCCTTGCCAGGGTTCAGCACATATTCGCCGTTGACATAGCCCACGCGGGCTGCACCGATGGGGCCGTTGAAAGGAATGCCGCTGATGGACAGTGCGGCGCTGGACGCGATGAGCGCGGCGATATCGGCCTGCACCTCAGGGTTCAAGCTGACGACGTGCACCACCACCTGCACTTCGTTGAAGAAACCATCCGGAAACAACGGACGGATCGGACGGTCGATCAGACGGCTGGTCAGTGTCTCCAGCTCGCTGGGGCGACCCTCGCGCTTGAAGAAGCTGCCGGGGATCTTGCCCGCGGCGTAGGTCTTCTCGAGGTAGTCCACCGTCAGCGGGAAAAAGTCCTGCCCGGGCTTGGCATTCTTGGCGGCCACCACGGTGGCCAGCACCACGGTGCCTTCGATGTTGACGAGGACGGCGCCGCCGGCCTGGCGAGCGATCTCGCCCGTTTCCATCGTGACCTGATGATGGCCCCATTGGAAGGTCTTGCTGACCTTGTTGAACATGCTCATGTCTGTCTCCACAAAAAGGCGCGATGAATCCCCGCGCCTGCGGGATGGAGCCGCTTGAGCCTTGGCAACAATGCCATTCCAGCGCGACTGGCAGATTCATCCATGAATCAGCCGCCCTGGAATGACACAGCAGTTGCCCGCGACCCGGACGTCTCCGTGGGCGCCGGCTTCCTGCCTTGCGGGCGGGAGGCCGGCACTCCAATGGATTTACTTGCGCAGGCCCAGCTTCTGGATCAATGCCGTGTAGCGGTCGGCGTCACGATCCTTCAGGTAGGCCAGCAAACTCTTGCGCTGGTTGACCATCTTCAACAGGCCGCGGCGGCCGTGGTGGTCCTTCAAGTGCGTCTTGAAGTGGGGAGTCAGTTCGTTGATGCGTGCCGTCAGCAGCGCTACTTGAACTTCGGGGGAGCCGGTGTCGGCCGTGCCGCGCGCGTGCGCCTTGATGACATCGGCCTTCTGTGTGGTGTTCATCGTCATGACGATTTCCTTGTGGGTGTGGAAACCGCCGACGCAGCAAGGACGAGCGCGTCCAGCCGTGAAGCGGTTTCCGGTGCCTTGGCAGGCGTTCTGACTTGCGAACGCAGGTGAAACCGACCCGCGCCGTGCTGCTTGAATCTGCGCGCCGCTGGACAAGCCAGCGCTACCGATCACACTGGATTCTAGCGCAGCACCGACGCAGCCGCCGCGCCTGGCAGCCCGGCCTCCACGGCCTGCCGCATGCGCACCAGGCCCTGCTCCAGGCGCTGCAGTTCGCGAGAGGCGAAGCACCAGCGCAACCAGCCCTGCCCTTCGTCCCCGAAGGCCGAACCCGGCGCAAGCCCCAGACCGTGATGCACCACCAGGTGCTTGGCGTAGGTGAGGGAATCACCAACACCCGCCACGCGAAAGAAGGCGTACATCCCCCCCGGCGGCGCGTGCACCTCGATGCCCGGCAGCCGCGCGAGGGCGCCAATCAGCAGGTCACGGCAATCCTGGAAGTGACGGCGCAAGGGCTCCACCGACGCCACGGCGCCGGCCAAGGCCTGCAAGGCCCCACGCTGCACGAACACGGGCGCGCAGGAGCTGTTGAATTCGATCAGCTTGCCCAGTGCGTCCATGGCGCCATCGGGCACCACCAGCCAACCCAGGCGCCAGCCGGTCATGAGGAAGCTCTTCGAAAAGCTCTGCACGACCACCACCCGATCTTGCGGGGTGCACAGGTCCAGGAAGCTGGGCGCCGCAGAGGCCGCGCCGTAGTAGAGCCTTTCGTACACCTCGTCGGACACGATCCAGGTGCCTGTGGCGCGGCAATGGTCCAGGATGGCCTGAATTTCGCCGTGCGTGAGGGTCCAGCCCGTGGGGTTGTTGGGTGCATTAACCAGAAGCACACGCGTGGCGGGCGTGACCGCCGCCCGGAGTTCATCCATGTCCAGACGCCAGACGCCCTGGCGCGCACGCAAGGGCAGGCGCGTGACGCGCCCACCCAAGATGAGGGGCTGAGCCGTCAGGTTGGGCCACACGGGTGTGACGGCCACCACCTCGTCGCCAGGCCCCACCAGCATCTGGGTGGCCAGCATCAACGCATTGACGCCTGAGGACGTGACGGCAATGCGCTCCATGCCGACTGAGCGGTGCAGGCTGCCCACGTAGTCGGCAATCGCCTGACGCAAGGCAGGCAGGCCCAGGTTGTGGGCATAGAAGGTCTCGCCATCGCGCAGCGAACGGGCCGCGGCCTCGCGCACTTCGGGGGCCGTGACCTCGTCGCTCTCGCCGAACCAGAAGGGCAGGACGTCCTCGCGCCCCATGGCGGCGTTGGCCACCTCCCGGATCAAGGAGCCGGAAAGCAACTGGATCTGATCTCGCATGTCAGCAGGTCTCCAGCGGCCAGCGCGGCCGCACTTCAAAAGAACGCGATGCCAGGGCCTCGGCGCCCGCCTGCGCGCCCACCAGGCCGGCCTGCAGGCGCATGGCCGCAGCCATGGCGATCATGGCACCGTTGTCAGTGCACAGGCTCAGTTCCGGGTAGTGGATCCGCACCCCGCGCGCGGCGCAGGCCTCACCAAGCCGGGCACGCAATTCGGCATTGGCCCCCACGCCGCCAGCCACCACGAGACGCCGCAAGCCGGTCTGCCTGAGCGCTGCCATGGACTTGTGCACCAGCACGTCGACGATGGCCGCCTGCGTGGAGGCCGCCAGATCGCTGAGCGCCTGCGGTGCCGGCGCCGGCCCGAGCTTGCGGTGCTGGGTCATGACGGCGGTCTTCAGGCCCGCAAATGAGAAGTCCAGCCCGCCCTGGTGCATCAGGGGACGGGGCAAGGCGAAAGCGTCCGGTCGGCCTCGTTCAGCCAGGCGCGCCAGGGCCGGGCCGCCCGGGTAGCCCAGGCCCAGCAGCTTGGCCGACTTGTCGAAGGCCTCACCCGCCGCATCGTCGATCGTCTCGCCCAGCAGTTCATAACGCCCGACCGCCTGCACCCGCATCAACTGCGTGTGCCCGCCCGAGACCAGCAGGGCGACAAAGGGAAACGCCGGCGGGTCTGCGGACAGGAAGGGCGACAGCAAATGGCCCTCCAGGTGGTGAACCGGCAACGTGGGTCGTCCCAGTGCCTGGCCCAGCGCCGCAGCAAAGCCCGCGCCCACGAGCAAGGCGCCCGCCAGACCGGGGCCCTGTGTGAAAGCGACCAGGTCGATCTCGCGGCGGTGCACGCCGGCCTCTTCCAACACCTGCCGGGTCAAGGGGATGACCCGGCGGATGTGATCACGCGACGCCAGTTCCGGCACCACCCCGCCGTAGGCTTCGTGCATGTCGGCCTGGCTGTGCAGCGCGTGCGCGAGCAGGCGCGGCATCGCCTGGCCAGCGAACTCCACCAGCGCAACGCCGGTTTCGTCGCAGGAGGATTCGACGCCGAGGATCTTCAATGCTTCTCGCGCGCGTGGTTGATCGAGTATTTCGGAATCTCGATCGTGACATCGCGGTCGGACAGGATGGCCTGGCAGGACAGGCGTGACGTGGGGGTCAGGCCCCAGGCGCGGTCCAGCAGGTCCTCCTCGGTCTCGTCTGGTTCACCCAGGGTTTCGAAACCCTCCTTGACCACCACGTGGCAAGTGGTGCACGCGCAACTCATCTCGCAGGCGTGCTCAATTTCAATGCCATGGTCGAGCAAGGCCTCGCACACGGAGGTGCCGCGAGGCGCCTCCACGGTAGCCCCTTCGGGACAGTAATCGGCATGGGGAAGGATGCGTATCACGGGCATGGGTCAGACGTCCTCTACTCTTCGACCGGCCAGCGCAGCCCGGATGCCGCGGTTCATCCGGGCTGCCGCAAAGGCCTCGGTCCCGGTGGCCAGTCGCTCCACCGCCGCGTCCATGGCGACGTGGTCCTCGCCTGCAGCCTCAAGCTCGGTCTGGGCGACCAGGGCCAGGATGTCGGCACGCTCCTGGTCCGAGAGCAATTCGCCATCGGCGGCAAGCGCCGCTCGTGTGGCCAGCACCATGCGCTGCGCCTCCACCCGCGCCTCGCGCAGCCGACGGGCTGCGACATCTTCCTCAGCATGGGCAAACCCTTCACGCAGCATGCGCGCCACCTCGTCGTCGGCCAGTCCGTAGCTGGGTTTGACCGTCACCGAAGCCTGCACCCCCGAATGCGTTTCCTGGGCAGACACGCTCAAGAGACCGTCGGCATCCACCTGGAAGGTCACCCGGATTCTGGCCGCCCCGGCCGCCATGGGCGGGATCCCCCGCAGTTCGAACCGCGCCAGGCTGCGGCAATCGGCCACCAGTTCGCGCTCGCCCTGCACCACGTGCAGGGCCATGGCGGTCTGGCCGTCCTGATAAGTGGTGAACTCCTGGGCCTTGGCCACGGGGATGGTGGTGTTGCGCTCGATGATGCGCTCGGTCAGGCCTCCCATCGTTTCCAGGCCCAGCGACAGAGGGATGACGTCCAGCAGCAGCAGATCGCCATCGCGTGAATGGCCCGCCAGGGCGTGGGCCTGCAAAGCGGCCCCCACCGCCACCACCTCGTCGGGGTTGACATTGGTCAGGGGGTCCTGGCCGAAGCACGCCGCGACCGCTTGGCGAACCGCAGGCATGCGGGTGGATCCCCCCACCAGCACCACCCCCTGCACCTCGTCCACCGTCACCCGGGCATCGCGCAGCACGCGCCTGACGCTGCTCATGGTGCGGTCCAACAGACCCCGGGTCAGTTCTTCGAACGCCTCTCGACTCACCGGGAGTTCATGGGTGACGGCATCCACCTGGAAGCTCAGGTCCACCTGCACTTCATCGGTCAAGGCTTCCTTGGCCTGCCGGGCGGCCACCAGCACGGACCGGCGCGTGCGAGCGTCAGGTGCGCAGACCCCAGCCTTCTGCAAGGCCCAAAGGGCCAGGGCCTCGTCGAAGTCGTCCCCGCCGAGCGCGGCGTCGCCTCCCGTGGCCACCACCTCGAACACACCGCGCGACAGTCGCAGCAAGGAGATGTCGAAAGTGCCCCCACCCAGGTCGTAGATGGCGTACAGGCCTTCGCTGCCGTTCTCCAGGCCATAGGCCACCGCGGCGGCCGTCGGCTCGTTGATGAGCCTGAGCACGTTCAGCCCCGCCAGTTGCGCCGCATCCTTGGTGGCCTGCCGCTGCGCATCGTCGAAGTAGGCTGGCACCGTGATCACGGCACCGAACAACTCGTCATCAAAGGTGTCTTCGGCCCGCTGGCGCAGCACCGCCAGAATCTCTGCGGACACCTCCACCGGCGTCTTCACGCCCTCGCGAGTGTCCAGCGCCACCATGCCGGGCTGGTCCACAAAGCGGTAGGGGGACTGTTCATGACCCGGCACATCCTTCAGGCCACGCCCCATGAGCCGCTTGACGGAGGCAATGGTGTTCTGCGGGTCCTCGGTCTGGGCCGCCCTGGCCTCATGCCCGATCTGACGACGGCCGCCCTCCAGGTAGCGCACCACGGACGGCAGGATCACCCTGCCCTGCCCGTCCGGCAGGCACTCGGCCACGCCGTTGCGCACCGCAGCCACCAGGGAATGCGTGGTGCCCAGGTCAATGCCCACGGCAATACGCCGCTGGTGCGGATCAGGCGAGGCGCCGGGTTCGGAAATCTGTAGCAATGCCATGCTGCTGGTTCGGGATAAGGGCTGGACAGGACAAGGCCGACTGGAACGGCCAGCCCCACACATCAGCGCCGGGGTTCAGGACTCCAGGGCCTCCATCCTGCGCTGGATGTCGGCGCGGAATCGGCCCAGGAACATCAGCGACCTGACGGCGCCCACTGCGGCTTCGAGGTCCAGGCTTTCGTCCAGATGGCGTGCCAGTTCCGCCTGCAGGGCCTTCTCCTGCCGGCCCACCTCCAGGTCAAGGGCTTCCACCTGGTCTGCACTGCCCGCCTCTTCCAGCGCCTCGCGCCACGCCATCTGTTGCATCAGGAACGGCGCAGGCATGGCGGTGTGACGGTCCGCGTCGATGGGCGCCCCGCGCAGTTCACACAGATAGGCCGCACGGGCCAGGGGATCGCGCAGGCGGCGGTGGGCCTCGTTCACCCGCACCGCCCACTGCATGGCCTGGCGTTGCGCGGACCCGCCTTCTGCAGCGAACCGGTCAGGATGCACCTGGGCCTGCAAGGCGCGCCAGCGGACGTCCACCTCCTGGCGATCGATGCCGAACCTGAGAGCCAGCCCGAACAGCGTGAAGTCGTCATCGTCGAGCTTCATCTCGCGCGCCTTTCTTCGAGGTCCACACGCGGGGTGGCGAAGGTGGAGGGATGCTGCATCCAGGGATCGAAAGCAAAGGCGCGGCCTTGCCGCGCCTGAGAGGAACAGGGCCGTGCGCGTCAGACGCGGAACGACTCCCCGCAGCCGCAGCGGTCCTTTTCGCGCGGGTTGTAGAACTTGAAACCTTCGTTGAGCCCCTCGCGAACGAAGTCCAGTTCGGTGCCATCGATGTAAGGCAGGCTCTTGGGGTCTACCAGCACTTTCACGCCGAGCCCTTCAAAGATCACATCCTCGGGGGCCACGTCGTCGGCGTATTCGAGCTTGTAGGCCAGCCCGGAACAGCCCGTGGTCTTGACGCCCAACCGCACGCCGACGCCTTTGCCCCGGCGCGCCAGGTAACGGGTCACGTGCCGCGCAGCGGCTTCGGTCAGGGTGACGGCCATCAGAGCCTCAATGGGTCTGTTCGACCGCAGACGGCGACGCCTCGGCGTGCTTGGCCTTGTAGTCGCTGACAGCTGCCTTGATGGCGTCTTCGGCCAGGATGGAGCAGTGAATCTTCACCGGCGGCAGCGCAAGTTCCTGGGCAATCTGCGTGTTCTTGATGGTCAATGCCTGGTCCAGCGTTTTGCCCTTGACCCACTCTGTCACCAGGGAGCTCGAGGCAATGGCCGAGCCGCAACCATAGGTCTTGAACCGGGCATCCTCGATGAGCCCGGTATCGGGGTTCACCTTGATCTGCAGTTTCATGACGTCACCACAGGCCGGCGCGCCCACCATGCCGGTGCCCACGCTGTCGTCACCCTTGTCGAAGCCACCCACGTTACGGGGATTCTCGTAATGGTCGATGACCTTGTCGCTGTATGCCATGTCGTTACCTCGAATGTCTGTTGTTCGCGCTTGAAGGCGCTCAGTGCGCCGTCCACTGGATGGTGCTCAGGTCGATGCCGTCGCGGTACATGTCCCACAGCGGGGAGAGTTCGCGCAGCTTGGCCACGCGGTCCTGCAGCGTAGAGACGGCGTAGTCGATGTCAGCCTCTGTGGTGAACCGGCCGATCGTCATCCGAAGGCTGGAATGCGCCAGTTCGTCGCTGCGCCCCAGCGCCCGCAGCACGTAGCTGGGCTCCAGACTCGCGGAGGTGCATGCAGAGCCTGAAGACACCGCCAGCCCCTTGATACCCATGATGAGCGATTCGCCCTCCACGTAGTTGAAGGAGGCGTTGACGTTGTGGGGGACGCGCTTCTCAAGGTGCCCGTTGATGAACACCTGGTCGATCTGGGAAATGCCCACCATGAGGCGCTGCTGGAGCATGCGCACACGCTCGCTCTCGGTGCCCATCTCCTGGCGGGCGATCTTGAAGGCCTCGCCCATGCCCACGCACTGGTGGGTGGGCAGCGTGCCCGAACGCATACCGCGCTCGTGGCCGCCGCCATGCATCTGGGCTTCCAGGCGAACGCGGGGCTTGCGCCGGACGTACAGCGCACCGATTCCCTTGGGCCCGTAGGTCTTGTGCGAAGCCAGGCTCATCAGGTCCACGGGCAAGCTGCCCATGTCGATGGCGACCTTTCCAGTGGCCTGGGCGGCATCCACGTGCAGGATGACGCCGCGCTCCCGGCACATCGCGCCAATGGCTGGAATGTCCTGGATGACGCCAATCTCGTTGTTCACGAGCATGACCGCCGCCAGGATGGTGTCAGGACGCAAGGCGTCGCGGAAGCGGTCCAGGTCCAGCAGTCCGTCCTCCTGCACATCCAGATAGGTCACCTCGAAACCCTGACGCTCCAGCTCGCGCATGGTGTCCAGCACGGCCTTGTGCTCGGTCTTCACCGTGATGAGGTGTTTGCCGCGAGAGGCGTAGAAGTGCGCAGCGCCCTTGATGGCCAGGTTGATGCTCTCGGTGGCACCGGAGGTCCAGACGATCTCGCGCGGATCGGCCTTGATCAAATCGGCCACATCAGCACGTGCCTTCTCCACCGCTTCTTCGGCCTCCCAGCCCCACGCATGGCTGCGAGAGGCAGGGTTGCCGAAGTGCTCGCGCAACCAGGGCACCATGAGGTCGACAACGCGAGGGTCCACGGGTGTCGTGGCGCCGTAATCCATATAGATCGGGAAATGGGGAGTCATGTTCGACAAGTCTTGTCAGGACAACAGGATTGGCCGCCGGGCGAGACCGGCACGCCGCAGGATCACTTCATGAAGGCGTTGCCCAGGGCGAACACGGAATTGGGGGCCGTGATCTTGATGGGCTTGACCACGGGTTGCGACGAAATCGCACGCTTGACCGGAACCTCCTCGATGGAGATGCCCTTGGCCATCTGCTCGTCGACCAGCTTCTTCAGGCTGATGGAATCAAGGAACTCGATCATCTTGGTGTTCAGGCTGGACCAGAGGTCGTGCGTCATGCACTTGCCCGTGTCTTCACCCATGCAATGCTCCTTGCCACCGCAGCCGGTCGCGTCGATGGGTTCGTCCACGGCCACGATGATGTCAGCCACCGTGATGTCGGCCATCGCACGGCCTAGCGAATAGCCGCCACCGGGACCACGGGTGCTTTCCACCAGCTCGTGACGGCGAAGCTTGCCAAACAACTGCTCGAGATAGGACAGGGAGATCTGCTGCCTCTGGCTGATGGCGGCCAGCGCCACCGGCCCGTTGTGAGAGCGCAATGCGAGGTCGATCATCGCGGTGACGGCGAATCGGCCCTTGGTGGTCAGACGCATTGGAGAACTCCTGTCCGCTTGGCGGCGATGTGAAGATGAAAAACATTTCAGGCCGTGTTGCTTCCCAGGCCGGTAACGATGGCTGAGGGCTTTCCCTGCAGGGCCTGATTCCTACTGGAATGCTCAACTTTAGCAGAAGTCGAGCGAATTGCTGGGGATAGGCCGATGTCCCCGAACCTGTCCAGGACAAAAAAGTCCGCATGGGGCTGCCGACACAGCGCCAGGCGCCCCCACGTGGAGACCAGACACTCGCGTCTTGGGTCAAGCCACACGCGGCGCCAGCGGGACGACGTTGGAATCCCCCTTGGCCGCGCCAAAGGCCTGCTCCTTCACCAGGGCGAGTTCGTCCCGCAGTCGAGCCGCCTTCTCGAACTCCAGTTGCCGGGCGTGCTCCAGCATCTGCCGCTCCAGCAGCTTGATGCGCTTGCCCAGGTCCTTCTCGCTCAGGGCTTCCACCTCGGCAGCCGCTTGCGCGGCCTTCAGGTCGTCGCGGCCCGACTTCTCGGCCACCACGCCGTCGATCAGGTCGCGCACCTCCTTGCGCACGCTGCGTGGGACGATCCCTTGCGCCAGGTTGTGGGCCACCTGCCGCTCACGTCGACGCTCGGTTTCGCCGATGGCCTTGCGCATCGAATCGGTGACCTTGTCGGCGTAAAGGATGGCCTTGCCGTTGAGGTTGCGCGCCGCCCGGCCGATCGTCTGGATGAGGCTGCGTTCAGAGCGCAGGAAGCCTTCCTTGTCGGCGTCCAGGATCGCCACCAGGGACACCTCCGGAATGTCCAGCCCCTCGCGCAGGAGGTTGATGCCCACCAGCACGTCAAAAGCGCCAAGCCGCAGATCCCGGATGATCTCCACGCGTTCCACCGTGTCGACGTCACTGTGCAGGTAGCGCACCTTGACGCCGTTCTCGGTCAGGTAGTCGGTCAACTGCTCGGCCATGCGCTTGGTCAGCGTGGTGATGAGCACGCGCTCCTGCACCTGGACACGATCGCGGATCTCCTGCAGCACATCGTCCACCTGGTGCACAGCCGGGCGCACCTCGATCACCGGGTCCACCAGCCCCGTGGGCCGCACCAACTGCTCCACCACCTGGCCTGCATGGGCCTGCTCGTAAGCCGCTGGCGTGGCCGAGACAAAGACGGTCTGCCGCATCTTGGCCTCGAACTCCTCGAACTTCAAGGGCCGGTTGTCCAGCGCGCTGGGCAGCCGAAAGCCGTACTCCACCAGCGTGGTCTTGCGGGCGCGGTCGCCGTTGAACATGCCGCCGAACTGCCCGATCAGCACGTGACTCTCGTCCAGGAACATCAGCGCGTCGCGCGACAGGTAATCCACCAGCGTGGGAGGCGGGTCCCCCGGCCGTGCGCCGGAAAGGTGACGGGTGTAGTTCTCGATGCCCTTGCAGTGGCCCACCTCCTGCAGCATCTCCAGATCGAACCGGGTGCGCTGCTCGAGGCGCTGCGCCTCCACCAGCTTGCCGGCCTTGACGAACACGTCCAGCCGTTCACGCAACTCCAGCTTGATGGTCTCGATGGCGGCCACCACACGGTCGCGCGGGGTGACGTAGTGGCTGCCCGGGTAGACCGTGAAGCGTGGAATCTTCTGCCGGATGCGCCCCGTCAGGGGGTCGAACAGCTGCAGCGTCTCCACCTCGTCATCGAAGAGCTCGATGCGGATGGCCAGCTCGCTGTGCTCGGCCGGAAACACGTCGATCGTGTCACCCCGCACACGGAAGGTGCCGCGTGAAAAGTCGGTCTCGTTTCGCGTGTACTGCATGCGGATGAGATGGGCGATCACGTCGCGCTGGCCCACGCGATCGCCTACACGCAGCGTCATCACCATCTGGTGGTAGTCCGACGGACTGCCGATGCCGTAGATGGCGCTGACGGAGGCCACGATCACGACATCGCGCCGCTCCAGCAGGCTCTTGGTGGCCGACAGGCGCATCTGCTCGATGTGTTCGTTGATCGAGCTGTCCTTTTCGATGAACAGGTCGCGCTGCGGGACATAAGCCTCGGGCTGGTAGTAGTCGTAATAGCTGACGAAGTACTCCACCGCGTTCTTCGGGAAGAACTCGCGGAACTCGCTGTACAACTGCGCCGCCAGCGTCTTGTTGGGTGCGAACACGATGGCCGGACGGCCCAGGCGGGCGATGACGTTGGCCATCGTGAAGGTCTTGCCGGAACCGGTCACCCCCAGCAAGGTCTGGTAACTCAGGCCCTCCTCCACCCCTTCCACCAACTGCGCAATGGCTGCGGGCTGGTCGCCCGCCGGCGGATACGGCTGGAACAACTGAAACGGCGACCCTTCAAAGGAGACGAACTCACCCAGGGTGGGCTGCCCCGAGACCGCGGCGACTTCGGGCAGCGCAGGGACGTGGACACCAACGGGGGAAGTGGACGCAGACATGGAGATCCTAGAATTCGGGCGACATTCAGGCTGCATCCGGTAGACAACCACCTCCACCGCACGGGCCAACCGTCCAGCGTAGCGCAACATGGCTGCCGCTGCAGGTGCACTTGGTGTCTTCCTGCCTTCTGCCCCCCCCTTTCACCGCACATTACCTGTCAAGAAAGCCAGTCATGTCCTTGTTCGACGCCGTCGAAATGGCCCCCCGCGACCCCATCCTGGGCCTGAACGAGCAATTCGCTGCCGACTCCCGCACCGGCAAGGTCAATCTGGGTGTCGGCGTGTACTTCGACGAAAACGGCAAGCTGCCGCTGCTGAAGTGCGTGGCCCAGGCCGAGCAACAACTGGTGGCGGCGGGCAAGCCCCGGGGCTACCTGCCCATTGACGGCATCGCAGCCTACGACAAGGCTGTCCAAGGACTGGTGTTCGGCGCCGAGTCCGCTGCGGTCACCGCCGGGAGGGTGGCCACGGTGCAAGCCCTGGGCGGCACAGGCGGACTGAAGATCGGTGCAGACTTTCTCAAGAAGCTGAACCCGAACGCCCAGGTCCTGATCAGCGACCCGAGCTGGGAGAACCACCGAGCCCTGTTCACGCAGGCAGGGTTCCAGGTCAACACCTATCCTTACTACGACCCCGCCACCCGAGGCGTACGCTTCGACGATCTGCTGGCCTGCCTGCGCAGCGCTGCGGCCGGCACCGTCGTGGTGCTGCACGCCTGCTGCCACAACCCCACCGGCTGCGACCTGAGCCCCGAACAGTGGACGCAGGTCATCCAGGCCGTGAAGTCTCAAGGCCTGGTGGCTTTCCTGGACATGGCCTACCAGGGCTTCGGCGACGGCATCGCCGAGGACGGCCGCGTGATTGCCGGATTCCTGGATGCCGGGGTTGACTTCCTGGTGGCCACCTCCTTCTCCAAGAGCTTTTCGCTCTATGGAGAGCGGGTGGGCGCCCTGAGCGTGGTCTGCAGCAGTGCCGACGAGACTCGCAAGGTCCTGTCGCAGTTGAAGATCGTCGTGCGCACGAACTACTCCAACCCGCCCACCCATGGCGCGCAAGCCATCACCACCGTGCTGACCACGCCGGCACTGCGCCAGCAATGGGAGGAAGAACTGGCCGGCATGCGCCAGCGCATCCGCCACATGCGACAGGCGCTGGCCGATGGCCTGGCGGCCGCGGGCGTGCCGCTGGACGTCGGGTTCATCACCCGCCAGAAGGGCATGTTCAGCTACTCCGGGCTGAGCAAGGCGCAGATGGAGCGACTGCGCGAGGAATTCGGCGTGTACGGCGTGGACTCGGGCCGCATCTGCGTGGCGGCCCTGAACCGTGGCAATCTGGACACGGTGATCAAGGCCATCGCGGCCGTGATGTAAGCGCCGGGCAGCCGTAAGGACAGGGGCAGCCAGAAGTCCTACATTCGGTCACCAAAAATGCTGCAGCGCAGCACCGATTCGTGGCAAAGTGTTGAGTACAGTCAACCCAGGCTTACGCTTTCGCGTGTCACGCGCTCACCGAAGGATCACGACATGCTCTATCAGCTCTACGAGACCCAGCGGGCCATGATGGCGCCTTTCGCGGAGTTCGCCAGCGCGTCAGCCAAGCTCTATTCGCATCCCCTGTCCCCCTTCACCCACACGCCCATGGCCCAGCGCGTGGCGGCGGGCCTGGGACTGGTGCACCGGCTGGCCAAGGAGTACGAGAAGCCGCCCTTCGGCATCAGCGGCGTCACGGTGGGCGGCGTGGAGGTGGCCGTTCAGGAGCAAGTGATCCAGACGCGGCCTTTCTGTCGCCTGCTTCGCTTCAAGCGGTTCACCGACAACCCGCAGGCCTTGTCGCGGATGAAAGAGCAGCCCACCGTGCTGGTGGTGGCGCCCTTGTCCGGCCACCACTCCACCTTGCTGCGTGACACGGTCAAGAGCCTGCTGCAGGACCACAAGGTGTTCATCACCGACTGGACCGATGCGCGGATGGTGCCTGTCGATGACGGCCCTTTCCACCTTGACGACTACGTGGCCTACGTACAGGACTTCATCCGCCTGATCGGGCCGGACGTGAATGTCATGTCGGTGTGCCAGCCCACGGTGCCGGTGCTGGCGGCGGTGTCTCTGATGGCCTCTGCGGGCGAGCCCACTCCCCGCACGCTGACCATGATGGGCGGGCCGATCGATGCCCGCCGGTCCCCCACGGCCGTCAACAACCTGGCCATCAACAAGAGCCATGACTGGTTCGAGCACAACGTGATCTACCGCGTGCCGCTGAACTACCCTGGCGCCGGCCGGCGCGTCTACCCGGGCTTTCTGCAGCACACGGGTTTCGTGGCCATGAATCCGGACCGTCACCTCACCTCGCACTACGACTACTTCCTCGACCTGATCCGCGGTGATGAAGGCAGCGCGGACTCCCACCGACAGTTCTACGACGAGTACAACGCCGTGCTGGACATGCCGGCCGAGTACTACCTGGACACCATCAAGACCGTGTTCCAGGACTTCGCCCTTGTCAACGGCACCTGGGAGGTGCGCGGCCAGTTGGTGCGGCCGCAGGACATCCATCAATCTGCTCTGCTGACCGTGGAGGGGGAACTGGACGACATCTCGGGCGCGGGCCAGACCCGGGCCGCACACGACCTGTGCCTGGGCATTCCCGAAGACCGCCGCTTCCACTACGACGTGCCCGGCGCAGGCCATTACGGCATCTTCTCGGGCCGCCGCTGGCGCGAACTCGTGTACCCGCGGGTGCGCGATTTCATCCAGAGCCATGTGGCGGTGCGGCAAACTGCAGCCTCAGGCACACCCGAAGCACCCTCGGCGCAGCAGCCCAAGGCACCCGCGCCGCGGGGTCCAGCCGCCTCAGCCGCTCGGCCCGCGCGTTCCCGTTCGCGCAAGGCCTGACGCGGCGAGCCCCCTCAGCTCACCACCCTGCCGCTTCAGGCAAGCCGCCAGTCTGTGGACGAGGCCCTGGCCGGGCGCATAGACGCCGCGCTGCCGCAGACGCAATGCACCCGATGCGGCTATCCGGATTGCAGCGGCTACGCGCGGGCGGTGGCGGCCTCGCAAGCAGGCATCGGTCAATGTCCGCCTGGGGGCGCTGAAGGGGTACGGCGCCTGGCGGCCCTGACAGGTCGGCCCGTGGTGCCGCTGGACCCGGCGCACGGCGTGGAGTCCGTGCTGCGCACCGCCGTGGTCGACGAAGACTGGTGCATCGGCTGCACCCTGTGCATCAAGGCCTGCCCTGTGGACTGCATCGTGGGCGCCTCCAAACGCATGCACACCGTCATCGAGGCCTGGTGCACGGGCTGCGAACTGTGCGTGCCCGCCTGCCCGGTGGACTGCATCTCCATGGAACCCACGGGCAGCGCGGCCATCGGCTGGGCCGCCTGGAGCCCAGCGCAGGCGCAGGCCGCCAGACAGCGCTACCAGCAGCGGCAGCAGCGGCTGGCTGCGGAGCAGCAAGCCCACGAGGCGCGTCTGGCCGCCAAGGCGGCGGCGAAACTGGCGGATCTGGCCGCCGCCAGCAGCATCACCGACCCCCAAGTGCTGGAACGCAAGCGTTCGGTCATCGAGACGGCACTGGCGCGGGCCCGCGCAAGGCAGCCCGCGAAGCCCTGAGGCCCTGCAGCCATGAAGCCGTGACACCATGAAGCTCGCCCACATCGAACCCTTCTTCGCCACGCTCCAGGCGGCCAACCCCAACCCCGTGACCGAGCTGGAGTACGCCAGCGTGTTCGAGTTGCTGGCGGCCGTTCTGCTCTCGGCTCAGGCCACCGATGTGAGCGTGAACAAGGCCACCCGCGGACTGTTCGCCGCTGCCCCAACGCCGCAGCGCATGCTCGCGCTGGGCGTGGCAGGCATCGAGTCGCACATCCGCACCATCGGCCTGTTTCGCACCAAGGCGCGCAACCTGCACCAGACCTGCCAGCTGCTGCTGACCCACCACGGTGGGCAGGTGCCGCGCTCGCGCGAGGCTCTGGAGCAATTGCCCGGCGTGGGCCGCAAGACTGCCAACGTGGTGCTGAACTGCGCCTTTGGCCAGGACACCATGGCCGTGGACACCCACATCTTCCGGGTGAGCAACCGCACCGGTCTCGCCAGGGGCCGAACACCGCTGGCCGTGGAGATGGCGCTGCTTCGACGCGTGCCGCCGGCTTATCGCGTGAACGCACACCACTGGCTGATCCTGCATGGCCGCTATGTGTGCAAGGCCCGAAGCCCCGACTGCGCGCGATGCGCGGTGAGCACCTGGTGCGATCATCATGCAGCGGGGCGCAGCCGCTGACAGCCCGGCGCGGGCCGCCGCCGGTTGGCGGCCAGGACAAGTCCCGGCCAGGCCCCATGCTGCGGCGCCTACAATTGTTCTTTCTCACCTCGTGTCATGACACAGCTTCAGCAACTTGCAGAACGGGTCGAACGACTCTTGTTGCGCCACGAGGAACTGCAGCGGACCAATGAGTTGCTGCTGCGCCAGGTGGAGAGCCTTGGTGCCGAGCGTGACAGTCTGAAATCCCGGTTGAGCGCAGCACGGACCCGCATCGACCACCTCATCGACAAACTGCCCCGGCAATCAGCGCAGGTCGTGGCATCCGGCGAGGGTCCGCCGGACTCCCAGTTGAGGCCCGGGGCATGAAGCAGGTCGAGGTCACGATCCTGGGCCAGGGCTACATCCTGGGATGTCCCGAAGGCGGCGAGGCCCGCCTGGGTGCGGCCGTGGCGGCCGTGGACCGGGAGATGAGCGCCATCCGGGATGCCGGCAAGATCAAGGCGCGCGACCGCATCGCCGTGCTGGCTGCGCTCAATCTTGCGTACCAACTGGCCGAACGTGGTGAGCGCGCACCGTCCACCTCTGGCGCAGAGCCCACCGAACAGGCTCATGGGGGCGGCACCTCCCAGGCCAGCCCAGGCGCCCCCGCCGCAGATCAGGCACCGGACCTCGGCCCCCTGATCGCCCGGCTCGACGCCGCGCTGGACGACGGTCACCTGATTTGACCTGGGGCCTTGAAGGGCCCCCTCGGCGTCCTAGAATCGTGACGTCCGGTGTGACTTGCGGGCTTTATATTTCCTTGAACCGATGCTCATTGAGCCAGGGCTTGGAACATTGCGCGGCGGGCGTGATCATCTCGCGTCAGATGAACCCGAAGCCATGCTGACCTCGCCCACCTGAACTTCCCTGAGGGTTCAGGAATGCGGTCCGCGGGTCATATCGGACACCCCACCTTTGGCGGCCAGCTATAATGCGCGCTTTCGTCCGACATCAACCCACCTGACATGACCACCATTCGCGTCAAAGAAAACGAGCCGTTCGACGTGGCCTTGCGCCGGTTCAAGCGCACCATCGAGAAGCTCGGCCTGCTGACCGACCTGCGCGCCCGCGAGTTCTACGAAAAGCCCACCGCCGAGCGCAAGCGCAAGAAGGCAGCCGCGGTGAAGCGTCACTTCAAGCGCGTACGCAGCATGCAGCTGCCCAAGAAGCTGTACTGATCCAGAGCGTCAGGCCGCAACCACCTGACCCAAGAGCCCGCGCGGTCACCCGTGGCGGGCTTTGTTGTTTCAACCAAGCTGACCCGACACCGCCAATGCGCCTTTCGCCATGACCTTGAAGGACCGAATCACCGAGGACATGAAGTCCGCCATGCGCGCCAGGGAGGCTGATCGGCTCTCCGCCATCCGCATGTTGCTGGCCGCCTGCAAGCAGCGCGAAGTCGATGAGCGCATCGTGCTGGACGATGCCGCCGTCATCGGCATCGTCGACAAGCTCATCAAGCAGCGCAAGGACTCCATCGCCGCTTTCACCCAGGCTGGCCGGACCGACCTGGTGGACAAGGAATCTGCCGAGGTGAAGGTGCTGGAAGCCTACCTGCCCCAGCGCCTGCCTGCTGACGAGATTGCAGCCGCCATCGGCACCATCGTGCAGGAACTGGGCGCCAGCGGCCCGGGTGACATGGGCAAGGTGATGGGGGCTGCCAAGGCGCGGCTGGCCGGCAAGGCCGACATGGGCCTGGTGTCAGCCGCGGTGAAGCAAGCCCTGGCACGCTGAGGCTGACACCGCTGCAGAACAGGAGCAGAAGATGACCCCGACCCTACCCGTTCAGGCCATCGCGGCCGATGTGTGCGTGGCCCCGCAACTCACGCCCGAGGCCATGACGGAAGCCGCACGCCTGGGCTTCAAGAGCGTTGTGAACAACCGTCCCGACTTTGAAGGCGGCCCGGACCAACCCAGCAGCGCGGCCATCGGCGCGGCAGCGCAAGCCGCAGGGCTGGAATACCGCTTCCTGCCCGTGGCAGGCGGCTACCAGTCGCCTGAAGAGGCGGCGCAGATGGCACGCCTGCTGCAGGAATTGCCCCGACCCGTGCTGATGTTCTGCCGGTCAGGGGCGCGTTCGGCCAGGTTGTACGCCCTGGCCCAACAAGCCTGACCCTATCGGTGCGAGACTGCACGGCGGCGCGCCGCGCTACAAGGAGATGACGTGACTCCCCTTCTGAAACTGTCCGACCTCATTGACAGACTCAATGAACTTCTGGGCAAGGTGATCATGTGGCTGGTGCTGGCCGCGGTGCTCATCAGTTCCGGTAACGCCATCATCCGCAAGGCTTTCGACATGAGCTCCAACGCCTGGTTGGAGATCCAGTGGTACTTGTTTGCCGGCGTGTTCATGCTGGGCGTGGGCTATGTGCTGTTGAAGAACGCGCACGTGCGGATCGACTTCATTGCCTCCCGGTTGTCCAAGCGTACCAATGCCATCATCGACCTGGTCGGCTTGATCATCTTCACGATTCCACTGGCCCTGATCCTGGTGGACCTCTCCTGGCCGCTCTTCACCCGCGCTCTCCAATCCGGCGAGATGAGCGCCAATGCGGGCGGCCTGATCCGCTGGCCCGTGATATTGCTGGTGCCAGTGGGCTTTGCCATCCTGGCGCTCCAAGGCCTGTCGGAGTTGATCAAGCGCATCGCTTTCCTCACGGGCCATCGCAAGGAACCGTTCAGCGTGGAAGAAGGCCAGTCTGACGAGGAGAAGCTCGCGGCCGAACTGGCCGCCGAAGCTGAAGCCAAGCTGCAGGGAGCCCGCTGACATGACCCAGTTCATCGCCCAGAACTTCGTGCCGCTGATGTTCAGCGGACTCCTGTTCTTCCTGCTCACGGGCATTCCGGTGGCCTTCGGACTGGCTGCTACCGGCCTTCTGTTCGGCTACATCGGCATTGAAGCCGGGCTCTTCGGCAGCAACATGTTCCAGGCCCTGCCCCTGCGGGTGCTGGGGATCATGCAGAACGACACGCTGCTGGCCATTCCCTTCTTCACGTTCATGGGCATCATCCTGGAACGCTCCAGGATGGCCGAGGACCTGCTGGAAACCGTAGGCCAGGTGTTCGGACCGGTGCGCGGCGGCCTGGCGATTGCGGTCATTCTGGTGGGGGCTCTGCTGGCCGCCACCACGGGTGTGGTCGCGGCCGCCGTGATCTCGATGGGCCTGATCTCGCTGCCCATCATGCTGCGCTACGGCTACAACCGCACCATCGCCACCGGCACCATCACCGCCTCGGGCACGCTGGCCCAGGCCATTCCGCCGTCACTGGTGTTGATCGTGCTGGCCGACCAACTGGGCCGCTCCGTGGGCGACATGTACGCCGGCGCCCTGGTGCCGGGCCTGCTGCTGGTGGGCCTGTACCTTCTGTTCATCGTCATCGTGGCCTTGGTGAAGCCGGCCTGGGTGCCGGCGCTGCCGCAGGAGGCGCGCATCTACCGCGAGACCAACGGCGCCAGCGGCCACAAGTCCCTGCTGGTGCTGCTGGCCATTTGTGCGATGGCGGGGTGGGCCTGGAGCCAGGTGCACCAGCAGATCATCAACCCGATGGTGGGGCGCGAGCGGCCCGCCCCAGGCGACGAAGTCTTCATCATGTCGATGACGGTGGCTTCCTTCCTGGCGCTTGCGCTGGCGCTGGTGAACCGTGTCACCAAGATGGGACTGCTGTCGCGGTTGGCCGAGCAGGTCACCTTCGTGCTGATCCCGCCTCTGGTGTTGATCTTCCTGGTGCTGGGCACCATCTTCCTGGGCGTGGCCACACCCACCGAGGGCGGCGCGATGGGCGCAATGGGCGCGCTGATCATGGCCATGGCGCGCAAGCGCCTGGGCATGCAGCTCCTACGTCAGGCGCTGGACAGCACCGCCAAGCTCTCCACCTTCGTGCTGTTTATCCTGATCGGCTCCACGGTGTTCAGCTTCACCTTCAACGCGGCCGACGGCCATGTGTGGGTGGAGCACCTGTTCGAGGACATGCCCGGCGGCGCCCTGGGCTTCCTGATCGTGGTGAACATCCTGGTCTTCGTGCTGGGCATGTTCATCGACTTCTTCGAGATCGCGTTCATCGTGATCCCGATCCTCGCGCCGGTGGCGGCGAAGATCCTGCCCGAGCTGTTGCCCGGCGCCCCAGTGGATGCGGTGATGATCTGGTTCGGGGTCATCATCGCGATGAACCTGCAGACCTCGTTCCTCACGCCGCCCTTCGGTTTCGCGCTGTTTTACCTGCGCAGCGTGGCCGCCAAGAAGGACTACAAGGACCGCGTCACCGGCGCCATGATTTCTGCCGTGACCACGCCCCAGATCTACAAAGGCTCCATCGCCTTCATCATCGTGCAGCTCATCATGGTGGGCCTGGTCATCGCCTTCCCGAATCTGGTGATCGACGGCCTGGGTCAGAACGAGGTGAAGATCGACGCCGATCAGGCGCTGCAACAGATGCAGGGCGCGCGCGAGGCCCTGCAGAACATGGGCAACGAGCCGGCGGCCTCGGTGCCCGGCGGTGCGGGGGCCGCGCCGGCACCCGCGGCGGCGGAAGACCCGATGAAGGCGCTGCTGGAGGCCGTGAAGCAGGACCAGCAGAAGAAGTGACGCGCACACAGACGGGCGGCGCGACGTCAGCGCCGCCCCGGGCTGCACGCGAGAACAAAGCACAAGCAAAAAGCCCCGCATCGCGGGGCTTTTTCACTTGCTGACCAGCGGGGTGGTCCCGCCGGGCGCGGCGTCAGTGCCTCACAGGCGCTGCTGCTGCATGAAGTCGTCGAAGGCGGCTTCTGAGAAGCGGAACCACAGGTTGGCGTCACGACGGTACGCGCTGTAGTCGTCGTAGATCTTCTTGAACGAAGGGTTCTTGCCGCTGATCTCGCTGTAGAGATCCTGGGATGCCTTGAACGAGGCGTCCATGACGTCCTTGGGGAAGCGGAACAGCTTGGTGCCGCCAGCCACGAGCTTCTTCAACGCCGCGGGGTTGCGGGCGTCATAACGCGCCATCATCTCGGTGGCAGCGTGCGAGGCAGCGGCCTCCACGATGGCCTTGTTCTCGGCGGACAGCTCGTTGAAAGCCGCGTTGTTGATCCAGAACTCGAGGCCGGCGCCACCTTCCCAGAAGCCGGGATAGGCGTAGTTCGGTGCCACCTTGTTCAGGCCCAGCTTCTCGTCGTCGTACGGGCCCACCCACTCGGCGGCGTCGATGGTGCCCTTTTCCAGTGCCTGGTAGATCTCGCCACCCGGAATCATCTGGGGCACCAGACCGATGCGCTCCATCACCCGGCCACCGAAGCCGCCGATCCGCATCTTCTGGCCACGCAGGTCGGCCAGGCTCTTGATCTCCTTGCGCCAGAAGCCGCCCATCTGCGAGCCGGTGTTGCCGCCAATGAAATTGACGATGTTGTACTGCGCGTAGAACTCGCGCAGCAGCTTCATGCCGTTGCCCTCCATGATCCAGGCATTGATCTGGCGGGCGTTCAAGCCGAAGGGAATGGCCGTGCCGAAGGCGAAAGTCTCGTTCTTGCCCACGAAGTAGTAGGGCGCGGTGTGGGCCATCTCGACAGTACGGTTGCGCACGGCGTCATCCACACCGAAGGCCGGCACGATTTCACCAGGTGCAGCCACCGTGATGGTGAACCTGCCGCCTGTCATCGCGCCCACCTGCTTGGCAAAGATCTCGGCAGCGCCGTAAATGGTGTCCAGCGACTTGGGGAAGCTGGAGGCGAGGCGCCAGCGCAGGGCCGGCTGGGCATGAACGGCAGGCGCCACGCCGGCGGCAAGCACGCCCGCCAGACCAGCACCGTGAACGAATGAACGACGTTCCATGGAGAATCTCCTGAGGTTGACAAGACGACGCATCAGTGCCTTGGGTTGTGGCACAGGCGCGCGATTCTAGGGGGCAGGTCTGGCGCGGTTGTTTCGGGTTTCCCCGCGCATCAACAGGGCCTTGTCAGCCGGGATGACAGCCTGCGTTCTGAAGCCAGGTCACTGGACAAGACACAGGTCCTTCAAGCGCCCGCGATCTTCATCTTCTCCAACAGCACCGAACCGATCGACTTGGCGCCCAGGGTGTACACATCAGCACCCACGGCCACGATGTCCTTGAACATCTGGCGCAGGTTGCCAGCGATGGTGATCTCCTCCACGGGGTGGACGATGCGCCCCCCCTCGACCCAGAAGCCGGAGGCGCCACGGGAATAGTCGCCCGTGACGTAGTTGACGCCCTGCCCCATCAGTTCGGTCACCAGCAGGCCGCGGCCCAGACGTCGGATCATGGACTCCAGATCATCCGTCGGCAGGGTCAGGCGGCTGACCAGGCTCAGGTTCTGCGAACCTCCGGCGTGGCCGGTGGTGCGCATGCCCAGCTTGCGCGCGGAGTAGCTCGACAGGAAGTACCCTTGCACCACACCCCCTGTGATCACGCTGCGGGCACGGGTACGCACCCCCTCGTCATCGAAAGGGGCACTGCCCTTGCCCTTGTGCACGAACGGGTCTTCTTCCACATCCGCGTGGAGGGGCAGCACCTGCTGGCCCAGGCTGTCTACCAGGAAAGAAGCCTTGCGGTACAGCGCGCCGCCCGACAGGGCCTGCACCAGGGCGCCCAGCAGGCCCGCCGCCGCGGGCGCTTCGAACAGCACCGGCACTTCACAGGTGGACACGCGCGTCGAGTTCAATCGGGCCAGGGCGCGCTCCGCGGCATAGCGGCCCACCACCTCCGGTGCGGCCAGATCGGCGGCGTCGCGCATGGAGCTGTACCAGGCGTCCCGCTGCATGCCCTTGCCCCGGCCAGCGATGGGGGCGACGGAGATGGAATGGCGCGAGCTGGCGTAGCCGCCGCGAAAGCCGCGCGAGTTGCCGGCCCAGAAATGAGACTGCTGTGCCGAGACGCCTGCGCCTTCGGAATTGGTGATGCGCCGGTCGGTACCGAAGGCTGCCTGCTCACAACGGCGAGCCAGTTCCGCGGCCTGGGCCGCGTCGATCTGCCAGGGGTGAAAAAGGTCCAGGTCGCGCGCGACTTCCTGCGAGGTGGCCAGATCGGCCCCATCGGGCAACCCGGCGGCCGGGTCCTCGGCCGTGAAGCGGGCAATGTCCCAGGCGGCGCGCACCGTCTGCTCCATCGCTGCGCGCGAGAAGTCCGAGGTGCTGGCGTTGCCACGGCGTTGCCCGAGGTACACGCTGATGCCCAGGGACTTGTCGCGGTTGCGCTCCACGTTCTCCAGATCCCCCTTGCGCACCGAGACCGACAGGCCCGTGCCCTCGGAGACTTCGGCACCGGCATCGGTGGCCCCCAGCTTGGCGGCCATGCCCAGCACGTCTTCGACGATCTGCTGAAACTGCGGCAGGCTGTAGGCAAAGCCTCGGTCGGTGGTCTGCTGGTGGGGATGCATGGGCTCGGAAGAGGGTGTCGGGAAGGGGTCTGAACGTGCCATCTACCCGCCGATTATCATGCCCGCCATGTCACGCCGACCTGCGCCCGGCCGCTCGCCCGCCTCTGAAGCCGATGCCCCGTTCGATGACGAAGGCCGGCCCAGCAAGAGCGAGCGCAAGCGCGCTTCTCACTTGCTGCAGACCCTGGGCGACGAGGTGGCCGCCCTGCCCGCCTCGCGACTGAACGCCCTGACCTTGCCCGACAACCTGCGCGAAGCCATTCGGGAACTGCACCGCACGAAATCGCACGAGGGACGCCGACGCCAGCTGCAGTTCATCGGCAAGCTGATGCGCCAGGTGGACCCCGAGCCTTTGCAAGAGGCGGTGGCGAACTTCAAGTTGGGGGGCGCGCAGGATGCGCTGGCCCTGCACCAGGCGGAGCAGTGGCGCGAGTCCCTGCTGGCCGACGATGAAGCCCTCACGCGCTGGATGACCGAACATCCGGACACCGACGCCCAGCCCCTGCGGGCCCTGATCCGTCAGGCCCGGCTGGAGGTGCGACCGGACGCCGGCGCCGGGGTCGCGCAACGTCAAGGGCGCCACTTCCGTGACCTGTTCCAGTTCATCAAGACACAACTCAAGGCCACGGCATGAACCCGAACGACCCCGTCCGCATCGGCCTCGTCTCCATCAGCGACCGTGCCTCCAGCGGTGCCTACGAAGACAAGGGCATTCCTGCGTTGCAATCCTGGCTGGGCACGGCGCTGAAGAACCCGATCGAGTGGGTGACGCGGCTCATTCCTGACGAGCAGCCCGGCATCGAGGCCGCGCTGAAGGAGCTGGTGGACACGGCGCAATGCCCCCTGGTGCTGACCACCGGGGGCACCGGGCCGGCAGCGCGGGACGTAACGCCGGAAGCGACGCTGGCCGTGGCGGACAAGGTGATGCCGGGCTTTGGTGAGCAGATGCGGCAGATCAGCCTGTGTTTCGTACCCACCGCCATCCTGTCGCGGCAGGTGGCCGTGATCCGCGCTAAGTCGCTGATCATCAACCTGCCGGGCCAGCCCAAGTCCATTGCCGAGACGCTGCAGGGTCTGCCCCAGGCTTCACCACCCGTGCACGGCATCTTCGCAGCGGTGCCTTATTGCATCGACCTCATCGGCGGGCCGTATCTGGAAACCGACGAGGCGGTGTGCAAGGCCTTTCGCCCGAAATCCGCCCAACGGCCCGTGCGCTGAAGGCCCTTTGCAGAGGGCGGCGTCCGCCCGTCACTTCACCAGCTGGTTCAGGCGCTCGGCGTCGAAGTGCTCGCCCGTCTGCGCATCCTGCGGCAACACATCGCCAGACGAGCCGCCCGCCCCCTGGGCGCGGGACACTTGTTCGACAGCCTTCCACAGCAGCGCGATCTGGTGCTCGTGCCCTGCGGCATGGTCGATCAGGCCCTTCATGGCGATGGCCACCGGATCGTCACCCTGGGTCACACCGTAGGCCGAGAAGCCCATGCGGGCGGCAGCCGCCTCGCGCTGGGCATCGGCCGAGGCCTGGAGGATGCGCGCCGGGATGCCCACCGCCGTGGCACCCGGCGGAACCGGCTGCAGCAGCACCGCGTTGCTGCCCACACGCGCCCCGTCGCCCACGGTGAAGCCGCCCAGCACCTTGGCACCGGCACTGACGATGACCCCGCGCCCGAGCGTGGGGTGACGCTTGGCCCCCTTGCTCAGCGAGGTGCCTCCCAGCGTCACGCCCTGGTAGATGGTGCATTCATCGCCCACTTCCGCTGTCTCACCGATGACCACGCCCATGCCATGGTCGATGAACACCCGCCGCCCCAGGGTGGCGCCCGGGTGGATCTCGATGCCGGTGAAAAAACGGCCCAGGTGCGACAGGAAGCGGCCCAGCCAGCGGAATCCACGCCGCCAGCAGGCGTGGGCCCAACGATGGATGACCACCGCGTGCAAGCCGGGGTAACAGGTCAGCACCTCCCAGGTGGAACGGGCGGCCGGATCGCGCTCGCGGATGCAGGCGATGTCTTCTCGCAGACGCTGGAACATGGAGGGGAGCGGGTGAATGCGGGGGGCGAAACCCCGGCAAAACTCCGAGGAATCTTCGAGGGGCGCCGAGTTTAGTCGTCCACTGGCCGGTCTGCAGGGCGCAGCTCAGGCGGCCCCGACGGCGGCTCATCCTCCAACAGCCCAGCGCCACGCCGGGCGCTGCCCTGCCCTGCTGCCACCTGCATGGCACGCGCCACGCCGCGCAGGATGTGCACCTCCTGGTGCGTGAGCGTCAGGCGATTGGCCAACTGGTTGAGCCGGGGCAGCAGCTTCCTGGGTGCCTTCGGGTCCAGGTAGCCGATGGCCTCCAGAGCGCTGCGCCAATGAGCCAGAACACCTTGCACCTCGCCTGCACCGGCCCACTCGGCAGGCTGCGTGGCCGGCAGCACCTGGAACCCGCCCAGGCTCTGCCTCCACTCGTAGGCGATGAGTTGCACCGCCTGGGCCAGATTGAGCGAGCCATAGTCCGGGTGGGTGGGGATGCTCAGAACGCTGTGGCAGCTCCACACGTCTTCGTTGGCCATGCCGAAGCGCTCGGATCCGAAGACAAAGGCCACGCGCTGAGGCTGCCGCGCCAGGGCGGGCAGCGCGTCGCGGGGCGCCTGCGCCGGTGGGCCGAAATCGCGCGGCGTCATGGCCGTGGCGCAGGCGTGGGTCACGCCTTCGAGCGCTTCGGCCAGGCTGTCGACGATGCGTGCCCGGGTCAGCACGTCGGCCGCACCGCTGGCGTAAGCAACCGTGTCTTCACGCGACAACACGTCCGCAAAACGAGGCCTGACGAGCACGAGGTCAGCGAACCCCATCACCTTCATGGCGCGCGCTGCGGCACCGACATTGCCGCCGTGGCTGGTGTGCAGCAGGATGAATCGGGTGGGATCGTCAGAAGCGAACATGGGAAGCTGGGGACTTTGGGGAGACTCAGGGGAGGCCCAGGGGAGATTTGCAAGTGGTGCGCGGGTAAACTCTCACCCTCCCAGGCAGTCAGCAATTGTCTGCCTACCGCTCTTTGAGGAAGCCCCCGATGCGCACCGTCGCGGCGCGGGGTTCTTCGACACCACTGCCTGCCGCTGCCCCGCCGAACCAGCCCCACCCGACACGAGAGGCCACCCGCCTTTCCAGTTCTGAAAGCCCGTCCATGTCCCAGAACCTGCACCCTATGCTGAACATCGCCGTGAGGGCGGCACGCAGCGCGGGCTCCATCATCAACCGGGCGGCGCTGGACCTGGACGTGCTGAAGGTAGCTTCCAAGGGCACGAATGATTTCGTGACCGAGGTGGACCAGGCAGCAGAAGAAGCCATCATTTCCACGCTGCTGGAGGCCTACCCCGGGCACGCCATCCTGGCCGAGGAATCCGGCCGGCAGCGTGGCAGCAAGCACAGCGACTACCTGTGGATCATCGATCCGCTGGACGGCACCACCAACTTCATCCACGGCTTTCCGGTGTACGCCGTGTCCATCGCACTGGCCTTCCGCGGCAAGGTGGAGCAGGCCGTGGTGTACGACCCCACCCGCAACGACCTGTTCTATGCGAGCAAGGGCAAGGGGGCCTACCTCAACGACCGCCGCCTGCGCGTGTCCAAGCGCACCCGCATGTCGGATGCGCTGATCGGCACCGGTTTTCCGTTCCGCAAGGGCGACAACTTCAAGCGCTACCTCAAGATATTCGAGGAGGTGATGCAGCAGTGCGCCGGCATGCGCCGCCCCGGCGCCGCCGCGCTGGACCTGTGCTACGTGGCCGCGGGCTGGTACGACGGCTTCTTCGAGACCGGCCTGAGCCCCTGGGATGTGGCGGCGGGTTCGCTGATGATCACCGAAGCCGGCGGGCTGGTGGGCAACTTCACGGGCGAGGCCGACTTCCTCTACCAGCGGGAAGTGGTGGCGGCCACCCCCCGCATCTACGGCCAGTTGGTGCAGATGCTGACGCCCTACACGCGTGTGATCAAGGAAGCCCAGGACGCCGACACCAGCCCGGCGCCTGCAGAGGGCACTGCCCCAGGCCCCGGCGGGCAGGACGCCACGGCAGCTTTCGTGCAGTCCACCGCAGGGACCGACCCCTCCGCCGCGCCCGCGCGCAAGGTCACGCGCCTGCGCAAGGCCGACCTGCCCGCCACCGATGACGCGCCCTTCTGACGCGGCGGACACCCGGCCGCTGGCCGGCGTGAAAGTGGTGGAGTTCTGCCAGATCGCCTCCGGCCCCTTCACGGGCATGCTGCTGGCGGACTATGGCGCGCAGGTGGTGAAGATCGAACCCCCCGAGGGCGACGCCATGCGCACATGGCCGCCCTTGTCGGCGGGCTACAGCGAGAACTTCGCCAGCCTGAACCGGGGCAAGCAGTCCATTGCACTGGACCTGAAGCACCCCGACGATCTGGCCATGGCGCGCCGCCTGGCCCTGCAGGCCGATGTGCTGGTGGAGAACAGCCGCCCAGGTGCCATGCAGCGCCTGGGGCTGGGCTGGGACTGGTTCGCGCCGCGCAAGCCCTCGCTGGTGTACTGCTCCATCTCCGCCTTCGGTCAGGACGGCCCGCGGGGCGCAGAGGGCGGCTTCGACGTCACCATCCAGGCGGCGGCCGGCGTGATGAGCGTGACCGGCGAACCCGGCGGTGACCCCGTCAAGGCCGGGGTGCCGCTGGCCGACTTTGCCTCGGGCCTGTACGCAGCCTTCACCATCGCCGCAGTACTGGCCCGGGTGCGGGCCGGTGGCGCGGGGGGGCACATCGATGTGCCGATGTTTGGCGCGACGCTGGGCATCTCGGCCCTGCAGACCAGCGAGTTCTTTGGCACCGGCCGCAACCCGCGCAAGCTCGGGTCGGCACATCCGCGCAACGCGCCCTACCAGGCCTACGCCGCACGTGAAGGCTGGTTCGTTATCGCCGCGGGCAACAACCGCCTCTGGCAGCAGGTGTGCGCCGTGGTGGGGGTGCCTGAGTTGTTGCAGGACGCCCGCTTTGCGTCGCCATCGCTGCGCGCGCAGCACCAGACCGAGCTGAAGAAACTGCTGGACCCGCACTTCGCGCGCGAGACGGCAGATCACTGGCTGCAGGCCTTCCAGGCTGCCGGGGTGCCCTGCGCGCCCCTCAACGGCTATGAGGAAGCCCTGGCCGATGTCCAGGCCCGCCACCTGCAGCTCGTGCAGCCGCAGGCGCTTCCGGGCGGCACGCTCACGCGCACCGTGGGGTGCCCGGTACGCCTGGACGGGCAGGTCGTGGCCGTGGACACACGGCCCCCCGCCCTCGACGAGCACGGCCCGGCGCTCCGGGCCCGCCCCCTGGCCGAGCCGAAAGCTAGCGCCTGACCTCCGCAGACAACACCATGGCCGACATCAGCCCGCTGCGCGACTTCGTGATTGCCATGACGCACCTGGTGTCGAAGACCCAGGACGAACCGGTGCTGTTGCGCGAGGGACGCGCCCTGCTGGCGCCGCTGCTGGCCGACGACCGCTGGCTGCCCGAGGCGTGCGCCTTGCTGCGACCGGACCGCTACGCGCAGTACCTGCTGCACGCCGACCCGCTGGAACGCTTCTCGGTGGTGAGCTTTGTCTGGGGCCCCGGCCACCGCACCCCCGTGCACGACCACACCGTGTGGGGCCTGGTGGGGATGCTGCGCGGGGCCGAACGCTGCGACGAGTTTCATCTGGACGCAGCCGGGGTCGTCCCCCTGGCCACCGGCCGCAGCCATGTCATGCAGCCTGGCGATATCGAAGCGGTGTCGCCCACCGTGGGCGACTGGCACCGCGTGAGCAGCGCGCGCGCCGACGGGGCGTCCGTCAGCATCCATGTCTATGGCGCCAACATCGGCGCCGTGCGTCGGCACCGGCTGGACGACGCCAGCCGGGTGGTCGAATTCGTCTCCGGCTACGACAGCGCCACGGTGCCCAACCTCTGGGACCGGTCCAAGGCCCCGCAACAGCCCCCCGCTGGCGCGGCCCGGCCGCCCGGTTCGGTCAACCGCTGACGCAAGCCAATGGCCGAGAACAACCGCCTGGAACTGGTCAGCACACGCCGCGACGGCGTGGCCACGCTCACGATGAACCGGCCGGAGCGCGGGAACGCGCTCTCGGCGGAACTGGTGGAAGCCCTGCTGGACGGTGTGAACGCCGCCCTGGAGGACGACGCGGTCCACACCCTGGTGCTGCGCGGACAGGGGCGGCACTTCTGCACCGGCCTGGACCTCTCGGACCTGGACCGGGCCAGCGACGCGGCACTGCTGTGGCGCCTGGTGCGCATCGAGACACTGCTGACCACGGTCTGGCAGGCCCCCAAGCGCACCGTGGCCGTGGCCCAGGGCCGCACCTGGGGTGCGGGCGCCGATCTGTTCGTCGCCTGCGAGCAGCGTGTGGCCCTGCCGGGGGCCACCTTCCGGTTTCCGGGCGCACAGTTCGGCATCGTGCTGGGCACCCGACGCCTGGCCTTGCGCCTGGGCGGCGGAGCCGCCCGCGACCTCCTGACGTCGGGCGGCGAACGGGACACGGCCCAGGCCCTGGCCTGTGGCCTGGCCAGCCATGCCGAGGAGCCTGACTTGCAAGCACCCAAGGTGGATGCCGCCACAGGCGCCTCCCTGCGAGCCACCACCCGCGCAGCCGAGGGCGGTGACCTGCGCGACGCCGACCTGGCGGCCCTGGTGCGTTCTGCGGCCCAACCGGGGCTGGTGTCGCGGGTCAGACGCTATGTTGAGTCGCTCAAAGCGGCACAGGTGGCACCGGTGGCAGCGGTGGCAGCGGTGGCAGCGATGGCGCAGATCGCGGCACCGGAACGCCCGACGGCCGAGCCCGGAGCGCGATGAGCCCGTTGACTGACCCTCGCCCTGCCGGGCTTCCCGTATCCGGCACGCCGGCCTCTTCCTGGGCACTGGCGGCGGGTCTGGTGATCGTCTGCATCTGGGGGGCGAACTTCGCAGTGCAAAAGGCGCTGTTCCAGGTGCTGCCGCCCACAGGCTTCCTCTTTGCGCGCTATCTGCTGATGCCTTTGTGCGCCGCATTGCTGCTGGTCTTCAGCACCGGTGGACTCCAGGCGGTCCGGTCCGTGCCGCGGGCAGACCTGCTGCAGATGGCCTTTCTGGGTTTCATGGGCCACAGCGTGCACGTCACCATGGTGACCTTCGGCATCCATTGGTCCACGGCCTTTTCCAGCGCCCTGATCCTGGCCTGCGGGCCGATCTTCACACTGCTGATCCTGCACTGGGCGGGGCATGAGCGGCTGAGCTGGCCGCAGATCGCCGGGGTGGGCCTGGCCTGCCTGGGCGTGCTCGTCTTCCTCTCCGACAAGCTGCTGGGCCAGCAATGGGCGGCCACGGGTGGCGACCTGATGATGCTGCTGGCCGCCGCGCTGTTCTCGTACTACACGGTGATGTCCAAGCCGCTCATCCAGCGCCATGGCGGGGTGATGGTGATGGCCTGCGCCACCATCGCCGGCAGCCCTCTCGTGGTGCTGGTCTGCGCCGCCAGCGCCTGGACGGCCCCCTGGGCCGCGATGACGGCGCTGCACTGGGGCCTGCTGTTGTGGGCGTCGCTGGTGTCGGCGTTCCTGGGGTGGTTCGTCTGGGGCTGGGTCAACGAGCAGCGGGGCGTTGCGCGCACGGCGCCCTTGCAGTACCTGATGCCGGTGGTGGCGGGCGTGGTGGCCTGGTGGGCCACGGGTGAGCGCTTCAGCGCAGTGAAGCTGGGCGGCGCCACCCTCACCCTGGCAGGCGTGGCGCTGGCCCAGTTTGCCGACCGGCTGCGCCAACGGCCCTGACAGCCCCCATTGCGCTTAACGCTTAAAGTTCATGGCCGCCCCCCGAAAGGTGACCCATGTACATCCCGCCCCAGTTCGCCGAGAGCCGCCCCGAGGTCCTGCACCGCATCATCCGCGAGCATCCGCTGGGCACGCTGGTCCGCAGCGAAGAGGGGGGCCTGGATGCCGACCACATCCCGTTCGAGTTCGAACCCGACACCGGGCCGCTGGGGACGCTGAAAGCCCACGTGGCCCGCAACAACCCGCTGTGGCAACGCTGCCCCACGGGCACGCCGGTCCTGGTGATCTTCCGTGGGGCGCAGGCCTACATCTCGCCCAACTGGTACCCCAGCAAGCACGAGACACACCGCCAGGTGCCCACCTGGAACTACGAGGTGGTGCATGCGCACGGCACCCTGAGCATCCATGACGACGAGCGCTACGTGCGTGCGTTGGTCGCCCGCCTGACGCGCGAGCACGACGCCGCCGAGCCCCGGCCGTGGAAGATGGGTGAAGCACCGCCCGACTACATCCAGATGATGCTGGGCAACATCGTCGGCATCGAGGTCCAGGTCACCTCGCTGGTGGGCAAATCCAAGCTCAGCCAGAACCGCGAACTGCGGGACCGTCGCAACGCGGCGGACACGTTGGCCGAGCGCGGCCGCGACGGGCTGGCCCAGGCGATGCGCGCAACGCTGCCGGCCGAAGAGAACTGACACGGTCCTTGGCTTTGTCACCTGGCAGCCTGGGCGCAGCCGCAGGGCCAGGCCGCGGCGCCCTCAGGCGCTCGTTCAACGCCCCTATTCGACCCTCTGGCCGCCGCCGATCCAGCGATCCCGCAACTCGCGCTTGAGCACCTTGCCGATGGCGCTGCGCGGCAGTTCTTCGACCGCCATGAGGGCGGCCAGGCGCTGCGTGCGGCCCAGGCGACCGTTGGCCCAGTTGCGCAGCGCCGGCAGATCGACCGCAGAGCCCGGACGCAGCACGACGCAGGCCACCGGCGTCTCGCCCCAACGGGAGGAGGGCACGCCGAACACGGCCGCATCGTCCACGCCCGGGTGCTCGCGCAGCACGGCCTCCAGGTCCTTGGGGTACAGGTTGAAGCCGCCGCTGATGATCATGTCCTTGCGGCGGTCCATCAGCACCAGGAAGCCGTCCTCGTCGAAGCGCCCCACATCGCCGGTGCGGATGTAGCGCCGCCCTTCGGCATCGAACCACTCGGCCTCGCGCGTCTGGTCCAGTCGTCCGTGGTAGCCGCTCATCATGCCGGGCGAGCGTCCGACGACCTCGCCCACGGTCTGCGGACCGGGCGGCAGTTCACAGCCGGCCTCGTCGATCAGGCGAAGGTCGTGGCCCGGGGCCGGCCGACCCACGGTGTGCAGCTTGTCCGGGTGCGCGCGCCCATCCAGCATGCAGGCGCCACCCCCTTCAGTCATGCCGTAGACCTCCAGCAAGTCCCCTGGCCAACGGGCCAGCACCTGCGCCTTGAGTGCGGCCTCGAAGGGCGCGCTGGTGCACAGCTTCATGCGGAAGGCCGACAGGTCGTGCGCATCGAAACCGGGATGCGCCATCAGGCGCCGGTACTGCACCGGCACCAGCATGGTGTGGGTGGCACGCAAGTCGACGGCCAGGCGCAGGTAGCCGCTGACATCAAACTTCGGCATCAGGTGGATGCGGGCGCCAGCGCCCAGCGCCGGGTAGAAGGCCACCAGCGTGGTGTTCGAGTACAGCGGCGTGGCTAGCAGCAGCACCGTCTGTGCGTCCATGGCATAGCGCGCGGCGCGCTGCATGTGGGCAAAGCGCATGGCGTGCGGCTGCACGATGCCCTTGGGGGTGCCGGTGGTGCCCGAGGAGTAGATGATGTTGAACGGGCCCCCCGGGCTGATGGCCACGGGCTGCGGCGCCACACCCTCCGGTGCCAGCCAGTCGTCGAACACAGCCCCCCTGCCCGCAGCGCCCAGGTCGATAGGTTGCACACCCGGCGGCAGTGCTCCCAGCAAGGGCGAGGCCTGTTCGTCCACGAAGACGAACGCTGCCTCTGAGTCCGCCACCATGGCACCGAACTGCGCCGGCGTCACCGACGGCGCGATCGGCGCCGGCACCGCCCCCGCACGCAGCGCGCCCAGGCCGCACACGGCCTGCAGCACGCCGGACGCCGCGCAACTGGCCACGGCCTGGCCGGGCAGCACGCCGTCGCGCTGCAAGGCGGCGGCCACGCGGTCCACCAGGCGGTCCAGGGTCTGGTAGTCCAGCAACCACTGCCCGTCACCGAGGGCCAGCGCCTGCGGCTGCTGCCGGGCCACGCGGCGCAGACGGTCGGTGAGGGTCTCGAACGAGTTCATCGGCAGGGCCGCCAGCCTTGAAGCTTCAGATCAACCACTCGCAGCGCCCGCGCCCCGTGGCCTGGCCGCGGAAATCGCTGGTCCACTCCAGGGACGCGAGGTCCAGTTGGATGCGTTCGTTGTCGAGGGCAGTGGCCAGCAGCGGGCCTTGTGCCGACACGGCATGCGGCCGCAGGCCGTCGATCTCCATTCCCAGGAAGGCCTCCCCTTCCCAGCGGATGGTGACCCGACGCTGCCAGGAACTGCGCTGCGGCAGGTAGGCCACGTCGCAAGTCATCATGCGCAGGCGTGCGCCCTCTCCCAACCCTGGAGGGTCCAGATCCTGACCGGCGGCACGGTCCCGAAGCCAGCGCAGACCGGCCGCGATGTCGATGTCGGCCCGGCCACCGACCGACGTGGGGGTCTCCAAGGGGTGCAGCCCGCTGCCTCGCCGAGCCACCCCGAACGAGAAGACGTAGGCGGGTTCCTGGCCCATGCGCAGGTCGGTGATGCGCACGACGCCCTGGCGCTCGTCCACACGGTAGAACCCGCGGCTGAAGGCCTGGATGTGCTGCACGGCGGGCCAGGACTGCACGTCGCGCTGGAGGTCGGGGTCCAGCGGGTAGGCGTTGAAGCGCACGGCGCGACCGCGGTCGGCCAGCGAGTAGAAGCCTTCCTCGTAATGGGTGGGGTGCATGACCACGATGCGCCAGAGCACGGTGTTGAACGCGGTGGGGGTGACCAGCACCCGATCGGCGGTCAACGCCTCCCCGCGCGCAGCCAGTTGGCCGTGCACAAGGCCGGTCACGTGGTGCTGCACCCCCGCCGACCAGCCCAGGTAAGCCGTGGACAGCAGGAGCCCCGCCAGGTTCCACCGCAAGCCACCAGGGCTGCGGCGAAACAGCGCCGCAGACAAGCCCATCAGCAAGGGCAAGGTGTAGAGCGGGTCGATGATGAAGATGCTGCCCAGGCCGTAGGGCTGGCTGTAGAACGGCAGGGCCAGGCGGGTTCCGTAGACGGTCATCGCGTCCAGCAGTGCATGGGTGACCAGCACCAGCCACACGGTCAGGAGCCATCGCGGGAAGTCTCCTTGCCCGGCGGACGCGGCAGCAGGCAGCGCTGCCACAGACCCGGCCCCGACAGGCTGCTGGCCGGCCGCCCCTGCTGCAGAACCACCCCGGCGCATCCACCAGGTGATGCCGGCGGCCAACGGCACCGCCGCCAGGGACTGCCAGAACAGGGCGTGGGTTTCGGCGCGGTGCAGCACCATGTTCAGCACCGGACTGCCGTGGTCGATCAAGGCGTCCAGGTCCGGCAGGGTGCCCAGCACGCCGCCCCACAAGGCCGCCTTCCAAACGGCCGTGCGGCGCCCCATCACGGCCACGCTGACGGCGGCGCCCAGCGCCCACTGCGACAAGGAATCCATGAGCCGCATCATAGGGACGGGGCGAAGTCCCTCTGCCAGGGCTGGGGCACCTGGCAAGACCCGACGTTACGATGCCGCGGATGAAGGACATCCAAGCCCGCAGCCGGAGCACGCTGATCGCCACCGTTGAGGCCCCTGTCGGGTCCAGCGCCAGAATCCCGGTCGCGGCGCGCTGCAGATCCACCGTGACGGCCCTGGTCACCGCCGCCCTGCTGGCCAGCCCGCTCACCACGGCGGCACAGCCGCCCAAGTCCTGTCCTGGCGGTGTCGTGCGCATTATCGTGCCCGTGGCCGCGGGCGGTCCGATGGACCGGCTGGCGCGCGGTCTGGCCGAACGCCTGTCCGCCAGCCGCGGGCTGCCCCATGTGGTGGAGAACCGCTCGGGCGGCATGACGATTCCAGCCTGGGATGCCGTGGCCAAGGCCGCGCCAGACGGCTGCACCCTGCTCATCGCCAGCACCAGCGGCCGCACCGTGCTGCCGTTCCAGGCCAGGCTGCCCTTCGACCCGGCGCGCGACCTCCAGCCCGTCACGCCCCTGGCCGACGTGCCGCAGCTGTTCGTGGCGCACCCGTCGGCAGGCATGACGTCCCTGGGGGATCTGGTGCAGCGCGCCCGCCAGGCTCCCCAGGGGGTCACGATCGCCATCCCGAGCCCGGGGGCCCTCACCCACCTGGCGGCCGTGGCCTTGCAGCGGGCCTCCGGGATTCGCCTGGTCGAGGTGCCTTACCGCGGCGGTGCCCCGGCCGCCCTGGCGGTGCGCAGCGGCGAGGTGGCCATGATGTCGGCCGATGTCGGCTCGGTGCTGCCCCTGGTGCAGGCGGGGGAACTGGTGCCGCTGGCCACCGCGAGCAGCCGTCGCCTGCCGCAACTGCCCCAGGTGCCCACGGTGGCCGAAGCTGGCTTCGGAGACCTGGAGGCCCTCAATGTGTACGCGTTGTTCGCCCCGGCGGGACTGCCGGCGGCCGCGCTGCGCTCATTGCATGCGGAGGTCGAATCGGCGCTGCGACGCGAGGACATGCGCTTGCCCCTCGTCGCCATCGGCATGGTGCCGCGCACCACCACGCCGGCCGCCTTCGAGGCCGAACTTGCCGAACAGGTGCGGAGGCTGGAACCCCTGGCCCGGCAGGCCTACCAGTTGGGAAACTGAAGCGCGCTTCAATCCAGGTCTGTGGACTCGTCGCCGACCTCGGCTTCACACGTAGACGACAACGGCGCCCACCCGTGCCGCACGACGATGCGCCGGGCGCTGTAGCACACCTCGATCCGGCGCGCCTCGGGTTCGCGGGCCCGGATGAAGGCTTCCAGCGCCTCGGGCATGCTCACTTCCATCACCCGCTGCTGCAGCAGCGCCTCGGGATGGTCGTCCAGGTGCACCCAGGGCACGAAAGGTACGGCCAGCAAGGCTGTTCTGGAGGGCAGGGTCAGGCGGCTGGGCTGGTAGCCGGCCTCGCGCAGCCAGTGCTGCGCGCGCCCTCTGGCGGTGTCATGCGATTGCGCGCCCTCTGACCCACCCTGCAAGGGCGCTTGCGGGCTCCAGCCGCCCCAGGCCGTGGCCATGAGTTCAGCCACCCACTGGTTGCAATTCTGGTAGCGCGTGGACTGGGCGTAGGCATTGGCGCTGTAGCGCGGGCCCAGCAGGGCCAGCGCTTGGCGTTCGTCCAAGGCGGCTTGGGCCACCGACTCTGCAGCACGCGCGGGCAGCAACACCAGGGACACGAAACCCAGGCGCGCATCGTGCTGGCCCAGCACGAAACCGGCCAGGCCCTGGTCAAACAGGCGTGCGCGAACTTCATCGCAATCGAAGTACAGCTGCCGCACCGACCACGGCACCGTCGGGCTGTCGGCCAGGCCGATGCCGGCATGCGAATAGCGCACGCCCAGGCGACTCAGGTCCAGACCCGATCGGGATACCAGCGCCACGCGGGTGTCTGAACGCTGCAGTTCCTGCCGAACCACGGCGGCCACGCGCAACAGGGTGTCGCGCTGTGCCGCGTCCAGGTCTGGCGAGGCGTCGCAGTAGCGCAGCACGCCGGCATGGCCCGCCACCGCCGCCAAGCCGAGCAGCAGCCCCAGCACGCCGCCCCTCAGGGCATGCCTCGGCATACGCTTAACCCCCAGCCCGCACAGGCACCGTTTCTGCCCGGAAGATCCGCAGGACCTTCGGGGCCCTCAAGGCCCTCAAGAACCGCCAGCAGCCTTCACAGGCCGTGCCGGGAGTTCAAGCTGCCACTCCTGTGCCAGCACAAGAAAGAACGGCCGGGGCTGGCCGGCCAGGGCAAAGGCCACGCCATAGGGCCGCTGGGCGGCGCGCAACAAGTGCCCGGTGTCCAAGCCCTCGCGCTCGACCACCGCCTGCGGCAGCCTCAATTCCCACTGCTCGTCCCGTCCCTTTGCAGCGGCGACGTCGACTCGCACGCCAGCATCACTGCGCTGCGTCGGCTGCAGCGTCAAGCGCATCTCGCCCGGCCGGTCGGCGGCTTCGACGAGTTCGATCACGCGGTAATCCCCGTCAGCCATCTGGCGCGGGCCGGCGGCACTCTGGCTGGACGAGCGCAGGGAGTCCGACAAACTGCCCACGGACGCGGATCCGGCACTGGAGGCGGAGGACGCGGTGGACGATGCGAGGTCCAGCGCCCAAACAGTCGTTGGCGCCGCAACGCCGCAAACGGCGGCCAGAAGCCAGGCGCGAGGATGGGAAAGCTTCATGCGGCAGGACTCCATGGAGAAGGGGCGGGACGGGGCACACCAGCCGCTGGGGAGGCGACGGCCCCGAGGACAATGACCACAAAGGATACCCGCACGGCAGGGACCTGCCGTGTATCGAGGCTGGCGTTATCCCCATGGACCCAGCCCCGGACCACCCCCACAATCCGCCGCCCAGCCGTCAGGCCCTTTCCAACCAAGCAGCCCACCGTTCAGCGCATGCTGTCTCTTGACCTCATCAGCTCTTCCGCCAGTTGCGGCATCACTGCGCTGGCGGGCGCGCGTCTGCTGCGGCCCTCGCAAGGCTACGGTGAGGCGTTCAATCCGGTGCCACACATCAGCCGTGATGCTTCGCTCTTGATGGGGTCCCGCAGGCCTGTGCGGCCGGAGGCGGGTGAGCCGACGGAGCTGGCCCTGTCGCGTGCCGACGGGGCCCTCTACCGTGCCAGGAGCGGCGGGCGCCACCAGGTTCTGGTGGGCGCAGTTCCATGACGGGCGTGGCCAAGGCCTCCACGGCCCGCGCCGCCGGCTGGATGGCGGGGTGGCTGCTGACAATGACGGCGATTGCCGTGGCCGGACGCGAGGCCACGCGGGAGCTGTCGGTCTTCCAGGTGATGCTGCTGCGCTCGCTGATCGGGCTGGTGGTACTGGCCCCTCTGGTGCACGCGGCTGGGGGGCTGCGCGCCATGGCCACCACCCGTCTGCGTTCGCACGGGCTGCGCAACTTGGTGCACTACGCAGCGCAGGCCGGCTGGCTGGCCGCGTTGGCGTTGATCCCCCTGGCCCATGTGGTGGCGCTGGAATTCACGATGCCGATCTGGACCGCGCTGCTAGCCTACGCCTTTCTGGGTGAACGGCTAGATACCCGCAAGGTCGCGGCCATCGCGCTGGGTGTCGCCGGGGTGGCGCTCATCGTGCGGCCGGCACCCGGCGCAGCCTTCAGCGCGGGGCATCTGATCGCCCTGGTGGCCGCCGTGGGATTTGCAGTCTCGGTCACCATGGTCAAGTCGCTGACCCGAACGGACACCGCCACGCAGCTGATGTTCTGGATGCTGGTGCTGCAGACTCTCATCGGTGCCGTACCGGCGGTCGCCCATTGGCAGACCCCCGTGGGCCTGCAGTGGCTGTGGATTGCGGTGGTGGGCGTGTGCGGCACCTGCTCGCACTACTGCATGGCGCGCGCCATGGCGCACGCGGAGGCCACCGTGGTGGTGCCGATGGACTTCCTGCGCCTGCCCCTGACCGCGGCTGCCGGCTGGGCGCTGTACGCCGAGCGTTTCGACATGGTCACACTGGCGGGCGCGGCCCTCATCCTGGGCGGCAACGCCGTCAACCTGGGGCGCAAGCCCCGAACCAGCACATCATGAAAACAGACCCACTAACATCCACCGCGACAGGCGGGCTCACCCAGGCGACTGCCGCAGCCGCCGCTCGACTGCTGTGGGAAACCCGCCTGACAGGGCAGACCCTTCAAGGCCTGCCGCCAGGGCTGCAGCCCACGGACCCCGCCAGGGGCCACGCCATCCAGGCGCTGCTGCCGGCCGTGACCGAACGCACGGTGGTGGGCTGGAAGATCGCCGCCACCAGTGCCGCCGGCCAAGCCCACATCGGCGTGAGCGGCCCTCTGGCGGGGCGGGTGCTCTCGGGCCTGGTGGACAGTGACGGGGACACGGTATCGCTGACCGGCAACGTGATGAGGGTGGCCGAGCCCGAATTTGCCTTTCGCGTCGGCCAGCGCCTGGCGCCCCGGGAGGCGCCCTACACGGTGCCCGAGGTGCTGGACGCCATGGACGCCCTGCTGCCGTCCATCGAAGTGCCCAACTCGCGCTTCGAAGACTTCGCCCGTGCCGGCGAGGCGCAGTTGATCGCCGACGATGCCTGCGCCCATCGCTTCGCCATCGGGCAGCCCGCGGACGCCGACTGGCGCGGCATGGACCTGCGGGCCCACCGGGTGCGCGCCACCGTCCACGGGCCCGATGGTGCGGCGCACACCCAGCGCGAGGGCGATGGCACCGCCGTGCTCGGGGACCCACGGGTGGCACTGGCCTGGCTGGTCAACGAGGTGTCAGGCCTGGGTGTTGCCCTGGAACCCGGTCAGTTCATCTCCACCGGCACCTGCATGGTGCCGCTGCCGGTACGCCCGGGGGACCGGGTCGACGTGGACTATGGGGTGCTGGGGCGGCTGTCGCTGCGCTTCGTGGCCTGACGAAGGGTTCACGGGCATGCGGCACGCGAGCACCTGCCGCACTGGTGTGGCGGACCTCGGGCGCCTGCGGACATGGGACACGCTGTCCGCAGGCGCCCGGCTCAGAGCCACGGGCTTGTCCCGATGCGCCAACCCTGCGGCATGCCTAGCATCGCCAGGTCGCGGGCTTCGGACCGCTCGTCAAGGAACATCAAATGCTGAAATTCCGTTCGTTAAAGCACGTATCGTGGCTTGCAGTGGCCAGCGTGCTGGTGGCCTGCAGTGGTTCGCCTGATTACATCGACGGCTTCGCGGCCACCGGGGCGGCCATGGCGAATGCGGACGTCACGGCGAAATGCGTCGAAGGTCCGCCGGTGTCTGGCAAGACCGATGCCAACGGCCTGTTTCAGTTGCGCATTGACAACGGACAGGTCGCGCCCTGCATCGTGCAGGTCACGGATGGCGCAGGGACCACGCTCCACAGCTTCGCCAACGGCCCCGGCCGGCTCAACGTCACACCGCTGACGGAACTCAGCGTTGGCAAGGCCCTGGGCGGCACACCCGCCTCAGCTTTCGCCAGCTTCGACCGGACCAAGTCCGATGCCATCGCCAACAAGCTTGCAGCCGCCACGACGGCAGTCAAGGCCGAGGTGGAGGCGCTGACGGGCAAGACGATAGCGGGGGACATGCTGATTTCAACCTTCAAGGTGGGCGATGCAGATGACCTGGTGCTGGATGCCTTCAAAGTCAAGTTGCAGGACCTGGGCAAGCCGTTGGCAGATGTGACAGCTGCCATGGCCGAAGGCAAATCTCTGAGCGCCATCGCACCGAGGGTCAGGGTGTTCGGCGACAGCCTGTCGGACAGCGGCACCTTCGGTTTGAAGTTCACCGTGCAGGGCAGTGCTGCCACAGGACCTGGGTCCAGCAGCATCTGGGTGGACGTTGTGGCAGCGCAGTATCAGAAGAAGCTGCTGTGTCCGTACTTCAGAATCATCGGATCGACGGTCACGACAGAGTCAGGTTGCACCAACTACGCCATCGGTGGCGGACGCATCAACAACTTCACCAATCCGAGCGCTCCCCTTTCAGTCCTGGTGCAACTGCAGACAGCAGCGCAGGTTCACGGCAGCTACACCGCCAGCGATATCCTGCTGATCGACGGCGGTGGCAACGATGCGGCGGATCTGGCGGGTGCCTGGCTGGGGGCGACCACGCCTGCGGGACTGCAGAGTTTCCAGACCTTGCTGTCCAGCGCGCTGGGAACTTCAGCCACTGCAACGCTGCTGGGCTCTGGTCCGAATGGGCCGGTGGTGGCAGGTGTGGCCTACATGGAGAAGCTGGCCGACAACCTGGCGGACGCCGTGAGCACCCATGCGGTGAACAAGGGCGCGAAGAAGGTGCTGGTGATGAACGTGCCCGACATCGCACTGACGCCGCGGTTTTCCGCCGTGCTGACGGGTGTCACAGCGCAAGCCGGTGCGGAACAAGCCGCTGCAGCCAAGAGCGTCATCCAGTCCTGGGTGAATGCCTTCAATACCAAGCTGGCCAACCGCTTCGCAGCCACGACCTCGGCAGCATCTGTGGTGGCGGTCCTGGATTTCAACAAGACCTTCCGCGATCAGGTCGCCAACCCGGGTGCGTTCGGCTTCACCAACGGTACCAGCACGGCCTGCCCAATCACCGGCACGGACTCTTCGGGCTTGCCCAGCTACACCTTCCCCACATGCTCGGCTACCGCGCTGTCCGCCACGTCCGGCAAGCCCTCGGCCGACTGGTGGCAGACCTATCTGTTCTCCGATGGCTTTCACCCCACCCCCCGCGCCCACCAGAAGGCTGGGGAACAGGCGCTGGCCGTGATGACCCAGCGCGGGTGGAACTGAGCCACGACCTCCTGGCAGGGATGACGGGGTGTGACCACTCCCGCATCCCTGCGCTTGATGCCCGCAATGCTCTGGCGCAGTCGTTGACGGCGTAGGGGGCTCAGGGCGAACTGAGCGCCACCCTGCGCGCCTGCAGACCGGCCGGGCGGGGCTTCAGCCCCACCGCAGCCGGGGCCTGACCGCCCCTTCCGAGGGCACCTGGGCGCCGGCCCCGTGGCCTGACATGCCGGCTCCATGACCTCAGCACCACCGCCCTCGCCCATGCCGGCGGCGGACTATTCCGCCCACACGCTCATGATGGCCCATCATGCTGGCAGCGAAGGCGATCGACGATGACGGTGGCACTTCGGCAAACGCCGGAGGCGATTCCACCTATTGACCATAGAGTTCAGGCGTCCAGGTGGAAAGTATTTAGAATCAAAGACCTATGAGGCATAAAAAAACAGACTTCGTGCCGTTTTCTGCCGACGCCCAGCGCTCGATTGCCAATCTCGAAGCGGCTTACGAGCAGCTGGTGGACATCGAGCGCGAGCTCGACGCGCTGCCCACCAGCATGTTCTGGCAGACCAAGAACGGCAAGGACTACCTGGCGGTCAAGAAGTCCTCGTCCGACTCCGGCACCACGCAGGGCCCGCGATCACCGGAGACCGAACGACAGTTCGCAGCATACTCAGCTGAGCGCGCGCGCCTTCAGGCACGCAGGGCATCACTGAACGCCCTGGTTCAAGACCGGGTCAAGCTGTGCCGCGCACTGCGTCTGCCCCAACTGGCAGAGCAGCAAGGGCGCCTGCTGCGCGAGCTGGATCTCCACGGCCTGTTGGGCTATGACGTGCTTGTCGTGGGCACCAACGCATTCGCCGCCTATGAGATGGTCTGCGGTGCGCGGTTCCCGGTGGGCAACGAGGCCACTGAGGACTTCGATCTGGCCTGGTGCAGAGGCACCAGGGTCTCGCTGGCGGCCATCGCGCCACCCGCACCCCAACAAGCAGCCAGCGGCCGGGTATCCCTGATGTCCGTACTCAAGCGAATCGACAGCACGTATGCGATCAACAGGCGCAAGCCCTATCAGGCGGTCAACGACGCAGGCTACGAAGTGGAACTGTTGGCTGCGCCAAGCACCCACCCGATGCCCAATGGCGAGGCTTTCGAGCCCATGGCCACGCTGGGGGAGCAGGAATGGCTGCTCCGTGGCACACCCGTGCGGTGCGTGGTGACGACGAACAAGCCGGGAACCTGCCCGCTCTACGTACCCGATCCGCGCTGGATGGCCGTACACAAACTCTGGCTCAGCCTCAAACCTGAACGCAACCCAGCCAAGAAGGGCAAAGATGCGCGGCAGGGCAACGTGCTGCTGGACGCAACGCGGTACTTTTTGAGGGACAGCTACCCCCTGGACCTCGAATTCGTGCTAGGGCTGCCACCGGAGTTGCGTGACCTCTTTACGGCCTGGGCCGAACAGTCCGGCTTCGATCCAACGAACCCGTCCGCTTGATGAACGACAAGACAAAGACAGGCAACGCACTGCTCCCCAGCGAGCCGGCCCACACACCCATGATGGCGCAGTAGTTGCAACCCTTTACGGGACAACGACTTAGCGTGATGTTACAGGTCTTAGCTTCATCCTAGCTACAGTCCGCGACCCCTCGTCCAGGGGTCGCGCCACGACCAGACGAGGGGACACGAGGCCACAAGGCACTTGCGGACGCCTAGCAGGTGCCTCGGTCAATTTGCAGGGGCTGCCGCGTGCACCTCATCGAACTCCCCGTAATGGGAGCTGATGGCCGCGTCCACGGCCACGACCCCCTGGTCCGAAATCTTGAGCAGGCCGCGGTCGTACAACGTGTGCAGGTCGCGCCGTAGCAGGATGCCGTCTTCGGCTGCGTTGTGCCCGGCGCGCCAGCCGCGGCCCTCCAGGTGAGCGGCCTCGAGCGCCTCGGGCACCGAGCAGCCGCTGACCACGCATCGGCCGCCGCAGGCCCGGAAGACCGCGTTCCGGAAAGCAGCCTGCTGCGGCCGAACCTCGACCTGGGCAAAGCGTGCTGCCCGCTGCTCGAGGTCGTCGACGGGGGCTGGGGTGGTCTCAGGAGCAGGCGCCGCTGCGGGTGGGGTCAACGAATAGCCCAGCATGGCGGTCCCGGCCGTGCTCCAGTAGGCGTAGCAGCGCTGCCGCTCGGCCTCGTCGTCCTCGACGCCGAACTCCTTCAGTATTCCGTCTGAACACCGCCTCGTCTTTGCATCGACCACGATGGCGGTGATGACTGGCTCCCCCTCTCGCAGACAGTCATGCCCGAGGCGACCCAGCGCACTGGTCATCGGAAAGAACGACAGACCGAATCGGTCCATCAGCTCACTGTAGGTGATGGTGCTACGAGCACGGCAGACCTCCTCGAACCATGCGCGCA
>CANHVY010000009.1 GCA_947464185.1 Burkholderiales bacterium
GAATACGATAGTCATGGACTTCCCCTTCCGAATGAGTTGATGAGAGTTCGCACTTCCCATCGTGGCACTTTGTTGCCGGTTGCCGCAACGCGGCTAAGTCGGGACGGGGAAGTCCCTTTCATTCGTTAGGCACCACAACGTCCTCATGCTCACGACCGAGCTGCTTTGCCACCGCCGCGACCTTGTGCCTCTCGTGTCGTCGTGGCTGCTGAGGGAGTGGCCACAGTGGTACGGCGCCGGTGGTCCCGGAGACCTTCAACGCGATGTACAGGAGTTCAGCGCATCATCCAGCGTGCTCCCCATCGGCATCGTCGTGTTCGCGGAAGACACACCCGTCGGGTTTGGTGCGCTGAAGGCCGAGTCCATTCCTTCTCACACGCACCTCTCGCCTTGGGCCGCGGCAGGGGTTGTTCTTCCATCCCATCGTGGCAGGGGCATCGGCGCAACCCTGCTTCAGGCACTTGTCGCGCAAGCGAAGGCGGTTGGGTTTCAAGCCGTCTACTGCGGCACAAGCACCGCAGCAAACCTGCTCACACGGTCAGGCTGGCAGTTGCTGGAGTCAGTCACTCATGCTGGCCAGCCGCTCAGCATCTACCGCAGTGGGGCCTAACATGTCGTTCAACCGGAGCGCCAACGGTATTGCACCTGGCCCGCTCGGCGCTCGCTGTCTACCATCCGCCGCGCTGGCCAGGCGCCAAGCCGTCGCCGCGCGGTTAACTCCGCGTTAGCCGGCGGAGACAAGTCTTCCCAGGCGCGCGACATCAGCACGGCCAAGAAGCTCGCTAGCGAACTGTAGGAGCCTGACCATGGCGAAGACCAAGACCACACCGTGGGATCCAGCCGAACACCTCGAAACTGACGAGGACATCGCGGCGTACTTGGAGGCTGCACTCGAGGAAGGCGACCCCACGCTCGTGGCGGGCCCATGGCGACATCGCCCGCGCCAAAGGCATGACCCAACTCGCTCGCGAGACCGGGCTTGGGCGCGAGAGCCTCTACAAGGCTTTGTCGCCCTCGGGCAACCCTGAGTTCGCCACCATCATGAAGGTCATCTCCGCGCTGGGTCTCAAGCTTCATGCCGCACCTGCAAGCTCAGCCTAACGCTACCCTCAACCGGACGTCCAACAACGTTCGTCGCCCGGGCTTCACTTGATTGTGGCCAGGCCGCCGCCCGCTGCCGCGCGCCTGTTGGCGTTGTTAGCCATCACATTCGAGCTGCCAGTCCCTCATTCGCTTTGAGGCATTCAAGATGCGAGTACAAGTAAACGGCCTTCGTCTCTTCTTCGAAACGGAAGGCACCAAGCTTCGAATAGACGGGAGCTCGATGCGAGAAGTCCCAACTCTTCTCTTGTTGCATGGCGGACCCGGAGCCGATCACTCGATCTATCGGCCAGCATTCTCAGCTCTTGCCGACATTGCACAGGTCGTCTATCTGGACCACCGCGGTAACGGCAGAAGTGATCGAGGCTCAGTAGAACAATGGAATCTGAGTCAATGGGCTGATGACGTGAGGGCATTCTGTGATGCCCTTGAAATCAAGAAACCCATCGTCTACGGCGCCTCGTTCGGAGGTATGGTCGCGATGGCCTATGCCACCCGCCACCCTGCACATCCTCAAGCTCTAGCTCTCGTGAGTACAACAGCACAGGCAACCTCGCACACGGCAGCGAAGGTTGATATGTTCAGTCAGCTCGGTGGCCAAGAGGCCAAAGAACTTGCGCATCGCCGCTTCGTGCTGGGTGATACAAGTCCCGAGGTGCTGGGTGCTTGGTTGAAAGTCGCAGTACCTCTCTACACACAGTCGGGCGCAGATCCCGGGACGATGGAACGCATCGTTCTCAATCGAGACACCACAGCATGGTTCAACAGGGTTGGCGGTGAGGGGCGAGATTTCGACATGCTCGCAGACTTGTCGAGCATTCAGTGCCCTACGCTAGTCTTAGGTGGTCTCCTGGACCCCATGGTGCCAATCGAGTGCCAGCGCGACATAGCTGGCGCACTACCCACCGGCCTCCTGACATACCGTGAGTTTGGAAACTGCGGGCACGGTGTCATGGCAGACGTGCCTCAACTCGCGATGCCACTTCTGCGCGAGTTCATACTCAAGCACACATGCCAGCAGCCAGTCGGTGATGCCTAGAACTGACTTTCGTTTCGAAAGGGTTGGTGATTCGACACCAACCTCAGAGCCAAAGTCTGAACTTGCATCAACTCAGTAAATGACCATCCGCCTGCACGTCGATCGCACCCTGGTTGAGCTCGATGAGTTTGGTCTGCCCGAAGGCGCGGCGCGCCATGCGCAGGTGCGACGGGTGCAGCCCGGTGACGCCTTGCGTCTGTTCGATGGGCGGGGCCACGAGCACACCGCGCAAGTGCTGGAGATGGGCCGCAAGGCGGTGGTGGTCCGCGTCGGTCCGCCCTGCGCGACCCTGCCCCAGTTGCCGCAGCGCTTGACCTTGGCCCTGGGCATGCCGGCCAACGAGCGCATGGACACCTTGGTGGAAAAGGCCACCGAGCTGGGCGTGCACGCCATCCAGCCGCTGGAGTGCGAGCGTTCGGTGCTGCGCCTGGCGGGCGAGCGGGCGCAGCGCAAGCGCGAGCACTGGCAGGCGGTGGCGGTGGCCGCCAGCGAGCAGTGCGGCCGCGCCTGGGTGCCTCAGGTGGGCGAGGTTCAGTCGCTGGCGGGGTGGCTGCAGGGGCTGGCGCCAGCGGGTGCTGATTCGGCTTCAAGCACGGTGCGCCTGGTGTTGAGCTTCAGTCCGGATGCCTTGTCACCCAGCGCAGCGCTTCGTGGGATGGAGCCGATGCTCGCCGCAGAAGTGACCCCAGCTGCGGGGTCCGCGGATGTGAATGGTGCGGCAGTCGGTGGCAAGGACCTGTGCATGGGGTTGCAGGCGGCTTTGGTGCTGTCAGGCCCGGAAGGGGGGCTGTCCCCCGCCGAGGAGGCGGCGGCGCGGGCCGTGGGTTTTCAGCCCGTGACCCTGGGCCCTCGCGTGCTGCGTGCCGACACGGCACCGCTGGCCTTGCTGGCTTGGTGGGGCTTGCGCGGCTGAGGCCGCTCAACCTCGCGCCGAGCCCGCTACCAGGTCGAAGCGGAACATGCGGCACTCGATCGGGCCGTTCCACATCGGCACGCGCCGGCTCTCCTTCAGGCGCATCAGCGTGGGCAGTTTCATGTCCGGGCTGAGCAGCCAGGCGGTCCAGCCGGGGTAGTGGCGCTTCCAGTGGGAGGCCAGTCCGCTGAAGAACTCGGCGGAACTGCCACCGGCCTCGAAGCTTTCGCGAGCGACCCGTCGGCCCATGCCCTCGGAAGCCTCCAACCCCTCAAACCCCTCAAACCCGTTGCGGCTGCCGCCCTGGCCGCCCGGCTGCGCAGGCCCCGCCCGTCGTGCCACACCTTTGGCCTCAATGCGTTCGCCGTAAGGCGGGTTCAGCAGCATCAACCCCGCAGCAGCCGGCGCGGGGCGCTGCAGGGCGTCGGCGGTCTTGAACTCGATGGCGTGGTGTACCCCGGCGCGGCGCGCGTTGCGGGCGGCGAAGTCGGTCATGCGAAAGCTCACGTCGCCGGCAAAGATGGGCACCGCCGGAGCGTGTACGCGCCCCAGCGCGGCCTGGCGCAGGGCCTGCCACTGCGGCAGCAGCGTGTGGAAGGGCCGCATGCGCTCGAAGGCGAAGCGGCGTTGCAGCCCCGGGGCCATGCCGCAGGCCATCTGCGCGGCCTCGATGGCGATGGTGCCTGCGCCGCAGCAGGGGTCCAGCAGCGGGCCGTCCTGCGCCCGGCCCTGCCAGCCGGCGGCTGCCAGCATGGCCGCGGCCAAGGTCTCCTTCAGCGGTGCTTCGCCCTTGACCTCCTGGCGCCCGCCCTGGGTGTCGCGCCAGCCGCGCTTGAACAGAGCCTCGCCCGAGGTGTCGGCAAACAGCGTGGCGTGGTCGGGGCCCACGTACAGCACCAGCGGCAGGTCGGGGTGGCGCGTGTCCACGCTGGGGCGCTCGCCCGTGGCGTCGCGCATCACGTCACACACGGCGTCCTTGATGCGCAACGCGGCGAAGTTCACGCTGCGCAGCGGGCTGCCCTGGGCGTTCACGTCCACGCGCAGCGTCTGCGACGGGGTGATCCAGTCAGGCCAGGGCACGCGCCGGGCCAGGTCGTAGAGGTCGTGCTCGTCGCGGTAAGGGCCGTCCACCAGCGGCCACAGCACGCGCTGGGCGATGCGGCTCTCCAGGTTCAGCCGCAGGGCCTGCACGCCGTCACCCTGGGCCCAGACGCCGCCGCGGCCGGCCTGGGCGGGGCGGCCGGTCAGGCGCTGCACTTCTTCGGCCAGCAAGGCCTCGGAGCCGCCGGCCGCCGGCAGGAAGAGGTCTACCGTGCGGTTCAGGGGGGCCTGTGTTTCGCCTTGCGGCAGGCGAGGGAGGGTCATGCGGGGCTCAGGGCCGGTGAAGGATGCGGGCGAGCTCGAGTGCCCGAGCGGGTGCGCGAAAGGCCGGTGCAACGAGGGGGCAGTTCACAGGCCCTCAAATCGCCTTGCGCAGGTTGGCGGGAGCGATCTTCAGCGCCTCGCGGTACTTGGCAACCGTACGGCGCGCCACCTGGATGCCCTGCTCCTCCAGCATCTCGCTCAGGGTGCTGTCGGACAGGGGCTTCTTCGGGTCCTCCGCCGCCACCATCTGGCGGATCAGCGCCCGCACGGCGGTGCTGGAGGCGTTGCCGCCGGTCTCGGTGTTGAGCGAACTGCCGAAGAAGTACTTCAGCTCGAAGGTGCCTTGCGGCGTGGTCATGTACTTGGCGGTGGTCACGCGCGAGATGGTGGACTCGTGCAGCCCCAGTTCATCCGCAATCTCGCGCAGCACCAGCGGCTTCATGGCGATCTCGCCGTGGGTGAAGAAGGCCTTTTGCCGCTCGACGATGGCCTGGCTGACGCGCAGGATGGTGTCAAAGCGCTGCTGGATGTTCTTCATGAACCAGCGCGCCTCCTGCAGCCGCGCCGACATCGGCCCCCCGCGCTGGCCGCGAATGGCCGCGGCGTAGAGGTCGTTGATGCGCAGGCGCGGCATCACGTCAGGGTTGAGCAGCACCTTGAAGTTGCGTCCGCTGCGCTGCACCACCACATCGGGCACGACGATCTGCGACTGCGCGTCGGCGAAAGGTCGGCCCGGTTTGGGCTCGCAGGCCAGGATCAGCGCCTGGGCCTGGCGCAGCAGGGCCTCGTCAGCGCCGGTGGCGGCCATCAGCCGCTTCACGTCGCGCCGCGCCAGCAGGTCCAGGTGCTCGGCGCACAGCGCCAGCGCCAGATCGCGGGCCGGGGTGACCGGGCTTGCGCGCAGCTGGATCGTCAGGCATTCGGACAGCGAGCGCGCGCCCACGCCGGGCGGGTCCAGGCGCTGCAGCCAGTGCAGGGCACAGCGCAGCCGGCTGCGCAGGTCATCGGCGTCGTCTTCGTCGAGCCCGCCGGACAGGGATTCGGCAATGTCTTCCAGGCCGTCGGCGAGGTAGCCATCCTCGTTGAGCGACTCGATCAGCACCATCAGCGCGGCGGCGTCCCCGGCCGACAGCCGCAGGCCCGGGATCTGGCCGCGCAGGTGGTCGGCCAGGCTGATGTCCAGGGCGCGCCGCTCTTGCGGGTCCAGGTCGTCGTCGCCCGCGGGGCCGGCCGCGCCGGGCGAGGAGGGCAGCTCGCGGATGCCGTCGAAGTCATCGGCCTCGGTGCCGTTGGCCCAGTCTTCGCGCTCCGTGCTGCCGAACTCTGCAGCGTTGAGCTCTCCGCTGGCGTCTTGGCCCTCGGCACCCACCTCGCCCGCCGCGTCGCCCTGGGACTGCTGCTCCCGCTCGCTGGTGCGGTCGGGGGGCGCGGCACGTTCCAGGGGCGACTCCCACGCCGAGCCCGTGTCGTCCTCCGGCTCCAGGAAGGGGTTCTGTTCGAGCATCTGCTCGACTTCCTGGTGCAGCTCCAGCGTGGACAGTTGCAGCAGGCGGATGGACTGCTGCAGCTGAGGCGTGAGCGCCAGGTGCTGGGAAAGCCGGACCTGCAGGGAAGTGCGCATGCCTACATCCGGAAGTGCTCGCCCAGGTAGACGCGGCGCACCTGCGGGTTGTCGACGATCTCCTGTGGGGTGCCTTCGGCCAGCACCAGGCCGTCGCTGATGATGTAGGCGCGGTCGCAGATGCCCAGCGTCTCGCGCACGTTATGGTCGGTGATGAGCACGCCGATGCCGCGCGCGCGCAGGAAGCCGATGATGCGCTGGATCTCGATGACGGCGATGGGGTCCACCCCGGCGAAGGGCTCGTCCAGCAGGATGAAGCGCGGCCGCGTGGCCAGGGCACGGGCGATCTCCACGCGGCGGCGCTCACCGCCGGACAGGGCCGGGGCGGGGACGTCGCGCAGTTTCTCGATGCCCAGCTCGGCCAGCAACTGCTCGAGCTGCTGCTCCAGGGCGTCGGTCTTGAGCGGCTTGCCGTCGGCGTCTTGCTGCAACTCCAGCACCGCACGCACGTTCTCCTCGACCGTGAGCTTGCGGAAGATGGAGGCCTCCTGCGGCAGGTAGGACAAGCCCAGACGGGAGCGCCTGTGGATCGGCAGGCCCTGCACCTCCTGATCGTCGATGAGGATGCGCCCGGCGTCCGCCCGCACCAGGCCCACCACCATGTAGAAGGTGGTGGTCTTGCCCGCGCCGTTGGGGCCCAGCAGGCCCACCACCTCGCCACCGCCCACGGCCAGGTGCACGTCCTTGACCACCTTGCGGGCGCCGAAGCGCTTCTGCAGGCCGGTGGCTTCCAGGCGGCTGGGCCCGGCCATCACTTGCCCGCCGCACCGGCAGACCGGGGGGCCTTGGAGGTGGTTGCGGGGCTGGCCGCTTTGGGAGGTGAAGAAGCCGCCGCCGCCGGGCCGGAGGCCGCCTGCCGAGGACTCAACAGCATGCGTACCCGACCGCTGGGGCTGGCCGTGGTGGGCGCCCCGCCGTCCACCGTGAAGAACTCGGTGCGGTTGTCCCAGGTGATCAGCGTGCCGGTGACTTCGTCGATCATCTTCGCGTCCAGCATGCGACGCACCACGGGGTTGCCCGTCAGGCGCAGCGTGTCGTTCTTCTCGTCGAAGTCGATGCGCTCGGCCGTGCCCTCTACGGTCTCCTCGGTGCCCTCGCGCTTTTGCTTGAAGAAGGCGGGCCGCTGGGCCGAGCCGAAGGCCACGGCGGTGCGGAACTTGTCCGCCGATTCCTGGATTTCCACCCGGTCGCCGCGCACCTGCAGCGTGCCCTGGGTGATGACCACGTTGCCGGTGAAGACCGTGATCTGCTTCTGCGTGTCGACCGTACCGCGCTTGTCAGCCTCCACCACGATGGGCTGGCTGCGGTCGGCCTTCTCTGCCAGCGCCAGACCCGGGTTTGCCGCCCACAGCAGGCCCGCGAACACGCCCGCGATCAGCGTCACCGCGCGGGCCTGCCTCCAGGAGTGGCCACGCAGGTCCGGGCGGGAAAGAGTTGACGGAGGCGGCAGGAGGCGGGGCATTGAAGGCGGCGACAGACAGACGGCACAGAACTTGCTGTGCATTCTAGGGGTGCTGCCCCACCTCTCGGGGCACCCCAGCCCGTCCTCAGTTGCCCTTGCGGGCGCGATCGATCAGGAAGTCGGTCACCGCCAGGGCGCGCTGGTTGTCACCGGCCAGGGAGCCGGCGGTGTAGAAGCGGCCGGCCACGCCCATGGCCGGTACCCCGTCGATCTTGTAGGCGCTGGACAGCTGCTTGGCCTGGCGCATCTTGGTCTGCACCGAGAACGACTTGGTCATCTCCAGGAACTTCGCTTCGTCCACGCCCTGGGTCTTGAGGAAGGCGAGCTGGTCGGCTTCACGGTCCAGGCGTTGCTGCTGCGTGTGGATGGCCGCGAAGATCCTGCGGTGCATGGCGTCCAGCTGGCCCATGGCCTCCAGGCCGTAGAAGAGTTTCTGGTGCGACTCGTGCGTGGCGCTGAAGGCCACGGGCACGCGGCGAAACGCCACGTCTGCCGGCAGGCGCTTGATCCAGGCCTCCAGTGCCGGTTCCAGCGCATTGCAGTGCGGGCAGCCGTACCAGAAGAATTCCACCACTTCGATCTTGCCGGTGGGCGCTGACACCGGCGCGGGCTGCGACAACTTGACGTAGTGCACGCCTTCCACGGGGCCGCCTTGAGCGAAGGCGCCCTGAACGGCAGCGCTGCCGCCCAGTACGGCCGCCCACGCGGCCACCGATTGCGAGAAGTTGCGGCGGTTCATCTGGTTCCTTTCGTGCGGAGTTCTGTGGGCTTGGAGTCTGCAGATCGCCAGGAGTTCACTGCGGCGGGCGCTCCATGCGCACGAGGGCAGCTTCCATCCCCGTGGCCGCGAGCTTCTCACGCAGGGTCTCGGCGTCGGCTTGCTTGTCAAAGGGCCCCAGCCGCACCCGGTAGACGGTGCGGCCCGCCTGTTCCCGCTCCAGCACCCGCGGCTCCAGCCCCATCATCGTGAGCCGGGCGCGTTGCGCTTCCGCGTCATCGGGGCGTTGGAACGCACCAGCCTGCACGAAGTACGTGTACAGCTCAGCGCCTTTGGTGGTCTTGGCAGCGCCCGGTGCCGGCGCGGCGGTTGCCGGCGCGGCGGCAGGGCTTTGCCCGGCCAGGAGGGCCGCGGGGTTGCGTGCCGGCGCCGCCACGGACCCTGTTGCGTCGGCGGCCGCGGACGCGGGCCCCTTGACTGGCGCTGCCGCCGCGGCGTCGGATGCCGGTTCCTCGGCAGCCGGGGGCGCCGGACGCGGCACCTTGCTGGCCAGGGGTGCGTTCGGATCCCAGTTCTTGTTGCGTTGTGCTTCGACGGCGTCCTGATCGGCGCTGCGCTGCGGCACCTTGTTCACAAAGGGCACCGGGGCCTTGGTGATGTAGAGCGCCACGCCCAAGGCCAGCGCCAGGCCGATGACCAGGCCGACGATCAGGCCCAGGCCGAAACCGCCGCGCTGCTGGTGAGCCCGGGTGACCGAGCGGGCCCGACGGCCTGCGCGGCATCTTGACGGGGATGAACGGAAAGAACGGGAAGAAAGGGATGGGCCCGCCATGGGCACCTTCTGGGCAGCGGCGACGTGCTTCATGGAGGTTCAGGCCTCCAACTCTTCGCGCTTCATCGCGTCTGGCGCACTCACCCCTAGCACGGCCAGCGCATTGCGAAGCACCTGCCGCGTGGCGCACAGCAGCGCCATGCGGGCGCGCGCCAAAGCAGCATCGGCCACCAGGAAGCGTTCGGCGGCGTAATAGCTGTGGAAGGCCGAGGCCGTGTCGCGCAGGTAGAAGGCCACATCGTGCGGGGCGTGTTCGGCGGCCGCGCGCGTGAGCATCAGCGGGTACTCGGCCAGTTTGAGCATCAGCGCGCTCTCGGTGGGGGCGGTCAGCAGCGACAAGTCGGCGTCGTCCAGGCTGGCGAGGTCCTGGCCGCCCGAAGGTCCTGCGTACTGGGCCAACACCGAGCAGATGCGGGCGTGGGCGTACTGCACGTAGAAGACCGGGTTCTCGTCGTTCTGCTTCAGCGCCAGGTCCACGTCGAAGGTGAACTCGGTGTCGGCCTTGCGGCTGATCAGGAAGAAGCGCACCGCGTCGCGGCTGGTCCAGTCGATGAGGTCGCGCAGGGTGACGTAGCCGCCGGCGCGCTTGGAGATCTTGACCTCCTCCCCGCCGCGCATCACCGTCACCATCTTGTGCAGCACGTAGTCTGGGTAGCCGGGCGGGATGCCCACCCCTGCGGCCTGCAGGCCCGCACGCACGCGGGCGATGGTGCCGTGGTGGTCGCTGCCCTGGATGTTGATGACCTTGACGAAGCCCCGCTGCCACTTGTGGATGTGATATGCCACATCGGGCACGAAGTAGGTGTAGGGCGAGGCCGCTGTACCCACAGTCGCGTCCGCACCTTCCGGCGCCGACTTGCGCATCACGCGGTCCTTGTCATCACCGTAGTCGGTGCTGCGCAGCCACAGCGCGCCGTCCTTCTCGTAGGTCTTGCCGGCGTCCACCAGGCGCTGCACGGTCTGCGCCACGCGGCCCGTGGCATACAGGCTGGACTCGAGGTAGTAGTGGTCAAAGCGCACGCCGAAGGCGCGCAGGTCCAGGTCCTGCTCGTGGCGCAGGTAGGCCACGGCGAACTCGCGGATGCCGTCCAGGTCCTGCGGGTCACCGGAGGCGGTGGTGGCGCGGTCGTCGGCCTTGACCGTCTTGAGTGCGGCGAAGTCGGCAGCGATGTCGGCGATGTATTCGCCGTTGTAGGCGTCCTCCGGCCAGGCAGGGTCGCCCGGCTGGTGGCCCAGCAGGCGCGCCTGGGTGGAACGGGCCAGGGTGGCGATCTGCACCCCGGCATCGTTGTAATAGAACTCCCGGTGCACCTGCCAGCCCTGGGTCTGCATCAGGTTGCACATCGAGTCGCCCAGCGCGGCCTGCCGGCCGTGGCCCACGTGCAGGGGGCCGGTGGGGTTGGCCGAGACGAACTCCACCATCACCTGCTGGCCGTTGGCCGGCTGCGAGCCGAAGGCCTCGCCCGAGCGCAGCACTTCGCGCACCACCGACTGCTTGGCCGCAGCCGACAGGCGCAGGTTGATGAAGCCCGGGCCGGCGATCTCGAAGGCCTGCACCCAGTGGTCCACCTCGGGTTGGCGGCGCAGCGCGTCCACCAGCGCCTGGGCCACCTCTCGAGGGTTCTTCTTCAACGGCCGCGCCAGGGGCATGGCGCAGGTGATGGCCAGGTCGCCATGCGAGGCCTGGCGGGGGGATTCGAACGCGGGTTCGACGGGGGAGTCTGGGGCCACTTCAGCGAGCGCCGAGCGCAACGCCACGAGCAGCGCCTTGCGGGCCTGTTCCATGAGGGCGATTCTAGAGGTGGGGTGTTTCCACGACGTTGCCGTGGCGCCGGCCGACACGCCGACCCGCAGGCCCGCACGTAGACTCAGCATCTGCGGGGCGGTGGCCCCACGGTCAGGACCCGACAACCCGAGGACCCCATGAACGCACGCGACCCCTCCATGCCCATCCCGGGCGGCGATGCCGACGACAGCCTCCAGGCCCTTGCGGCCTTCGCCGACCGCGCCTGGGACGACCAGATCCTGCCGGCGCTGGTGGACTACATCGCCATTCCGTCCAAGAGCCCCATGTTTGACGCCGACTGGGCGAAGAACGGTTTTGTCGAACGGGTGGTGCGCGACACCGCGGCCTGGATCGAGCGCCAGGGCGTGGCCGGGCTCACCCTGGAGGTGCTGCGCATCGAGGGCCGCACACCGGTGATCTTCTTCGACGTGCCCGCCACCAAGTCGGGCGGCGGCGACACCGTGCTGATGTACGGCCATCTGGACAAGCAGCCGGAGTTCAGCGGCTGGCGCAAGGACCTGGGCCCCTGGACGCCCAAGATCGAGGACGGCAAGCTCTACGGCCGCGGCGGCGCCGACGACGGCTACGCGGCCTACGCCGCCATCACCGCCCTCATGGCCCTGGACGCGCAGGGCATCCCGCGTCCGCGCTGCGTGGGCCTGATCGAGACCTGCGAGGAAAGCGGCTCGTTCGACCTGCCGGCCTACATGGATGCGCTCAAGCCCCGCCTGGGCAATGTGGGCCTGGTGGTGTGCCTGGACTCGGGCGCCGGCAACTACGACCAGCTCTGGCTCACCACCAGCCTGCGCGGCATGGTCAGTGGCGTGCTGAAGGTGGAGATCCTGACGGAGGGGGTGCACTCGGGCGACGCCAGCGGCCTGGTGCCGTCGAGCTTTCGCATCCTGCGCCATGTGCTGGACCGGCTGGAAGACAGCGCCAGCGGCCGTCTGTTGCCCGAGGTCTTCCACTGCGAAGTGCCCGCCTCGCGCCAGGCGCAGGCGCGGGCCACCGCCGCCATCCTGGGCGACCAGGTGTGGAAGCGTTTGCCTTGGGCCTGCGGGGCCGATGGGGCGGTGTCCCTGCCCACCACCACTGACCCCGTGGAGGGCCTGCTCAACCGCACCTGGCGGCCCACCCTCAGCGTCACGGGCGCCGACGGCTTTCCGGACATGCGCAACGCCGGCAACGTGCTACGCCCCTACACCGCCTTCAAGCTCAGCCTGCGCACCCCGCCGCTGGTGGACGCGCACCTGGCCAGCCAGCAGCTCAAGACCCTGCTGGAGGACAACGCGCCCTACAACGCCAAGGTCACCTTCCACCCCGACGGCCGCGCTGGGGCGCTGGGCGCCACGGGCTGGAACGCACCCGAGCTGTCCCCCTGGCTGGAAGACGCGCTCAACGCCGCCTCACGCGCCCACTACGGCGCGCCTGTGGGCTACATCGGCCAGGGCGGCACCATCCCGCTCATGAACATGCTGCAGCGGGGCTTCCCCAAGGCGCAGATGATGGTGTGCGGCGTCCTCGGCCCCAAGAGCAACGCCCACGGCCCGAATGAGTTCCTGCACATCGGCTACGGCAAGAAACTCACCGCCGCCGTGGCGCAGGTGATCTCGGCCTGTCCTTGAAAGGGGGGCAGCGCTGAGGCTCAGGCTCAGCGTTCCCGGTACTCCTGGAGGCATGCCCCGCTGGCGGCGGGGCGGCGCCACCTAGAACGTGAAGCCTGAGGCCACTTGCCGGCCCGAAGGGGGCTCGAGCAGCTTGAGCAGCGGCGTGAGCTCACGGTAGCGCAGTGCCACCCGGGTGGCGTAGGCGAAGAAGCGCGGCAGGTCCCGCGCGTAGGCGGGCTTGCCGTCGCGGTGCTTGAGCCGGCAGAAGATGCCCAGCACCTTGAGGTGGCGCTGCAGGCCCATCCACTCCAGTTGGCGCCAGAACTCGCCGAAGTCTTCCCCCACAGGCAGGTCGGCCTTGCGTGCAGCCTGCCAGCCGCGTACGGCCCAGTCGATTTCCTGCTCTTCCTCCCATGAGATGAAGGCGTCGCGCAGCAAGGAGGCGAAGTCGTAGGTGATGGGTCCGGCCAGCGCGTCCTGGAAGTCCAGGATCCCCGGGCCGGGTTCGGCGACCATCAAGTTGCGCGGCATCCAGTCCCGGTGCACGGCCACCACAGGCTGCGCCAGGGCGTTGTCGATGAGCAGCCGGCTCATGCGCTCCCAGTGGCCTTGTTCCGTCGGGGTCCACTCGATCCCGAACTCCTGCTTCACACACCACTGGGGGAACAACTCCAGCTCTCGCCGCAGCACCGTCTCGTCGTAGGGCGACAGGGCCGCAGCGGGGACACCGCATTGCAGCCGCACCAGCGCGGTCAGCGCCGAGCGCATGAGCGTATCGGCCTGGCTGCCGGGACCGACTGCAGGATCAGCCTGCATCGCCTTCAGGTAGAGCGTACTGCCCAGATCCTCCAGCAGCAGGAAGCCGTGGTCCTCATCGCAGCCCAGCACCTGTGGGGCGCGCAGGCCAGCCTGCCGGATCATCTCGCCGATGCGCACGAAAGGGCGGACATCTTCCTGCGGCGGCGGCGCGTCCATCACGATGAAGCTGCAGGCCTGCCCGCCCTGCTGGCCTTGAATGCGCAGGTAACGCCTGAAACTCGCGTCGGCGGATGCAGGGGCCAGGGTGTCGGCGTCCAGATGCCAGGTGCCGGCCAAGCCCGCCAGCCACTGCGCGAAGGCGGTTTGACGTTGCGCGCTGGGCCACTCGATCTTGCAGGGCGTCATGTGAAGTCTGTCAGCTGGGCCAAGTCGATAATCGACAGCATTCTAGGAAGCCGATGCCGGCAGCGAACGTGAAGGATCGCTGCCCTGTCGGCCCCGCGTCTGGGCTTCTCATTCACTTCCGCCATCCGGTGTCCCTCCCTCGCTTGATCCCGCTGGCCCTGGCTGTCCAGGCGGCTTTGTCGTCCCAGGGCGCCGGGGCGGCTGGTCGCGATGCGGACCAGCCCGTGAAGATCGAGGCCCGCACCATCAACGGCACGGTGGACGACGAGGCCCGGGCCGAGGGCGATGTTGAACTGCGCCGCGGCGGGCTGTTGCTCAAGGCCGATCGCCTGACCTACCGCACGAAATCCGACCGGGCCGTGGCCGAGGGACGGGTGATCGTGAACAACGACGGCTCCACGTTCCGTGGACCGCGCCTGGAACTGCAGGTGCAGACCGTGGAAGGCTTCTTTCTTCAGCCCGATTTCGACATCGGCCGCACCAAGACCGCCGGGCGTGCGCAGCGCATCGACTTCTTGGGCCCGTCGCGCTTCCTCGCCACCCAGCCCATCTACTCCAGTTGTCCGCTGGACGGCACCGGAGACCCCGACTGGTTGCTGACGGCGCGCAAGCTCAGCGTCGACCTCGATGCCAACGAAGGCGTGGCCGAGGGCGCCCGGTTGTACTTCCTGGGGGTGCCGCTGCTGGCGCTGCCGTGGTTGACCTTCGCCGTGACGGGTGATCGCAAATCCGGCTGGCTGCCCCCGGAATTCCGGTTGGACAGCCGCAGCGGCGCGTCAGTGACCGCGCCGTACTACTGGAACATCGCCCACAACCGGGACGCGACGATCTCGCCCAGGCTCGTGGCGCGCCGCGGCTCTGCCGTGGACGCCGAGTTTCGCTATCTGGAGCCCGAGTTCCAGGGCTCGGTCTGGGTGGACTGGATGCCGTCAGACCGCCTGGCGGGACGCAGCCGGCACGCCCTGAAGTCCAGTCACAGCGGGGTCTTGCCGTGGTCTGTGGGTGCTGATCGTGGTCGGTACGACTGGGCCGTCGTCCGGGTGTCGGACGCAGACTGGTGGAAGGACTTTCCCACTGGAGGCCTGTACTGGACCCCGCGCCTGCTGCCCCTGGCAGTCGCGGCCGAGCAGCCCCTGTCGATGTTCTCGCTGGAGGTGGATACCTACGTGCGCACCCGCCGCTGGCAGGTGTTGCAGTCGCTGACCGACCCCCTCGCGAGTCCTTACAACCGTTCCTTGCAGGTCGGGATGCGAAGCGGCGGCGAACTGTCGCCTGGGCTGTTCGGAGACTTCGAGCTGGAGTTCAACCGCTTCGACTTGCCCAGCGCGACTGCCGGCGCGGGCATGACGGGCACTTCCGCCTCTGCCACCCGGCCGAACGGGTATCGGCTCCATTTGCTGGGCCATGTGGAACGTCCTTGGCTCTTTCCTAGCGGCTGGCTGGTGCCGCGCCTGGCGCTGAACGCCGCAGGCTATGACCTGGACCAGGCTTTGCCCGACGGCCGGCGCCGCTTGTCACGCACCATCCCGACCTTCAGTCTGGACGGGGGCCTGACGTTTGAGCGCCAGACCGCGGCCTTCGGCCGGGCGCTGCGGCAGACGCTGGAGCCCCGTGTCCTCTACATCAGAACCCCCTGGCGTGAACAGAGCCCCAATCTGAGCTTTGACAGCGCGGGCAAGGACTTCAACTACACCTCCATCTTCACGGGTAATGAGTTCAGCGGCGTGGACCGTGTCTCTGACGCCAACCAGTTGAACATTGGCGCCGTCACGCGGCTGTTGGACGCCTCTACGGGCGCCGAGTTGATGCGCTTGGGCCTGGTGCAGCGCCTGCTGTTCAGTGACCAGCGCATCACCCCCTCGGGCCAGAAGGTCACGGGTCGGGCGTCGGACCTGCTGGCGGTGGGTGCCACGTCGGTCATCCCGCAGTGGAGCCTGGATGGCTCTTTGCGCTGGAGCGCGCAGGAACGCGCCCTCATTCGATCGGTGATCACAGCGCAGCACGATGCGGGCCAGGCCCGGCGCGTCAGCGTTTCTCATTACTACACCCGGGGCCAGTCCGACCAGTGGGCTTTCGGCTGGCAATGGCCTTTGCGCTGGAGCCTGGGCAAGGCGGGCCCCGCGACGCCCGGGACCTCCGCAGGCTGCCAGCGTCAGTGGTACAGCCTGGGCCGCATGAACTACAGCGTGAACGATCGTCGCGTCACCAACGCCCTGGTGGGCTTCGAGGTGGACGCCGGGTGCTGGTCAAGTCGCCTGTTCATTGACGTCCAGGCCACGGGCAGCGGCCAGTCCACGGCCCGCCTGATGTTCCAGCTTGAACTGACGGGCTTGTCCAGCTCGCCGGGCGGTCTGCTGCGGGTGTTGAAGGACAATGCGTCGGCCTTCCGCCCCATGCGTGAAGAAAGCGTCACGACCCCCACGGCGACCTCTCCATGACTCAACTCGAAGCCCCATTGCGCGGGGCGGCCCTGGCGGCCCTGGCGACCGCTTGTCTGTGGGCTGTCCACACCCCTGCGACCTGGGCCCAGGGACAGCCGACGGCCACTGACCGCGCGGCCACACGCGCGGCTGACCGGTCGGCGGTGCGCAGCGGCGACTACATCGTGGCGATCGTGAATCAGGAACTGGTCACGGCCGTGGAGGTGTCACGCCGCTTGGCGAGAGCCCGGGAAGATGCCCAGCGCGCCGGTGCACGGTTGCCTCCTGAGGAGGAACTGAGGAATCAGGTCGTCGAGGCTCTGATTGAAGAGCGCGTGATCCTCACCTACGCCCGTGAAAGCGGGGGGAAAGTCGACGACGCGGAGCTTGATCGGGCCGTGCAGACCGTCGCGGCGCAGAACCAGCTCAGCGTCCCGCAGCTGCGCGAGCGTCTGGCCGCCGAAGGCATCGACTTGGTGCGTTTCCGGGCCAACCTGCGTGATCAGTTGCTGATGGAGCGCACGCGCGAACGCGAGGTCTACCAGCGCATCCGCATCACCGACAGCGACGTGGAGGATTACCTGGAGCGCCAGCGCCGCGCAGCCGCAGCCGAGGCCCCGTTGAACCTGGCGCAAATCCTGATCTCCGTGCCCGAGGGCGCGCCGGAGGCCGTGGTCGCCGAGCGCCGTCGTCTGGCCGAGGCCGCCCTCGCCCGGGTCCGCGCGGGCGAGCCCTTCGAGGCGGTGGCGCGCCAGCTGTCAGAGGATGCTCAGCGTGAGCAAGGCGGTGAGATCGGCGCACGCCCGGCCTCCCGGTTGCCAGACCTGTTCGTCGAGGCCACGCGCTCGCTCAAGGTCGGCGAGGTGACACCGGCACTTGTGCGCAGTGGTGCCGCATTTCATGTGCTCAAGGTGCTGTCTCGAGGCGATGTCGGGCCGGTACAGGTGACGCAGACGCGGGCGCGCCACATCCTGCTGCGCCCCTCAAGTCGCCTCACGTCCGAGGCTGCGCAGGCTCGACTGGCCGGCTACAGGCGCCAGATCGAAAGTGGTGCGCGCACCTTCGAGGACATGGCGCGCGAGTTTTCCGAAGACGGCTCAGCCACGCAAGGTGGTGACCTCGGTTGGGCTTCCCCTGGCACCATGGTGCCGGAGTTCGAGGAGGCGATGAACGCCCTGCCCCTGGGCGGGCTTTCCCAGCCCGTGGTTTCACGCTTCGGGGTCCACCTGATCCAAGTGCTGGAGCGCCGTGAAGTGACCGTGGATCCCAAGCAGTTGCGCGAGCAGGCCCGCAATGCCTTGCGGGAGCAGCGCTTCGACGATGCCTACACCGACTGGGCGCGCGACCTGCGGGGCCGCGCGTACGTCGAGATGCGCGAGCCGCCGCTTTGAGCCAGCCGCTGACCAGCGGGGCAGGTCTGCGGTGTCCGGCGCAGCGCGCATGAAGCACATCCCCCGCAAGCGTTTCGGCCAGCACTTCCTGACCGACACCGGCTTGATCGAGGCCATCGCCGATACGATCGGCCCGAGGCCGGGCCAGCCCTTGGTGGAGATCGGGCCCGGTCTGGGGGCCCTGACGCGGCCCGTGCTGCAGCGCTGCGGCCGTCTGACGGTCATTGAACTCGACCGTGACCTCGCCGCCCGACTCAAGGCCTGGCCGGGCCTGCAGGTCATCGAAGCTGACGTGCTGGGTGTGGACTGGCATGCCGTGCAGGTTCAGGCCTGCAGTCATGCCGGTGCGTCGCCCGAAACCCCGCTGCGTGTGGTGGGCAACCTGCCTTACAACATTTCCACGCCCATCCTGTTCCACCTGCTCGAAGCCGCTGCTCGGGTGCAGGACCAGCACTTCATGCTGCAAAGCGAGGTGGTCGACCGTATGGTGGCCGGACCGGGCACCAAGGCCTATGGCCGCCTGAGCGTGATGCTGCAGTGGCGCTACGCCATGGAACGAGTGCTGGATGTGCCGCCGCAAGCCTTCGACCCCCCGCCCGCGGTGGACTCGGCCGTCGTGCGCATGCTGCCGCTGCCGGTGCCCGCGCTGGAGGACATGAACGCGCTGTCAGAGTTGGTGACCGTGGCCTTTTCTCAGCGCCGCAAGTTACTGCGCCACACCCTCGGCCGTTGGCTGGAACAGAAGGACTTCACCGGCACCTTCGACACGCAGCGACGTGCCGAAGAAGTGCCGGTAAGCGAGTTCGTCGATCTGGCCCTGGCGCTGGGCCGCTGATCAGGCCGCAGCCCGAAGCCAAGCGGCTGTATCGAAGGCGCTGCTCATCATCGGCATGTTCATGCCGAAGTTGGGGTTCACGCCCGACTTCGGCACCGTCACCTTGGGTGCTGGCTTGGGCACGATGGGCTGCTCGGCCGGCAGCGCTTCCAGCGGCTTGTCCGCCTGTTCCTGCCCCCTCGGGACCGCGAAAGAGTAGAAGCAGCGGAATGCAATCTTGCGCTCGGCCCAGAAATCGGCGGCATCGCGAAAGACGTCCAGCAACTGCTCGCGCGCCTCGCGGTCGAACCGAGGATTGTCGGGCAATTGCTCGAGCACGACCACGAAACCCGGCTGTGCGCCGGCCTTGTGCACGATGTCGGTCATGCAATCGTACAGCGCGTCCAGGTTCTTGCCGAAGTGGGCGGGAAACGTGAAGGCCTGGGCGATGGTGTCCAGGACGTCCTGCTTGGTCTGGGCCGAAGCGACGTTGGCGTAGAGAAAGTGCTGTCCCGCCGCCTGCGCGGCGGCCATCAGGTCTTCGACCCGATAAGCGCGGATCGACTGCACGATATTGGATCGGATGGTCTGCAACTGCATGGTCGCTGTCCCCCTTGGGTTCAAAAAATTCAAGCACTCACACCTGCTGCTCACTCCACGATCCGGCGAAAGCTCGCGTAGTGGTCGGCGGTGTAAAAACAATTCACAGGCCTGCTCGGCTCGCGGCCGCCGCAGACGATTCTTCTGGCTCCGCGATGCTTCAGCCCGGGCGTCTTCACGGTGTACTCCCGGTAGAAGCCGCGGGCTTCTGCGGGCAGCAACCGCTCACGGTTGCCAAACACCGTCCCGTCCTTTTCGTAAGGAAACGGGCCGCCTGTGCCGATCAATCGGCGGGTTTCCCGAGCCTCAGGTGGCAAGGCAGCCAAGGCCACGATGCCCACACTCTCTGCCGGGCTCTCTGTTCTTGCCAAGACTGGGGAGGACCCCAGAAAATGCAGACCAAGAACGAGAGCAAGCCCTAACTTCGAGATAGAAGATCCCACCTTTGACCTACCCAGCCTGAGCACGGGAAAACCCTCAAAACCAGGGGCATGATGTTACCGGAGACCCACGAAAACCTCAAGCCGCCAGAAGAGTTCCGGGCCGATTGCGCAGGTTAATTAGTGTTTACTCACCTTTCCCACCTTGGGAACGTGCACCCGAGGGCCGTCATCGCGTACAAAAGGGCCTGACGGATCCCCAAGGGCCGCAAGGGATGTCACGGGCCTGGAAGGACAGCAAAGATCGCACAGGCTGCCTGGGTCCAAAAGGGTTCAGCGGGCCGCGCTGGCGTCCGCCACCGTCAGGGCTGTCATGTTCACCACCCGGCGCACGGTGGCCGAAGCGGTGAGGATGTGCACCGGCTTGGCCGCCCCCAGCAACACCGGCCCGATGGCGATGCCCCCGCCCGCGGCTGTCTTCAGCAGGTTGTAGCTGATGTTGGCAGCGTCAATGTTGGGCAGTATCAGCAGATTGGCCTCGCCCGTGAGGGTGCTGCGCGGCATCAATTGCTGCCGGTAGGCGGCGTCCAGCGCCGTGTCACCGTGCATCTCGCCGTCCACGGTCAGCCACGGCGCCTGCTCGCGCACCAGGGCCAGCGCTTCGCGCATCTTCACGGCCGAAGGCAACTCGCTGGAGCCGAAATTGCTGTGCGACAGCAGGGCGGCCTTGGGCTCGATGCCGAAGCGCTTGAGTTCCTCGGCGGCCATGACCGTGATCTCGGCCAGTTGCGCCGCGCTGGGGTCGGCGTTCACATGGGTGTCCACCAGGAAGACCTGACGTCCGGGCAGCAGCAACCCGTTCATGCAGGCGAAGGTCTTGACCCCGGCACGCTTGCCGATGACCTGGTCCACGAACCCCAGGTGCCAGGCGGTGGTGCCCCAGGTGCCGCAGATCATGCCGTCCACCTCGCCCTTGTGCAGCAGCATGGCACCAATGAGGGTGAGCCGGCGTCGCATCTCGATCTTGGCCAACTGCTCCGTGACCCCGCGCCGCTCCATCATCTGGTGGTAGGTCTGCCAATAGTCGCGGTAGCGATGGTCGTCCTCGGTGTTGACGACTTCGTAGTCGCGGCCCTGCACCAGGCGCAGGCCGAACTTCTCCACCCGCTGTGCGATGACCGCCGGCCGCCCGATCAGGGTGGGCCTGGCCAGGTTCTCGTCCACCACCACCTGCACCGCTCGCAGCACCCGCTCTTCCTCGCCTTCCGCGTAGGCCACGCGCTTTTGCGCGGCACGCTTGGCCAGGGTGAAGATCGGCTTCATGATGGTGCCCGAGGCGTAGACGAAGCTCTGAAGCTTCTCGCGGTAGGCATCGAAATCGCGCACTGGGCGCAACGCGACGCCGGAATCCGCAGCGGCCTTGGCCACCGCGGGCGCGATCTTCATCATCAGCCGGGGGTCGAAGGGCTTGGGGATCAGGTACTCCGGCCCGAAGCTCAGGTTGGCGCCGGCGTAGGCTGCCGCCACCACCTCACTTTGCTCGGCTTGCGCCAGCTCCGCGATCGCGTGCACGGCCGCCACTTCCATCTCATCGGTGATGGTGGTGGCGCCGCTGTCCAGCGCGCCGCGGAAGATGTAAGGGAAACACAGGACGTTGTTGACCTGGTTGGGATAGTCGGTACGGCCGGTGGCCATGATGGCGTCGTCCCGGACCGAACGAACTTCCTCAGGCATGATCTCCGGCGTGGGGTTGGCCAGCGCGAAGATCAGCGGTCGCGCGGCCATGCGCGCCACCATCGCGGGCTTGAGCACGCCCGCGGCTGACAGACCCAGGAACACATCGGCGCCTTCGATCACCTCGGCCAGCGTGCGCAGCGGGGTGTCCTGGGCGAATTCGGCCTTGTCCGGGTCCATCAGCTCGGTACGGCCCTTCCAGACCACGCCCGCCAGGTCGGTCACCCAGATGTTCTTGCGCGGCACGCCCAGCTTGACCAGCAGGTTCAGGCAGGCCAGGGCTGCCGCGCCGGCGCCCGAGGTGACGAGCTTGATCTGCTTGATGTCCTTGCCGCTGACCTTCAGCCCGTTGATCAGCGCCGCCCCCACCACGATGGCCGTGCCGTGCTGGTCGTCATGAAAGACCGGGATCTTCATGCGCTCGCGCAGCTTGCGCTCGACGTAGAAGCAATCCGGCGCCTTGATGTCCTCCAGGTTCACGCCGCCGAAGGTGGGCTCCAGGGCGGCAATGATGTCCACCAGCTTGTCCAGGTTCTTCTCATTGACCTCGAGGTCGAAGACGTCAATGCCGGCGAACTTCTTGAACAGCACCCCTTTGCCTTCCATCACCGGCTTGGAGGCCAGCGGGCCAATGTCACCCAGGCCGAGCACGGCGGTGCCGTTGCTGATCACCGCCACCAGGTTGCCCTTGGATGTGTAGCGGTAGGCGTTGGCAGGGTCCTTGACGATCTCCTCGCAGGCCGCGGCCACGCCAGGGGAATAAGCCAACGCCAGGTCGCGCTGGTTGACCAACTGTTTGGTGGCGGCGATGGCCACTTTGCCTGGCGTGGGGAACTCGTGGTACTCCAACGCGGCACGACGCAGTTGGGCACGCTTTTCTTCGGGTGTGGACATGGTGCGCGAGGCGGAGGGGCCAGAGGGCGGGAGGGGCGACGGCAGACGTCAGACGGCGCCCTGGCCGCTCGTGACGCATCCCGAGGCAGGGCGAGTCCAAATTGTAGGTGGCTGGGTGTTTCCAGCCTGGGCTGTGGCTGGGGGCCTGCACTCGATGCGCCCCACGCAGGCGGCACTCACGCGCTCGATGACCACCTGTCGAGTGGGTTGAAGTATTGAAAATGAGGACTGACTGTGCCTTATATGGGTACTTTGTGTTGGCAGATGGACCTTGTCCGGCGAACTCCCGAAACTGCCGAGCTACCGGGTGCCCCGATGCAGAGGCGCTTGGAAACCCGAGCCCATGGCCTGCCCGTCGCACCGAGAAATGTGCGCCGGCAGGGGCCGTGGGGGAACTTCACTCCTGGACCCGGAGGTCACTCAAGATGAACACTTTCCCTGCAGCCGGGCTTGTCCGGCGTGCCGCCGTTTGGGCCATTGCATGCCCAATGGCTGCGGCCCTCATAGCCTGCGGCGGCGGCAGCGGTGCCGATGCGCCGGCCACAGGGGCCACCCTGAGCGCCAGCCACCTGGACGAGTCCTCGTGTGCTTACACGTTCCACCCGAGCCTGGACACCGCCGGGCAGGTGCGCTGTGGGCTGCTGGTGGTGCCGCAGGATCGCCGGGACCCTACCGGCCCCGTGGTCCGTGTGCCCTATGCCGTGTTCAAGTCGCCGCAGCCGTCCGCGCTCGCTCCCGTGGTGTATCTCACCGGAGGTCCAGGTCAGACCTGGAAGGAGTCCGTGCCCGATGTGGTCGCAAGCCAAAGTCCGGGGTTTGCGGGCGGCGCCAAGCTGCTGCGCGACGAGATCGTGATCGAGCAGCGCGGGTCTGCCGCCACGACGCCGGCGCTGGACCAGTGCGAAGGCCCGACCTGGTTCCCGTCGGAACATGCCGACTGGCGCGACGTGCTGGGCGCCGCCGTGGCGGACGTCCGCACCTGTGCGGCGAGCGTGGAGGCGGCAGGCATTCGAGCAGCAGGCTTCAATTCCGACGAATTGGCTACCGATGTGGCGGATCTGGTGCGCTTGCTGGGCTACGACAAGGTGGTACTCAACGGCGTGTCCTACGGCACCCTGTGGGCCTCCGCGGTCTTGCGCGATCACCCCGAGCGGGTCGAGTCGGCCATCCTGGACTCGGTGGTGCAGCAATCACAGCCGGCCATCGCGTCCCAGATGCTGGGCTTCCAGACCGCCTTGCAGGGCGCCGACGAGGCTTGCGCCAAGGAACCCACCCTGTGCGGACCGGTGGGCTTGGGCCTGCTGGCGCGTACCGAAGCGCTGGTGCAAGACCTCGAGGCCCGGCCGGTGGCGTGGAGCGCGGGGCCTGGTGGCCGCTTCACCTCAGGCGCGGCCGTGTCCATCCTGACGACGCTCCTGGCCTTTTACCCGTTGTCTGAGTTGCCGGCCTTTGTCGACTTCGCCGAGCTCCTGGTGGAGGGCGGGTTGGTGCTGGATGTGGCGCCACCGTCCTTGACCCGTTCATTGCTGGAGGTGGTGGCCCTGGCCCGGCCCGGCGACAGTCTGGCGCAGTACCTGTCGATCACCTGCGCCGACAACGCGGCGGTCAAGCAAACCAAGATACAGGCCCAATTGTCGAAGGTGCGGCCGGCCTTCCAGGCCCTGGCGCAGGCCCAGCTGCAAGAGGCCTACGACACCTGCGCTGCATGGCCTGCCAGGCAAGACCTGCCCGCCAGCAGCTTCGCGCCTGTGCGCAGCAGCATTCCGGTGCTCATCCTGTCGGGTGCCACCGACCCCCTGACGCCCCGTGCGTGGGCCGAGGAGGCGGCGCGCACCTTGAGTGGCGCCACGGTGGTGCGGTTCCCGCTGCGTGGACATTCGTTGCAATCGGGGTCTGGGGGTTGCGCGCCCGGCATCGTGGCCGCGTTTCTGGAGCGCCGTCAGCCCGACCTGAGCTGTGCCGCGACCGACCGCGGGACATGAGCGCGGGGCCGCCAGCGAGGGCGGCGGCCCGTTGTCGACCATACTGCGGCCATGACGCCAGTGAACCCCCGATGGGTCCTGCCGCTGCGCGGCCGCTGGCGCCGCACCTTGTTGTGGGCCTCGCTGCTGCTGTTGCTGGCTGTGGCGCAGGGCCTGCTGGTGCTGCTGACCGTGTCCTACGAGGCCTCGCGCGCGCAGGACCAGGCAGAGGCCATGGCGCTGGAGGCCGGGGCCGAGGTCAAGCGCCAGGTCACGCGCGTCATGCAGGACCTGCAGCCCCTGACATCGCCGGCCATCAGCGGCCCGGAATGGGAGCTGCGCGCCCAGCAACTGCTGCAGGGCCGGCGGGAGTTGCTGCGCCTGGAGACCCGCAGCCTGCAGGGCGTCATCGAGCGGGTGTCCGACACGCTCTTCGGGCCCCCACCCTTTGCCTGGTTCAAGCGCAGCGACGGCGGCCCCGAGATCGACACCGCCTGCGCCGTGGCGCGGCGTACCGCCGCCCCGGCCTTCACCCGCTCGTACTACGTGCCCTTCGAGGGCGGCACGGGCGTGGAGGTGATGGACCTGTGCGTGCCGCTGCAGTCGGCGGGCCAGCTGGCGGGCTTCCTGGTCTCCACCTGGTCACTGTCCCAACTGCTGGAGGCGGCACTGGGTGCGGTCTCGTCCGGCCGGCATGAACTGTCTTTCGTCGAAAGCGACGGCTCGCGCCTGGCGCGCGCAGGGGTTCCGCGCGGCGTGGGCGTCTACGTGGCCGAGCGCATCGTCGACTTGCCTGGCAGGTCGCTGTTGCTGAGGTTGGACAGTGCCGCCGGCCGCCCCAGCCTGATTCCCAATCTGGCCGTGGCCCTGGTGCTGGGCTTGTCGCTGGCGCTCACGGTGCTGGTGCTGCTGCTGGCCCGGGATGCCCGCCGCCGCGCCCAGGCCGAGGCGGCCCTGGCCGAGGCACTGGCCTTTCGCAAGGCCATGGAGGACTCCTTGTCCACGGGTTTGCGCGCGCGCGATCTGGCCGGCCGCATCACTTATGTGAACCCGGCCTTTTGCGCGATGGTGGGCTTTTCTGCGGAGGAGTTGCTGGGCAGCTCCAGACCGCCGTACTGGCCGGCCGAGCAGGTGCAGGTCTATGCCCAGCGCCAGGCCTTGCGATTGGCGCCGGACGCGGCGCAAGAGGCGGTCACTGGGCGTATGGGGCCTGCCGGGCGCGAGGGCTTCGAAACCCTGTTCATGCGGCGCAACGGCGAGCGCTTCCCGGTCATGATCTACGAGGCGCCGCTGGTGGATGGCGGCGGCAAACACACCGGATGGATGAGCGCGGTGCTGGACGTGACCGAGCAGCGCCGCGTGGAAGACCTCTCCCGCCAGCAGCAGGAGCGGTTGCAGGCCTCGGCCCGCCTGGCTACCGTGGGTGAAATGGCGTCCTTGCTGAGCCACGAGTTGAACCAGCCCTTGGCGGCCATTGCCAGTTACGCCAGCGCCTGTCTGAACCTGGCCGAGCAGCCCGAGCATGCGCAGCCACCCGGGCACGCGGGCGCCCCCGGCATGCTGCAGGAGGCCCTGCAGCGCATCGCCGAGCAGGCCGAGCGCGCGGGCCGGGTGATCCGCAGCGTGCATGACTTCGTGCGCCGGCGGGACCAGCAGCGCGAAGTCGTGGGCTGTGCGCAGTTGCTGGAGGCGGTGCTGCCCCTGGTACGGCTGCAGGCACGCAAGAGTGGTGCGCGCATCGATGTCGAGCTGCCCGATCCCGTGCCGCATGTGCGCTGTGATCGCACCATGGTCGAGCAGGTGTTGTTGAACCTGGCGCGCAACGGCATCCAGGCGATGGAGACCGACACGCCCCTGCCCTGCCGGGTCCTGCGCATCATGGTGCTTCAGCGCCATCCACGGTGGGTCGAGTTCGGCATCATCGATGCAGGCATCGGCATGGCCCCCGAGGTGGCGGCCCGCTTGTTCACGCCGTTCTTTTCCACCCGGCCCGAGGGCATGGGATTGGGGTTGAGCCTGTGCCGCACGGTGGTGGAACAGCACGGCGGCGCCCTGGACTTCGACTCGCCCGCGCCTGGTGGCTCGGCGCAGGCCGGGTGCCCCGGCACCCGGTTCCGGTTTACCCTTCCGGCTGCCTGAAAACCTGAACTGCTGCTGATGCTTGCCCCCGACCCCTGCGCCGGCCTGCCGGTCGTCTACATCGTCGATGATGAGGAGGTGGTGCGCGACGCACTGGCCTGGCTGCTGCGTTCGCGGTGCCTGCTGTCGGAAGGGTTTGCCAGTGCCGAAGCCTTTGACGCGGTCATGGCGCAGCGTGCTGGGTCATCGGGCCCGGACTGGCCCGATGCACCGTGCTGCCTGTTGCTGGACGTGCGCATGCCCGGAATGAGCGGGCTGGCATTGTTCGAGTGCCTGGTTGAGCGCGGGTGCCTGCCCGTGCTGCCGGTCATCTTCCTGACGGGTCACGGGGACGTGCCCACCGCGGTGGCGGCCGTCAAGCAAGGTGCCTTCGACTTCGTGGAGAAGCCCTTTTCCAACAACGCCCTGGTGGACCGTGTGGAGCAGGCGCTGGCCGCCAGCGCGCAGGCTTTGCTGCAGCGCCGGCAGCATCGGGAACGGGCCCTTCGCCTGGCCGAGTTGACCGAGCGCGAGCGCGGCGTCATGGCGCTGGTGATCGAAGGCCGGCCGAACAAGTTGATTGCCGATGCGCTGCACATCAGCGTGCGGACCGTGGAAGTGCACCGCGCCCACATCTTCGAGAAGATGGGGGTGAAGTCCGCGATTGAGCTGGCCAACCGGCTGCGGGATCACGATGGGGTGGCCGCATGACCCGGCATCGCCCTCAGGTGCGAGAACCGTCGCCGCCACGCGCGCAGGGCGATGCACCCGGCAGTGCGGGCCCTGGCGAGTTCGACCTGATCCGGCGCTATTTCGACCGCCAGGTGCGCCGGGCTGCGCTCGGTGTGGGTGACGATTGCGCCCTGCTCGGCGTAGCGCCGGGCATGCAGCTGGCGGTGTCCACCGACATGCTGGTCGAAGGGCGACACTTCCTGTCCACGGTGGAGCCCCGACGTCTGGGGCACAAGGCCCTGGCCGTGAACCTGAGCGACCTCGCCGCCTGTGGTGCGCGGCCCCTGGCCTTCACGCTCGCCCTGTCTTTGCCGCGGGTTGACGAGGCCTTCGTCGCCGGCCTGGCCGAGGGCTTGTTTGCGCTGGCGCAGGCCCACGACATTGAACTGGTGGGCGGCGACACGACGGCCGGCCCGCTGAACCTGTGCATCACGGTCCTGGGCGAGGTGCCTGCGGGGCAGGCCCTGCTGCGCAGTGGTGCACGCCCCGATGACGAACTCTGGGTCAGCGGGTGGCTCGGCGACGCGCGCCTGGCGCTGGAGGTCTTCCGCGGACGGGTGACTCTGGGCGGGGCCGAGTTCGAGCAGGTGCGCGCCGCGATGGAGTGGCCCCAGCCCCGCGTGGGCCTGGGCCTGGCGCTGCGCGGGGTGGCCACGGCGGCCATCGACCTCAGCGACGGGCTGATGGGCGACCTGGGGCACCTCCTGCAGCGCAGCGGCGTGGGGGCTCAGGTGGAGCTTCATCGGCTGCCGCACAGTCAGGTGCTGGCGGGCCAGCCGCCCGCGCTGCGCCAGGAATGCCTGCTGGCCGGGGGCGATGACTACGAACTGCTGTTCTGTGCACCACCGGCGCGCCATGCTGCGGTGCTGCAGGCCGCTGCTGCTGCACAGGTGCCTGTGCAGTGCATCGGCCGCATCACGGCAGAGCCCGGCTTGCGGGTGCTGGACGAGGCAGGCCGGCCACTGGACCTGAGCCGGCTGCAGGCGTTCGATCACTTCAAGTCATGACGGCGCCACCAAAGGCTGCGGGCCGCGCGAGCGTGCGCTTCATGCTGGGCCACCCGGCGCGCTGGCTTGCGCTGGGCCTGGGCAGCGGCCTGTCGCCCAAGGCCCCGGGAACGGTGGGCACGCTCTGGGCGTGGGCTTCGTTCCTGGTGCTGGCCCCCTGGCTGCAGGCCGCCGACTGGGCTGTCCTCATCCTCGCGGCGTTCGGGGTAGGCGTGTGGGCCTGCACCCGCACGGCGCGTGATCTCGGCATGTCCGACCCTGGGGCCATCGTCTGGGACGAGATCGTGGCCTTCTGGCTGGTACTGTGGCTGGTGACGCCGTCAGACTGGTGGACGCAATGCCTGGCCTTCGCGCTGTTCCGCTTTTTCGATGCCGTCAAGCCCGGGCCTGTTGGCTGGGCGGACGGCCTGTTCAAGTTGCGGCCTGGCCAGCCCATCGGGTGGGTTCAAGGCTTTGGCATCCTGTTCGATGACCTGGTGGCGGCGGGCTGCACCTTGCTGGTGCTGGCCCTGGGCCTGCAGGCGGCACCCGTGCTGCAGTCCTGGTGGTGGGGAGGGTCCTGAAGGTGACGAACGACGTGAGCGCTCTCGCGCAGGCCCTGCGTGAACGCGGCTGGCGCCTGGCCACGGCCGAGAGTTGCACCGGGGGGCTCATCGCGGCAGCCTGCACGGCGCTGGCCGGCTCCAGCGACTGGTTCGACCGCGGGTTCGTCACCTACAGCAACGACGCCAAGGTGCAGATGCTGGGGGTGGACGCCGCGCTCATTGCCCAGCATGGCGCCGTCAGCCCTGAGGTGGCTTGCGCCATGGCCGCTGGCGCGCTGCGGCACTCTGCGGCCGACCTGGCCGTGGCTGTCACCGGCATCGCCGGGCCGGGCGGCGCGGTGCCGGGCAAGCCCGTGGGCACGGTGTGGCTGGCCACGGCCCTCAAGGGACGCAAGCCCGAGCCGCTGCTGCTGCACTGCCCGGGCGACCGTTGCGCCGTGCGCGAGGCCACCGTCCGCGAGGCGATTCGTCGCCTCATCATCTGCACGCAGGGCAGTGCCGACCTGCCGAGCCCGGAATCCTGAACCCTATGCGCATCTTCTTCGCCGCTCAACTGGAACCCGCGGAAGCTCAGGCCTGGCAGGAGGCCTTGCGGTCCGCAGCGCCTGGCCATGAATGGATCGTCTACGCGGCAGGCCGCCGCGATGACGACATCGTTCAAGCCGACGTGGCCGTCGTGGCCAATCCGCAGCCGGGCTCGCTGTCCCGGGTGCGGGGCCTGCGGCTGATCCAGTCCCTCTGGGCGGGCGTGGACCGCCTGATGGCCGATGCCACGGTGCCTGCGCAGGTGCCGCTGGCCCGCATGGTGGACCCGGCCATGACGGCGGCCATGGTCCAGTCTGCGCTGTGGGCGGTGACGGCGCTGCACCGCGGCTTCTTCACCTACGCGCAGCAGCAGCAGCAGGCACAGTGGGTTCAGCACCCGCAGCGCCGGGCTGATGCAGTGAAGGTTCTGGTGCTGGGCCTGGGCACCATGGGCGCGGCGGTGTCGGCCGCGCTGGCGGCGCAGGGCTATGGGGTGACGGCCTGGCGGCGCGGTGAAGGACCTCCGGGGTCTTCAGGCGTGCCGATCCTGCACGGTGCGCAAGGCCTGGAGGCAGGGCTGGCGTCTGCCGAGGTCGTGCTCAACCTGCTGCCCCTGACGCCGCACACGCGCGGCCTGATCGACGCCGGCTTCCTGGGCCGCATGAAGTCTGGCGCCGCGCTCGTGAATTTCGGTCGCGGAGGCCATGTGGTGGAAACAGACCTGCTGGCCGCGCTGGCTGCAGGCAGGCTGGCCCACGCCGTGCTGGACGTCTTCGCCGGCGAACCCCTGCCTCCTGACCACCCGTTCTGGCAACACCCTCGCGTGACGGTGCTGCCGCATGTGGCAGCGTTGACCGACCTGCGCAGCGCCGCCGACGTGGTGGCCTCGAACCTGGCCCGTCTCCAGGCGGGCCATCCCCTGTTGCACCTGGTGGACCGTGCGCGCGGGTACTGAAGGGTCCTCTGACCGGCGCTGAGCGATCGCTGGCTGAAGGCTGAGCGGGGGCATGGCGAGCCCCCTGTGGTCAGACGCTCAGCACCAGTGAGGCCGGCCGGCCGCCTTTGGATGTGCCGCCTGTGCCGGTGGTGGCGCGGCCGGCAGTCTGGCGCGGTGCGGTGAAGTGCTGCGTCATCAGGATCAGCCGCCGCAAGGCCTCCCAGGGGTCATCGGGCCAGTCGGGTTGCCGCAACCCCTTGGTGATGCCATCGCACAGGCTGGCCGCGCCCACCAGGCGGGTGAGGGCGCGCTGGCTCAACAGCGCCGCCGCGCGTTCGATCGAGCGCTGCCGTGGCCCCCACACCCGGGCGGCATTCAGGGCCATGGGCATGGGCTGGCCCAGGTCCAGCGCCGCGCGCACGCGCTGCAGGGCGCGCAGATCGTCAGCCAACGGCCAGAGCACCGCCACGGGCGATTCGCCCTCGGCCTTCAGCCCGTCCAGGATGCGCCAGGCCCGGCCCACCTGGCCGGCCAGCACCGCCTCACAAAGCTGGCGCACGTCGTAGCGCGCCACGTTCAGCACGGCTGATTCCACCTGCTCCGCCGTCAGTTCCCCCGGGGGGTACAGCAGGGCCAGCTTGCTGATCTCCTGGTGCGCGGCCAGCAGGTGGCCTTCCACGCGGTCTGCGAAGAAGGCGAGCGTGCGTTGGCCCTCCTCACCCTCTCGCACGCGCTGGCCTTGCACGGCCAGACGACGCGCAATCCACGCGGGCAGGGCAGGGCGCTCCACGGGTTCCACCTTGACCATCACGCCTTGCGCTTGCAGGGCGGTGAACCATGCGCTCTTGAGTTGTGCGTACTCCACGGTGGGCAGCAGCACCAGGGTCACCACGCCTTCGGGCAACTGCTCGACGTAGCGCTGAAGGGCCTCGCTGCCCTCCTTGCCCGGCTTGCCTGAAGGGATGCGGATCTCGATGATCTTGGCCTCGGCAAACAGGCTGCGCTCCTGCGCTGCGCCCAGCACACCGCTCCAGTCGAAGTGCGCCCCGCTGACGTTGAAGACCTCGCGTTCGCTGCAGCCGGACGCGCGCGCCGCGGCCCGGAGGGCATCGGCGACTTCCTGCTGCAGCAGGGGTTCGTCGCCGACCACGGTGTACAGCGGCTTCAGGCCGTCCTGCGCGGCGTTGGCGAGGTGGGCGCTGAGCTGGTCGGGCCGCAGTTGCATGTCAGGGCCGCCGCAGGGTGGACAACTGAAGCACCACCTGTCGGGCGATGTCGGCCTCCATGTCGCGCACCAGTTGCCGCTCCTCCAGCTCCTTGGCCAGGGCGTCGGTCTCGTTGTAGGTCATGTCGCGGTACTGGTTCAGCACGGTGGGCCCCAGCCATTCCCGGCCGTCGCTTCCCAGCACCCGGTACTGCAGCGTCACTGCCAGGCGCAGATCCCGCACCTGGCCAGCGCCGGTCAGGCCGGCAACGCCGCGTTGCCTGTTCTCTGCCATCGCCACGACCACCACCTCGGCCTGCGCGGGTGCGCTCACGAACTCCACCTCAGTGCCCGCGGCGCGGCGCAGGGCAGCGGCCTGGCTGGAGCGTGCGCCAAACCCCGACAAGGCGATGCGCTTGAAGGGCAGCGTGGGGTCGCGCCGCAACTGGAAGCCGCAGCCCGTCAGCGCCAGGACCAGGGCGCCAAAGGCAACTCTCCGCCCGGTCCGTAGTCGCCCCCGTCTGGACATCTCCTCCTGACGCGGTCCGTCAGCCGGTCCACCGGGTGCCGCGCCGTGGCCTACCTCATCCGGGCGCCGGTGTTCCATGTCGCGTCAGGCCACCACGTTGACCAGACGGCCTGGCACGACGATCACCTTCCTGACCGGACGCCCTTCGGTGAAGCGCGCGGTCTCTGGGCTGGCGGCGGCCAGGGCCTCGATGGCTGCCCGGTCGGCGCTGGCCGGGACGCGGATCGCCCCGCGGGTCTTGCCGTTGACCTGCAGCACGAGCTCGATTTCGTCCTGCACCAGCGCGGCTTCGTCCACTTCGGGCCACGGCGCGTCGAGCAGGTCGCCTGCGGCCTTTTCCAGGCCGAGGTCACGCCACAGCACCGAGGTCAGGTGGGGGCAGGCCGGATACAGCGCGCGCAGCAGCACCGAGGCGCCCTCGCACAGCACGGCGGCGTCGCCGTCGCTGCTGTCAGGCTTGAAAGCCTCCAGCGCGTTCAGCAGCTTCATGCAGCCCGACACCACGGTGTTGTACTGCATGCGCTCGTAGTCGTAGCTCACCTGGCGCAGCACCAGGTGCACCTCGCGCCGAAGCGCCTTGGCCTCGGAACGCAGACCGGCCTGGCTCAAGCCGCCGGCAGTGGCGCGCTGCAGCGTGGCCGCGTGGCCCGCCGCAAAGGCCCACACGCGCTTCAGGAAGCGGTGCGCGCCTTCCACGCCGGCGTCGTTCCACTCCAGCGTCTGTTCCGGTGGTGAGGCGAACATCACGAACAGGCGCGCCGTGTCGGCGCCGTAGCGGTCGATCAGGTCCTGCGGATCCACGCCGTTGTTCTTGGACTTGGACATGGTGCCCACGCCCTCGTAGGTGATGGCGGTGCCGGCGGGCAGCTCGCCCTTGGCCTCCTTCAGCCGCGCGCCGTTGATCTTGCCGCCCTCATCAAAGGTGTTCTCCACCTCGTGCGGCCAGAAGTACTCGATGCCGCCCTTGTCGCCGCGCCGCGAGTAGATGTGGTTCAGCACCATGCCCTGGGTCAGCAGCTTGGTGAAGGGCTCGTCCACTTTCACCAGTTTCAGGTCGCGCATCACCTTGGTCCAGAAGCGCGCGTACAGCAGGTGGAGGATGGCGTGCTCGATGCCGCCGATGTACTGGTCCATCGGCATCCAGTAATCGACCCGGGCGTCGGTCATGCGGTCAGCATCGCCCGCGCTGCCGGTCGGCTGCGCGTTGCAATACCGCATGAAATACCACGATGAGTCCACGAAGGTGTCCATCGTGTCGGTCTCGCGCCGCGCGGGCTTGCCGCACACCGGGCAGGTCACGCCGGCGTGGAAGCCGGCATGCTTGTTCAGCGGGTTGCCGCTGCCGTCGGGGATGCAGTCCTCGGGCAGCACCACCGGGAGGTCCTTCTCCGGTACCGGCACCGCGCCGTGTTCGTCGCAGTGGATGATGGGGATCGGCGTGCCCCAGTAGCGCTGGCGGCTGATACCCCAGTCGCGCAGGCGCCAGGTCGTCTTCTTTTCGCCCAGGCCCTGGGCGGCCAGGTCGCGCGCCACCGCGTCCACTGCGGCCTTGTGGTCCAGCCCGTCGTAGGCGCCTGAGGCCATGACGCGCGCTCGCTGCTTGTCGGCGTACCACTCGTGCCAGCGCGTTGTGTCGTACGGGCCCTCGCCATCGACTGCGATGACCTGCCGAATGGGGATGTCGTACTTCAGCGCAAAGGCGAAGTCGCGCTCGTCATGTGCGGGTACGCCCATCACCGCGCCGTCGCCATAGCTCATCAGCACGTAGTTGCCCACCCACACATCGACGGGTGCGGCGGTCAGCGGGTGCGTCACGGTCAACCCGGTGCGCACACCCTTCTTGTCCTGCGTGGCGAGTTCGGCCTCGGTGGTGCCGCCGGCCTTGCATTCCTCGATGAAGGCGGCGACTTCGGCGCTTGTGCCTGCGGCGTGCAGGGCCAGCGGATGTTCAGGCGCCACGGCGCAGAAGGTGACGCCCATCACCGTGTCGGCGCGGGTGGTGAAGACGTACATCCTGCCGCCCTGCAGCGGCTGTCCGTCCTCCCCCTGGATGTCATGCGTGAAGGCGAAGCGCACGCCCTCGCTCTTGCCGATCCAGTTTTCCTGCATCAGCTTGACGCGCTCGGGCCAGCCCGGCAGGTGGTGCTGCACGTGCTCCAGCAATTCGGGCGCGTACTGCGTGATCTTCAGGTAGTAGCCGGGGATCTCGCGCTTTTCCACCAGGGCGCCGGAACGCCAGCCGCGCCCGTCGATCACCTGCTCGTTGGCCAGCACCGTCTGGTCCACCGGGTCCCAGTTCACCACCTGGGTGCGGCGTTCGGCAATGCCGGCTTCCAGCATCTTCAGGAACAGCCACTGGTTCCACTTGTAGTACTCGGGCGTGCAGGTCGCGACCTCGCGGCTCCAGTCGATGGCCAGGCCCATGGCCAGCATCTGGCCCTTCATGTGGGCGATGTTGTCGTAGGTCCACTTCGCGGGCGGCACCTTGTTCTTCATCGCCGCGTTCTCCGCGGGCAGGCCGAAGGCGTCCCAGCCCATGGGCATGAGCACGTTGTAGCCCTTCATCCGCAGATGACGGGTCAGCATGTCGTTGATGGTGTAGTTGCGCACATGCCCCATGTGCAGCTTGCCGCTGGGGTAGGGCAGCATCGAGCAGGCGTAGAACTTTTGCTTGCTCGCGTCTTCGGTCACGCGGTAGGCGTCGCGTGCGTTCCAGTCGGCATGAGCCGCAGCTTCCACCTCGGCGGGGACGTACTTTTCATTCATCCCGGGATTGTAGGAGCCGGGGTCCTGCGCATGGGTCTTGCGGGCAGCCGAGCCGCCCCGCATCCCGCCCCACCACCAGGCTCAGCGCGGCGCGCCGTCGGTGACAAAGCCGATGCGCGACAACCCGCCGTCCTGCACCAGGCCGATGAGCTCGGCCACACGGCCATAGGGCACGCGGGTGTCGGCGCGCAACTGCACCTCGGTGCTGGGGTTGGCCTGGGCGGCGGCCTTCACGGCCGTGGTGATGCGCGCCTTCCAATCGGACCCCGGCAGCGCTTCGTCCGCCAGAAAGACACGCCCATCGGCATCGATGGCGATCGCCAGGGTCTGCACGGCCTGGGTGGGCTTGGCGCCTTCGGTGCTGGGCAGGTCCAACTGCAGGCTGGAAGCCATCAAGGGCGCGGCCACGATGAAGATCACCAGCAGCACCAGCATGACGTCGATCAGCGGCGTCATGTTGATGTCGCTCATCGGGGTGGGCGCGGGGCGCCGCTCGAGCCGGCCGAAGGACATGGGGTGGGTCTCAGTCAGCCTGTCGCCGCAGCGTGGCCGGGCCCGCGCCCTCCAGCATCAGCTCGCGCAGGTCGTGCGCAAAGCCCTCGAGCTGGGCTTCGCACTGGCCGATCCACTTGCCGAACAGGTTGTAGGCCAGCACGGCGGGAATGGCCACGGCCAGGCCGGCGGCGGTCATCACCAGGGCTTCGCCCACGGGGCCCGCCACCTTGTCGATGGAGAAGGCTCCGCCCGTGCCGATGGCCACCAGGGCGTGGTAGATGCCCCACACGGTGCCGAACAGGCCGATGAAGGGCGAGGTGCTGCCGATGGAAGCAAGCACCACCTGGCCGAACTGCAGATGGCCCAGGCCCTGCTGCAGCGCGTCGCGCAGGCGCCGGGTGCGCTGGGAGTCTGCAGCGCCCTGGGTGGCCAGGCTGGCCCCTGCCGGTGCCTGGCGGGCCGCATCGACCAGCAGGCTCAGCAGGCGTTCGCGGTCCAGCCCGCCCAGCCGGGCACGGCCTTCGTCCAGCGAGGCCGCATCCCAGAAGGCGGGGATGGCGCGGTTCAGGTCGCCCATCGCGCGGCGCAGCACCAGCGTCTTCCAGATGATGAGCGCCCAGGCGCTGATCGACATCAACAGCAGCAGCAAGGCCACCGAGCCGCCCACGGCGTCGCTCTGCTGCAGGAAGTGCATCAACCCTTCCATCGAAACCTCACATGCCCAGCACGTCGTTCATGCCGAACAGGCCCGTGCGGTGAGGGGCCAGAAAGCGGGCAGCGCGCAGGCTGCCCTGCGCGTAGCCGGCACGGCTGCTGCTGCGGTGGCTGATCTCGATGCGCTCACCCGTGCCCGCGAACAGCACCGTGTGGTCCCCCACGATATCGCCGCCGCGGATGGTGGAAAAGCCGATCGTGGAGGGATCGCGCTCGCCCATGACGCCTTCGCGGGCGAAAACGCCGCAGGTCTTGAGGTCGCGTCCCAGCGCCTGCGCCAGCACCTCGCCCATCTTCAGTGCCGTGCCACTGGGCGCGTCCACCTTGTGGCGATGGTGGGCCTCGATGACCTCGATGTCGTAGCCTTCGCTCAAGGCCCGGGCGGCCACATCCAGCAGCCTGAGCACGACGTTCACACCCACGCTCATGTTGGGTGCCATGACGATGGCCACGGACTGGGCGATGACGCCAATCTCGGCCTTCTGTGCGTCGCTGAACCCGGTGGTGCCCACCACGGCGTTCACGCCCAGGCGGGCACAGGCGCTCAGGTGTGCCAGCGTGCCCTCGGGGCGGGTGAAGTCGATGAGCACATCCGCACCGGCCAGGGCGCCGTCCAGGTCTGCCCGGATGGTCACGCCCGTGGTGCGGCCCAGAAAGGCCCCGGCGTCCTGGCCGAGCGCCGGGCTGCCGGCCACGTCCAATGCGCCATGCATTTGCAGGTCGCCGGTGGCGAGCACGGCTTCGATGAGCATCCGGCCCATGCGGCCGGAACTGCCGGCAATGGCGATCCTCACCTCGGCTCCAGGGGCGGGTAGGGGCGGGTGGCGCCCGTGGGAGCCTCGGGCGCAGCCTCACGCCGCTGTGGCACGGGCAGCGCCTTGCGCTGGGCCTCGGTGAGTTCCAGCACACGGGGCTCGATCTTGCGCTTGACCGGATCGATGGAGGCGACGAACTCCTCCTCCGTGGGCAGCGGGCCCTGCGGCAGTTCGATCGTCTTCAGCACGTCGCCGTCGAACACGGCCACGATGCTGCGGCGCTGCGGCTCGGTGCCGGGGCGCCGGATCGTGAACAGGTAGTCCCAGCGCTCGGCGCGGAAGGGGTCGGTCAGCAAGGGCGTGCCCAGGATGTCACGCACCTGGGCGCGGGACATGCCAGGCTTGATGGCTGCGATCTGTTCGCGCGAGACGGCATTGCCCTGCACGATGTCGATCCGGTAGGGGGTGACCAGGCCCAGAAGGCTGCCGTCCGAGGCGATCTGCCGGATGCCGCAGCCGCTGACCATCAGGGCCAGCCCGAGGCAGACCGGCGCCATGGCCCTGGGCCACGCGGACGTGAAGGAGGTCGATATCATCTGAAGATTCTAGTGTGGCAAAGGGTCGAAAGGCCCTTTGCCAAGCCCTGAAAGCCAGCCGATGAACCGTGCGGAAGAACTCAAGAGCAGCGGCTTGAAGGCCACCCTGCCCCGGCTGAAGATCCTGGGCGTGTTCGAGCGTGCGCAGCGCCGCCACCTGACGGCCGAGGATGTCTACCGGGCCTTGATGCTGGACGGTGCCGACATAGGCCTGGCAACGGTGTACCGCGTCTTGATGCAGTTCGAGCAGGCCGGGCTGCTCACGCGCAGCAACTTCGAGTCCGGCAAGTCGGTGTTCGAGCTCAACGAGGGCCAGCATCATGACCACCTGGTCTGCCTGACCTGCGGCCGCGTGGAAGAGTTCTTCGACCCCGACATCGAGCAGCGCCAGCGTGCCGTGGCGCAGGCCCGCGGGTTCGAACTGCAGGAACACTCCCTGGCCCTGTACGCCACCTGCGCACGCACCGACTGCGAGCACCGCAACCGCTGAAGGACGACATCTTCGCCGGGCAGCGCCTGGCGGCAGCGGCGGGCCCGGGGTGCGGGATCAGTCCTGGCTTGCGCTCGGGTGCTCCAGGGCCCGCTGGTGGCGGTCTATGAACTCCTGGTAGGTGTCGATACCGCGCAGCTGGAGGATGGTGTTGCGCACCGCCGCCTCCACCAGCACCGCCAGGTTGCGCCCGGCGTCCACCGCGATGACCACCTTGCGCACGGGCACGCCCAGCACATCCTCGTACAGAGGTTCATGAGGCAGGCGCTCGAAGTCACGCTCCATGGTCTCCTTGCGCACCAGGTGGACGATGAGCTTCAGGCGCATCTTGCGGCGTACGGCGGTCTCGCCAAAGATGGCCTTGATGTCCAGCAGGCCGATGCCGCGCACCTCCAGCAGGTTCATCAGCAACTCGGGGCAGCGGCCCTCGATGGCGGTTTGGGACGTGCGGAAGAAGTCCACGGCATCGTCGGCCACCAGCCCGTGGCCGCGCGACACCAACTCCAGCCCCAGCTCACTCTTGCCGAGCCCTGATTCGCCCGTCAGCAGCACGCCCAGCCCCAGGATGTCCATGAACACGCCGTGACGGGTGGTGCGCTCGGCAAAGCGCTGGCCCAAGTAGGCGCGCATCACGTCAATCACCTGGCCGGCAGACTCGCGCGTGACGAACAGCGGAATCTCCGCGCGGTCGCACATCGCCACCAGACGGTCAGGTGGCACCTGGTCGTCAGCCACGATCAGGAAGGGCGGCTCCAGGGTGACGATGCGGGAGATGCGCCGCTCCAGATCTTCCGCGCTGGAGGCCTTGAGGTACGCCACCTCCCGCTGGCCCACGATCTGCACCCGGTATGGGTGGATGTAGTTGAGGTAGCCCACCAGGTCCGCTGCCGAGCGGGCGTCGCGTACCGCGGCCTCGGCGAACTGCCGCTCGGGGTGGGCGTGGCCGGCCACCCACTGCCAGCGCAGCGTCTGGCGGTGCGCCTCGAACAGCGTCTCGGCGCTGATCGAGGTCGGCTTCACGCCACGGTCTTCACGGGTTGCCAGTCGGCGATCAACTGGTGCACGGCGCCGGCTTCGGCCTGGGTCTTCAGGTTCTCGCGCAGCGCGCGGTCCGAAAGCATCTCCGCGATCTCCGACAGGATCTCCAGATGCCGCTGCGTGGCCGCCTCCGGCACCAGCAGGAAGATCAGCAGCGACACCGGCTCATCATCCGGAGCGTCGAAGGCAATGGGTTGCTGCAGGCGCAGCACGGCCGCCAGCGGACTCTTCAGGCCCTTGATGCGGCCGTGGGGAATGGCCACGCCGTGTCCCAGGCCCGTGGAGCCCAGGCGCTCGCGCGCGAACAGGTTGTCGGTGACGGTGCTGCGCGCAATGGCGTGCTGGTTTTCGAACAGCAGGCCCACCTGCTCGAAAACACGCTTCTTGCTGGAAGCGTCCACATTCACCAGCACGTTGCTGGCGTTCAGGATGGCGGCGAGACGGTTCATGGGTTCGACCGGGCCCGGCACGTGGGAATTCGGGCCGGGTGGCGGGGAACGATCAAGGGACACGGATTATGGAGGGTTCCGCCCGTGACCTTGACCGTTTCATGACATTGCCAGGTGGCGTTGTTGCCTGCGTGTCACAGCAGGTCGTGCCCGCGCGGCCCGACGGGGGCCTCAGGCGGCACTCATGTCCATGCGCTTGCCGGCCTGGTGGTGGTGGTCCTGCACCTTGTCCTTGTGGCGCACCACCTGCCGATCCAGCTTGTCCATCAACTGGTCGATGGCGGCATACAAGTCTTCGTGGGATTGCTCGACGAAGATATCGCGGCCCTTGACGTGCAGGGTGACCTCGGCCTTCTGCCGCCGCTCCTTTTCCTTCATGTTCTCCACTGTCAGCAGCACGCTGACATCTACCACCTGGTCGAAGTGGCGCGTGACCCGCTCCAACTTTGTGAGCACATACTCTCTCAGAGACGGCGTGATTTCAAGATGATGGCCGCTGATCGTGAGATTCATCCAGTCCTCCTGGGGTCTAGGGAAGTGGCAACACAGTCCCCCGGCGGCCAACACGATCCCGGCGGCCGGGCAGATTGAGTTTGCGCCTGTTCAGGCCCGCAGGCAAGATGGTCCCCCGTCCAGGGTGTTGCTTTGCCGGATCGGGCCGTGCGCCACCGGACCCTGGCCGACTGACGTACCGGCGAGAACCGCGGTACGTGGCCCCTGCTATATTGATCCCCATGTCCTCGGTCACACCCTCGCCAGTTGCCGTCCCGGGCCCTCAGGGCCGGGGAGCCTGGCCCTGGCGACGCTGAACGCGCCGACCTGGGACGCCTGACGGTGTCCTTGCGCATCGGCTGCTCCTGTCCCGCCAGGGCTGCGAAGTGGCCTGATTTCCCCACGCACCCACGCTGCGCTTGTGCAGCCCGTTGTGGTGCCTGCCAGGACTGAACCCGTGATCACCGAACTCGAATTCAAGAGCCTTGCCGCCGAAGGCTTCAACCGCATTCCCCTCATCGCCGAGGCCTTTGCCGACCTCGAAACCCCGCTGTCGCTGTACCTGAAGCTCGCCGGCGGCAGCCGCCACAGTTTCCTGCTGGAGTCGGTGGTGGGCGGCGAGCGCTTCGGGCGCTACTCCTTCATCGGGTTGCCGGCCCGCACGCTGCTGCGCGCCACGGGGCAGCGCAGCGAGATCGTCACCGACGGCCGTGTGGTGGAGACGCACGAGGGCAACCCGCTGGACTTCATCGCCGAGGTCCAGGCCCGCTTCAAGCCGGCCCTGCGGCCGGGGCTGCCGCGGTTCTGTGGCGGCCTGGCCGGCTACTTCGGCTACGAGACCGTGCGCTTCATCGAGAAGAAGCTGGACGGCGTGCGCAAGCCGGGGGGCATCGGCACGCCCGACATCCAGCTGCTGCAGACCGAGGAGCTGGCCGTCATCGACAACCTGTCCGGGCGCCTGTACCTCATCGTCTGGGCCGATCCGCGTACGCCCGACGCCTGGTTCAACGGCAAGAAGCGCCTGGCCGAGCTGATCGACAAGCTGCGCTTTTCCGTCACCGCCCCGCAGGTCAAGCGCGGGCCCAGCTACGCCGTGGAGCGCGAGTTCTCCAAGGCCGCGTTCGAGGCCGCAGTGGAGCGGGGCAAGGCCTACATCGCCGCGGGCGACTGCATGCAGATCGTGCTGGGCCAGCGCCTGAAGAAGCGCTACACCGAGAGCCCGCTGTCGCTGTACCGGGCACTGCGCTCGCTCAACCCCAGCCCCTACATGTACTACTACGACATGGGGGACTTCCAGATCGTGGGCTCCTCGCCTGAGATCCTGGTGCGCCAGGAGTTGGCGGCCACCATTCCCGGCGCGGCCAGCTCGGCCGGCGCGGGTGAGAAGCCCGGCCAGATCATCACCGTGCGGCCCATCGCCGGCACGCGTCCGCGCGGGGCCACGCCTGAGCAGGACAAGGCCCTGGAGGCCGAACTCCTGGCCGACCCCAAGGAGCGCGCCGAGCACGTGATGCTGATCGACCTGGCGCGCAACGACATCGGCCGCATCGCCCAGACCGGCAGCGTCAAGGTCACCGAGGCCTTCGGTATCGAGCGCTACTCGCATGTGATGCACATCGTCAGCAACGTCGAGGGCCGCTTGAAGCCCGGCCTGTCGGCGCTGGACGTGCTGCGCGCCAGCTTCCCGGCGGGCACGCTCAGCGGCGCGCCCAAGATCCGCGCCATGCAGATCATCGACGAGCTCGAGCCCGTGGAGCGCGGCATCTACGGCGGCGCCGTGGGCTACCTCAGCTTTGCCGGCGACATGGACGTGGCCATCGCCATCCGCACCGGCGTGGTGAAGAACCAGACCCTGTACGTGCAGGCCGGCGCCGGCGTGGTGGCCGACTCGGTGCCTGAGCTCGAGTGGAAGGAAACCGAAGCCAAGGCGCGCGCGGTGCTGCGCGCGGCGGAGCTGGTGGAAGAGGGGTTCTGAGTGCCCCCAGGGTCCGAGAGGTGCCCGGCCCGGCCCCCCGCGGGGGCGAAAGAGAACTTGGGGCGGCCCGGCGTTTTCTTGAGAGCGTTGAAGCCGGGTTGGGCGGCGTCCTTCAAGCCGCTCTGATCCAGTTCTCCGTCAGCAACCCCGGCACCCTCTCGAACTCGCCGAGGTTGTTGGTCACGAGCGCGAGCCCTTCGCTGCGAGCATGGGCGGCGATGTGCAGGTCGTTGACGCCAATCGGCCGGCGCTTGATAACGTAGACGACGAAGTGGGTGTCGAGCAGGTACTTCAGCATCGCATGCACCCTGTCAGAGGGCTTCGCGTGCAGGCTGTTGCTGAGAGGCGCGCTCCGCCAAGAAGTCCTCGGACGCCTTCGGCCCGTTCAGAAAGAACTCGTCCCAGGTGTGACCCACTCGCGAGATGATGCGGTCCACGCTGCGGGCGCGCACCTGGACCTTCTTCACGCCTTCTGGCAGCCGCACATCAGCCGGTAGACGGACTGCCTGGGAGCGGTTGATCGTGAAGACGGAGGTGATGCTCATGGGCAAACTTCTGCTGGAATATGGCGGGAGCATATGGCGGGCGCGAAATCGGGTGGACTGGTTCACTTTGAACTGGGTGAAGGCAGCGCCGAGGCCTGAGGGATGTCCCGCTCGGGCTGTTCAGGCTCGTGCCTGCCCTTCGTAACATCGCCTCTCGCGCATCACCCATGGTCCATGGGCGAGTTGCATCCTACTAAGGCTCCCGGTGTTGGCCGGATCGATCATGAACTCATTTGCCTTTCTCTCCCAAAACACCTTCCTGAAGGTGCCACCGGCCAACGTCGAAACGCCGTTTGCCATCGCCGGCATCGCCTGGGACGGTGCCGTCACGAACCGGCCGGGTGCCCGCTTCGGCCCGCGCGCGATCCGAGAAGCCAGCCACATGTTCTGCGACGCGCTGCATCCGCACTTCGATGTGTCGCCCGTGGGCTTGCTGGGTGATGCCGGCGATCTGCCATTGCACAACACCAGCCTGGAGGGTATGAGAGCCGCGGTGGCGCCGCACGTCGCCAGGTTGATTCGCGACCACCACGTGTGTTGGCTGGGTGGCGATCACTCCGTGACGCTTGGCCTTCTGCGCGCCTATCGCGAGGACCTGGGCAGGCCGCTGGCAGTCGTCCACTTCGACGCGCACTGCGACACCTGGTCCACCCACTTCGACGAACCCAGCGGACATGGCACCTGGGTCTACGAGGCCCTGCAGGAAGGACTGGTGATCGATGCTTGCTTCACGCAGATCGGCATCCGGTCCTCCGCCAGCCGAGAAGAGCGTGAATTCGTGTCCGACCGCGGCGGCCAGGTGTTCCCCGCACGCGTGCTGCGGGGGTTGGAGAGCCCACACCAGCTGGCCGGCGTCATCGGTGCGATTCGCCAGCGCCTGGCCGCACATGGCAACCCGCCCGTGTACTTGAGCCTGGATATCGACTGCCTGGACCCGGCCTTCGCCCCCGGCACCGGCACGCCCGAGCCGGGCGGTCTCAGCACCAACCAGGTGCTCACCCTGCTGGAAGAGTTGGCTGACCTGCCGTTCGTCGGCATGGACTGCGTGGAGGTCTCACCCCCTTACGATCATGCCGAACTCACCAGCCAAGCGGCAGCGGCGTTCGTGTGGACCTATCTGTGCGGGCGTATCGCGGCACCTGCACAACCCTCCAGCCGTTGACCCACCTCCCGCGCCGCGGTCAGCCAATCAACCAGCGTGCGGTACAGGGTTCGGACGGTCATTCCAGTCCGGGGCAGCCGGACTCGCGCCGGCCGGCGAGGTAGTCGATGATCAGTGCCTGCATCCGTTGGGTGTCGAAGGAGTGGTAGTGGCCCGGGTGCACCAGCCTTGGCGCCAGGCGCGCCAGCCGCTCCATGCTGGTGGCGTACTCCTCGGGCACGCAGCCCAGGGCCTTGTCGATCAGTTCGCCGTCGTACACCACGTCGCCTGAGTACAGCGTGTCCTGCGCGCGGTCGAAGAGGGCGATGGAGCCAGGCGAGTGGCCGGGAAGGTGCAGCACCTCGAGCGCGCGGTCGCCCAGGTCGATGACGTCGCCTTCGTTCAACGCACGCTGCACCACGCAGGGACGGAATCGGTAGTTCGCTGCGCTGAAACCGGGGTAGGGCAGTTCGCTGAAGTAGGCGTCGACATTGAAGCCTTGCTCGGGCCGGGCCAGCGCCGCAGTGGCGTCGCCGCGGCGCATCAGATCGATCTCGTGGCAATGCAGGCAGGTGGACTTGAAGTCGGCCAGGCCGCCGGCATGGTCGAAGTGCGCGTGCGTGCAGACCACGGTCAGCGGCTTGTCCAGCATCGGGGCCAGGTAGCGAGCGAGGTCAGACACACCCAGGCCCGTGTCGATCAAGAGATGCGCGTCGCGTCCGCTCAGCAGCCAGAGGTTGGCCCGCGCGATGGGGTCGAAGTGCTTTTCGGTGATGCGGATCAGCTCAGGTGCCACTTGCTCGCGCTGGAACCAGTCCATGGCCACCGGCTTCATGCGTGGGCTTCGTCGGGGGAAAGGAAGGGCGATATGCGCGCCAGAAGCAGTTCGGGCACCTCTTCTGCGATGTAGTGCCCACACGCAAGCGGTTCGCCCTGCACGTTGCTGGCGACGCGCTGCCACTCCGTCATTGGCTCAAAGCAGGTGTGCACCACGCCCTGAGCCCCCCACAGCACGAGCGTGGGCGTGGCCATGCGACGCCCGGCCTCGCGGTCGGCGCGGTCGTGGTCCAGGTCGACCCCGGCCGCGGCGCGGTAGTCCTCGCAGATGCCGTGCGCGGTTCCGGGCAGGGCGGCCGCTCGTTCGTAGGCCGCCAGCGCTGCGGGCGTGAAGGGCGCCAGGCCCGCGCTGCGCCGGCCGATCACCTCGCGCACATAGGCCGCTGGGTCGGCCTGGATCAAGCGCTCGGGCAGCGGCGCCGGCTGGATCAGCAGGAACCAGTGCCAATAGGCCGTGGCAAAGGCCTGCGTGGTCCGCTCATACATCGCCAGCGTCGGTGCCACGTCCAGCAGCACCATGCGGCCGACCCGCTCCGGGTGGTCCACCGCCAGCCGGTGGGCCACGCGGGCGCCGCGGTCGTGCGCCAGCACGTCGAAGCGCGCAAAGCCCAGGGCCTGCATCAATGCCACCTGGTCACGTGCCAGTGTGCGCTTGGCGTAGTTCGAATGGTCGGGCAGGCCAGTCGGCTTGGACGAGTCGCCGTAGCCGCGCAGGTCGGCCAGCACCAGCGTGTGCCGACGCGCCAGTGCGGGGGCCACCTTGTGCCACATCGCGCGTGTCTGCGGATGGCCGTGCAGCAGCAACAGCGGCGGTCCGCTGCCGCCCACCAAAGCGTCGATTTCCACGCCATCGTCCACGGCGACGCGGCGGGCGCTCACCCTCTCGAAAAGGGCCTGGTCGTGGGGCGCAAGCGCGTGCGGGGTCATCCGGCTTCGGTCACCAAGGCGTCGCGTCCGCGCTGGCACAGCGCCACCCCTTTGCGCAGGACGGAAGCGCGCCACATGAGGTCCGACGGGATGAAGGCTTCGCGGTACTCCGCTGCCGCCCGTTCGAAGGCGTCGCTCACCGTGCATTGGCGCCGCATCCACGCCAGCGCCAGATGCGCGCGCTGCATGCGCCGTCGTTCATGGGTGCCGAACTCGATGACCACGGGCGACATCGCACAGCCGGACATCATGGCGCTCAGCGCGTCGATCATCAGCCCCTGGTATGTCGCGAACGCGTTGTGGGTGGCCCCTTTGCCGTTGAAGGCCTCCTCACCCCAGATCTCAAGCGCGCGCTGCCGGCCCCAAGAGCCCGGCGCGTCGAAGTTGAAGAAGAAGGGCAGGCCATACGGGCCGATGCCGGTGTGCAGATCCACCCACACGCAGCGGCGGGCCGGGCCCAGTGCCTGGGGCACGCACCGCGCCAACGCCCGGTTCGACCACTCGGGTTGCCGTCCTCCATAGAAGAGGCCTTCCGGGCTTTGGTACTGGCCGCCATTGAATGCGTCCGAGAAGGCCTGCTCACCCGCCCGCTCGCGGTAGGCATCCATGACGGCAAAGGCGCGGTCGATGTCGGCTTCGTCCCAGCGCTCCAGCATCAGGTGCGGGTGCAGTTCCGCGTAACCGGCGTGGGGCGCCGGCGTCGACGCGAAGTCGATGAAGTTCCGGTTCAGGTCGACGTTGTTCTCGGTCACGCGCTGGCCATGGGCAAAGCCCCAGGGGTTGATGGCGTGCACCAGCACCACGGCCGTGCCGGCGGGCAGCTCACCGGGCCCACCAGCGTTCATCCAGGCCGTCTGCACCGCGGACCCGGCATAGCCTTCGATGCCGTGCGTGCCGCACGACACGACGAAGGCGCTGCCGGCCTTCGGGTCGCCGAAGCGTGCCACGTCCAGCCACAGGGGTTCGCCCCGCGGGCCGGCGTCGGGGTGCTGCAGGCTCGACACCTGTCCGTCACACGCTGCCACGGCCCCCAGCCAGGCGCTGCGGGCTTCCGAGTAGGTTCCGGCAAAGCCGTCGATGTCGTTCGGCAAGGTGCTCATGCTGCTGGGAATGCTAGGAGCGCCGCTGCGGGTCGACCATGTCCGTCAAGGCATAAGGACTGACCCTGAGGTAGTCAGTCCGATTCGCGCGGCGACGGTCCTTGGCAGCGCACCAGCGGGTCCTCGCCACTGTCGGGGTCGGCGAAGGGAATGCACTGGATGAACAGTGAGAACAACTCGGCCTGGGACCCCGTCTCCAACTTGCGGTGGATGCTCTTGCGCTGGTTGCGGACAGTGCCTTCGGCGGAGTGCAGACGCTCCGCAGTCTGCTCCGACGAGTAACCGCTGAGCATGTAGAAGACCACCTCGCGCTCGCGCTTCGTGAGCAGAGAGGCGCCGAAGTTCAGCATCGTGGCTTGCACCTTGCGGTGAACCAGTCGGTCAGCTTCATCGGGCTTGGGCGGTGCCGCCAACTGGTGATGTCGCTTCATCAGCGCGAACAGCAAGGGCAGGATGTGCTGGACCAACGCGACGTCGGCGTCACCGAATGGCGGCGTGCCCTCCTCGCGCCCGAGGCAGAAGGCGATGGCGCTGCCCCCGTCGATGCGCCACAGCACGTCGACGGTGTCGACCAGGTGCGTGTTGCGGAAGAAGCATCGGTAGAACTCGCTGTCGTAGAAGTCGCCCGGCAGGTATGACGCCATGGGGTAGGCGCCATCGGCCTGGCCACGCTGGAACATCTGGTAGACCGGATCAAGTACATAGGGCCCGTCGAGGTAGGCCGTGTCGCGCGCACCGCGGCGCACTGCGGCTTCGGCCTTCACGGCCAGGTAGCGGGGCCGCTCATCGACCGAATAGAGGAAAGCCACGCTGGCGTCCGCATCGATCAGCGATGCCAGAAACGCCACCGCAGCGGGATAGAACCCCGCCAGGCCGACCTGGGCCGCCAGCGCGCTGAGCTGCACCACGCCCTCGGTGTCCAGCGCCAGCGCGAAACGGGTCTTGCGGTTGGAGACAAGCTTCTGGGCGGAAGCGTGCGGCTTGGGCATTCGGCAGTCTGGCTGAGTGCGATGGTGCGGGACATGTCCCAAGTGGGCTATTCAAGTCCCGTCGTGCGCTGGCTACCATGAAAGAGTGAATCGACGATGACGGTTTCGTCGCGCTGGACGCTTTGTCTTTGTAACAGCATGGAGAGCCGCATGGCAATCAACTCGTCAATCCGCCCACCGATGTCCATCGCAGCGGGGCGTCGCGTGCATCGCTGGTCCATCCTGACGGCGAGCATCACGCTGGGCCTGTCGGCGATGGCACAAACCCCACCCGCCCCGCCCACCGCGGCTGCAGGGGGTGGCGCCACCAGCAAGGCGGCAGCTGACGAGCCGCAGCGTGTGGAGGTGACGGCCAGCAAGCGCAAGCAGTTGCAGAGCGACGTGGCCGGTACCGTGACCGCGGTGGACGGTGCAAAGCTCGAGCGTCTGGGCAGCACCGACAACGAAGACGTCATGAAGCTCACGCCCGGTGTTCAGTTCAGCAAGGGGGCGGCCGACGCTTCACTGTTGTCCATCCGCGGCATCGGCACCAACACCAACGCGGGCAATCAGGGCTTCACGCAGGCGCCGACCGGTGTCTACATTGAGGACGTGCCGTTCACCGACCCTTTTGCGTTCGTCTCGGTCCCGGACCTTGCCCCGTTCGACCTGGAGCGCGTGGAAGTGCTGCGTGGTCCGCAAGGGGCGTTGTACGGCTCTTCTTCCCTGGGTGGAGCCATCCGCTACCAGCTCAACAAGCCCAACACCCGGCAAACGGAAGGCTCGGTGCTCGCCAGCTTCAGCAGCATGAGCGGCGGCGGTAGCGGGTGGTCCACGGCGGCCATGGCGAACCTGCCATTGGCCGATGGCAAGGCCGGGCTGCGCGTGGTGCTGAACGCCCGCAAGGACCCCGGCTTCATCGACAACATCGGCACCGGCGTCAAGGACAGTAACAGCAACCGCGTGGAGGGTGGGCGGGCCATCTTCACCTGGCGCCCGAGCGCCGAGTTCGACGTGACGGCGATCTACCTCAGTCAGCAAAGCCGTCAGGCCGATGGATCGGGCATCTCCCCCTTCGACTACGCGACCGGCGCCGGGTACAGCCTCACGCCACCCGATCGCAACGAGGTCAAGACCGCGTTCCCACAGACCGTCAACTCGACCTTCGATCTGGGAACCGTGCAGGTCAACGCCAAGCTCGGCGAACTGAGGCTGACTTCCCTGACGGGCTACCAGTCCAAGAAGCGCATCCAGCGCGACGACTTCACCCGGGATTTCTTCGATCCGGCCTTCCTCGGCGACCAGTGGACAAGCGATGTGGACCTGCACACGCGCACCCTGTCGCAGGAGGTCCGGCTGGCACCGGTGAGAGCGGGCGCCGTCAACTGGCTCGTCGGTGCGTTCTGGATGGACGCCGACGTCAGGCGCGACCAGAAGGTGTACTACGAGCCGCGCGGATCGGTGCCGGACATTCGCTTCCGCCGCAACGGCAACGCCACCGAAGCCGCCCTGTTCGCCGATGCCGAAGTCAAGCTGACCGAGCGACTCACCGCGGCCGCGGGGGCTCGCTATTACAAGACCAAGCTCGACTACGACCGCATCACGGGCGTCGATGATCCCGGCACCGCCATTCCCTATGGCACCAGCGACAGTGGCACGACGCCCAAGGTGTCCCTGCGCTACGCGGTCGACCCGCAGCTCTCGGCCTATGTGCTGGCCTCGCGGGGTTATCGGTTCGGCGGCATCTCCAACGTCGGTTTCGGTACGCTGGCGTTCCCCTACAAGACCGACACGTTGTGGAACTACGAGGCCGGCCTGCGCTGGACGCCGAGCGCCCGGACCAGCCTGGACGTGAGCGTGTTCCGCATCGACTGGAAGGACGTGCAGCTGGCCACGCTTGCCAACGATCCTGTCAGTGGGCAGGACTTCCTGGTCACCGGCAACATCGGCCAGGCCCGGTCGCAAGGCATCGAACTGGCCGGCGGGTGGAAGCCCAACTCGAACTTCTCGCTGCGTGGCGCCATCGCCTACACCGACGCCTCCACCTCGGGTGGCATCACGGTCGGCGGTGCGTCCATCGCCGCAGGTACGCCTTTGCCAGGCACCGCCAAGCTGCAGGGCACCCTGGACGCGACGGGGTACTTTGCCGGTCCCCTGGACAGCAGCGGCCGCGTCTCGGCGGTGCTGGCACATACCGGCAAGCGCCGGGCCCAAATCGACTCACCCATGACCCTGGCGGCCTATTCGACGCTGGATCTGCGCATGACCTTCTCATGGTCGAAGTTGGAAGTTTCGGCTTTCCTCAACAACGCGACCAATGCTCGAGGCATCTCGGGCGGTGTCGACTTCACCAGTGCCCTCTACACGGAGTTCTACCCGATTCGCCCCCGCACAGCCGGCGTCGCCGTCCGCTACGACTTCTGACCTTGGCCGCCGACCACTCCGAGGGCCTCCCCAGCGACAGCACGCAGCGCAGGCCGGTCGTGATCGTCCTGGTGCTGGCCCTGGCCAGTGCAGTGGCCAACGCCGGGGCCTCGCTGCTGTCGGCATGCCTGCCCCTGATCAAGACGGAGTTCGGCTTCAGCGACACGCAACTGGGCCTGCTGACCGGCTATGCGTCGGCGGTGACGATCGCGGCCCTGGCCTTCCCCATCACGGTCTGGGCGGCGCGCTGGGGCAACTCGCGGGTGTTCGGCGCCTGCATGGCGATCTACGGCGCGGCCCTGGCGGCGTTTGCTGCCTGTGGGGCCTTCTGGCAGTTCGTCGTCGCCCAGCTCGCCTCGGGCTTCGGGCCTGCGGCTGAGATGCCTTTGGGCCAGGCCATCGTCAGCGACCATTACCCGCCCGAGCGCCGGTCAGGGGCGCTGGCGCTGTACAGCGCGGGCTATTTCGTCGGCGTCAGCGGGGGCTTGACGGTCGGGGGCTACCTGGCCGCGCAGTTGGGCTGGCGGCAGGCCTTCATCGTGTTCGGCCTGGCCGCCGTGGCGGTGGCGGTTCTGCAGATGCGGGTGGCGCCTGACCAAGGCACGTTGAATACAGCCACAGAGCCGCCGCCTGCAGCCCATGGGCAGCGGCAGGCCTTTCTCGACCTCGTCCGCAACCCCACGTATCTGCACATCACGCTGGGGTATGCCTGGGCCTCGTTTGCCACCTTCGGCCTGACGCAATGGATGCCCAGCTTCTACAACCGGCAGTTCGGCCTGGCCCCCGAACACGCGGCGGCCTTCTTCGGCGGCGCCTACCTCGCAGGATCCTTGCTGGGCCTTCTGGCGGGGGGCGTCATCGGAAACCGTCTGGGGGGTGCCCGGGCAGAACGACTGCTGGCCTTCTGCATGGTCAGTTACGCACTGACCTTTCCCTTGATTGCGGCCGTGCTGTTCGCGCCCAACCTTCAGGTGGCGTTCGTTGCTCACGTCGCGGCCACCTTCGTGGGGGCCATGCCCAACGGGCCCGTGTTCGCCATGATCAGCAACACCTTGCCGCGCGAGCGGCGGGTGCTGGGCGTGTCGGTGCTGTTGCTGGCGCTGACGCTGTTCGGTGCAGGCGGTGGGCCGCTGCTCGTCGGCATGTTCAGCGACGCGCTGGCGGCGGAGTACGGACAAGCCTCCCTGCGCTGGGCGATGCTGGCGGTCAAGCTGCTGGCAGCGGTGTTCTTCCTGCACCTCGGCTATGCCTGGATCAAGGCCCGCCGGGCCCCGCAAGCGTCGACAGCGTGATGCCGGGAGCAAAGCCTTGAGCCTGCCGCTTCGCGCTGCGTTCCGTGCTGAGGATCACTTCGAGCTGCGGCTGCCGAGTGACCCGCAGATTTCACCCGACGGCCGACACCTGGCCTACGTGCGTGCGCGGGCCGATGTACAGGCGGATGGATGGATCAACGAACTCTGCGTGGTGGACCGCAGCACGGGCCGGCGTCACGAGCTGGGCCCGGGCAGCCAGCCGCGCTGGGCTCCCGATGACAACAGCCTGACTTTCGTGTGCGCGCAGACCGCCCACCCTGCAATCGTGCGTTGGCACGCCGGGAACGGCGAACGCCAGACGTTGACCACGCTCGCGCAGGCGCCCAGTGGCCTGACCTGGTCACCTGATGGCAGGAGCCTGGCCTTTGTCATGCGCGTGCCTGCGCCGGCCGCGGCCGATCCAGGTCCAGTGCCCGATTGGGAGCGGCTGCGCACGCCGCAGTGGGCGGCACCAGGGGTCTACACCGAGCAGCTCGTCCGCCGGGCGGAGGGCCTGCCCGGAGACCTGCCGGCAGGGCAGCACCATATCTTCGTGCTGGACATCGCCAGCGGCGCGCTGCGCCAGCTGACCGAAGGGCCGCACGACCACGGCGGCCCGCGCACCTGGATCACCAAGCTGGCGCTGGCCGGGCACATCTCGTGGGCCCCGGATGGCCGTCACCTCATCATGTCGATGCCGCGCAGCGCGGCGCAAAAGGGCCCTCACGACCCGCTGGCGGTGTTGCAGTCCGACGTCTGCGAGTTCGACCTGTCCGATGGCGCCGTGCGGCAACTGACGCACTTCGGCGGGGCAGCCTGCCAGGCCACCGTGTCGCCGGACGGCCAGTGGATCGCCTTCGTCGGCTTCCGCAATGAGCGCAAGTCCTTCCACACGAACGTGGTGCATGTGATGCCGAGGGCCGGCGGCCCTGTGCGGGCCCTGCCGCACCCCGAGCGCATGGAGGTGCACCAGCAGCTGCACTGGCTGCCCGACAGCACGGGGCTGTTGCTGTTGATGCCGCAGGCCGGCGACGGCTGCCTGGTACGCCTGGGCCTGGACGGCCAGTGGACGACGCTGGCGCGTGATGTCGGCGGTTCGGCGGCCACAGGCTACGGGCTGTACCAGAAGGGCCTGTCCGTCTCGCGCGACGGCACGGTCGCCTACCTGCGCGGCAGCGTCTCGCGCACGGACGAAGTGGCGCTGTTGCTGCCGGACGGGCAGCCCGGCGAGGTGTTGACCGAGGAGTCTGGATGGATCGACCGACGCGAGGTGGCGCCCATCGAGACCCTGTGGCTGCCGACCCGCCGGGCCGGCAGCACGGCGCCCGCCTGGCAAGCCTGGCTGGTGCGTCCAGCCGGCGTGCCGGCAGACCAACCCGTGCCGATGATCCTGTGGCTGCACGGCGGCCCGTATCTGGCCTGGTGCCCGCAGCTGGCCATCCTGCCGCAGATCTGGGCCGCCCGTGGTTACGCCGTGCTGATGGTGAACCCACGCGGATCGTTGGGCTATGGCGAGGCGTTCATCGACGAGCTGCAGCACGACTTTCCGGGCCCTGACGACTTGCAGTTGGTCGACATGGTCGACGCCGTCGTGGCCCGTGGCGGCATCGACCCGCAGCGCGTTCACGTGGCCGGCGAGTCCGGCGGCGGGGTGATGACGGCATGGCTGATCAGCCACAGTACGCGCTTCGCTTCGGCGGCAGCCATCTATGGGGTGATGGACTGGGCCAGTATGGCCTTGATGGTGGACCGGCCCGACTACTATGGCTACTACTGGCTGCCCGCACCGCCTTGGGCGCCGGCCATGGACAAGCACTACCGGCGCCGCTCGCCGCTTTCACTGGTGCACCAGGTGCGCACGCCCACGCTGCTGCTGTGCGGAGAGTGCGACTGGCGAACGCCGATCTCGCAATCGGAGATGTACTTCACGGCGCTCAAGCTGTGTGGCGTGCCAGCGGCGCTGGTGCGCTACCCCGACAACAACCACAGCCTCGATTGGCACCCTAGCCATTGGCTGGACCTGATCGAACAGGTCGATCGGTGGTTTCGCAGACACTGACCGCGCGCAGACCGCGCCGCGGCAAGACGCAAGGACAGCCGGACCGCTGGCGCAGCGGCGCACGGCGATGACATCCACACACAAAGGTGGCTTGGTGGCGCATGACAGCGTGGACCTGTCGACCGGATGGATTCGGGTCGAGACCCGTAGCGGCCCAGTCCTGGGACGCTGCGGTGACACGGTACAGACCTTCCTCGGCTTGCCGTTCGCGGCACCCCCGGTGGGACCGCTGAGGTTCAAGCCGCCCGCACCTGTGCAGCCCTGGACAAGCCCACGTCGCGCGGACGACTTCGCGCCAGCTTGCCCGCATCTTCACTACTTCGACCCCACCGAGCGCGGTGCCGACGTGATGGACGAGGACTGTCTGGCGTTGAACGTGTGGACACCCGCGGCCGACCGAAGCCGCCGACCGGTGATGGTGTGGATCCACGGCGGCGGCAACGTCGGCGGCAGCGCGCGCAACAGCCAGTACGACGGTGCAAGACTGGCGCGACGCGGCGATGTCGTGGTTGTGACGATCCAGTACCGCCTGGGTGTGTTGGGGTTCCTCGATTTCTCCGACATCGGCGGCGAGGACTTCGCCGGTGGCGGCAACGCGGCCCTGCTGGACGTCATCCAGGCACTCGAATGGGTGCGCGACAACGTCCTGGCCTTTGGCGGAGATCCTGGCAACGTCACGGTCTTCGGCGAGTCGGCTGGCGCAGACCATGTGCAGCGCCTCATGGTCGCGCCGCGAGCCCAAGGCCTCTTCCACCGGGCGCTCATCCAGAGCGGCATCCTGACGGACCTCCACCCGCGGGAGCGGTCGGCACACAACGCAGCGCTGCTGCTCCAGACCAGCGGCATGAGTCTGCGAGAGTTGCAAGATCTCCCGTGGCCGGCACTCCTGGCGCTGGCCGAGCGAACCGGTTTCGTCTTTCCCTGGTGCAAGCCCAACCTCGACGGGGTCGTCCTGCACGAGCAACCGCGGCATGGCCTCGCGCATGGGCGCTGCGCACCCGTGCCCGTCCTGATCGGAACGACACTTGAGGAGACCCGGTACTTCTCGGCCGTGTGCGCCGATCCCGATGACCCCGGGATGACACCCGAGGCCTTCAGTGACGGCATCCTGGCCGATCCGGCCAGTCTCGTGCCCTTCTTCGGGGATGATGCGCAGCGCGTCATTAACCTGTACCTGAAGACCTACCCGAACCGCCATGAGGCGGCGGTCGCCTTGTCGACGGACGGGCTGATCCGCGCCATGTCCACGCGGTTCGCGGCAGCCTGCAGCGAGCGTCAGCCCACCTGGATGTACCTGTTCGGTTTCCGCTCACCGGTCAAGGGGCGCACCGGGCAGGACTATGGCGCCTACCACTCGGTCGAGATTCCGTTCGTGTTCGGCAACGATGGCCCCGAAGCCCAGGCCGTGACGGCGCCGCGGGCCCAGTGGGGCTCGCTGTCGGATCAGATGATGGACGCCTGGACGGCCTTTGCCCGAAGCGGTGACCCCAACACGCCTTCGTTGCCGCACTGGCCGCGATATGACACCGCGCGTCGAGCGACCATGGCGCTCGACTTGCCATGTGCCGTGGTTGACGACCCGCGCGGCGACGAACGCGCGGCGTGGGATGGGGTTCCGCTGGAGACCAGGCGCTATTGGCCGTCGTGCCTTCGGTGAGTCGACGCCTGCCTCCGCACCGCGACTGGCCCGCCGGGGCTATGGCGACCGGCGTTCGCCGCCTCTAGCATGAACCCGTCGCGTCCGAGGCACTCACCATGTCGACTCCCAAGAACTTCAGCTTCAACGACCTTGAGCAGTGGCTCGACCAGCATCGTGTCACCGAGGTCGAGTGCCTGGTTCCCGATCTCACTGGCGTGGCCCGCGGGAAGATCCTGCCGCGCCAGAAGTTCACCGAGGACCGCGGCATGCGCCTGCCGCAGGCGATCGTGGCCATGGGCGTCACGGGCGAGTTTCCGGAAGCAGGCCCGTACTACGACGTCATCCACCCCACCGACCGTGACATGCACCTGCGGCCCGATCCGTCCACCGTGCGCATCGTGCCCTGGGCCACGGACCCCACGGCGCAGGTGATCCACGACTGCTACGACCGCGACGGGCAGCTTGTGCCCTTCGCGCCGCGCTCTGTGCTGCGCCGCGTGTGCGACCTGTTCGCAGCCGAAGATTGGGAGCCCGTGGTGGCGCCCGAGCTGGAGTTCTATCTGGTGGCCCGCAACACCGACCCCGACATGCCGCTGAAGCCACCTGTAGGCCGCAGCGGCCGCAGAGAAACCAGCCGCCAGGCCTACAGCATCGACGCCGTCAACGAGTTCGACCCGCTGTTCGAAGACGTGTACGGGTACTGCGAAAAGATGGAACTCAACGTCGACACGCTGATCCACGAGATGGGTGCCGGCCAGATGGAGATCAACTTCTTCCATGCTCATCCGCTGGGCCTGGCTGACGAGGTGTTCTTCTTCAAGCGCACGGTGCGTGAGTGCGCGTTGCGCCACGACATGTATGCGACCTTCATGGCCAAGCCCATCGCGGGAGAGCCTGGCAGCGCCATGCACGTGCACCAGAGCCTCGTCAGCAGACGCACCGGCAAGAATCTCTTCAGCCACGAAGACGGCAGCGCGAGCGATGAGTTCCGCTGGTACATCGGGGGGCTGCAGACGTACATCCCTGCCGCGATGGCCTTGTTCGCGCCGTACGTCAACAGCTACCGCCGCCTGTCACGTCACACTGCCGCGCCGATCAACATTCAATGGGGTACCGACAACCGTACCGTGGGCATTCGCTCCCCCGTGGCCTCTGCGCAAGCGCGTCGTATCGAGAACCGGGTGATTGGCGCCGACGCCAACCCCTACATCGCCCTGGCGGCGACGCTGGCCTGCGGCTACCTGGGTATCAAGCACCGCATTGAGCCACGGCCGGAGTGCGTGGGTGACGCCTACCTGGGTGACCATGAGCTGCCCGGCAGCCTGGGCGAAGCCCTGGCCTTGTTGCGCGAGGAGAAGGCCTTGGCTTCCGTGCTCGGCGAAGACTTCGTCACGGTCTACACCGAGGTCAAGGAGATCGAGCATGCGGAGTTCATGAAGGTCATCTCGCCCTGGGAGCGTGAGCACCTGCTGCTGCATGTCTGAGGCCAGCATGACGCCGGCTTCTGTCGACCCCGTTGCGCATGCGCCGTCCTACTACGCTGCGACGGCTGGGCCGATTCCTGAACGACCGCCGCTGCAAGGCCATGCCGACGCAGATGTCTGCATCGTGGGCGCCGGCTACACCGGCCTGTCGACGGCTCTTCATCTGGCCGAAGCTGGGCTGCGCGTCGTCGTGCTCGAGGCTGCACGGGTGGGCTGGGGGGCCTCGGGCCGCAACGGCGGCCAGATCGTGCACAGCTATTCACGCGACCTCGACGTCATCGAGCAGCGGCACGGCGCGGCGCAGGCCAAGGCGCTGGGTGCGATGGCCTTTGAGGGCGGCGCCATCATCCGCGAACGCGTGGCCCGCTACGGCATCGACTGTGACCTGAAGAACGGCTTGCTCTTTGCGGCGCTGACGGGCAAGCAGGTGAAGGAACTCGAGGCTCACAAGACCCTGTGGGAGCGGTACGGCCATCAGCAGCTTGAGCTGTTGGACGCAGCGGCCACACGTGCGGCGGTCGCCAGTGGTCGTTATCAGGGTGCACTGCTCGACCGTTCAGGCGGCCACTTTCACCCGCTGAAGCTGGCACTGGGCGAGGCGGCGGCTTTCGAATCCCTTGGCGGTGTCATCCACGAGCGCTCCAAGGTCACGGCTATTGAACGCGGCGCCAAGCCCACGGTACGCACGGTCACAGGTGAAGTGTCGGCCAGCTACGTGGTTGTCGCTGGAAATGCCTACTTGGGCGATCTTGAGCCGCGTCTGGCCGCAAAGTCCATGCCCTGCGGCACGCAGATCATCGCCACTGAGCCGTTGGGCGAGCGATGGAAGGACGTCATCCCAGCCGACTTCTGTGTCGAGGACTGCAACTTCCTGCTGGACTACTTTCGTCTGTCGGCAGACCGGCGTCTGCTCTTCGGCGGTGGTGTGGTCTACGGTGCGCGCGACCTCTCCGACATCACAGCCAGCCTTCTCCCAAGCTTGTTACGGGTGTTTCCCCAACTGGCAGGCGTGCGCATCGACTACGCCTGGACCGGGAACTTCCTGCTGACGCTGTCCAGGCTGCCCGAAGTCGGCCGCCTCGACCACAACATCTTCTATTCGCAGGGTTGCTCGGGGCATGGTGTCACGTTCACACACCTGATCGGCCGCCTGTTGGGCGAGTTGATCCAGGGCCAAGCCGAGCGGTTCAGTGCGTTCGAGCAGCTCCCCCACCTGCCCTTCCCGGGGGGGCGGCTCCTGCGGGTGCCGATGGCAGCGATGGGGGCCTGGTACTACGGTTTGCGTGATCGGCTGGGGTTCTGAGATCTCAACCTTCGACCTATGGAGTTGGGTGTCTGCCGCGCAAGCCGGCGCGCAAGAGGTCATGGCCGGTACCAGCAGTCATCTGTATCCTGGCCGGTACCGATCGGCGGCACACCCTTGAACGAGTCTTGTGAACTGACATGCCATGAACGACGAACTGCCCCTGCTGAAGCTGCAAGCTTTGATGCCAGCCCTGCCCGATTCAGACAGCCCGGCGCCAGAGCGTCTGATCGCTGGCAACCCGCGCCGAGATACCTGGAATCAGGTCGACGTGGAATTGACCAAGTGCCGCCTCTACTGTGGCGTCTGGCGCAGTGAGCCTGGTCATTGGCGGATCGAGATGGCGGCCGGCGAGCATGAACTGTTCACCGTGCTGCAGGGGCGCTGCCGTGTGCACCGTGACGATGGCTCGTTCCAGGAAGCAGGTGCTGGAGAGGCACTCTTCATTCCGGCGGGATTTCGCGGCTCTTTCGAAGTGCTTGAGGCGGTGACCAAGACATACGCCATCACCGTGTCACAGCCCGGTTGAACGCCTACCTTTGGGGCAAGGGCGGAAGCCCGGGCGTGCGTTCGAGCTGAGAGCACAACGCGTCGATGCTTCAGTCCGGCCTGACCATGGTGGCCTGCACATGTCCAGGCGATGCCGAGGACTTGTCAAAAGACTTTCACACTTGGGCGGTTTACTCGGGGAAGCTGTCAACTCCCTGGCCCAAACATGTCCTCCCACACCCCTGAAGCCGATGCCATCTGCAACGAATCCGACAACCCGCACTTCCAGGATGTCCTGAAGCAGGCGCTGGCCCAGCCCAGCCGCCGGGCGCTGCTTCGTGGGGGCCTGGGGTTGGCCGGTCTGGCCGTGCTGCCGGGCTGCGCCACCGTGATGGGTGGCGCAGGCTCCAGTCCGGCCAAGGCCTTGGGATTTTCCAGTGTCGCCAAGACGCTGGTGGACGACGTAACCTTGCCCCCGGGCTACCGCTACGCCGTGCTGCACGCCACCGGTGATGCCCTGAGGCCTGCGGTCTCGCCTTACTCCAACGCCGGCCTGGAGGCTGACGACTGGTCCATGCGCGTGGGTGACCACCACGACGGCATGGACCTGTACTTCATCGACGACAAGGGCCGCTACACCGAGCGCGACACCGGCCGCGCTGTGCTCGCGGTCAATCATGAGAGCTCGGCCGACGCTTTCTTCATGCACCCGAATGGCCAGACCTCCAACGGTGTGTCCGGCAGGAAGTTCTCCCAGTTCGGTGACTGGGACCTGGGCACCCGCCCCGCTGCCGAGGTGCTCAAGGAGATCAACCACCACGGCGTGTCGCTGGTGGAGATCGTCAAGACGCCGCAGGGCTGGCGCATCAAGCCCGACTCGCCCCTGAACCGGCGTGTCACGGCGCAGACGCCCATGCGCGTGGCCGGGCCGCGTGCACACATCGACGCCATCCGTGCCCAGATGGTCACCCGCTGGGACACCGCCGGTGGCATGGCCCGCGGCACGCTGAACAACTGCGGCCACGGCAAGACGCCCTGGGGCACCTACCTGGGCTGCGAAGAGAACTGGGCCTTCTATTTCGGGATGACGCCTGGCGGGGCCGCCCTTTCTCCCCGTGATCTGGCGTCGCGCCGGCGCTATGGCGTGGTCAGCGCACCGCCCGCTGCGAACGTCCAGCGGACGATCAGCCAGGGCTGGCACACGGTTTCCGCCACCGACGACCGCTTTTCGCGCTGGAACCTTGCAGCGCCTGGCCGCAACGCTGAAGCCGACTTCCGCAACGAGGCCCACACTTTTGGCTACAACGTCGAGATCGACCCGCTGGACGTCAATGCCACTCCCGCCAAGCGCGTGATCATGGGCCGCTTGGCCCATGAGGCTGCCGTGTGCAGCCTGCCCGAGGCCGGCAAGCCCCTGGCCTTCTACATGGGCTGCGATGCGCGCAACGAGTACATCTACAAGTTCGTCAGCACCGCCGCCTGGGACTCGAAGGACATCGGCGGCGGCATCGCAGCCGGTGACAAGTACCTAAACGAAGGCAAGCTTTACGTTGCTCGCTTCGACGCCACTGGCCGCGGCGAGTGGGTCGAACTCACTTTCTCAGACCCCCGTATCGCGAACTTCGCGAGCTTCAAGTTCGAGAACCAGGCCGACATCTACGTTCACACCCGCCTGGCGGCCGACGCCGTGGGCGCCACCAAGATGGACCGTCCCGAGTGGGGTGCCGTCAACTACCGCAACGGCGAGGTCTACTTCACGCTGACCAACAACAATGCGGCCAACCGCACACCAGGGCGTGTGGATGCCGCCAACCCGCGCGCCTACATGGACCTGGACGGCAAGAAGGGCATGGGCAACCCCAACGGGCACATCATCCGCTTCCGTGAGGACGGGGTTGCTGCTGCGGCGACGACCTTCACCTGGGACATCTTCCTCTTCGGTGCCGAGGAAGACGCCGGCCAGGCCAATCTGTCGAAGTTGACGGCGGCCAATGACTTCTCTTCGCCCGATGGCCTGTGGTTCAGCAAGGCCACCGGCATCTGCTGGATCCAGACCGACGACGGCGCCATGACGGACGAGTCGGGGTGCATGCTGCTCGCTGCCATTCCGGGCCAGGTGGGCGACGGCGGCAAGGTCACGGTGAACAACCGCATGTTGGTCAACGGGGTGGAGCAGACGGGTACGCAGGAGACCTTCATCGGCGCCGCGTTGGGCGAGGCCAAGTTGCGCCGCTTCCTGGTGGCTCCTCCGGGTGCCGAGGTCACTGGCATCACCGAGACGCCGGACGGCCGCACGCTGTTTGTCAACATCCAGCATCCGGGCGAGAACACCAAGCCTGGCGAAGCGCCGGAAAGCCTCTGGCCCGGCAACAAGGGCTACGGCCGCCCGGGCCGTCCGCGCTCGGCCACCATCGTTATCACGCGTGACGACGGCGGGGTGATTGGGGTCTGAGCCAGGCTGCCGGGGGCTGCGCGCCTGAGCGCAAAGCTCTCGCGGCCCTTCGGGGGCGGGTCGGGAGCGGGCCGGGGTCAGCCAATCCCGCATCATGGGCTCGTACCCCGCTGCGGCGTCAGCTTGTCGGGGCCTGCGGTACCAGGTCTTCTGCCAAGACCTGTTGCAGGATGCCAGGGACTTCGGAGAGTGCGCGGTTGTCGATCTGCGCGGCGCGCGCGCGCCAGCGGGGCAGGTCGGTCAGGATGGCTTCGACCCCGGCGCGCACCTGTGAGAAGGCGGACAGCACGACACCCACCTGCTGCTGCCGGATCCACTCGGTGTTCCACCGCTCCTGCGGCATCGTCCACGCGTTGCGGGTGACGACCGCCGGCAGGCCGCAGTGCAAGGCCTCGCTGATAGAGCCCGGTCCGGGCTTACCGATGAAGTAGTCGGCCAGGCGCATCCACTGCACGACCCCGTCGGTGAATCCCAGCACGTGGCGGGGTGCGCTGGCGCGCTGCGCTGCCAGCGAGCGTCGAAGTGACTCGTTGTGGCCGCACAGCAGGATCAGCGGCAGATGGTCCAGTTCTTCGGCGATCCGCAGCATGGCGCGTGCACCATGGCCGCCGAACATCACGATGCCCACTGGCGCCTGCGGGTCCAGGCCCAGCTGACGCCGCCGTGCCGCGCGGTCATCGACGGCGGGCCGGTGAAAGTCCGGCGCCAGCATCATGCCCTGCACCCGGTGAACCCGCTGCGCCGGGATGCCCTGCGAGAGGGCCTGTTCGACGGCATGGCCGGTGCCGCAGATCAGGTGTTCCGTGAAGCCGGGCTCCACCCAGAAGTGCGGCGGGAGGTCGGCCAGATCGGTCATCACCGTGACAAAGGGCGTTCGGGTCGGCAGGGCCTGCAGGCTTGCTCCCAGGGCCCGGTTGAAGTTGGGCACCAGCGAGACCACCAGATCGGGGCGGGTCTGCTCCCAATGCCGCGCCAGACGGTCCACCATCTTCTCGTGGCCCAGACGGATCATGGCCTGCAGCACCCGCAGCTCTGCGGCCAGGCCAACCGTGAAGCCGGTTGCCAGGCGCTTGTTGTAGTAAGCCTCGGGGGCAAATCCCGTCAGGCGCAGAAACCGCTGATCCGGATCCAGCACCTGGAAGAGATCGACGAGACGAACCGTCCAATGGGGGTGGGTGACCGCCAACTGGGCCTGCAGCGCCCGAGCGGCCGCGCGATGGCCACCACCGGCGCGGAAGTAGATCAGGTCCAAGGTCGCCGGGATGTCTCCCGTCGCGGTGGTGTTCAGGGCAGGCGACCGCATTCCCTTGTGACTGCTCGCTTCAAGCCGATGTCCCGAAAAAGACAGGGAGCAGCGCACCGCGCGCCACCCTGCCGTTCAAGACAGAAGATCGTCAATGCGGTACGTGACGGGCCCGTGACATGCCGCAGCAGGTGCGGGGTCTTGCGTCCTCAGGTCGGACCGCCGGGCCCTCACCAGCGGGGCTTGGGGCGGGCCTGCGGCTTGGCGTCAAGCGCGCGACGCAGCTCCTGGTACTCCTCGCATTGCAGGCCGCACAGGCGCTCCAGCGCCTGCAGGTGGACGAGGGCCTGGTCGCGCCGGCCGAGGATCAGCATGAGCTCACCCCGATACTCGTGGGCACCCAGGTGAGCCGGGTCGATGGCGAGCGCTCGGTCGTAGGCGGCCTCTGACTCGGCGTGCCGACCGAGCTTGCGCAGGCTGAAGCCCAGCAGGTTGTGGCCATCGGCGTCCTGCGGTTGCGCCCGCAGGTAGGGCTGCAGCACCGCGACGGCCCGCTCCCACTGGCTGCTCTTCACCGCCTCACGGCCCTCCCGGATGGCCCGGTCCTCCATGGGAGGGTTGCGGTTGGGTACATCGACGGCGTGAGCTCTCCCGAAGGCACAGACACCGATCAGCAGGGCTGCCGCCAGGCACAGCGCAGGGGACTTCTTGTTCATGGCCATAAGCGTAGTCCGACTGCGAAGCGACACCCACGGATTGATCAATGCCCACGCGGCGTGCAGAGGATTGACACAGAAGCGTCAAGAGAAAGATGTCTGCTCAACGATCACTGCATTCCACCATGCCCCCTGCCCTGCCAGCGTTGAAGTGTGGCCCTGGAACTGATTTCTGAGTGAGCGCAATCATGCATGGACGTCTCGCAACCTGGTCGGTCTCGACCAAGAAGCTCGCGACATTGATCACCTTCGTCGTGCTGGCCACTCTGCCGGTGCAGGCGCAGAGCTTCCACTTCGTCGCGCTGGGTGACTTGCCCTATGGCCCCCCAGCCCAGTCCTATCCCCCCTACCGAAAGCTCATTGACCGAATCAACGTGGAAGCCGGTGCCTTCAGCATCCACGTCGGCGACATCAAGTCTGGCTCCACGCTTTGCAACGACGAGGAGTTCGCCCAACAGCTTGAGCATTTCCGGCGCTTCAAGGGCGCCGTGGTGTACACCCCCGGTGACAACGAGTGGACAGACTGTCACCGTATCAACAACGGGGGGTTCGACCCGCTTGAGCGGCTGGCCGCCTTGCGCCAGCGCTTCTTCCAGGCCGGCCAGTCGCTAGGCCAGGCCCCCATCGCCTTGGAGAACCAGTCGGCCGTCACGCGCGCCCGCGGGAAGTTCATCGAGAACCAGCGCTGGCACCATCAGGGCGTGACCTTCGCCACGCTTCATGTCGTCGGCAGCAACAACAATCTCGAGGCCAGGACCCTGTCGGCCGCCTCGGAGTTCTTCGAGCGAGACGAGGCCAATGTCGAGTGGCTGCAGTCCACTTTCGATGGGGCGAGCCAGAAGGGTTCACGTGCGGTGGTGATCGCGTTCCAGGCCGACGTCTTTGATTCGCGCACGCCGTTCGAGGACTTTCCCGGTTGGTCAGGGTTCAAGAGGTCCATCGAAGGCACCCTGCTGCCGCTGGCAGAGCGCTGGGGCAAGCCGGTCCTTGTGATCCACGGTGACAGCCACCAGTTCCGCATCGACCAACCCTTTTCCCTGCAAAAGCGCCCCTTGCGAAACATCACGCGCCTCATCGTTCCGGGAGCCTCCGATGTGCGCGCGGTACGGGTCGATGTCCGACCCTCGGGGGGTTTCGGGTTCGAGTTGATCGAGACGCGCTGATGGCGCGCTGCCATCATGGCCGTCGTCGATCCGACATCTCAATGGCCTGTCAAGACCAGACGCCAGGCCTGCCAGCGCCCTGCATCACCGGCCTGCATGTCCTGGATCTGCAACCGCCATGGTCCGGTGGCCGCCTCCCCCATGTGGGCCACTGAATGAAAGGTCCAGCCGCGGCTGAGATCACCGCAAGGCCCTTGCACGTCCGCACTGCAGAAATGAGAGCGGCCGAGCACGCTGACGCGGTTGGCTGGCGAAGCCAGCTCGATTTGCAGATCTGCTGCGTAGGCATGCTCGGCGTACACCGTGACCTGTACCGACTCCACCGCGCGGACGCCGCAGTCCGCGAACTGATGTGCGGCTTGAACGGGCGGTGCGGGTGCGTCGCGAATCAGTGCTTCAACGGAAAGGAGACCGCTGTCACAACGCAGCTCCCCAGGCAGCCCCCCAAACGAAACGCTGGCAGCGACCGCATCGCCGGCATGCACGCGGCCAAAGCCCACCAGCGGATGAAAGCCGTGCGCGTTCATGGGCGACGCCTGGGCTTGCAGGGTGCCCAGATCTGCGGGACGCGCTGTCTTTGCAAGCAACCACCGCACATCACGCCAGGACAAGGCCTGATTGGCTTGGAGCATCAGCGCGACGACGCCTGACACCATCGGAGCCGACGCGGACGTTCCCGCAGGAAAGGCCACGTAATCGGCTGTAGGAGCTGACATCCCACCCGACAGCCCACGGGGCCCGGCAATATCGGTGGTCCAGATGCCGGTGACGCCATCGGCCGCGCCCAGCAAAGGGCCGGAAGGGGCACTCACCAGCACATTGCTCCCAGGTTCCGCATAGGCCGGCGGCCGCCCCGAGGCGTCGACCGCCGCCACTGCCAGCACACCGGGGTGGTTGGCGTACCCGTCGCGGTTGCTGTCGTCCTGCCGACCACCGTTTCCCGCGGCGAACACGACCACCGCTCCCTTCCCCTGGCGGCCCGATGCCAGCCCCTCATCCAGCGCCTGTCGCCATGCGGGGTCGGCCGGGCTGTAGCTGGCCCCTTGACCGGAGGCGGCGTCGAACGTACCCCAACTGTTGTTGACGATGTCGGCACCCAGCGAGAGGGCCGAACGCAGGGACTGCGCGATCTGCCCTCTGGACAGGCCGTCGAATGCCATGAAGCGGGCCTGAGGTGCAACACCCCGCCCGCCCAGACTGTTCCCCGCGCTTGCCACCGCAATGCCCACCACCGCGGTGCCGTGGGCATCGTCCCATTCCCCAGCGCGGTCGTTGTAAGGTGCGTCTGCGGGTGCAGAAGGTGGTGAAGGGTCAGAGGTCGGGAGAAGCCCGTTGATCGTGTACAGGTTGGCCACCAGGTCCGGGTGGCCGATCTGCACCGCGCCGTCTATGAAGGCGATCAGCACGCCACGACCGGTTTCTGCAACACCCTGCAGACCAAGGTCCATGCCAGACACTCCACCACCTTGCCCGGTGTTGAACAGGTGCCACTGGCGGGTAAGCAAAGGGTCGGGGCCCGGGAGGATGGGCGGCACGGCGGGTGCCGGTACCAAAGCCTGCGACTCGCCTCCACCGCAACCCGCCAGCAGGCCCGACAGGAGCACGCAGACCACGGCGGGTCTCAGCGATTCACTCCAAGGGCTGAAAGACAAGTTCAATCGCATAGTCGGTGACCTCTGAGCCCGTCTGCTGGAACCACAGCGTCATGGGACCCGCCACCAACTGCCCAGGAGCAACCTCCTGCAGCACGTTGCGTTGGATGTCCTGCGGCCCCGTGTGGCCGTAGACCAGCATGCGGTCCACATCCACCCCTGCGTCGAAGGCGGCCGCTCGTTGCAAGGCATAGAAGGCGATCGGGTCGGCCGAGACATAGCGGACCAGCCGCAGGGCCTGCAGCCGGTGGCCGACCGGGATGTCCCAGCGGATGTAGTCGGCGTCCCCCCGAACCACGGAGCCATGCAACACCACCGTGCGAGCCTGCTGCAAGGACAACAGGCTGGGTTGCAACGGATGTCCCGAAGCTTCATGCCATGTCGAACTGCCCGGCTCCAGAAGATTGACCCGCTCCAAAGGGGACTTGTTGCCCGCCAGGTCCACCTGGCGCAGCCACAACACCGGCAGCGAATTGCCCAGGACTGCCAGACGATCACCGGTCCCCGGCAGCCAGGAGCGCTGGTCATCCACCGAATACTCCCAGCGCCCCTGTTGCTCAAGGCCGTTGACGCGCACCAGGCGGGTCAGGTCCTGGGACACCAGTTCCGCCTGTACGGCGGGCGGCGGCATGGTGTCCAGGACGCAACTGACGATGACGATCTCCGAGGTGTTGCCCAGGTCGTCACGGGCTCGCACCCAGATCGTCTTGGCGCCGTCCCCCCGGACATCAAAGGAATCACCCTGCCCGCGGGTCCAGGTAACGCCCATGTCGAAGGAGTATTCCCAGGCCTCCAGACTGCTGACTTGCCAGGCACCGATCTGGGTGATTCCATCCGTCACGCTCAGGCCCGTGTCGGTGAATGAAAGCACGGGCTTGGCGAGGACTCTGGCCGTCGGAGCGGGCGCAGGGGACAGCAAGGACCTGTCCTGGCCTGCCCCGGAGTTCGGACTGACCGTACCGGATCCTCCCCCACCGCAAGCGACCATGCACGAAGCCACGGCCAGCGTCGCCAGTGTTCTGGCAACAAGAAACCCGTCCCTGACGGACATCGCTGCGAACACGTGGAAGCGATTCGGTTTCATGGTGGGTGCTCAAACATCACGCTCGGGCAAAGACCAAGGAATCGGGCCACCTCCAGGGTGGCCCGATCTCGTGTGTGGGCAGGATGTCGGCGGGCTTCTGGCTCCAGCCCCTGTGCAGTGCGCCGCAGCGAAGGCCCGCCGAGGGCAGGCCTCAGGTGCCGATCACGCCACCGTCGTTCTTGCGGATGACCACGGTGGCCGAGCGCGGACGGCCACCGTTGGGGCCGTCAGGCCACTTGGAGAACGCGGTGGGATTGGCGTTGACCCAGGCATCTTTGGCATTCGAAGCCGCTGCCACATAAGCGGCAGGCGCATTGGGGTGACTGCCCACCTCACCGGGATGCTGGATGTTGATGAACATGGTGCGACCATCAGGCGTCCAGCACACCCCCGTGACCTCACACCCGGCAGGCCCGACCAGGAAGCGAGTGATCTTCTTCGTCGCGATGTCGGCCACCAGCATCTGGTTGTTGCCCTGGTTCAAGAAGTCGCCCGTGTTGGCATAGCTGCCATCGGTCTGGATCCACAGCCGCCCCTCAGGATCGACCTGGATGCCATCGGGCGAGTTGAAGGTGTTGCTGGCGTCGATGTTGCTGGAACCCTTCTTGGCACCTTCGAGGGCCGGGTTGCCGGCGATCACGAAGATGTCCCAGTTGAAGGCGGTCGCGGCGGCATCGGCCCCGGTTTCGTTGATGCGGATGATGTGGCCCCAGTTGTTGACGGCGCGGGGGTTGGCCTCGTCCACTGCCGGGCGGGCATTACCAGCCGTCGTCGAACCATTGACCATGTTGGACGAAGCCGGGGTGCTGCCGCGCCGGTTGTTGTTGGTGCACGCCAGGAACACCTCGCCCGCCTTGGTACGGTTCGCGGCCACCCACTCGGGGCGGTCCATCATGGTGGCGCCCACACGGTCGGCGGCCTGACGGGCCTTGATCAACACCTCGGCCTGGTTGGCAAAGCCGTTCTCGGCGGTCAAGCCGTTCTGGCCGTGTACCAGGGGCAACCAGACTCCGGTGCCTTGGTTGTCGCCGGTGACGGTGCCTGCATCGAAACGTGCCACATACAGCGTGCCGCTGTCGAGCAGATCGGTGCCGCTGGCCTTGTTGGCCGGGTCATAGGTACCTGTGGACACGAACTTGTAGAGATACTCGTTGCGCTCGTCGCACCCGGTGTAGACCACGGCCTTGTTGGTCTTGGACAGTACGCACTCGGCGTTCTCGTGCTTGAAACGGCCCAGCGCCGTACGCTTCTTGGGCTTGCTGGACGGAGCGTAGGGATCAATCTCCACCACCCAGCCGTGACGGTTGGGCTCGTTGGGGTTGACGTTCAGATCGAAGCGCGGATCGCCCTTGTGCCAGCCATAGCCGAAGCCTGCGGCGCTCACTCCATACCGGTTTTGCAGGGTGTTCGCTGTCCAGCCCGGAGCGTCGGTACCGAAGTAACCGTTGAAGTTCTCTTCGCAGGTGATGTAGGTGCCCCACGGCGTCTGGCCGGCACCGCAGTTGTTGAGCGTGCCCAGCACCTCTTTGCCCGAAGCATCTGCGGAGGTCTTCAGCAGGTCATTGCCCGCAGCCGGGCCCGAGATGGTGATGGGCGTGTAGCCGGTGATGCGTCGGTTGTAGGGGGAGTTCTTGACGTACTCCCACTTGCCGGCCGAGTTGCGCTGAACTTCAATGACGGAGACGCCGTGGGCGGCCAACTGCTTTTTGGTGTTGGCCGGAATCTCGGGCTTGTTGAAATTGGCCACGTTATGGATGTACTCGGGATTGATGTACTCGTGGTTCATGGCCAGGATGCCACGGCTGTTGCCATCGGTGCCCGGGAAGGGGAAAAAGTTGATGCCGTCGTGGTTGTCACCGGCCTGCTGTTCCTGCTCCACCCAGGTCTCACTGGCGTCGCCCTTGAATGCCGGCGCAGTCGCCAGGATCGGGTCGCCCCAGCGGTACATCACATCGGCGGTGTAGCCCTCGGGCACGACGATGGCATCACCGCTGCTGGTCGAAATGGCCTTGAAGCCGATGGTGCCCGGTGCCGGAGCGGCATCGCCGCCGCCGCCGCCGCATGCGCTGAGTGCGCTGCCAAAGATGCCCAGCAGACCGAGGCTGGCGCCGGACTTGAGCATGCTGCGGCGGCTGGGGTTGCGGGCAACTTCACGTTCGATGAGATCGTGCAGATGATCATTGGCTGAAGCGTTGGAAACACCGTCGTCGTCTCGGATCATGTTGGACATGGGAAAGGCTCCTGTGGGTTGATGCAGTCGCTCAATCTAGGGTTGAAGCATGAAGCCTTTATGACAACGCCTCGGCTGGGTTTGTGACGCCTTTCCAGAATGCTTCACGAGCCTGTCACATTAGGTCTCTAACGTGTTGCCATGCACGGATCTGAGACGCCGGCTGTTGTCGTTCATGCAGCAGTCAAGACTTTTCGCACGGAGGGTGGGGCGCGGCGCGCGCTGGCTTCTGTGTCCTTTTCGGTTCAACAGGGCGAGCGAGTAGCCTTGCTTGGGGCCTCGGGCTCGGGCAAGTCCACCTTGCTGCGTGCCTTGTGCGGGCTGGAGACGCTGGACCCGGGCCAAGGGCGGGTCGAGGTGCACGGGCAGTGCCTGCAGCAAGGCGGTCGTCTGGACCCTCAGGTGCGCCGCATGCGTCACGGCATCGGCATCATCTTTCAGCAGTTCAACCTCGCGGGCCGTCTGCCCCTGCTCACCAATGTGTTGACAGGGGTGGCTGCGCAGACGCCTTTGTGGCGTTCGTTGACAGGCCGGTTCACGCTGGAAGACCGAGCCCGCGCCCTGGATGTCTTGCAGGCTATCGGATTGGCTGATCAGGCCTTTCAGCGATCGTCCACCCTCTCAGGCGGACAGCAGCAGCGTGCCGCCGTGGCGCGTTGTCTGGTGCAGGGTGCGCGCTTGTTGTTGGCCGATGAACCCGTGGCCTCGCTGGACCCGGAGTCCACGCGGCGTGTCATGGACCTGCTGCTGGATTTGAATCAGACCCGCCGCATGACTCTGCTCATCAGCCTGCACCACGTGGCGCTGGCGCGCCGCTACTGCGAACGGGTGATCGCCTTGAGGCAGGGCGAACTGGTGTTCGACGGGCCGACGTCGGCGCTGACGCCAGGCTTCCTGCGCGATCTCTATGGCACCGCTGCCGACGAACTGATTGACGAGGAATCGCCCACCCAGGTGTCGCCGCCTGCGGGTCCAGGGCTGCCCTCCTTGGGGGCCAAGCCCGATCTCTTTCCCGAAGCCCGCGCGGCTTGATTCATTGTTTCCATCTCTCATGAGGAGTCCCATCGTGACGACACGTCTTTTCCGTTCCCTTGCTGCCCTGTCTCTGGGCGCTGCTACCTGGGCTGCGTCCTGGGCCGTGCAGGCCCAGGAGATCAACTTCGGCATCATCGCCACCGACGCGGCCAGCGTGCAGCGTGAGCGTTGGGAGCCCTTCTTCCGTGACATGGAGAAGAAGACCGGCCTGACGGTCAAGTCCTTCTACGCCCCGGACTACGCCGGTGTGATCGAGGCCATGCGCTTCAACAAGGTGCAGGTGGCCTGGTATGGCAACAAGGCCGCCATGGAAGCCGTGGACCGCGCCAACGGCGAGATCTTTGCGCAGGTCCGGTTCGTGGATGGCAGCTATGGCTACCACTCCCTGTTGATCACGCATGTGGACTCGCCCTACAAGACCTTGGACGATGTCTTCAAGAACGCCAAGAGCATCAACTTCGGCATCGGCGATCCGAATTCCACGTCGGGCTTCCTGGTGCCCAGCTTCTACGTGTTCGCTCAGAACAAGGTGGACCACCGTACGGCGTTCAAGACCATCCGCGGCGCCAGCCATGGCGTGAACATGCAGGCGGTGCTGGCCAAGCAGGTGGACGTGGCGGCCAACAACACCGAAGAGATGGACAAGCTCGAGAAGACGCGTCCTGACCTGTTCAAGCAGGTGCGTGTGATCTGGAAGAGCCCGCTCATCCCCAGCGACCCCTTCGTCTGGCGCAAGGACCTCGACCCCGCTGTCAAGGAGAAGGTTCGCACTTTCGTTCTCAACTACGCCAAGAGCGATCCTCAGGAGAAGAAGATCCTGAACAACATCTATAGCTACGACGGTTTCCGTCCTTCGAACAACGACCAGCTCATTCCCATCCGCGAACTGGAGTTGTTCCGTGACCGCAGCCGTGCCGAGGCCGATGCCAAGCTCAGCGCCGATGAAAAGGCCAAGCTGATCGCCGAGATCGACCGCAAGCTCGCAGCGCTGAAGAAGTGAACCGATGACGGCCGGAACCGCTCCCTCCCAGCAGGTGGCGCCCAGCGCCCAGTCCCTGCGCGTGCTGCAAGAGCGTGCCGCGGCGCAGCGCCCAGGCTGGCTGTACTACGCGGGCTGGGCGGCCGCGCTGGCCTTCCTGGGCTGGGCGTGGAAGGGAGCGGAGATCCGGCCGCTGGATCTGGTGCGCGACTCCGGCAACATCGCCACCTACCTCAGCGACTTCTTCCCGCCCGACTTCAGGGACTGGCGCATCTACCTGGGCGAGATGCTGGTGACGCTCCACATCGCGGTGTGGGGCACCTTGCTCGCCGTGCTGGCGGCCGTGCCCTTGGGGCTGGCGGCGTCCGCCAACGTGGCGCCCGCGTGGATACACCAGCCTGTGCGGCGGCTCATGGACGCCTGCCGCGCCATCAACGAGATGGTGTTTGCGCTTCTGTTCATCGTGGCGGTGGGTTTGGGCCCGTTCGCCGGTGTGCTCGCACTGTTCGTGCACACCACCGGCACCCTGGCCAAGCTTTTCTCTGAGGCTGTGGAGGCCATAGATCCGCGCCCCGTCGAAGGCATACGCGCCACCGGCGCCCACCCCCTGGTGGAGATCGTCTACGGGGTCATTCCCCAGGTGCTCCCGCTGTGGCTGTCCTTCACTCTGTACCGCTTCGAGTCCAACGTGCGCTCGGCTTCCGTGGTGGGCATGGTGGGCGCGGGCGGCATCGGGGTGGTGCTGTTCGAGGTGATCCGAGGATTCCAGTACGCACAGACCTGTGCCGTGCTCATCATCCTGGTGGTCAGCGTGAGCCTGATCGACCTGTTGTCTGCCCGCTTGCGCAAGCGCTTCCTGTGACCGTGTCGGGCGTTGCAGGCTTTCAGTGGCGCATGCCGGTGGACGTGCGCTTCGGCGCAGGCTGTGTGTCCGAACTGAATGAGCGACTGGGTGATCGTTCCGCGGTCGTCATGGCCTTCGAGCCCGCCACCGCGCTGGGCTGGCGGGCCCAGTGGACCCGTGACCTTGGCGAGCGGCTGCGCGCATGGGTCGAGGTGCCGGACGGCCTGTCCAGCATGGCCAGATGCCGCGAGTTCGCTGAACAGGTGTGGCCTGTGCTGGAGGCAGAATCGGGCACCGTGCTGATCGCGCTGGGCGGCGGCACCACGCTGGACATTGCGAAGGTGCTGCGCTGTCGGCCCGTGGAGGCTGACCCGCGCATCGACCAGCTCAGCGGCGTGCAACGCCGCACGCATCCCGCTGGCTTCGACCGGGTGGCCGATGCCCTGCGGGGCACGGCCCCCTGGCCGGCCTTGGACCTGGCGCCGCTGTGGATGGTGCCCACCACGGCCGGCACGGGCAGCGAGGTGACCCGTTGGGCCACGGTCTGGGACACCGACGTCGAGCCCGCCCAGAAGCGTTCCTTTGACGAAGCCTTCGGCTTTGCGCAGTGCGCTTTTGTGGACCCTGCGCTCACGCACAGCTGTCCCGCTGCGGTCACCCGCGACACGGGTCTGGATGCGCTGTCCCATGCCCTGGAGGCGATCTGGAATCGGCATGCCAATCCGTTCAGCGACGTGCTGGCCGTCTCGGCCGCGCGAAAGGTGCTGACCTGGCTGCCTGTGGCGCTGCGGGAGCCCGCCAACGTGGAAGCCCGGTCGGCCCTTTCGCTGGCATCGCTGGAAGCAGGCCTTGCCTTCTCGCAGACCCGCACGGCGCTGGCGCATGCGCTGTCCTACGCTGTGACCTTGGAGCAGGGTGTGCCGCACGGCCTGGCCTGCGCCATGTGGCTGCCTACGGCGTGGCAGTTGGCACAGGGCTGTGATGAGCGGGTGGACCGGTTGCTCGAGCAGGTGCTTGCTGACCTGGACAGCGGCGCTGTATCGTCCCCAGGGGTAGCGCGTCTGCAGGCCTGGCTGGCGTCAGTGGGTGCCGCTTGCGACCCTGCCAGCCATGGCGTGCATGATGCCGAGCAGCGGGTCAAGGCGGCGTTGGGATCCGCCAGGGGCCGCAACTTCATCGCGGCTTGAGAAGGCGGCCACTTCCCCCACGCGCTGCCGGTGGGTCGCTTCCACGGCCCACTCCCGTCCCACAAGGCGGGTGGGCTGATCGACTGGTCAAGCCCCCAGGCCTGAGGCCTGCCACAACGGGCCCATGATCCATAGCCAGGCACCGGCTCCCAGAACGAAGGGATAGGCCAGCGCGGTGGCGGCCAGTGCCAACGACCACAGGGTGGCCAGGCCGTCGCGGTGCTTCAAGGCCATGCCCAGCAAGGTGAGCGATGCTGCCGGCAGCACATTGCCCAGCGGGATGGGCAGAAAGATCTCCACGCCCATGGTGGCCACCAGAGCCGCCATGGCCGCCGCCTGCCAAGAGCGGGCTGGTAGCAGCGCCAGCCGCTGCAGGCGCGGACGGCACCACCGGCTGGACAGTTGCTCGAGGCGGCCCATCCATCGCAGCAGCTGAGCCGCCCGGGTCTTGTCCAGGGCTACGGTTCGCGCCAGCGCGGGACGCCCGATGACGCCAGCGCCGCCGCTGCGCCAGATCAGGAACGCCACGCCCATCAGCGCCAGGCCCATGACGTTGCCGATGCCGGGCACGGGCAGCACGCAGGGCACGGACAGCAGGATCAACAGGGAACCGATGGAGTGCGGCGCCTCGGTCTCCGGACCGGTGCCGGTCATGATGTCCGGCCCACGGGACGCGGTCTCCCCTGGGGTCCTCATGTCGTCGTGATTCACGTCGGTCGCGCGCTTCTTCAATAAACCTCGGGCACGATCATCTCCGCCGTCACCGGCTGGCGGATGTAGTCGGGGTGGCGCACGCGCTCGGGCAGCTCCAGCCCTCCAGGCGCTTGAGAAGGAGCTCGCCGATGGACGAGGTGGGCGAAGAACTGTTGCTCGTCATGTCACGATCCAAGTGGGAAGATGAATCCCTCAGGATGACGGGCTATCGTGACCAGGGCTTGACAAAGGCGACCCCTCATCTGCGGAAAGCACGGCCCCATCCTTCGAAGCGTCTCCGACATATTGGGCCTTGAGACTCCTGCATCCAGCATCAGCAGCAACTGGAGAGGGAAGGCGTCACCAGCCCGCAGGGCTGGCCGCCGCAACAGTGATCGGTGAGATATGCGATGAGTTCGTTCATCTGTGCGATGAGCGGCCGGTACACCAGATGGCGGCCCTGGCGCTCGGCTTGCACCAGCCCGGCGTCCGCCAGGCCTCTGAGGTGAAACGACAGGGTGGACGAAGGCACACCCAGGGTGGCGGCCAGCACGCCCGGCGTCATCCCGTCAGGGCCTGCCCCCACCAGGGCGCGGAACACGCGCAACCGGGCCGGCTGGGCCAGTGCAGCCAGCGCGGCCACCGCCTGGGCCTCGGACAAGGGGCCGGGCAGCACCACGGTGGCGGTGGTGAGAACGGCGGCGCTCATGCGCGCGCATCCGGGTCTGGGCCCGCGAGAGGCAAACGGGTGGGCAGCGCCAGCGTCACGGCCCAGCACGCCAGCAGCATCAGCCCGGAGCCCAGCAGCGACCACGACAGCCCGCCCCACTGGTACAGCAGCCCCGACAACAGCGTGCCGAAGAAGCGGCCCAGGGCATTGGCCGCGTAGTAGAAGCCCACGTCCTCGGCCGCTTTCTCCGAGCCGGCGTAGGCCAGGATCAGGTACGAGTGCACCGAGGAGTTGACGGCAAAGGCCGCGCCAAACACCGCCAGCCCCGCCACCACCACCCAGGTCAGCTGCGGCACCTGCGCCCACACCAGGCCTGCCAGCACCAGCGGCACGGCGGCCAACAGGGCCGACCAGGCGCGGGCTGCGGGCACCTCGCGAGTGAGGCCGTCTTGGCTGCGCCGCACGATGGCGGGTGCCGCAGCCTGCACGACGCCGTAGCCGATGGTCCACAGCGCGAGGAATGCGCCCACCATGGTGAAGTTCCAGCCAGAGGCGTACAGGAACACGGGCACGCCCACGACGAACCACACATCGCGCGCGCCGAACAGGGCCACGCGTGCGGCGGCCAGCAGGTTGATGGCCCGGCTCTTGGCGAAGAGTTCACGGGCTGACTTGGACGCCTTGCTCTTGCCCATCAGCGGCGGCACGAATCCCACCACCCCCACGAACACCAGCGCCAGCAGCGCGGCCATGGCCCACAGGGCGTGGGTGAAGCCCAGAGCCTGCAGCAGCACGCCGCCCAGGAAGAAGCCGATGCCCTTCATCGCGTTCTTGCTGCCGGTGAAGAAGGCCACCCATTTGAAGAGCTGGCCGCTGGCCTGGCTGGCGGTGAGCTTGATGGCCGACTTGCTGGCCGTTTTGGTCAGGTCCTTGGCCACGCCGCACAGGCCCTGCGCGCCCACCACCCAGGCCACTGAGGCCGCCACCGTCCAGTCGGGTGACAAGGCCGACAGCATGAGAAAGCCCAGGATCTGCGTGCCCAGCCCTACCGCGAGCATGCGCGCGATGCCGTAGCGCGTGGCCAGCCAGCCGCCCACCAGGTTCGCCACCACCCCGGCGGCCTCGTACAGCAGGAACAGGAAGGCCAGGGTGAAAGGGGAGTAGCCCAGCTGGTAGAAGTGCAGCAGCACCAGCATCCGCAGCGCGCCGTCCGTGAGCGTGAAGCCCCAGTAGGCGGCGGTGACGATGGCGTAATCACGTGCCCCTCGCCCGAGGGGATGCGGGCCGGCTTGGGGCGGTCCGGCGCTCGGCCCGCACGCTTGCGGGTCCTCTGACATCACAACCCCTGCTGCTGCAGATGGCAGGCCAGGTCCACCATGCGGCAGGCGTAGCCCATCTCGTTGTCGTACCAGGCGTACACCTTCAGCAAGGTGCCGTCGGTCACCATGGTGGACAGCGCGTCCACGATGGAGCTGCGCGTGTCGCGCGCATAGTCGGCACTGACCAGGGGCCGCTCCTCGTAGCCCAGGATGCCCGCCAGCGGCCCGCGCGCGGCCTGCGCGAACAGGGCGTTCACTTCCTCGGCGGTGGTCGCGCGCTGCAGTTCGAACACGCAGTCGGTGAGCGACGCGTTGAGCACCGGGGCCCGCACGGCGTGCCCGTTGAGCTTGCCCTTGAGCTCAGGGTAGATCAAGGCGATGGCCGTGGCGCTGCCCGTGGTGGTGGGCGCCAGGCTCAGCATGGCGCTGCGGGCACGCCGCAGGTCCTTGTGGGGCGCGTCCACCACGAGGTTGGTGTTGGTGGGGTCGTGGATGGTGGTGATCTGACCGTGGCGGATGCCCAGGGCCTCGTGCACCACTTTCACCACCGGCGCCAGGCAGTTGGTGGTGCAGGAGGCCGCGGTCACGATGGGGTGCTGCTGCGGGTCGTAGAGATGCTCGTTCACACCCACCACCACGTTGAGCACGCCGCCGGTCTTCACCGGGGCCGCGACGATCACGCGCTTGGCGCCCCGGTCCAGGTGGCCTTGCAGCGTCTCGGGCGTGAGGAACTTGCCTGTGCACTCCAGCACCAGATCCACGCCCAGGTCGCCCCAAGGGATGTCGGCTGCGGTGGCGTGCGCGCTGAAGCCGAGCGTGCGCGCGCCGATGCGCACTGAATGCTCATCAAGCGCCTCGATGTCCTCGCGCCAGCGGCCCTGCACGCTGTCAAACGCCAGCAGGTGCGCCGTGGCGGTACTGCCTCCCTTGAGTTCGTTCAGGTGCACCACCTCCAGGCGGTTGCCCGCGCGGGGGTCGTCCTGCGGGCGCTCGGCCGCGCCGAAGGCGGCGCGCAGCGCCAGGCGGCCGATGCGGCCCATGCCGTTGATGCCGACTTTCATGGGTGGGGTCTGGGTCATGGAGTGGGTGGTCATGGGCGGCGGGGCGTCGACATTCGATCGATCTTTGATATTTCCACCGAAATCGAATGATCCACCTTCGAGATGACAGTTGTGTGACGATGGCTGCAGCAGTCCCGTGCTGACTTGCCAAGATCTGGTGACCAGGCCTTCATCAGGCTCTCTTGTTGACCATGAACTATGTAAACGGTATAAACAGTTTGGGATTCATCTGTGCAAGGAGTACCGAATGAAATCGACTGCAGTTCCGTCCGCCAAGCCTGTAAGGGCTGCAAGCACACGACCCGCTGCGGCGCCGGCGTCGAAACCTTCCGTCCCCAGGAAGCGTTCAAGCGCCGCTGCCAAGGCTGTGAGCCCGGCAGCCACCCCTGCGGCCCCGAGGGCGGCTGGCTCGACAGCATCGCCCACGCCGGCGCCGGAGAAGCCCGCCAAGGCCCCCAAGGTCCGGCTGGTGCGGGACAGTTTCACCATGCCTGAAGCTGATTTCGCCTTGGTGGCCACCCTCAAGGAACGCGCCTTGAAGAAAGGGCGCGCCGCCAGGAAGAGTGAACTGCTGCGCGCTGGGCTGCAATTGCTGGGCCAGCAGTCTCCGGCAGCCCTCGTGGCGGCATTGGAGCGCCTTCAGCCGATCAAGACAGGTCGTCCCAAGCGCAGCGATTGAGCAGTGGCTTCGCGCCCTGCAAGAACATGCCCTGGCCCGTCAAGCTGCGTCAGGGGGGCGTTCAACGTCCCCGGTCCCGCAGTCGACGCATCACCCGCCAGGCGATCAGCCCCGTGAAGGCCGTGATCAAGCCCACCATCCACCAGAAGCCGGCAGGGGTCTGCGCAAACGGGATGCCGCCGACGTTCATGCCGAACAGGCCCGAGGTCAGGTTGATGGGCAGCGCCAGCACCGTGACCATGGTCAGCATGAACAGGCTGCGGTTGTTCTCCTCGGCCACCTTGGTGGCCGACTCTTCCTGCATGAGCTTGACGCGGTCCTGCAAGGCCGCAATGTCTCGCAGGACAAGGGAGAACTCCTCGTTGGCTTGCGCGAGCTGTTGCAGATCGTCCGCAGACATCCAGCCTGGCGGGCGGCCCAGCACCCGCGTGAGCGCGCTCGGCTCGGGGGTGAGCAGGCGCTGAAGTCGCACCATCAGGCGCCGCAGGCCGGCCAGTTCCGCGCCGTGCCGCTCGTGCCGACCTGCCAGCAGCTCGTCCTCCACCTCGTCCAGGCGCTCCGAGGCGCGGCGCAGGATGCGCTGCAATTCATCGGCCTGGTCTCGCAGCAGGTGGTCGAGCAGGTCCACGCTGCTGGTCATGGCGGCCCCCCGCCGCACGGCGGTGCGAAGCCGGTCCACCGAGCGCAGCGGCCTGCGCCTTGCCGTGACCACCAGGCCTCGCGTCACACTGGCCCACAGGGTCTCGACCTCTTTGGCGTCGAAGCTGAAGTCGAAGGTCACGTCGTTGAGAACGGCAAACAGTGCATCCTCATCACGCTCTATCCGCGACGAGCGTGACCCATCCACCAGCGCTTCGAAGAAGTTCTCGCTCAGTCTGGCGTGCGCCCGCAGCCAGCGCAAGCTGGCGGTGTGGCTCAGGTTCATGTGCAGCCACACGAACCCCGGGCCCTGTTGTGAGAGCAGTGAGTGCGCTTCGGTGGTCGATGCGACGCTGTGGACGCCCCCATCGGGTTCGAAGCGGTAGCCGCAGATCAGCCCGTCATCGGCGTGGTGGGTCAGTGCGGATGGGGCAGACTCTGGAGAGGTCATCAGGCGGCAGCGCGGCTGTCCAGCGATTGAACCGGGCTTGTCGTTCACCTGCATGACAAGGTGATGACAACTCTCTGTCGTGCAGCCCCAGGCGCGGGAGAGCAGTGCTGTGGTTTGTGACACGGCAGCCCACGCGGTCACATCCGCGTCACTTCGGCTGAGCATCATGCCGCTGGCGAAACCTTGAGGAGCGTCCGGTGGATGATGACTCTGCAGTGAAGATTGATGTCCGCACCGTCTGGATCTCCGATCTGCATCTCGGCACCCCGGGGTGTCAGGCGCAGGCGTTGCTCGACTTCCTGCGCGATGTCAAGTGCGACACGCTGTACCTGGTGGGCGACATCATCGATGGCTGGCAGTTGCGGCGCACCTGGTACTGGCCGCAACTGCACAACGATGTGGTGCAGAAGATCCTGCGCAAGGCGCGAAAAGGTGTGCGTGTCGTCTTCGTGCCCGGCAACCATGACGAGTTCGCACGGCGCTATGTCGCTCACAACTTTGGCGGGGTGGATGTGGCGGAGGAGTGCATCCATGTCACGGCCGATGGGCGGCGTCTGTGGGTGACGCACGGGGACCTTTTCGATGGGGTCATCCAGTGCGCCAAGTGGCTGGCCTATCTTGGAGATGCAGCCTACGAGCTCAGCCTGAAGGTCAACCGCTGGTTCAATCGCTTGAGGGCGCGGCTTGGGTTGCCCTACTGGAGCCTGTCGCGCTATCTCAAGCTGAAGGTCAAGCGCGCAGTGAGCTACGTGAGCGACTTCGAGACCGCCGTGGCGCACGAAGCCCGCAAGCGAGGCGCTGACGGCGTGGTGTGCGGTCACATCCACCATGCCGAGATTCGCGAGATTGAGGGCGTGTTGTACTGCAACGACGGCGACTGGGTGGAGTCACTGACCGCGCTCGTCGAGCATCATGACGGGCGCCTGGAAATCATTGACCGCAGTGCCTCGCTCGAGGCGGCACACCGACCGCTGCCGGGGCCTGTAGCCTCCGTTCAGACTGGCGTGCTCCCCGAGCCCGACACGGTGTTGCCGCAGACCAGGGCCTGAAAAGGCTGACACGGGCTCCCGTTCAGCGCGCCCCCCGCCGACGGCCAGGGGCGAACTGCGTCAGGCTGCCAATGCTTGCAAGCGTTCTTCGGGCAGGCGCGACCAGCGTGCATCCACACTGCCGCGGCCAATGCCCAGGTGCTCGAAGCCGAGCTGCAGCATCAGCCCCGGGTCATACAGGTTGCGGCCATCCAGCAGCACAGGCGTCTTCATGCGCGCCTTCAGGGCACCGAAGTCCGGGCTGCGGAACTCCCGCCACTCGGTCACGATGGCCAATGCGCTGGCTCCATCGGCGGCGGAAAGCGGATCGTCGCAAAGCGTCAGACGGGGACGTTCGGGCCACAGTGCGGCCACCCCAGGCATCGCCACCGGGTCGAAGGCGCGGACTGTGGCGCCGCACTGCAGCAACTCGTCGATGAGCAGCAGGCTGGGCGCTTCCCGCAGGTCGTCGGTGTCGGGCTTGAAGGACAGGCCCCAGACCCCGAACGTCAAACCTCTCAGGTCATCACCGTAGCGGTGCCGGATGCGCTGCCCCAGCAGGCGCTTCTGCTGCTCGTTGACTTCCCGGACGGCCCCCACGATCTGCAGCTCCATTCCTGTGTCCTGCCCCATGCGCGCCAAGGCCTGCACGTCCTTGGGAAAGCATGATCCGCCCCAGCCGCAACCCGCGTACAGGAAGTGCGTGCCGATGCGGGGGTCTGCACCGATGCCCATGCGCACCTGTTCGATGTCCGCTCCCAGACGTTCTGCCAAGCCAGACATCTCGTTCATGAAGCTGATGCGTGAGGCCAGCATGGCGTTGGCCACGTACTTGGTCAGCTCCGCACTGCGCGGGTCCATCACCAACACCCGGTCCCGGTTGCGCAGGAAGGGCGCGTACAGCGCGCGCATGAGCAAGGTGGCCTGCTCGTCATCGGCGCCGATCACCACGCGGTCAGGGTGCATGAAGTCCGCAATGGCCGCCCCTTCCTTGAGGAACTCGGGGTTGGACACCACCGCGAAAGGCACGATGGCTTCGCGCTCGCGCAGGGCCTGACCGATCTCCTGGCGCACGCGGTCTGCCGTGCCCACGGGCACCGTGCTCTTGTCGACCACGACCTTGTAGTCCTGCATGTGGCGTCCGATCGTGCGAGCCACCTCCAGCACGTGTGCCAGATCGGCCGATCCATCCTCTGCGGCAGGCGTGCCCACGGCGATGAAGACAATGGTGCCGTGGACGGTGGCTTGCGCCGCATCGGTGGTGAACTGCAGACGCCCGGCAGCGGCATTGCGCGTCACCAAGTCCGCCAGCCCGGGCTCGTGAATGGGGATTCGACCTTGCCGCAGCATCTCGACTCGGCAGCCGTCCACGTCGACGCACACCACGCTGTTGCCCATGTCGGACAGGCAGGTCGCCGTCACCAGGCCCACATAGCCCGCACCAAACACGGTGATCTTCATCGCTGGTCTCCAGGAGTTGCCGGGGCGGCGCAAACCGCCGCTTCAGCGACCAATGGCCATCCTGGGGGGCTTGCGTGACGCTGCCGTGAAGCTTGTCCTACACAACGGTGACAGTCCTTGTGGCCTGACTGTCTGCCGCGTCGGGCAGCAGCATCAAGGGCTGGCCCATGCGGATGCGCTGACCCTCGACGATGTTGGGCGCGAGCTGGAAGCCTGATGGCGCGAAGACGATGATCGTGGAACCGTGCTGGAACCAGCCCAGTTCCTGACCCTTGGACACCTCCACCTCGCAGGGCAGCTCGTGCGGACCCCGGTAGCGCAGGTGCAGCAGCACGTCCAGAAAGTGAAACCGCATGCTGGCCACCAGGATGGCCGCCACCGGCACCAAGGCGATGTCGTGGCCGCCGCGCGCCAGACGTGTGTGCAACACCGCCCTTTCATTGCGGCAGAACAACCGCTCAACGCGCCGCAGCGCGATCGGGTTCACGTTCCAGGTGTCGCCGCTGATGTAGCGCAAGTGCCGGATGGTGGCGTCATGAGGGGCATGGAAGCGGTGGTACATCGCTGAGGTCAAGCGCAGCGTGACATAGCTTCCACCTTCGAAGGCGCAGGGATCGTCGGCGATGCCCATCAAGTCCTTCAGGTCATAGGCGAAGCCTTTGGCCTGGAAGACCTGACCCTTCATCACCGAACCACAGGCGCCCACGATGCCGTCGCTGGGGCTGACCAGCACCGCAGGGTCAGGATCGACAGTTCGCGCCCCGGGCTTCAGCTCTCGGGTGAAGCATTCGTGCAGGCTGCTGAAGTGCGACTTCCGGGCGTCGCCGAGGTCCAGTTCGGTGAACAGCCTCCAGATGAAGATCGAGATCCGGGTCAGCGCGGGGCTGCGAAGTCCACTGAACCAGCCCATGAAGTGCGTCAGGGCGATGCGGGGCACCCGGTTGGTGAGCAGGAAATTCAAGTCTTCCTGCAGCAACAGGCGCTGCCACACCCCGCGAGGCTTGGCCGCTTTGCCGGAAGTTGACGGCAGCGCAGAGGAATTGGAGGGATCTGGGTTCATTTCATCAGCCTGTCAAGAGTCTGGAATACATCTGTCATGTCTTCACCAAGAGTTGATGCCATGCAAGAAGCCATGACCTTCCCGGCCCTGTCCGCCCTCGCGGCCCTTACGGTGGGCGCAGCCTGGGGCCTCCCCCGGTTCAAGCGCCGCATTGAACTTTCCAGGGCCAAGCACCGGTCGCTGGCGGGGCACTCGCGCATGGCCAAGCGGGTGGCCTCGCTCATTCCGGGGTACGCCTATGGCGCTGAGCGCTTCTTTGCTTCTGACGATGCGCCTGCCGAAGTGGTGGAGCGGCGCAAGGCGGGCTTTCACGCGCTGGCGGGCTTGTACGCAGCGCGCTTCCCGCTGAGCGTCGCGGCCACGGCACAGGCGCGCGCGAGCGTGTCCGACCTGCAGTTCACCGGCAGCTACCGCGTGCCCTTCCAGTACAGCCCCTACCTGCGCGAGCACCTGAAGGTGGGCAGCTTCGTGTGCGCATCCCATGGTGTGAAGGTTGTGGACCTGGACGGCAATCAGCTCTTCGATCTGACCGGCTCCTACGGCGTCAACCTCTTCGGCTACGACTTCTACAAGGCCTGCATCGCAGAAGGCTCGGCTACCGCCGCCGAACTGGGCCCCGTGCTGGGCGCGTACCACCCCTGTGTCGTGGAGAACGTCGAGCGGCTGAAGGTGATCTCCGGCCTTGACGAGGTGTCGTTCCACATGTCCGGCACCGAGGCCGTGATGCAGGCCGTGCGATTGGCTCGTTATCACACGCGCAAGACGCACCTGGTGCGCTTCTGCGGCGCTTATCACGGCTGGTGGGAAGACGTGCAGCCGGGTCCGGGCAACCCTGTGACCCCGCGCCAGACCTACACGCTCAAGGACATGGACGATCGGGCCTTGCATGTGCTGGCCACGCGTCGCGACATTGCCTGCGTGCTGGTCAACCCCTTGCAGGCGCTGCACCCCAACCGCCCCGCCCCGGGGGACTCGTCCCTGGTCGACAGCAGCCGCAGCGCGGGGTTCGACCGCGCTGCCTACACCGAGTGGCTCAGGCGCTTGCGCGAGGTGTGCACCCAGTGCGGCATCGTTCTCATCTTCGACGAGGTGTTCCTGGGCTTCCGGCTCGCGCCGGGTGGTGCACAGGAGTACTTCGGGGTTCGTGCCGACATGGTCACCTATGGCAAGACGCTGGGGGGCGGCCTGCCGGTGGGCGTGGTCTGCGGGCGTGCCGACCTCATGAAGCGCTATCGCGAAGACCGGCCCGCTGACCTCTGCTTCGCGCGGGGCACCTTCAACGCGCACCCGTATGTGATGGGGGCGATGAAGGCCTTTCTTGACCGCATGGAGACGCACGCAGTGCGTGCCCTGTACAGCGGATTGGATGAGCGGTGGAACGACTGGGCGGCACGCTTCAATGTGACGTTCGAGAAGGAGGGCTTGCCCGTGCGCGTGGCGCAGATGTCCAGCGTCTGGACGGTGACATACACGCAGCCGTCGCGCTACAACTGGATGCTCCAGTTCTATCTGCGTGCGCATGGACTGGCCTTGAGCTGGGTGGGGTCTGGCCGCTTGATCTTCAGCCTGAACTACCGCGACGAGGACCTGCAGGCGGTGCTGGACCGCTTCGTCGAGGCAGGCCGCCAGATGCAGGCCGATGGCTGGTGGTGGAGGGATCCCGCGGTGACCGATCGATCGATCCGTCGCGGGATCCTGGCCGAGATGCTGACGCGCTGGCGCGGCGGTGCGCAGCGTCAGTGACGCTGCGCGTGCATCATGGGGTCGATCAGTTCCCCGCGCAGCAGATGCAGCGGGGCCTTGTGGTACAGCCAGATGTCGTGGAAGGGATCGGTGACGATCTTGGTGGCCCACACCATCCCTGTCATCAGCCCGTCTTGCACCCACAGCTGCAACACCCGCACGATCAGGCCTGCAACGCCCAGGGCGAGCCAGGAGATGCCGACGTCATGAACATACTCTCCGAAGGTGCCGGCAGGCTCTATCAGCCCGCCCAATGACGGTGTCAGCCACAGGGCCAAGGGCAGGGCGACCCAAACGGACATCAGCACGATCTTGCGGCGGATGTTGTAGCCCACCTTGATCTCTTCCTTGTACTCGTCGCTGGCCTGGTTGACGTGGTCGTAGCCACGGGGTTCGAAGAAGAAGTGGCCCGCCTGACGGGCAACCATCGAGACGCACCAGGCGAGGATGGCCGACCAGGCCGGCTCGATGAAGAGCAAACCGTAGGCGATCACAAAGCTCACTGCGCTGATGAGATGAAGGGTCTGGTTGATGCGGCTGTGGTGGTAGTAGCGGTGGTCATCCCAGCGCTGGACCTTCAGGGCGTTCATGAATTCGTTCACGTCGTTCCTCGGCAGGGGTTGAAGCCGCCCGGCGGGCAGCGCGCTGCAATGTTCGTGGTGCTGCATGAAAGTTCAGTGACGCCGATGTGACACGGCTGACGCCGTTCTGTCATGGCGCGGACTCATTGAGCCGACAGCATCCACGGTATGGACGCGACCTCTTCCGACCTGGATGCCGGTCTTCTGGTGCAGGAGTACCCGGCACCGAGACGATCGCTGCGGGTGGCCTTCGTCACCGAGACCTACCCCCCCGAGGTGAATGGTGTGGCCATGACGCTGGCCCATCTGGTGCAGGGCCTGCACAAGCGAAACCACGACGTTCAGCTCATTCGGCCGCGTCAGCCAGGATCGGATGCCTGCGGCACTTCAGAGCGCTTTCATGAGGTGCTGATGCGCGGGTTGCCGGTGCCGCGCTACCCGAGCCTGCGCATGGGGGTTCCGTCCAAGCGTGCTTTGGTGAGGCTCTGGTCCATCCACCGACCCGACATCGTGCACATCGCCACGGAGGGCCCCCTGGGGTGGTCCGCGCTCAAGGCCTGCGAGCATCTCAAGCTGCCGGTGACCTCGGACTTCCGGACGAACTTCCACGCTTACAGCCAGCACTACGGGGTGGGCTGGTTGCGCAAGCCCATCATGGCCTACCTGCGCAAGTTTCACAACGCCGCGCGGCGCACCTTCGTACCTACGCATGGGCTGATGGATGATCTGAGCCGCTGCGGGTTCAATGGCTTGAAGGTCGTTTCACGAGGCGTCGACACCGCGCTGTTCCACCCCAGCAGAAGGTGTCAGGAACTGCGCAAGCTCTGGGGCGTCGACGAAGAGGGCCTGGCGGTCATTTGCGTGGGACGACTCGCGCCGGAGAAGAACCTGGACTTGCTGGTCCGGGCCTTTGACGGCATCGCTGCAAGGGTGCCGGGGGCCCGGCTGATCGTGGTGGGCGACGGGCCCTTGAGGGTGCCCCTGCAGAGCCGACGACAGGACCTCTGCTTCGCTGGCCAGCGCTCGGGCGAAGACCTGGCGCGCCACGTGGCTTCGGCAGACCTGTTCCTTTTTCCAAGCAAGACCGAGACCTTTGGAAATGTCGTCACCGAGGCGCTGTCGAGTGCAGTGCCGGTCGTCGCGTTTGACCATGCTGCAGCAGCACAACTCATCCGACCGGATGTCAACGGCTGGCGTGTTCCGCTGGAGGGCGACCAAGCCTTCATTGAGGCAGCGGCCGAGGCCGCAGCAGACCGTGCCAGATTGGCCGGATGGGCCATGCAAGCCCGTGAGTCCGTGCAGGCCTTGGACTGGAACGGCATCGTGATGCGGTTCGAGGCAGAGTTGCGGGAGGTGCTCAGCCCTCAACCGCAGGAGCGCACCGCACTGCACGCAGGAACCGTGCGTCCGTCGTTGCTGCGCTGAAGGCGTCCGCGAAGGCTGCGATGCTTGGTCGCCGATGCAGGGGAGCGCAGCAACGATGGATTGCACGACTCGGTAGACCCGGACCGGGCTCAGCGCACAATGTCGCCCGTGTCTGACGTGACTGCTTTCTCGGCGCCGGGAGTCCTTGCCGCCATCGATCTGGGTTCCAACAGCTTCCGCCTGGAATTGGGCCGCATTGCCTCCGGTCGGTATCGGAGGGAGGCTTACTTCAAGGACATGGTGCGCCTGGGAGCAGGGTTGGACGAGCAATCCCGTCTGACCGAAGCGGCGTTCGAGCGCGGGCTGGCCACCCTGGCCACCTTCGCCAAGAACCTGCAGGGCTTTGAGCCCGGCAGTGTCCGGGCGGTGGCCACTCAGACCTTGCGTGAGGCCCGCAATCGCGACGAGTTCCTGCGCGCGGCCCAGCGCGTGCTGGGTTACCCCATTGAGGTGATTTCCGGCCGTGAGGAAGCCCGGCTCATCTATGCGGGCGTGTCGTTCCTGCAGCCCTCGGAGCGCGCAAGACTGGTGGTGGACATTGGAGGCCGCTCCACGGAGCTGATCCTTGGCGAAGGGCGCTTTCCCAAGGAGGCCGAGTCGTTCCCGGTGGGGTCGGTGAGTCTGTCGATGCGCTACTTTGGCGATGGACACATGAACTCCCAAGCCTTCCGTGCTGCGCAGATCGCTGCAGGCGCCGAGTTCGAGGAAGCCCTGACGGAGTTTGCGCCCGCCTTGTGGACGGAGGCTCTGGGTTCGTCCGGCACGGTAGGTGCCGTTTCCAACGTACTGCGTGAGTCGGGCAAGACCGACGGCGACATCACCGCGGCCGGACTGGCCTCACTGATCGAGCAATGCATCGAGGCGGGTCACATCGACCGGCTTCAGGTTCCCGGTCTTCGTGACGACAGGCGGGCCGTCATCCCAGGCGGTCTGGCCATCCTCTACACCCTGCTCACCCACTTCGGCATCGAACGGATGCGCCCCGCCAAGGGCGCATTGCGCCAGGGGGTCATCATCGACCTGCACGAACGCCTGTTGGCCCAGCGCCCGGGCGCCCGGGGCCAGGATGCGCGTGATGTCACCGTGGCCGCTCTGCAGGGCCGTTTCGATGTGGATACCGAGCAGGCGCAACGGGTGCGAGACACGGCGCTGCTGCTGCACGACGCCGCGTGGCCCGATGCCGACCCGCAGGCGCGCCGCGAACTGGGGTGGGCCTGTGATCTTCACGAACTCGGGCTGGCCGTGTCGCACCATGATTACCACCGCCACAGCGCCTACCTGCTGGCGCACATGGATGCCGCGGGGTTCTCGCAGAGCCAGCAGCGCCGCATAGGGCAGTTGGTTCTTGCCCAGCGAGGCGGGTTGCGCAAGGTGGAGGAGGCTCTGGCCGACCCCCTGTTCGCCTGGCAGGTCTTGAGCCTGCGGCTGGCGGTGATCCGCTGTCACGCCAGGGGCTACCCGCCGTCGATGGAGTACCGATTGAACCGCCGCAATGGTCGTGTGGCCGTGTTGGGTTGGAACCCGTCCAAGGACGGCCCGAATCCACGCACGCTGCACCTGCTTCAGGAAGAAGTGCAGGCTTGGGAGCGCCAGGGGCCCCTGCGCCTGGAACTCCTGTCGTAGCTCGTTCGGCCGCCGGCGGCCGAGTTTCAGACCCCCAGCAGTCTTCGCCTGTAGGCGGGTGACATGTCCCGCATCTGCAGCATCATGGGCAGATCTGCCGTGCCGAAGTCAGGGTCCCAGGCGGGTGCGCCCAGCACCTTGGCGCCGCAGTTCAGATAGCCCTTGATGAGGGGCGGGGGGTCCACCTTCAGGGTGCCGTCCAGTTCATCCACAGGCAATGCCAGCCTGGGCGTGACGTGATGCTCGATGGGCGCCAGATGGCGGTGCCGCAGTTGTGTCCACAGGCTCGCTGCCAGGTGGCCGCCGTCGCGCATCGGCACGCTGGCGCAGCCCAGCATGACGTCCAGGCCATTGCGCGACATGAATTCCGCCAGGCTGGACCACAGCAGCATGATCACGCCGCCCGTGCGCCAGCGCTCGTCGATGCAGGAGCGGCCCAGTTCAGCGATGCGCGGGCGAAGGTGGCGCAGCCGCACGAGGTCAAACTCGGTGTCCGTGTACAGGCCACCCACCAGACGCGCTCCGCCCGGGGTCAACAGCCGGTAGGTGCCCACCACCTCGCCGGGCTGGTGGTCCGTGGCCACCGTGCGGATCAGCAGGTGTTCGCAGAAGCGGTCGTAGATGTCGATGTCATGGCCTTCCGGACTGCCCAGCAGCCGCGGCAATCGGGCGCCCATCTCCTCGGCGAACACCTTGTGGCGAAGACGTTGCGCTGCACGCACCTCGTCTTCATGCCGCGCCCACAGGGCTTGCAGACGAGGCGCGTTGCCTTGGGCCGGGCCGCTTCCCAGAGGGCTGCCGCGGTCTGCGGTGGAGGTCTTGCCAAGGAAGGAGATGTCGGTCATGTCCATGACCCTGAATGGTGAACATCCACGGTGACCACGCCATGAAGCTTCGATGACGTGAACATGACGACCCGGCAAGCCCCCGGGGGATGATCGGGAAAACCCTGAAGTTCAGCCTCGGTGCAACGACAATACGTCCCGTCAATTCACCGGGAGAAGGCCCATGCGGCGTGTCGTGTTCAACCAGAAGGGCGGCGTGGGCAAGTCCACCATCACCTGCAACCTCGCTGCCATCGGGGCCCAGCGCGGTCTGCGCACACTGGTGGTGGACCTGGACCCGCAGGCCAACAGCACCCGCTACCTGCTCGGTGATGCGGCTGATGAAGACCAGCCGGGCACGGCCGGCTTCTTCGAGCAGTCGCTGAAGTTCACGGTCAAGGACGAAGGCGTCGAAGGTTTCGTGGTCCCCACACCGTTCCAGAACCTGAGCGTCATGCCGGCCAGCGCCGCCTTGGCCGATCTGCACGCCAAGCTGGAGTCACGCTACAAGATCTACAAGCTGCGCAAGGGCCTGGAGATGCTGGACGGCAGCTTTGACCGCATCTGGATCGACACGCCCCCCTCCTTGAACTTCTACACCCGCAGCGCCCTCATCGCGGCTCAGGGATGCCTCATCCCCTTTGACTGCGACGACTTCTCGCGCAAAGCCCTCTACGGCCTGCTGGAGGAGGTGCAGGACCTGCGCGGTGACCACAACCCCGAACTCGAGGTGCATGGCATCGTGGTCAACCAGTTCCAGGCGCGCGCGCGCTTGCCTGGCGAACTGGTGCAGGCCCTGGTGGCTGAGGGGCTGCCGGTGCTGCAGCCTTACCTCAGTGCCTCGGTGAAGGTGCGTGAATCTCACCAGGCGGCCCGGCCCATGATTGACCTGGACCCCAGCCACAAGCTCACCCAGGAGTTCATCGCCTTGTTCGCTGCCCTGCCGGGTGAGGCCAAGCCCAGACCCAAGTCCGGGCAGCGGCGCAAGGCCAGTTCCGCAGGCTGAGCACGCCGCATGCGGCGCCGGTCAGCACTCGCCCAGGCGCCGGTTCTCAGACATGTTCTGAGCTCAGGCTGGCGTGCAGCAGGATTTCCACCTGCCCTTCGCGCTCCCGGCGCTTGATCCACCACAGCGCCCCCTTGCGCACCGGCCAGGGCTGCATCACGCCCGCCAGCAGGTAGGCGGCGGTCAACCCGAGCGTGGGCTGGTGGCCCACCACCACGACGGGCTCCTTGGCATCCGGCCAACGCGCCGCATGCAGCAGCGCCTCCACGGACTGATCGGGGCCGAGGGCCTCCAGGACGCGTTTGCGCCGATCCAGGCCCTGGGCGGTCTGCACCGTGCGCAGGGTGGGGCTCACCAGCACGCGGGTGCCTGCGGGCAGATGATGGTTGAGCCAGCGGGCCATCCTCGCCGCCTGCCGCTCGCCCTTGGCCGTCAAGGGCCGATCGTGGTCTGCCGTACCGTCCGCTGCGTCGCGGGCGTCTGCGTGTCGCCAGAGGATGAGGTCCACGCTCAAGGGCCGACGCAGCCGTGCAACCGCATCAGCGCCTGCTGGGCACAGAGGCCCCGCTCTGCGGTGCGGGTGTAGTCGCCGGAAGACTGGAGTTCCCACGCGTCCTGCTCGTCCAGCAGGTAGGGGGTGATGCATTCGTCGATGACGCGTTGGCGCAGCGCGTCGTCCTGGATCGGCCAGGCCACCTCCACGCGCCGCAGCATGTTGCGAGACATCCAGTCCGCACTGCTCAGGTACAGGGCCTCTTGTGGTGCGCTCGTCTCGCCCCAGCGGAAGTAGAAGATGCGGGTGTGCTCCAGGAACCGCCCGATCACCGAGCGCACGCGGATGTGGTCCGTCACTCCTGCCATGCCCGGCCGCAGGATGCAGGCCCCCCGCACGATGAGGTCGACCCGCGCCCCCGCCTGGCCTGCCTCCACCAGGGCATCGGTGAGGGCCGGGTCGGTCAGCGCATTGACCTTCACCACCACGCGGGCGGTCAGGCCTTGCTTCCCAGCTTGAGCGACGCTGCGCAGCAACTCCAGCATGCGGGCGTGCAGGTGTGTCGGCGCGGTCAGCAGGCGCCGTTGTCCTGCCAGGGGGGCCAGGCTTGAGAGCTTCAGGAAGACGGCGTCGACGTCTGCGGTCAACTCCGGGTCGGCCGTGAGGTAGCCGACATCGGTGTACAGACGTGCCGTGCGCGGGTTGTAGTTCCCCGTGGACAGGTGGGCGTAGCGGCGCAGCAGGGTGGTGCCCTTGCGAGGGGTCTCGCGCCGGGTCACCAGCAGCAGCTTGGCGTGCGTCTTCAAGCCCACCATGCCGTACACCACCTGGGCGCCCACGCCCTCCAGGCGTTCGGCCCAGTTGATGTTGGCTTCCTCGTCGAAGCGGGCCTTGAGCTCCAGCACCACCGTCACTTCCTTGCCGCGGCGCACGGCCTCCAGCAGCAGGTCCATCAGCACGCTTTCCGTGCCGGTCCGGTAGACGGTCTGCTTGATGGCCAGCACCTGCGGGTCGGCCACGGCCTGGCGCAGGAACTCCACCACGGGCTCAAAGCTCTGGAAGGGGTGGTGCAGCAGCAGATCGCCCTTCTTCAGGCACTCGAACACGCTGCTGCCCTGGGACCACTGCGCCTGCGGCCAACCGGGCTCGAAGGACGGAAAGCGCAGGCCGTTGGCGGGTGCCTGGTCGATGAGCTGGTTCAGGCGCACCAGGTTCACCGGTCCGTTGACCGGGTACAGCGCCTCGGGCGGCAGCGCAAACTGCTGCAACAACAGCGCCGAGAGTTCCGGCGGGCAGGAACTCACCACCTCCAGGCGGATGGCCTGTCCGTAATGGCGGGTGGTCAGGCCGGTGCGCAAGGCCTGCCGCAGGTTGGTCATGTCGTCCTCGTCCACCTCCAGGTCCGAGTCGCGGGTGACACGGAACTGCGAGAACGCTTCCACCGTCCGGCCGGGCAGCAGTTCGCCCAGGTGGGCCCGGATGACGCTGGTCAGCAGGACAAAGCCGTGTTCGCCCGGCGGCATCACCCGTTCGGGCAGGCTGATCACGCGCGGCAGTGACCGGGGCACCTTCACGATGACGATGGCGCCGCCGGCGGCGTGTACATCGTCACCGGTCAGACGCAAGATGAAGTTCAGGCTCTTGTTGGCCACCAGCGGGAAGGGGTGGGCCGGATCCAGTGCCACCGGCACCAGCAGAGGACGGACCTGCGCTTCAAAAAAGCGCGCCACCCAGCGGCGCTGCGCTTCGTTGCGGTCGGCATGGTTGAGGATGCGGATGCCCTTCTCGGCCAAGGCGGGCATCACCTCGTCATTCAGGACGCGGTACTGTTCGTCAATCAGTTCATGGGCCTGCGCCGACAGGTCCGCAAACTCCTGCCGGGTCTCGCCCTGCGCGCTCTGGCGGACCAACTCCAGCCAGTCCGGAAAGCGCACTTCGAAGAACTCGTCCAGGTTGGACGACACGATGGTGATGTAGCGCAGGCGTTCCAGCAGCGGCACATCGGCGCGGCGCGCCTGGGCGAGCACGCGGCGGTTGAAGGCCAACAAGGAGGCTTCGCGGTCGATCATGAACGTATAGGGGTTTGGGCAGGCTCGCCGACTTGCCAGTGGGGAGGTTCGCAGACTTACGGCAAGAACACAATAGCCCTGGCATGTGACGGCTTTGTGACAGGTATCACCGATGACGGCCCTCGCCGCGGACGAACTGCCCCGGCCTTCAATGCAAGCAAGATGTCATCTGAAGCGGCGGTCTGTCACAAAAGCTTCACAGGAGAGCCCTAGAGTGCCCTTCAACGCAATCCAAGGTGCACGGAGAGCCTGAAACCACGGATCGCGCATGCGCTCACCATTTAGCTTCCATCACAGTTCATTTCCGCGGAGATTTCCATGAAGCGTCACTTCCTCAAGACCCTGGCGGCCGCTGTGGTCTCCTCCCTGGCCTACAGCGGTGCCGCCCTGGCCGCCGACATCACCGGCGCCGGCGCCACCTTCCCCTTCCCGGTCTACGCCAAGTGGGCCGAGGCCTACAAGAAGGAGACGGGTACCGGTCTGAACTACCAGTCGATCGGCTCTTCTGGCGGCATTCGCCAGATTCGAGCCAAGACCGTCACTTTTGGCGCCACGGATGCACCGGTGTCGGGTCCTGATCTGGACAAGGACGGCATGGTGCAGTTCCCGGCCATCATCGGCGGCACGGTGCCCATCATCAACCTCGAGGGCTTCAAGCCGGGCGAGTTGCGCGTGAACGGTACGGTTCTGGCCGAGATGTTCATGGGGACCA
>CANHVY010000010.1 GCA_947464185.1 Burkholderiales bacterium
CGAGATCGACGACATCATCCTGGTGGGCGGCATGTCGCGCATGCCCAAGGTGCAGGACAAGGTCAAGGAGTTCTTCGGCAAGGAGCCGCGCAAGGACGTCAACCCCGACGAAGCCGTGGCTGTGGGCGCGGCCATTCAGGGACAGGTGCTGGGCGGCGAGCGCAAGGACGTGCTGCTGCTGGACGTCACCCCGCTGTCACTGGGCATCGAGACCCTGGGCGGGGTGATGACCAAGATGATCAAGAAGAACACCACCATCCCGACCAAGTTCAGCCAGGTGTTCTCCACCGCCGACGACAGCCAGCCGGCCGTCACCATCAAGGTCTACCAGGGCGAGCGCGAAATGGCCACGGGCAACAAGAGCCTGGGCGAGTTCAACCTGGAAGGCATCCCGCCTGCGCCGCGCGGCCTGCCCCAGATCGAGGTCACGTTCGACATCGACGCCAACGGCATCCTGCACGTCAGCGCCAAGGACAAGGGCACGGGCAAGGAGAACAAGATCACCATCAAGGCGAATTCCGGTCTGAGCGAGGCCGAGATCCAGAAGATGGTCAAGGATGCGGAACTCAACGCGGCCGAAGACCAGAAGAAGCTGGAACTGGTGCAGGCCCGGAATCAGGCCGACGGCATGATCCACTCGGTGAAGAAGAGCCTGTCCGAACACGGTGACAAGCTCGATTCGAGCGAGAAGGAGAAGATCGAAGCCGCGATCAAGGAAGCCGAGGAGTCGCTCAAGAGCGACGACAAGGCGGTGATCGACGCCAAGACCGAGGCCTTGATGGCCTCCAGCCAGAAGCTGGGAGAAAAGCTGTACGCCGACCAGGCGGCGTCCGCGTCCGCGGCGGGGGCCGCGTCTGGCGCTGATGCGTCCGGCCCCTCGCCGTCCGGGGCGTCGTCGCGGCCCGCAGACGACAACGTGGTCGACGCGGAGTTCAAGGAAGTCAAGAAGTGACCTGATGGCGGCCTGTTCGAGCCGCCTGTCCGAGGCGCCGCGCCGAAGTGGCAGACCCTGTCTGCTACTCGTCGCGGCGAGCGTTTTTTAAAGAGACCGAGATTCACCAATGGCCAAGCGCGATTACTACGAGGTCCTGGGCGTTGCCAAGAACGCCACTGATGAGGACATCAAGAAGGCCTACCGCAAGCTGGCCATGAAACACCACCCTGACCGCAACCAGGGTGAAGGTGCCAAGAAGGCCGAAGAGAGCTTCAAGGAAGTTAAGGAAGCTTACGAGATGCTGTCCGATTCACAGAAACGGGCAGCTTATGACCAGTACGGTCACGCAGGTGTGGACCCAAGCATGGGAGGCGGACGAGGTGGTGCCGGTCCCGAGGGTTTCGGCGGTTTTGCGGAAGCCTTCGGCGACATTTTTGGTGATATTTTCAGCGGCGGTGGCGGCGGGCGGCGCGGAGGGGGTGGGCAGCAGGTCTATCGTGGCAACGACCTGAACTTCGCCATGGAGATTTCGCTGGAAGAAGCGGCCCACGGCAAGGAAACGCAGATCCGCATCCCTACGTGGGACACCTGCGACACCTGCAAGGGCAGCGGCGCCAAGCCAGGTACCAGCCCCAAGACCTGCAGCACGTGCAGCGGTAGCGGCACAGTGCACATGCGCCAGGGCTTTTTCAGCATCCAGCAGACATGCCCACATTGCAAGGGCAGTGGCAAGATCATTCCCGAGCCCTGCGCGGCCTGCAATGGCGCGGGGAGAATCAAGCGACAGAAGACGCTGGAGGTCAAGATCCCGGCAGGCATCAATGAGGGCATGCGGATTCGTTCCGCCGGCAACGGCGAGCCCGGTACCAACGGCGGGCCAACCGGTGATCTCTACATCGAGATCCGCATCAAGGCCCACGACATCTTTGAGCGTGACGGTGACGACCTGCACTGCACGGTACCGGTGGGGATGACCACCGCCGCGCTGGGTGGCGCCATCGAGGTGCCCACCCTGGGCAGCAAGGCCGAGATCGAACTGCCTGAAGGCACCCAGCACGGAAAGACCTTCCGCTTGCGTGGCAAGGGCATCAAAGGGCTGCGCTCCGCGTATCCTGGCGATCTGTACTGCCACATCAACGTGGAGACTCCCGTCAAGCTGACCGAGTACCAGCGCAAACTGATGCGCGAACTGGAGGAGTCTTTCAAGGGTGCAGGCGGCAGGCACTCGCCGAACGCCAAGAGCTGGACGGACCGTGTGAGAGACCTTTTCAGGTAACCTATCTCTCCATGATGGATTCTGATCTGCACCTCGCCAGGACGCTGGTGATAGAACCAAACGCGATGTTGCGCAGCGTTACAGCCAGTCAGTTACGCAGCGGCGGTGTGGGTGACGTGGTCACCTGCGGAAAGATGCAGCAGGCCCGCGAGTTACTGGAGCGCCATACCTTCGACATCGTGATCTGCAACCTGGAGCCCAGTGCATCCGGTGAGTTGTCGGCGCATGACTTGTTGAACGAACTGCGTCGTGTGCAGCTTCTGCCTTTCAGCACCGTGTTCCTCATGGTGACCTCACAGGTCACCTACGCGCAGGCCATGGAAGCTGCGGAGACTGCCCTGGACGGCTTCCTGGTGCGTCCGTTCACCTCCGCCGTTCTGATCGATCGGGTACTGGAGGCGCGGCGCCGAAAGCGTGAACTGGCAAGCGTGATGACAGCCCTGGAATCGGGAAAACTGGAGGTGGCCGTACAGCGAGCCATTGAGCGGTTCCAAGAGCGGCAGCCATACTGGTTTTTTTGCGGCCGCGTGGCGGCTGAGGTGATGCTTCGCCTGCAAAGGCCACAGGACGCCCTGCTGCTGTTTGAGCGGCTGCACGAGGCCCAGCCTTCTACTTGGGCGAGAGTAGGCATGGCCCGCTGCGAATGGGCAGCAGGGCAACTTGGGAAGGCGCAGAAGGTGATCGATGCGCTGCTGCTGGACGAGCCGCAGTGCGCCGACGCCCTGGACCTTCAAGGACGAATGATGCTGGATCGATTGGACTTTGCGAGTGCGCTCGAGTCATACCGAGCGGCCTCGCTGGCCACTCCCGGGTGCCTGCTGCGGGCCCAGCATGCGGGCGCCCTGGCCTTCTACCTGGGTGAGTCCGACGAGGCTGGGCAGTTCCTGGAACGCGCACGCAGCATGGGGGCGGGCACCCGGCTGTTCGACGCCTTGAGCCTTTTCCTTCTCGCCCTCATCCACCACGACTCCAAGGACCTGGGCTCCCTAGACGGCTGCGTCAAGGAATTGGTGTATTTTTCAACCCGGTTTCCAGAGTCGCCCCGGCTGGCCCGCATCGCGAGTGCGGCGCGCGCCTTGTGGCTCTCTCGCACAGACAAGGACGCCGAGGCGGCCGCTGCCGCACACCAACTCGCCCGCGCATCTGAGGCGGACGGGTTCGACCTTGAGGCTGCCCAGGTGGTGGTGTCACTTTGGGTGCGGGTGTCGCAGGCAAACGCGGATGCCTGTGCGGCATCCGCCTTCGCCAAAACCGTGGCCCTGCGATTCTGCAGTTCGCGTACGGTGACCGAGTTCCTCGTCATCGCCAGCCTCAAGCAGACGCCGTTCATTGAAACCTTCCGGCAGGGGCTGGTTGAGATTAACGCCACGGTGGAGCAGGCCGTACAGTCCGCTTCGCGGGGTGCAGCCGCAAAGGCCATAGTGGACCTGCTGGCGAAGTCGGAACAGTACCGCAACAGCCGCTTCGTCGACATAGCCTCGATGCTTATCAAACGCTACTCGCCTGAACTGGGGCCCACCACATCGGGTGCGCTTGCGAAGAAAGTCTCTGAGTTGCTTCGTCGCTTCGGCTCAGGAGAGGCCCAGATCGCTGGCCTGCAACGAGCCACCCGCTCGCTGGGAGCCCTTGCGCTGACAGCCTGATTCAGTTCTTCGTTTCTACTGAAACAGTGGAAAGCCCATCTCTTGGCGACAAACGTGGGCCTCACCATGAGGATTAGTTGGGGTTTGGCCTGAATAGTCGGCTCGAAAAGGGACGATGTAGGCTGCGAAACTTCCAGTGACGCGTTATCCTCTTCGGCCAAAAAACACATTTCCACGTGCATCCAGCAATTCCATGAACTGCACTTGGGTGCGGCTAGCACCTGACTGCGGAAGGTCCGACTGAACGATATGTTTGACGGTTTTGAAGGCAATCTGAAGCTGGACGATGAGGTCGAGAGCGACAGCGCTCTCGTGATCGACAGCAATTCGGCCTCTCGCAGCATCACGACGCAAAACCTGCGCACTTTCGGCTTCGGCACCGTCAGGCAGGTGTCACGCCTGATCGAAGGCCGCAACATGCTGGAAAGTCAGCGGTTCAACCTGGTGGTATGCGACTACAACTTCGACGCTGAAGCGGCCTCGGGCTTGCAGCTTCTGGAGGAGTTGCGGCGCGAGAACATGCTGCCCTACTCCACGGTGTTCGTCATGATTGCCAGCGAGGCCACCTATGCGCAGGTGGCCGAGGCTGCGGAATCCGCGTTGGACGGATACCTCATCAAGCCGTTTTCGGCCAACTCCCTGGGCGAGCGCATCAAGGAGGCCAGGCAGCGAAAGCGCGTCCTGAGCCCAATCTTCGAAGCCCTGGAGCAGCGCGAGTACGACCTCGCAGCGCAGCTTTGCGTCGAGCGTTTTGAATCACGGGGTATGTACTGGCTGTACGCCGCGCGCATCGGGGCTGAACTGCTGCTGCGGCAGAAGCGCAATGAGGAAGCCGCTGCACTGTTCAAGGCAGTGGTGGAAGCCAAGACAGTACCCTGGGCCCGCCTCGGCGTAGCGCGTGCTCATTTCGCAGACGGCGAGATCGCCAAGGCCCGTCGTGCGGTGGAAGACCTGCTGGAGGAAGACCCGCAGAACGCCGACGCCCACGATGTCATGGGCCGTGTGAGGATGGAAATGGGCCAGGTGGATGAGGCCCGCAAGTCCTACGAGGCAGCCACAAATCTGACTCCTGAGTGCATCTTGCGCCTGCAGCACACGGGCACGCTGAGTTTCTATAGCTGCGAGTACGACAAGGCATCTGAGCTGCTGCAGCAGGCCTGGAACATCGGCAAACGCTCACGGCTGTTCGATGTGCTGTCGATGCTTCTGATCGCCTTCGTCCGATACGAAAAGAAACAGACGGGGGCCTTGCAGATTGCTTTGGAGAACATCAGCCGGTTTGCTGAGATGCATCCTCAATCCTATCGCCTGCAGCACTTCAAGGGTATCGCCGAGGTGCTGGTCACGGCTGCGCAAGGCCACACCAAGCTGGCCTTCAAGATGATCCGCGAGGTGCATGCGGACGTCCTGAAGCCGGCCTTCGATCTTGAAGCCGCGATGAATGTCATGTCCCTGATGGCGCGACTTCTCAACGTCGGCTTTCCCCAGGATGAGTTCGAGACCGTAGGCCGTAAGATTGCCCGTCGGTTTGCGGTGTCCCGTGCGGCCAATCACGTGATGCTAGGCGCCGCCCTGAACCGGTCAGATGTAGGGTTGTGGTTGAACGAGGCGCTCAACGACACGACACGTGCAGCAGAGAATGCCGTAGACCTGACACTCAAGGAAGACTACAAGGGTGCCGTGGAGTCACTTCTGAGCTACGGCGAACAGACCTGCAATGCCCGCGTCATTGAGCTCGCTGGCAGCCTGCTCAAGCGACATAGAAGCAAGATTGAAGGCGTCAAGGCGATGATCGACACACAGGGGGTGCTGTCTCGCCGCTATTGCGTACCGTCCACGCACATCGCCGGGATCAGGCGCAGCGCGCGCTCTTCAGGTGGAGTGGTGATCAAGGCATGAGACGCAGGCCTCCGTCAACGGCCTGGGCCTTGGGGGAGAAACTGCCTGAATTCAGTCAGCGTCCATGGCCAAATTGTCAAACCTGGTCAAGGGCTTCAAGAAGGTGAGTTTGACGGTCCCAACAGGGCCGTTGCGCTGCTTGGCCAGGACGATCTCGGCCACCCCGGGTTCCTTGGAATCCTTGTTGTAGTAGTCGTCCCGGTAGATGAACATGATGACGTCGGCGTCCTGCTCGATGGCGCCGGACTCTCTCAGGTCACTCATCATGGGCCGCTTGTCCGGCCGCGTCTCGACGCTGCGGTTGAGCTGGGACAGGGCGATGACGGGGCATTGCAGTTCCTTGGCCAGCCCCTTCATGCCCCGCGAGATCTCGCCCAGCACCGTGGCACGGTTCTCGTCGCTGCTGTTGCTGCTGCCGCTCATCAACTGCAGGTAGTCGATCACGATCAGGCCCAGCGTGCCACCGTACTGGCGCGCCAGGCGGCGTGCGCGGGCGCGCAGTTCGGCCGGGTTCAGCCCCGGTGATTCGTCGATGAACATCGGCGCTTCGCTGAGCTTGCTGGCGGCCTCGGGCAGTCGTTCCCACTCGTCGTCACGCAGGCGACCCGTCCGAAGATGCTGCTGGTCGATACGCCCGAGTGAACCCACCACCCGCAAGGCCAACTGCGAGGCTCCCATCTCCATGGAGAACACCGCCACCGGCAGCCCCTCTTGCACCGCCACATGCTCGGCGATGTTCAGCGCAAAGGCGGTCTTGCCCATGGAGGGGCGGGCCGCCAGCACGATCAGGTCGCCCTTCTGCAGCCCGGCGGTCATGCGGTCCAGGTCGTAGAAGCCGGTGCGGATGCCCGTGACGTCCTCGCTGCCGTTGGCCTCCAGTTCCTGCACCCGGTCGATCAGGGCCTGCACCAGCTTGTCCATGGGCTGGAAGCCGACGCCGCCGCGTGAGCCCTCCTCACCAATGCGGAAAATGCGAGATTCCGCCTCGTCCAAGATCTGGGACACAGGCTGACCCTGCGGATTGAAAGCCGTGGTGGCGATCTCGTCGCTGGCCGCAATCAGCTTTCGCAAGACCGAACGCTCGCGGATGATCTCGGCATAACGGCGCACGTTCGAAGCGCTGGGAACGCTCTGTGCCAGGGCATTCAAGTAAGCAAGTCCGCCGCAGTCCTCGGCCTTGCCCAAGCTTTGAAGCGCCTCGAACACAGTGATGACGTCAGCCGGCTTGCTGGAGGCGATCAGGCTGCCGATTGCAGCATAGATGTGGCGGTGCTCGTGGCGGTAGAAGTCACTGTCGGTCAGCAGGTCCGAGCACTTGTCCCAGGCCAAGTTCTCCAGCAGCAAGCCACCCAGCACGCTCTGCTCGGCTTCGGTGGAGTGCGGAGGAACGCGCAGGCGAGCAACTTCTTCGTCGCGTGCTGCACCACCGGCAAGAGGTCTTGATTCGAAGACGGAAGACATCGGCCGATGATAAGAGTGCAGCGAAGGAGGGCCTGTGTACAACGTTGTGGAAATTCGGTTGACCAGTCGCTTGCTGTGTCGGATCGAATGAAAAAAAGGGCGCCCCAGGGGCGCCCTTGTGGCTGGCTGCTTGAAGCAAGCAGGTCAGCGCACCACTGCGATCTGATCGCGCTTGCCACCCTTGTAGGTGTAGAGCGTCAAGGCGCCGTTCTTGATGTCGCCCTTGCTGTCAAAGCCGATCGTGCCAGTGACACCCTTGTAGCCTTCAGTCTTGGCCAGCACCGGCAGGTACTTGGCTGGGTCCGCAGAGCCAGCCTTGACCATCGCCGCCACCATCACGTTGACGGCGTCGTACACGTAGGGGGAGTACACTTGCACGTCGGTGTTGAACTTCTTCTTGAAGGCGGCGTAGAAGTCATCCATGGACTTCTTAGCAGCTCCCTCGACACCACCGGCCTCGGCGCACACCACCTGGCCATCGGCCATGGTGCCGGCGGCCAGCTTGGGCAACTCGCCCGAGCAGATGCCGTCACCACCGACGAACTTGGCCTCGATGCCCAACTGCTTCATCTGGCGCAGCATCGGGCCCGCGACAGCGTCCATGCCACCAAAGAAGACCACGTCAGGCTTCTTTGCCTTCAGGCTGGTCAAGATGGCGGTGAAGTCGGTGGCCTTGTCGTTGGTGAACTCGCGTGCGACGGTCTTGCCGCCCGCAGCCTTCACGCCCTTCTCGAACTCGTCGGCCACGCCCTGACCGTAAGCGGTACGGTCATCGATGACGGCAATGCTCTTGCCCTTGAGCTGCTGGACGGCGTACTTGCCCAGAGTGCCGCCCAGATGCACGTCGTCAGCCACCACGCGGAAGGTGGTCTTGTAGCCGTTGCGGGTGAACTTGGGGTTAGTGGCGGAGGGTGAAATCTGCGGAATGCCAGCGTCGCTGTAGATCTTGGAGGCGGGGATGGAGGTTCCCGAGTTCAGGTGACCGATCACACCGTTGACCTTGGCATCCACCAATTTCTGTGCTGCCGCAGTGCCCTGCTTCGGATCAGCTGCATCGTCCTCTGCCAGCAGTTCGAACTTGGCTTTCTTGCCGCCAATGGTCACGCCCTTGGCGTTGAGTTCGTCGATGGCCATGCGCGCGCCCATCTCATTGTCCTTGCCCAGGTGGGCGATGCCGCCACTGGTGGGGGCCACATGGCCGATCTTGACTACGAGGTCCTGCGCGAATGCTGAACCGGCCACCAGCATGGCCACGGCCCCGCCGAGAAGGGTGTACTTGATCTGCATGAAAAGACTCCTGATGAGGTTGGACATCTGAGAGATATTGCTCAGCGGTCACGACGTTAGCGCGAAGATTGTCACATATCCTTCAGGGAATCCGTCGGTCGCGGGCGTGGATGCACGTGACCGAGGGTTTCAGGAACCTCAGCGGCTTTGCGAGCCAGTTCCTGTTCGAGGATCTCCCGCAGCCTGCGGGCCAAGGCTTCGATCAAAGGCCCGCGGCAGCGCTCCACGGCGTCTTGCACAGCGTCTTGAACCGCCGGCGCCAGCATGTCGCGCAACTGGCTGCTCACCAAGGCGTTGACCTGAGGCGCCATCCGGTCCATGACCTCATCGACCCACCGCTGCGTGCGTTCATCCGCTGCGGGGCTCGGCAAGGCTGTCGGGGCCTGTGCGACGTCGGCCACTTCGGTCAGGGTCGGCACCTTGGCCAGAAAGTCCTGGCGCGTCGGGGTCACAACGTTACCCCGACGTTCAGCGCCTGCGGCGCCCAGCCGCGGGCCTCGTACGCCCGCCAGCGCTGGCGGGCCTGTCGCCGGTCTTCAGACTCCATGGTTACCAGCTCGATCATCCGGTCCCAGGTGTCGCCGTCATCGGCCGGTTGCTGACCCAGATGCAACAGCACACGGCCACACTGCAGTTCACGAGGCCAAGTGTCGCCCTCCCACATGAGCCAGACCGAGGTGCGGTGCAACCGTGCAGGCAGTGGCTGACCGGCGCGCAAGCGGTGGTGCGGAAGAAACTCCTGCGGCTCGAAGGTCCACAACGCCTTGTCCAGCAGGTCCATCTCGGCACCCTCGCCGCGAACCAGCACCCTGGAGCCCTGGCGCACCGCCTTGCGCAGCAAGCGGCAGACGTACAACGTGCGGTCCTCCACGCCGAAATGGAAGCAGATGTCAGTCACGATACCTTCGCCTGGGCATGAGGTCATGCGGTCACAAGGTTATTGGTAGATCACCAATCCAGCCACCGGCCCTTGGCTCATACGGCCCGGCCCAGGATGAAGTGGGTCAGCAGTGGCACGGGGCGGCCCGTGCCGCCCTTGGCCGGGCCAGACTTCCAGGCCGTACCGGCAATGTCCAGGTGCGCCCAGGGGTACTTGCCAGCGAAGCGCTTGAGGAACATGGCAGCCGTGATGGCGCCACCCGCGCGCGGGCCCACGTTGGCCATGTCCGCGAAAGAACTCTTCAGCGCCTCGTCGTACTCCTCGTCCACCGGCATGCGCCAGCAGGGGTCCAGGGCGGTGTCGCCGGCCCGCAGCAATTCCTCGGCCAAGGCGTCGTCGGGGCTGAACAGGCCGCTGCGCTGGTGGCCCAGGGCGATGACGCAGGCGCCGGTCAGGGTGGCGATATCGATCACGGCCGCGGGCTTGAAGCGCTCAGCGTAGGTCAAGGCATCGCACAGGATCAGCCGACCTTCGGCGTCAGTGTTGAGGATCTCGATGGTCTGGCCCGACAAGCTGGTGACGACATCGCCTGGCTTTACCGCTCTGCCGCCCGGCATGTTCTCGGTGGCGGCGATCAGCCCGACGACATTGACCTTGGCCTTCAACTGTGCCAACGCCCGCAGGGTGCCCAGCACGCTGGCCGCACCCCCCATGTCGAACTTCATTTCGTCCATTTCCGCAGCAGGCTTCAGCGAGATGCCCCCAGTGTCGAAGGTGACGCCCTTGCCCACCAGCACGATAGGGGCCTGCTTCTTCGAGGCCCCCTGCCACTGCGCCACGATGAACTTTGGCGGCTCGGCAGAGCCCCTGGCAACGGCCAGGAAGGAGCCCATGCCCAGCTTCTCGATCTCCTTGCGCTCCAGCACCTGCACCTTCAAGCCATGGCTCTTGCCCAGGCGGCGGGCCTCTTCGGCCAGAAAGGTCGGCGTGCAGTGGTTGCCCGGGCGGTTGGCGCACTCGCGCGCAAAGGTGACCCCCTGGCCAATGGCCGCCCCGCGTGCCAGTGCGGCATCAAGTGCCGCCTGATCAGCGGCGGCGCACAGCAAGCGCACCGTGCCGAGCGCAGGAGCCGCCGGTGCGCTGGGCTTGGTGTGTCGGTACAGGTAGACCGCGTCGAGGGCCGCAACCGCAAGAGCTTCGGCTTGGGCCGTCGTAGGCCCGTCTTTGGCCACTACGCCAACATTCAAGGTCTTGCTGCCTCCGGCCTTGAGCAGGCCCAGCCCTGAAGTGAAGGCCTTCGCCATGGCTTTGGCCGAGGCGTTGGAGGCCACACAAAATGCCACCCGTGGGGCCAACACCTTGGCAGGCTGGTGCACAAGCACCGACTTGCCGCCCTTGAGTTCCACTTCGCCGGCGGCACAGAGGTCACGCCACAAGGTGGCCAGCGGCTTGTCCAGCACTACCGGGTCGGCATCGGCGGCCAGCACGACCAGCAAGGCGTCGGCGTCGGTCTTCGACCATGACGAAGGGGGAAGACTCAGGGTGTGGAAGTCCATAATCACTCGGGGGATGAAAGACTGACGATGTTATTTCAAGGAGCGCTCAGAAAAGAGCTCGGCCGCAGCTTCGCCGCCACCTTGGTGGTGGTGCTGACGATCGTGCTCACGATGATGCTCATCCGCACCCTGGGACAGGCGGCGCGGGGCACGGCCTCGCCCCAGGACGTGGTGCTGCTGCTGGGCTTCGCAACCATGGCGCATCTGCCCACGATGATCACCTTGTCCCTGTTCGTCGCGGTGGTGCTGACGCTGGGCCGCATGTACCGCGACAGCGAGATGGCGGTCTGGTTCACCAGCGGCCTGTCGCTGGCCCGCACGGTGCGGCCCGTGCTGTGGACGGCCGCACCGGGACTGGCGCTGGTGGCGGTGATGGTCATGCTGGCCTGGCCCTGGGTGAACCAGCAGACGATGGAGGTGCGCGATCGCTACAGCCAGCGCTCGGACGTGGCACGGGTGGCGCCGGGTCTGTTCCAGACGTCCTCGGATGGGCAGAGGGTGTTCTTCATCGATCGTGACAGCGCAGAGTCACGCCAGGCCCGCAACGTGTTCATCCTGGCTCAGGAACGTGGCAAGGAGAGCGTCACGACGGCGCTGTCCGGCACCGTGCTCACGCAGGGGCCGGACCGCTTCGCAGTGCTGGACCGCGGGCAACGCAACGAGTTCGACGCGGCCACGGGGGAACGGGCCTTGGCGAGGTTCGAGTCCTACCGCGTGCTGATTGACCAGACTCAAAACGTCACATCGGCCGCCCTGCCCCCCAAGGCCTTGCCCACTCTGGATCTGCTGGACAAGCGAAGCGCCTTGAATGACGGTGAGCTTTGCTGGCGCCTGGGCCTGTTCCTGGGCGCCTGCAATCTGACGCTTCTGGGCATTGGCCTTTCGTCCGTGAACCCCCGGCGGGGTGGCAACTGGAATCTGGTTCTGGCCCTGCTGAGCTTCGTCGTTTACTTCAACCTAATCAACCTGACGCAATCGTGGGTTGCAGGGCGCCGCCTGTCACTGGAGGCAGCGCTGGGTGGGCTGCACGGCCTGGCGTTCCTGTGTGCGCTGGCCTTGATCTGGTGGCGCGATCACGCCACCTCGTGGTCCTGGCCGGGGCTCAGGCCCAAACCTGCCGGGGCCGCGACCCAGGGGCGCACATGAAAACGGTCCGACGACTGTTGTACCGTGACATTGCGGGTTCGGTCTTCTTCGTGGCACTTGCCTTTCTGTCGCTGTTCTTCTTTATAGACTTCGTGGATGAGTTATCTGCCAGCGCAAGAGTGCCCGGTTCGTTGCGCTATTCCGTGCTGTCCGCCGCACTTCAGGTGCCCGGACACCTCTACGACCTGTCCGCGATTTCGGTGCTGATAGGCACCATCTATGCGCTTTCCCGCATGGCCCAGGCTTCGGAGTTCACCATCCTGCGCACGGCGGGGCTTGGCCCGGGCCGTGCACTGGCCATGCTGCTGCTGCCGGGCGTGCTGTTCGGTGCCGGTGCCTTTGCCCTTGGCGAGTGGGTGGTGCCCTGGGCCGAGCGTCAGGTGGTGCTGCAGGAAAGCCGCAGGGACGGTGCGGGCGTGCCTCTGGGACAGGCAGGCGCGTGGCTGAAGGACGAAGTAGGCTCGGCTACGGCAGCCCACCATGCCGCCATCAATGTGGGGGCCGCGGAGGTGAGCGGACGACTGCTGCGGGTGCGGATCTTCGAGTTCGACCGGGACAACCGACTTTTGCGCCGCATCGAAGCCCGACAGGCCCAGGTGGATCCCTCAGGCCTGTGGACCTTGACTCAGGTGCGGCTGGCCGACTGGCCGTCGTCCGACCCCCCAGCCAGCCCCGCCATGACTGCAGCCCAGCACGCACCACCCGGCGGCCCACCCGGACTCGCCGTGGTGACCCAACAGCTTGACAGCCTGAAATGGCGCAGCACCCTCACCCCCGACGTGGTGGCCGCCGCAGTCATGCCCTTGCAGACCATGTCTACCGTGGAGCTCTGGCGCTACAGCCGGCACCTCTCCAAGCAGGAACAGGCGGCACAGCGCTATGAGATCCAGTTCTGGAAACGTGCCCTGTATCCCTTAGCCTGCATCGTCATGGCGGCGCTGGCCCTGCCTTTCGCTTACCTGCACGCCCGCGCGGGCGGCGTCAGCCTCAAGGTGTTTGGCGGCATCATGCTGGGCATCAGCTTCGTCCTGCTGAACAACCTCGCGAGCCACATCGGCGTGCTGCGTGACTGGAGCCCCTGGTGGGCAGCAGCCAGTCCCAGCCTGGTTTACCTGGCGCTGTCCCTGGTGGCCTTCCAGTGGCTGGTCAGGCACCGTTGATCGAGCGGCGGCCCTTCTCGAGATCCTTGCCGCTTCAAGCTGTATAGGTTGCCCTCATGCCCCAGGCCATCATCCTTTTTGCCCACGGCGCCCGCGATCCCGCGTGGAGCCGCCCGTTTGAGGCGGTGGCCGAACGCCTGCGCGTCTTGCAGCCTGATGCCGAAGTCCGTTTGGCCTACCTGGAATTCATGAGCCCGTCTCTCCTTGAGGCCGGGCATGAGCTCGTTCAACGCGGGACGACCGACATAAGCATCGTGCCCATGTTCCTCGGCTCCGGCGGCCACGTGCGCAAGGATCTTCCACGACTGCTTGCGGCCCTGCAACAGCAGCACCGGCAAGTGACCTGGACCCTGCAGGGGACCATTGGGGAAGCGCAGGGCGTCATTGAAGCCCTGGCGCGGGAGGCTGCAGGGATGGGGCGAACGCCATGAACCTGCACCAGTTTCGGTTCCTCCAGGAAGCGGTGCGGCGCAACCTGAACCTTACCGAGACCGCCAAGGCCCTGCACACTTCTCAACCGGGCATCAGCAAGGCCATCCTGGAACTGGAGGAGGAGCTGGGCGTGGACATCTTCGCCCGCCACGGCAAGCGGCTGCGCCGTGTCACCGAGCCCGGCGAACAGGTGCTGAAGTCGGTGGAGATCATCATGCGCGAGGTCCACAACCTCAAGCGCATCGGCAGCGAGTTCAGCGCCCAGGACGCGGGCACGCTGTCCATCGCCACCACCCACACCCAGGCGCGCTACGTGTTGCCGCAGCCGGTGGCGCTGTTGCGACAACGCCACCCGAAGGTGCAGGTAGAACTGCACCAGGGCACGCCCGACCAGGTGGCGCGCATGCTGATCGACGAGACGGCTGTCATAGGCCTGGCCACCGAGGCGCTGGATCAGCACGACGAACTCCTCACATTGCCCTGCTACGAGTGGCAGCACGTGGTGGTGGTGCCGGCCGACCATCCCTTGGCGAGCAGCGAGCGCCTGACGCTGGAGTTGCTGGCCCGCCACCCCCTGGTGTCCTACCACCCTTCTGTTGCGGGTCGCAGTCGCATTGATGCGGCCTTTGCGCGCGCCGGTCTTCGGCCCACGTTGGCGCTGGAGGCCCTGGACTCCGACGTCATCAAGACCTACACCCGCGTGGGCCTGGGGGTGGGCATCGTGGCCGAGATGGCGGTGCGCGAGGATCCGCCCGACAACGGCCTTGTCGCCCTGCCCGCCGGTCACCTGTTCGGCACCAATGTGTCGAGAATCGCGTTCCGCAAAGGCGTCTACCTGCGCCACTTCGTCCTGACCTTCGCCTCACTGCTGTCAGATCGCCTGTCACCTGAACTGCTCAGGCGCCTGACGGCCGGCGGCATACCGGCTTCCGACCTCTGAAAACATGACCACCATCCATCACCCCGTGGCTCTCCAAACCCGCCTGCCCAAGGTGGGCACCAACATCTTCACCGTCATGTCCGCGTTGGCCACTGAGCACCAGGCGGTCAATCTGGGTCAGGGCTTCCCGGACTTCGACTGCGACCCTGCCCTGGTGGAGGACGTGGCAGGCGCCATGCGCGGCGGTCTCAACCAATACCCGCCCATGCCCGGCGCCCTGCCCTTGCGCGAGGCCGTGGCGCGCAAGATCGAGACGCTCTACGGCCGCCGCTACGACCCGGGAACCGAGATCACCATCACCGCCGGCGCCACCCAGGCCATCCTCACGGCGGTGCTGTGCTGCGTGCACCCCGGCGACGAGGTGATCGTGCTGGAGCCCTGCTACGACAGCTACATCCCCAACATCGAACTGGCGGGCGGCACCGTGGTCAGGGTGCCCTTGACACCGCGCACCTTCCGGCCGGATTTCGGGCTCATCTCGGCGGCGATCTCGCCGCGCACGCGCGCGATGATCGTCAATTCGCCGCACAACCCCAGCGCCACGGTATGGACGCGCGAGGAGATGCTGCAGCTGGAGGCCCTGCTGGCCCCCACCAACATCCTGCTGATCGCCGATGAAGTCTACGAGCACATGGTGTTCGACGAACAGGCGCACGTCAGCGCCGCCGCCATTCCCGGCCTCGCCGAGCGGGCCTTCGTGGTCTCCAGTTTCGGCAAGACCTACCACGTGACCGGCTGGAAGGTGGGCTACGTGGCCGCGCCAAGGGCGCTGACCGCCGAGTTCCGCAAGGTGCACCAGTTCAATGTGTTCACGGTCAACACGCCTGTGCAGCACGCCCTGGCTGCCTACATGCAGGATCCCGCGCCCTACCTGGGCTTGCCGGCGTTCTATCAGCGCAAGCGCGACCTGTTCCTGGATGGGTTGCGTCAGACGCGCCTGCGGCCGCTGCACACTGCCGGCACCTACTTCCAGTGCGTGGACTACAGCGCCGTCAGCGACCTGCCCGAAGCCGATTTCTGCCAGTGGCTCACGAAGGAGGTGGGCGTCGCAGCCATTCCACTCTCCGCCTTCTACGAGGGGGGGTTCGAGCAGGGCATCGCACGGCTTTGCTTTGCCAAGAAGGATGAGACGCTGCAACTCGCTCTGGAACGCCTGCAGGCCCTTTGAGGCGCTGACAAGCGCGTTGAAGGTTCGCGAAGGCCATTGAAGGGCTCAGCGCGTTGGGGGACTCAGCGCTTGTCCACTTGATCGAACTCTACGCTGAACAGACCGAACCGGCTGGCCGCACGCTCCTCATCAACGCTCAGCGGCGGGGGCAGTGCTGCGAGGTCTGGTGTGTCGAGGGTGAGATCCAGATCCACCGCAGCGCCCTGAGCGACGGCGAGTTCCTCTGCACCCGGCAGGTCCAGCTCGGGAAACTGAAGCGATAGAGTCTGCGCGCCGGGCTTTGGCTCCTGACCCTGAGGTGATACAGCAGGGTTTGGGTTCCAAGTCTCGTCCAGCTTCAGGTCGACGGCTGCTTCTTTTGAAGGCCCGCCTGTGACATGTCTGGCCGCGGCAAGGGCGGAAGCGGGGGTACGGGAGCCCTCATCTGAAAGAGGAAGATCGATGTCAGACAGCGCTCGAAGCGGCTCGGCGGGCAAGGCTGTGATCGAAAGCTCAGGCGTGCCCGACACGGCTGACCCGGGCTTCGCAGCCTGCACGCCTTGGGATACCGCGGCCAAGCCTGCTGGCGTCGAAGGAGTTGGCAGGTCGAACTCGAGCGTCAGGTCCAGGCCCGCCGACGATGCAGATGCCTGATCCATGCCCAGGTCAAAATCGATGTCCAAGGCATCCGATGCCGCCGCCACGGAGGCAGTCATCGGCACCGGGTCAGGGGTTCGTACTGGTCGATTCCGCAGGTCCCGTGCCAGGGTGTAGAGGAACAAGAGTTCGGACTGCACCGTGGGTTCGAGGCAGTCCACCCGGTTGCCGGCGCGAAGCAAGTCTTCCAGAGACTCCATCACCTTTGCAGGGTCCTTCCACACCAGTTCGATCTCGAACAGCAGGTCTGAGCAGTCCTCCAGGCGGCGCTGGTCCTGAGATTGCTCATGCCAGCCCGGCCAACTGATACCGAAACGCTGCTGGAGTCGCGACCGGATCCGTTCGAAGCCTGCCTTATCGGAGCGGCGTCGGCAGATATCCATCACCTGCAGATAGGGAAGCGGGTAGTCGCCACGGGTCTGCGTCAAATGGTCCGCCAACAGCTTGAGCGCCGCATCGTCCTGCCCCAGGACAGAGAAGAACTCCGCTTGCTGCTGCAGGTCCAGCAATTCTTCAACCGACACCGCCGGCAAAGAATCCCAGTCAGGTTCACTCTCCACCTGCGGCAGGTGAGACACGGGCTGCTCCGCCCTAGCCACCGGCGCACTGTCCGCTGCGCCGGGCTGCCGTTTGGCCACGAATGACAGGCTTGGCAGGGGGGGGGCAGTTGATGGGGTGTCGGATCCCATGGACCCCGCCGGGGCGGGCGCCGCGGTCACAGGTCTTGATGACATCTCATCCGGACCGTGCCCGGGCGGCTCTGCGACCGATGCGGCGTTCGCCGACCACCACGGTGTTGCAGACCCACCCAGCTGTAAGCGCCGCATGCGCACAAACATAAGCGCACTCAGCCCCCCCAGGGCGGCCAAGGCTGCCCAAAGCCACCCAGGTGTGCGGCCTTGAGCCTCCTCCAATGCACGGGTCAGGCGGGCGACGGCCTCGCGATTGGCCTGCGCTTCCTGCCGCAGCGCTTCGATGCTCTTCTGCATCTCCGCAGCGCGGGCCTGCGCCGCCGATGCGGAGGCCCGCGCGGCGCTGGCGGCATTCTGAGCGGCCTGCACGGCCGCGGCAAATGCCCCACTCTGGGAAGCACCCACAGGCGACGTCATCAAGGTGGGCGCGTCCAACTGCAGCTTCGCACGCGCTACGCTGGCCGCACCGCGCTGTGTCGCCTGCGCAGAGACACCGGCCAACGGGGAGGCGCCGTCTGGCAACCGGGTTCGATTATTGGCACCAACTCCACCAGGTGATGATGCGGCTGCGGCCGGCGCAGCAGCACTTATGGGAGTCATCGGTGTCGTGGCGCCTGCCGGGCGAGTTGTATCGAACTGCCCGGGAGTCACTGTCGGGGCAGGCGAAACCATGGCAGGTGCCGCAGGTGCGGGAACAGCAGCCCGCAAGACATCAGCGGGGGCGATTGCAGCCGCCGCAAGGTGCCCCGGCGGATCGGCAAACAGCGTGAACCTGCGGGCAATGCTGGAGCCGCATCCCGCGCTGAGCCTGATAGTGACCAAAGGTTCGTCAATGGCCAAACTCGTCCGTACCCGCAGCACCGGGCCACCAGAGGCGCTGTCCATAGTGACGAACACCGCTGAACGGGGCACCGGAATGTCACCGGCCGAAACTTCGGCAGCCAGACACTCGGGGGGAGATTCCGACGCATCCAGGCGCAGGGCCACGCTGAAGTCCAGCGGCATACCCAGAACGGCACTGGACTGCGCCCTGCCGAAACCCCAGGCCTGCGCCTCGCCGCCCATCATCAGGGCTACCGCTGACAGGATGCACAGTGTGGCTGGACTTGGTGAAGGAGATACCGAGGAACTTGGCATGACGGGTGTTATGAGCCCGGGGAACTCTAGCATGGTGGTGCGCGCCGGATGCCCCCACAATGAGCCCTCCGCAGGAGCCAGCCACGAGATGCCGGCGCCGCTCAGACCAAGAATTCAAGATGGATCACTTCACCGGCACTCGCCCGCCATCGGCCAGCCACGCTTTCGAACCTGAGGCACTGGACCGGTGGCTGCTCGAACACCTGCCGGGCTACGCCGGGCCGCTGCAGGTGCTGCAGTTCAAGGGGGGGCAATCCAACCCCACCTACCTCCTGACGACGCCGGGTGCGTCCTACGTGATGCGCACCAAACCCGGCCCCGTGGCCAGGCTGCTGCCTTCTGCCCACGCCATTGAGCGGGAGTTCCGGGTCATGCAGGCCCTGCACGGCACGGAAGTGCCTGTGGCCAGGATGTTGCTGCTGTGCGATGACGAGGCGGTGATCGGACGGGCGTTCTACCTCATGGAGTATGTGCAAGGACGCGTCCTGTGGGACCAGGCCTTGCCGGGCATGGATCCTGCCGGGCGCAGCGCCGTGTACGACGAGATGAACCGGGTCATCTCCAACCTGCACCGGCTGCAACCCCAGGCCCTGGGCCTTGGAGATTTCGGCAAGCCGGGCAACTATTTCGAGCGACAGATCGCCCGCTGGTCGCGCCAGTACGCGGCCTCCGTCACCGAGCCCATTCCCGAGATGGATCGGTTGATCGAGTGGCTGCCGGCTCACATGCCTGACAGCGCGCGGGACGAGCAGGAAGTGTCCATCGTCCACGGAGACTTCCGTCTGGACAACATGATCTTCCACCCGACCGAGCCGCGCGTCCTGGCCGTGCTGGACTGGGAACTCTCGACGCTCGGGCACCCCCTGGCGGACTTCAGCTACCACTGCATGGCCTGGCACATTCCGTATGCCATGGGCCGGGGCATCGGTGGCCTGGACACGGTGGCGCTGGGCATTCCCACAGAGTCCGCCTACCTGCAGCGCTACTGCGAGCGCACCGGCCGTGCCGACACCGCCGCCCTGACCCAGGACTGGAACTTCTACCTGGCCTACAACCTGTTCCGCATCGCGGCCATCCTGCAGGGCATCGCCAAGCGCGTGGTGGACGGTACAGCCGCCAGCGCACAGGCGCGCGAGGCCGGCGCGTCCGCCAAGCCGCTGGCAGCACTGGGCTGGTCGTTCGCTGCTCGAAGCTGATTTCACTGAAGAGAACCCGAAAAGAGAAAGGTGACCGATGGACTTTGACTACTCCCCCAAGACCAAGGAACTGCAAGCCCGCGTGAAAGGCTTCATGGACCGCCACATCTATCCCGCCGAAGCTCGTTGGTGGGCGGAACTGGAGGAGAACACCCGCGTGGGCAAACGCTGGTCGCCCCTTCAAGTGATCGAGGATCTGAAGCCCGTGGCGCGTGCCGAAGGCTTGTGGAACCTGTTCCTGCCCGAGAGCGAGCGCGGTGCTGGCCTGAGCAACCAGGAATACGCGCCCCTGGCAGAAGTCATGGGCGCCGTGCCCTGGGCCAGCGAGGTCTTCAACTGTTCCGCGCCGGACACCGGCAACATGGAAGTGCTGGTGCGCTACGGCACACCCGAGCACCAGAAGGCCTGGCTGGAACCCTTGCTCCAGGGCGAGATCCGCAGCGCCTTCGCGATGACGGAGCCGGCCGTGGCCTCGTCTGATGCCACCAACATCGAAGCCAGCATCCGGCGCGATGGCGACGAGTACGTGATCAATGGCCGCAAGTGGTGGACCAGTGGTGCCGGCGACCCGCGTTGCAAGATCATGATCTTCATGGGCAAGACCGACCCGGAAGCGCCGCGTCACTCTCAGCAGTCCATGATCCTGGTGCCCATGGACACCCCGGGCGTCAAGGTGCTGCGGCCCTTGCAGGTCATGGGGTATGACGATGCGCCGCACGGCCACATGGAAATCGACTTCCAGGACGTGCGCGTGCCGGCGTCCCACATGCTGCTGGGCGAGGGGCGCGGCTTCGAGATCGCGCAAGGCCGCCTTGGCCCGGGCCGCATCCACCACTGCATGCGCCTGGTCGGCCTGGCCGAGCGCTCGCTGGCCCTGATGTGCAAGCGTGCCACCGCCCGCGTGGCCTTCGGCAAGACGGTGGCGCAGCAGACCGTCACCCAGGAGCGCATTGCCGAGGCCCGCTGCATGATCGAGCAGGCGCGCCTGCTCACGCTCAAGGCCGCCTGGATGATGGACGTGGCCGGCAACAAGGCGGCCAAGGCCGAGATTGCGATGATCAAGGTGGTGGCCCCCAACATGGCCCTGCAGGTCATCGACTGGGCCATGCAGGTGCACGGGGGCGCGGGCATGTGCCAGGACTTCCCGCTGGCCTACTTCTTCGCCCAGGCGCGCACGCTGCGCTTTGCGGACGGCCCGGACGAGGTGCACCGCAACTCCATCGCGAAGCTGGAACTCGGCCGCTACGCAGCCTGATCGGGTGCACGGTTGGTCGCAGAGAAACTGCGGCCAGCCTGGCGCTACTTGAAGTCGCCGCCCACCCCGATGACGAAGGTCTCGGGCTTCAGGTGGCGGCGCAGCGCCGAGTTCGCCTGTTCCAGCGTCACCTCGGCGATGGCCTTGTCCACTTCAGCCGACCAGGCCATGGTGCGCCCCAGGTTCAAGTCGGTGACCAGACGGTTGGCCAGTGCACCGTCCTGCGCCCGCGACAAGCGCCGGAAGTTCAGCAGCCCGGCACGGGCGTCCCGCAACTCGGCTTCGGTAAAGCCTGCCGCCAGGGCCTTGGTCACTTCGTCTCTGAAGGCCTCTTCCGCAGCCTTCAGGTTGCCTGGAGCGAAGATCGCGCTGGCCGACCATACCGAGTGGGGCTCGCGCGGGTTCCAGTCGATCCAGGACCGCACGTCGTAGGACAGCCCGCCCTTCTCGCGCAGCCGCACCCACAGACGGGAACTGCCACCGCCCCCCAGCATCATGTTGGCCACCATGAGCGCGGCCGTGTCGGCGTGGGTGTCGGCCATCGGCAAAGGCTGCCGGACCTGCAGCACGGCGTTCTGCTTGTCCGGGGTGGCGAACACCAACCGTGCAGGCGGTGCGGTCCACAAGGGATCTTCCACGCGCTGGTAGGGCGTCGGTGACGTCCACGCCGCCAGCCCGCGCTCCAGCACCGGACGCAGCGCTGCCGCGTCGAAATCACCCACCGCAGCGAACTCTGCCGTGCCGGCACCGACGAGCCGGGCGTGGAAGCGCTGCAAGTCCTCCAGCGTGACAGCGCGCATCGCCTGCGCTTCTTCCTCAAAGTTCGGCACGGCTCGTGGGTCACCAGGGGCGTGCGGGTTGCCATGCCGCGCCACGGCCTTTGCCACGATGTCGCCCGGCTCCTGGCGCGCCTGCTCAATGGCGCTGAGCGCCTGACGTTGCAACTCCGCCAGGGTGGCCGCGTCGAACGCTGGCTCGCGCAACAGCCTCGCCAGCAGTTCCACCGCCGCCGGAAAATGTTCGCGCCGGCTCTGCAGGTTTACCGTGAGCACCCCGCGGGCGTAGCCGAACGCCATCTCGGTGCGCCAGGTGTCCAGGCGGTCCTGGACCTGCTGGCGCGTCAGTCCTGCGCCGCCCTTGTCAATCAACGCCGCCCACAGCGCGCCTGTCTGCGCCAGGCCCTTCAGGCTCTGAACGTCCCCCAGGCGCAGGCGCAGCACCGCGCTGACCACTTGCCCCCGCGTCGTCTTGGGCAGCAGCGCCACCTGCAGCCCTCCCAGGCGCAGGCGCTGGGTTCGACGGTCGATGTTCATGGGGGAGACATCGAAGGACTCGGCCTGCGCCAGCCCGGCCTGCGGCCGGAAGGACTGCATCTGCTGCGCCACGTCCACTCCAGCGGGTACGGGTGCCCGCGCGGCCTTCTCGGTGGGCACGAAGGTGCCCAGCGTGCGGTTGGCGGGCAGCAGGCGCTGCGCAGCCACGCGCTGCCAGTCGGCCAGCGTCAGATCGCGTACCCGGTCGCGCAGCAGGAAGGTCAGGCGCCAGTCGCCCATGGAAATCGAGTCCGACAGCGCCACACCCACCTGCTCGGGATCGTTGAACGCCTGCTCCCAGGCCTTGAGCCAGCGCAGCTTGGCACGGTCCAGTTCGGCCTGGGTCAAGGGCTCGGTGGCAACCGACTCCAGCGTGGCCAGCAGGGCCGCCCGCGTGGGCGCCGGGTCCTGCCCCGGGGCTAGATCCACGCCGAAGGCGATGAAACCCGGGTCATGCAGGGCCGGTGTCCAGCCCCAGGTCGACGCCGCCAGACCCTTCTCGGTCAGGCGCTGGTGCAAGCGGCCCGCGGGCGCGTCCCCCAGGGCCGGCGCCAGCAACTCCACGGCGGCCTGGTCCGGATGGGCGCCCGGCACGCTGTGGTACGCCACCACCATCGAGGCGGCGCCGCCCACACGGCGGATCGTCAGCTCGCGCTCGCCGTCCTGCACAGGATCCAGCGTGTACAGGCGGGGCACGGGCGCAGCCGGGTTCGCAATGGGGCCGAAGAACTGTCGAACCTGCGCCTTGACCTTGTCCGCGTCGAAACGCCCGCTGATGACCAGCGTGGCGTTGTCCGGGCGGTACCAGGTGCGGTAGAAGGCCTGCAAGCGTGTGATGTCCACGCCTTCCACGTCGCTGCGGGCGCCGATCGTGGACTTGCCGTAGTTGTGCCACTGGTACATGGCCGACAGGGTCTTCTCGAACAGGATGCGTCCGGGGTTGTTCTCCCCCATCTCCATCTCGTTGCGCACCACCGTCATCTCGGTGTCCAGGTCTTTGCGGGCGATGAAACTGTTCACCATGGCATCGGCCAGCCAGTCGATCATCCAGGCCAGGTTGTCGTCGTTGGCGGCGAAGCTGGCAAAGTAATTGGTGCGGTCCAGCCAGGTGGTGCCGTTGGCACGCAGGCCACGCCGCGTGAACTCCGCCCAGGCCATGGGATGGCGCGTGGATCCCTTGAACAGCAGGTGCTCCAGCAGGTGGGCCATGCCCGTCTCGCCATAGTTCTCGTGCCGGCTGCCCACCTTCACCGTCAGGTTGACCGTGGTGGTGGGCTTGGAGTCGTCGGGCACCAGCAGCAGTTGCAGGCCGTTGGGCAGACGGTATTCGGTGATGCCTTCCACGGCGTGAACGGGTGCCCAGGCAGCGACGGCGTCGTGCCCCCGGGCCGGGGTGGCTGGGGCCGCGGCATTCTGGGAAGCGCTCTGCGCCGCCGCAGGCATGTGCAGCAGGACCGCCGAACCCAGCACCAGCAACAGCGGGCACATGGACATCAAACTGCGGATACAAGAATCCAGCGGAAGCGGCTGCCGGGCCTGCACAAGCCAACTGACCATCGGTTAGATCTTCCTGCAACGGTGGAGGACTGGCCTGCCCGGAGGGACTCGAACCCCCGACCTGCTGCTTAGAAGGCAGCTGCTCTATCCAGTTGAGCTACGGGCAGAGCGTGGCTTGCGTGCCAGGCTGGAGATGGTCGGGGTGAGATGATTCGAACATCCGACCCACTGCTCCCAAAGCAGTTGCGCTACCAGGCTGCGCTACACCCCGACGTGAAGCTCAGATTGTAGCCAGCGCCTGCAGTGTCAGCTTGCGCCGCCCGACGGCGATGGCGGCTGGCCCTGCGCAGCGAGAGGGCGATGCCGTCCGGTTCATCGACCCTGGGCCTGCGCGGCTTGTCGAATGGCCGTGAGGGTGGTGCGGCTGGTGATGACATCGGCATCGAGTTTCAGGTGCAGCAGGGTGGGCTGGTCTGACGCCAGGGCGCGGGCGAAGGCGGGTTCGAATGCTGCCGTATGGTCCACCCGCTCGGCCTGCCAGCCGTAGGCCCGGGCCAGGGCCACGAAGTCGGGGTTGAAGAGGTCGCTGCCGCTCACGCGGCCGGGGTACTCGCGCTCCTGGTGCATGCGGATGGTGCCGTAGGTCCCGTTGTCCACCACGATGCTGATCAGGCGCCTGGCGCCGTAGCCTGTGGCCGTGGCCATCTCCTGGCCGGTCATCAGCAGGTCGCCGTCACCGGCCACGTTCACCACGGTTCTCTGCGGGTGCAACAAGGCTGCGGCCACGGCCGCGGGCAGGCCGTAGCCCATGGCACCGGAGGTGCAGGCCAGTTGCGATCGCCCATGGTGCTGCAGGCCGGGGTAGGCCACAAAGCGGTGCAGCCAGCCGCTGAAATTCCCCGCGCCGTTGGTGTAGACCGTGTCAGCCGGGGCCAGGCGCTGCACTGTTTTCATGACCTGAGCAAGGTCCAGGGGCTCCACCACCAGGGCTTGCTGATTGGCAACGTACTCGGCATGGGCCTGCCGCGCCTCGTCGGCCCAGGGCACGGTGGGCGGGGCAGCCAGCGCCTCCAGCGCCTTGCCGGCGGCGGCCATGGACGATTGCAGCATCAGGTCAGCGGCATACACGCGGCCCAGTTCCTCCGGGCCGGCGTGAATGTGCACCAGGCGCTGCGCGGGCCGGGGCGCTTGCAGCAGGCTGTAGCCCCCCGTGGTCATCTCACCCAGCCGCACGCCGACGGCCAGCACCAGATCGGCCTCACGGATGCGCCGAGCGAGTGCCGGGTTGATGCCGATGCCCACATCGCCGGCGTACAGCGGGTGGTTGTTGTCAAAGGTGTCCTGAAAGCGGAAACCGCAGCCCACGGGCAGCTGCCAGTTCTCGGCGAATCGCTGGAAGGCCTGCGCCGCTTCCGCAGTCCACCCTCCGCCACCGGCGATGACAAAGGGGCGCTTCGCGGCCACCAGCAGGGCCCGCAGGTCTCGCAAGGCGCCAGGCGCGGGCCAGGCGTGCGCGGCCTGTGCGCGGGGCAGCACGGGCGCGTCGGTCAGCGTGGTCAGCATGTCCTCCGGCAAAGACAACACCACCGGGCCGGGCCGGCCCTGCATCGCGGTGTGGAAGGCGCGGGCCACGTACTCGGGCAAACGATCGGCATCCTGGACTTCGGCCACCCACTTGGCCAGCCCCAGCGTGCCCGGGCCGAACATCTGGCGGTAGTCCATCTCCTGGAAGGCCTCGCGGTCGCGCTGGTCGCTCGCCACCTGGCCGACGAACAGGATCATGGGCGTGGAGTCCTGCAAGGCGGTGTGCACGCCGATGCTGGCGTTGGTGGCGCCCGGCCCGCGGGTGACGAAGCAGATGCCAGGACGCCCGCTGAGCTTGCCCTGCGCCTCGGCCATGAAGGCGGCGCCGCCCTCTTGCCGGCAGGCGATGAAGCGGATGTGGTCACGGTGCTCATGAAAACCATCCAGCACCGCCAGGTAGCTCTCGCCGGGCACACCGAAGCAGGTGTCCACGCCCTGTGCCACCAAGGCCTCCACCAGGGCGTGACCCGCCATGCGGGGCGTTCGCGCGCTCGGTTCCGGGGCTGTGGATCCAGGCGATGTGACGGATGAACCAGAGGTGGGCGTTGTGGAAGCGTTCATCTTCATTGCAGGTGTTGAGGGGGAAGAGCGTTCATGCGCGCTGACGGGCCAGACGTCGGCTGACCAACGCGGCAGCGGCCACGCCCAGCAGCCAGGCCACGGCGGCCCCGAGAAATACGCCAGCGGATTGGCCGCGGTCCAACAACCAGCCGAACAGCGGTGCTGCCACGGCAAACCCGGCGTCCAGTCCGGAGTAGACAGTGCCGTAGACCCGGCCGGTGGCACCCGGTGGCGTGGCGCGGCGGATGAGCATGTCGCGCGACGGGCCTGCCAGGCCGGAGCCCAGCCCCGCCAGGATGCACAAGGCCACGGCCACCGAGCCCGAGACCGCCCCCGAGGCCACTACCATCATCAGCAGGGCGGACATGGTCATGGCCACCCCGATGGTGAGCTCCAGCCGCGCCACCTTGGCTGACAGAAAGCCCCCCAGCACCATGCCCAGCGCGCCCAGCAGCGTGAAGCCGGTCACCACCGTGGCTGACACGGTCAAAGGAAGCCCGTACAAGGCCTGCAGGGCCGGGCCGGAAAAGGTCTGGATGGCCGCCAGCGCCGCCGTCACCACAAAAAAGAAGGCGAAGCACATCCACAGGACGGGCAACTTCAGGAAGTCCAGCGGATGAACCTGCGCTGCAACCGATGCCGGATCCGCCAACCGGTTGGGCACGCCGGGCGCCTGAGCCGCCACTGGGACTGCAGGTGCTGGTGACGAGGGCGCCAGGTCTGGCACATCTTCCAGGGCATGCCGCTGCAGCAGCACGAGCAACCACACGGCTGCCGCGAGCAAGGCCGCCCCGATATAGGCCACGCGCCAGGAACCACCCAAGGCCGACAGCCCGATCAGGAACACCGGGGCCGCCGCCCAGCCCAGATTGCCGCTGATGCCATGTGCGGAGAACGCGTGCCCCAGGCGGGCGGGTGACACGCGCTTGTTCAGGATGGTGAAGTCCGCAGGGTGGAAAGGCGCGTTGCCCAGCCCCAGGAGCACCGCCGCCACGGCGAGGCTGGCGTAGCCCTGCGCGCTGGCCACCACCAGCGCTGCCGCCACGAAGCAAGCCAGCGCCGCGTGCAGCACCGGCCGCGCGCCCACACGGTCCACCAGGAACCCGGCCAGCGCCTGCCCCAACCCCGACACCACAAAGAACACCGACATCAGCAAGCCGAGCTGCGAGTAGCTCAGGCCGAACTCCTGGATGAAGGCTGGAAACAGCGGCGGCAACAGCAGGTGGAAGAAGTGCGAGGTGGCATGTGCCACCCCCACCACGCCGATGGTGCGGGCGTCCTGCTGCCAGGGAACAGCGATGAGCGCGGAAGCGGCAGCAGACACGGCGGCAGCAGAAGTGGGCGGGTGGCGCTGACCCGGCGCCGAGAGTTCTCAGCGCCGGGTGGCCCCGCATTCTCCGCCAGGGCCGGCTTTGTCGCTGGCCCGGCTCTGCTGTGCCACGCTTCAGTGCACCACGCGCTCGAAGGAGAAGTCGCTGTCTGCCAAATCCACCGGGATCACATCCTTCGGGCCGAAGCGCCCTTGCAGGATGAGCTTGGCCACCGGGTTCTCGATGCGCTGCTGGATGGCACGCTTGAGCGGCCGGGCACCGAACACCGGATCGAAGCCCACCTTGGCCAGTTCGGCCAGGGCAGCGGGCGACACCTCCAACTGCATTTCCATCTTGGCCAGCCGCGCCTCCAGCGCCTTGAGCTGGATCTTGGCGATGGAAGCGATGTGGGCGGCGTCCAGCGCGTGGAACACCACGGTCTCGTCGATGCGGTTGAGGAACTCCGGCCGGAAATGTTGCTTGACCTCCACCCACACCGCATCGCGGATGGCCGCGCTGTCCTGCCCGGCCATCTGCATGATCTGGTGCGAGCCCAGGTTGCTGGTCATCACGATGACCGTGTTCTTGAAGTCCACGGTACGGCCCTGACCGTCGGTCAGGCGTCCATCGTCGAGCACCTGCAGCAGGACGTTGAAGACGTCCGGGTGGGCCTTCTCCACCTCGTCCAGCAGGAGCACGGAGTACGGTTTGCGGCGCACGGCCTCGGTGAGCGTGCCGCCCTCCTCATAGCCCACATAGCCCGGCGGCGCGCCGATCAGGCGGCTCACGCTGTGCTTTTCCATGAACTCGCTCATGTCGATGCGCACCATGTGGTCGTCGCTGTCGAAGAGGAAACCGGCCAGCGCCTTGCACAGTTCGGTCTTGCCCACACCCGTGGGGCCGAGGAAGAGGAAGCTGCCCAGCGGCCGGTTCGGGTCCGACAGGCCGGCACGTGAGCGGCGGATGGCGTCGGCCACGGCCACGATGGCCTCGTCCTGCCCCACCACGCGCTCGTGCAGGCGGGCTTCCATCTGCAGCAGCTTGTCGCGCTCGCCCTGCATCAGCTTGCTGACCGGGATGCCCGTGGCGCGGGACACCACGTCGGCAATCTCCTCGGCGCCCACCATGGTGCGCAGCAGTTGCGGGCCCTGCCCGCCCGCCTTCTTGCCCGACTCCTTGGCCTGCGCTTCCTTCAGCCGCTTTTCCAGCTCGGGTATGCGGCCGTACTGCAGTTCGGCCACCTTGTCGAAGTTGCCCTTGCGCTTGAAGTCCTCGATTTGCGCCTTGATGCGCTCGATCTCCTCCTTCACCTGGGCCGAGCCCTGTGCCGTGGCCTTCTCGGCCTTCCAGATCTCCTCCAGATCGGCCGCCTCGCGCTCAAGCTTGACGATCTCCTCTTCGATCAAGGCCATGCGCTTGATCGAGGCCTCGTCTTTCTCCTTGCGCACGGCCTCGCGCTCGATCTTGAGCTGGATGAGCCGGCGGTCGAGCTTGTCCATGGCCTCGGGCTTGGAGTCGATCTCGATCTTGATCTTGGCCGCCGCCTCGTCGATGAGGTCGATGGCCTTGTCGGGCAGGAAGCGGTCGGTGATGTAACGGTGGCTGAGCTCGGCCGCCGCGACGATGGCCGGATCGGTGATCTCCACACCGTGGTGAACCTCGTACTTCTCCTGCAGTCCGCGCAGGATGGCAATGGTGGCCTCCACGGTCGGCTCGTCCACCAGCACTTTCTGGAAGCGGCGCTCCAGCGCCGCGTCCTTCTCCACGTACTTGCGGTACTCGTTGAGCGTCGTGGCGCCGATGCAGTGCAACTCGCCACGGGCCAGCGCCGGCTTGAGCATGTTGCCCGCGTCAATGGCGCCTTCGGCCTTGCCCGCACCCACCATGGTGTGCAACTCGTCGATGAAGAGGATGATGCGCCCCTCGTCGGCGGCCACTTCCTTGAGAACGGCCTTCAGGCGCTCCTCGAACTCGCCGCGGTACTTGGCGCCGGCCAGCAGGCCCGCCATGTCCAGCACCAGCACGCGCTTGTCCTTGAGGGTGTCGGGCACCTCGCCGTTGACGATGCGTTGGGCCAGGCCCTCGACGATGGCGGTCTTGCCCACGCCGGGCTCGCCGATCAGCACCGGGTTGTTCTTGCTGCGCCGCTGCAGCACCTGGATGGCGCGGCGGATCTCGTCATCGCGGCCGATCACCGGGTCCAGCTTGCCCTGGCGGGCGCGTTCGGTCAGGTCGAGCGTGTATTTCTTCAGCGCCTCGCGCTGGCCCTCGGCCTCGGCCGAATCCACTTTCTGGCCGCCTCGTACGGCCTCGATGGCGCCTTCCAGCGACTTGCGCGTCAGGCCGTGTCCCCGCACCACGCCGCCCAGGTCGGTCTTGGCGTCAGCCAGCGCCAGCAGGAACATCTCGCTGGCGATGAACTGGTCACCGCGCTTGGTGCCTTCCTTGTCGGCCGCCTGCAGCAACTGAATGAGGTCACGTCCAGCCTGCACCTGCCCGCCCCCCTGCACGCTGGGCAGGCCATTCATGGCCGTCTCCATCGCCGTCTTCAGCGCCGCGGTGTTGGCGCCGGCTCGGTCCAGCAAGGCCTTGGGGCCGTCGGGCTGCTGCAGCATCGCCAGCAGCAGGTGCGAGGGCTCGATGTACGGGTTGTCGCGCGCGACAGCCAGGCTCTGGGCTTCTCCCAAGGCTTGCTGAAAGGCGGTGGTCAGTTTGTCGAGTCGCATCGGATGCTCCTGCGTGATCTTCTAAGTGATGTGCCGCACTTGAGGGACGGTACGGCCTTTTTCAAGTCGAGCGTCCCCTGGACCTGCCTTTCTAGAATGCATCCATGGACATTCATCAGATTCAGGTCAAGTACGACCCCTTGGCCGATCGCCTGCTGCTGCAGATTCGCACCCGAGACGATTCGCTGTTCCCGATCTGGCTGACCCGGCGCATGGTGATGCGCTTGTGGCCGCACTTTCGGGGCATGGTGTCCGGGCTGGCCGTGACGCGATCAGCGCCGTCTGCGATGGCCGTGCCCGAGGCCCGGGACATGCTGGCCGACGCCGCCAGGGAACGCGCCCTCCAGTCCGCCGACTTCAAGACCCAGTTCGACGCGTCCAGCGCCAAGCAGCCCCTGGGGCCCGAGCCCGTGCTGCCTGCCGCCATCGATTTGCGCCCTGCCAAGGGCCAGGCCGTGGTGCTGGTGATCCGTGACGCCGACGGGCGCAGCCTGGAGTTGGCCTTTGGGGAGGACCTGGCACACGGCCTGTCAAGGCTGGTGGAAAGCGCATTGGTCGCCTCGGAGTGGGGCCTGGTGCCTGCAGCGGTGGAGCCGCAGGCCGAACCGGGCACGCCACCGTCGCGGGTGTTGAACTAGGCGCCGGCGCACTGCGAGCCACCATGTCACCCAGGCGCCACAGCGCGGCGCTGGTTCAGCCCATATTCAGCCCTGGCTGAGTTGCTGCGCGAGCAAGGCCTTTTGCACCTTGCCCAGTGCTGTGCGCGGAAGGTCCTGGCGGATCACGATGCGCCGGGGGTGCTTGTAGCGGGCCAGCCGCGCAGCGAAAAGAGCTTGCAATCCCTGCAGGTTCACATCCTGCCCAGGGCGCGCCACCAGGGCCAGCGCGGGCACCTCGCCCCACTGAGGGTCCGGCAAGCCCACCACCGCACACTCGGCCACGCCCGGAAAGGCCTCCACCAGCGACTCGATCTCCGCCGGAAACACTTTCTCGCCCCCGGAATTGATCATGTCCTTGGAGCGCCCCACCACCTCGTAAGCACCGTCAGGGCGCTGTCGCGCGAGGTCACCTGTGCAGAACCAGCCGTCCACGAAGCCACTGCCCCGGGGCTCGCCCAGATAGCCTCTCATCACGTTGGGGCCGCGCAGCTGAATCTCGCCCACGGCGCCTGGATCCACGACGGTGCCATCCGGATCGGCCAGCCGCACCTGCACGCCCGGAGCGGGCCAGCCCGCAAGGCCTGGGTACTGCAGCGCCTGGGCCGGGCGGGTGGCGATGCTGAAGGGCCCGGTCTCGGTGGCGCCGTAGACCTGCGCCACCGGCACGCCGCGATCATGAAAGCGGTCGATGAGCGCCATCGGCACCACAGAAGAGCCGCTGTTGATGAACCGCAACGACGACAAGTCGGTCTTTGGCCAGGCCGGATGCTCCAGCAGCGCGCGCATCGTGGCCGGCACCAGCAAAGAGGTGTCCGGGCGCCACGCGGCGACGTCCTTCAGCCAAAGCCCGGGGTCGAACCGCGCGTGCAGGCACACGGCCCCACCGGCCAGCAGGGCTGGAAGCACCTGGATGCACAGCCCGCCCACGTGGAACATCGGCAGCAGGCTCAGCACGCGGGTGTTCGACGTGAAGCCTTGCACCGCTGCGGCGGCCCGTGCATTGGCCAGCACCTGGGCTTGCGTGTGCACCGCGCCCTTGGGCAGCCCCGTGGTGCCGGAGGTGTAGACCAGCAGCAGGTCAGCCAGCTCGGTGGCGGGATGGCGAACGCTGCCCTGCGCGGCCCCTGCGAGATCCGCCACGCTTGGCCCCGCCCTGCCCTCGCGGGCCCCGAGCTCCGGTGCGAGCAGGGCCACCCGTTCTGCCATCTCTGGCGTGCCCCTCACCTGCCGCGCGCCTGAATGGCGCAGCAGCTGGCGCAGTTCCTCGTCGGTCAGGCGCCAGTTCAGCGGCAGGAACACGGCGCCCACGCGTCCACAGGCGAACAGTGTCGCCAACATCTGGGCGCTGTTCAGGCCCAGCCAGGCCAGCACGTCGCCGGCGGCCACACCCTCGGTGGACAGCGCTGCCACCTGCGCCCGGATCTCCTGCTCGAAGTCGCACCGGCTCCATTCCTGCGCGCCCCCCGCCACACACAGGGCCAGCGGGTCTGCAGCCAGCAAGCGCTGCCAGACCGCGTCCAGCGAAGTCTCGCCGGGCAACGGGTCGGGCGAGACTTCGGTCACTCACTCACCTCATCGCGCTCGCCCGGCTCGTACAGGCATTCCCTGCCCAGCCGGTCCACGCACAGCTCGGCCGTCCACGGCAGCATCAGCGAGCCGCAGCGGGAATCGCGGTAAATGCGCTCCAGCGGCAGGGACTTGAGCATGGACTGGCCGCCGCAGGTGCGGATGGCCAGGCGGGCGATGTCGTTGGCGCTTTCCATGATGGTGTGGTGGGCGGCATACAAGCGCATGCGGGTGTCGCGGTCGGGGTCGATGCGGGCATCGCGGGCGTTCTGCAGGAACAACGCGCGGGTCTGCTCGAGCTGGATGCGCATCTGCGCCACCGCCACCTGCTTGGTGGCGTACATGCGGCGCTTGACCGGCGGCATGCCCGGCACTTCGCCGCGCAGGTACTGCACGGTGAAGTCGTAAGCCGCCTGCGCCAGGCCCATGTAGGTGGGCGACAGCGTGGCGAACATGTGCGGGTAGCGCATGGCCGCCTGGAAGTACAGGCCCTCGGGCATCATCCGCGCTTCCTCTGGCACGAAGACGTCCGTGAACTCCAGGTTGCGAGACACCGTGCCGCGCATGCCCAGGGGGTCCCACTCGCCAAATACACGCACGCCTGGCGCGTCAGCGGGCACGGCAAGGTACAGGGAGTCTCGCTGGGTGGCGCCTGGACGGTCCAGCGTGCACAGCGCACCGTAGTAGTCGGCCGCGCCCGAGAGCGACGCAAAGATCTTGCGGCCGTTGACGACGTAGCCCCCTTCCACCTTGCGCGCCAGCGTGCCGAACGGCACCTTGCCCGAGGCGGCCGCACCGCCTTCAGAGAAAGGCTGGGCGTAGACCTTGCCCTGGTTCACCACCCGGTCGAAGTGCAGGGCGCGGATGCGCTCGTGGTCGGCCCGTTGCTCGGGCGTCATGTCCAGGTCGTCAGCGATGAAACCGGCCCACATGGTGGAGCACACGTGCATGTTCCAGGTCAGGGCGGTGGCCCCGCAGTGGCGGCCGATCTCGGCGGCCACCATCACATAGGTGCTGAAGTCGGCCCCCAGACCGCCAGCCGCCTTGGGCACGCAGATGCCCAGCAAGCCGGCCGCCCGCAGGTCGGCATAGTTCTCGAAGGGGAAGACGGCGTCCCGGTCGATGGCCGCCGCCCGGGGGGCGAAGCGCTCCCGGCCCAGTGTGGCTGCCAGATCGATGAGTTCGCGCTGCTGTGGCGTCAAGCGGTCCGGGGAACCGGCGATGTGGGCGGCTGCGGACATGGGGTGAATCTCCTCGTTGTGTCTTCTTCAGGCTGGATCGGGAGGCCTCAAGCGGCCTCCGAGGTATCCCGCACGATGCGCCTGCCCGTGCTCTACGGCATCTGGAAGTGCCGGCCGAGGAATTGCACCACGGCGCGGTTGAAGGCCTCAGGCTGCTCCACGTTGGCGATGTGGCCGGCATCCGGCAGGCAAACGTACTCGGCGCCCGGAATGTGTGCGGACATGCGCTGCATCACCTCTGGCGGGGCGGTGCGGTCGTGCGCGGCGGCCAGGCACAGGGTGGGCATGCGCAGCGCGGGCAGCGCCGCGCGGCGGTCGAAGTGAACCAGCGCCCCAAGCGCCGCCCGGTAAGTGGCCGGCGACACGGCCGACATGATGCGCCGGGCTGCCTCCTGGGCCGCCTCGGGCACCCCAGGCGCCACCATGGCTGGCACCAGGCGCGCGGCCACCGCCGCCATGCCCTGCCCGGCGTCCAGCGGCGCCAGACGGTCACGCAAGAAGGCCTGCTGCCAGTCGCCCCCTGGGCGGCCGAAGGCGGGCGACGTGCAGGCCAGGACCAGGGCGCGGGCGCGCTGGGGCCAGGTGGCGGCGAACTCCTGCGCCACCATGCCCCCCATGCTGTGGCCCAGCAACACCGCCTGCTCGAATCCCAGGGCCTGCAGCGTATCGGCCACCGCCTGCGCCATGGAGGCCATGCTCAAGTCCTCAGGCAAGGCGGAGTCTCCGTAGCCTGGCAGGTCCAGGGCCAAGGCCGAGAATCCGGCCTGGGCCAGAGCGCGGGCCGTGCCGGAAACCTCATCAGCCCAGATGCGGCGAGACCCCCCCACCCCGTGCAGCAAGGCCACGGCCACCGGGCCGTCACCGTGGCGTTCGTGGGCCAGCATGCGATCGGCCGCGCCCGTCACAGCAACCGACCCTGGTCCACCACCGGCTCGCCATCCAGCGCCACGGTGCACCCGCGCAGCGGCAGGTCGAAGTGGCCTGCGGTATGTCGCCCTGCCACCTCGTTGGCGCCCGTGGAGTACAGGAAGTTGCCGGCGAAGGCACGGAGCTCGGTGCCGTTGAAGTCGGCCTTGTCGTAGAAGGTCATCGCATCCCAGCGGGCGCGGCGGTTCAAGCCCCAGCCCACATGGGACACGGCGTAGGCCTGCGGGTCGTTCCAGGCTTCGAAATAACCGCGCATCAGGTCGCCATCCACGTGTCGCCCCTCCACCTGCACGACGCGGTCGTCTTCGATGTGCAGGGTGACCGGGTCTTGCAGGTAACGCTTGAAGGTGAGGTTGACATCGCCCCGGTCAAGCACCAGATGCCCCCGCACCTGGTGCGCTGCGGGAAAGGCCAGGACCAGACCCGCCGGCCAGTGCGACAGCGTGCCAAGCTTGGCGGTGAAGCCCCAGACCCCGCCCACGCGGGCGCCCGCCAGGCCGATCAGCAACTCGGTGCCAGCGGCCGAGGTCACCTTCATTTCGCGCGCTGACTTCAAACGCCGCATGGCCTCCCGTACCGGTGCCTCGTCTTCCGCCCGGGGTTCACAGCGCAGCAGGATCTCCGGGTGCTCGTGACTGATGGCCAGGACCCGCGCACCGCCCTTGAGGATGGCGGGCAACTCAGCGGCATGCTGCAGGCCCTCCACCGTGCAGTCGGCGACGAAGACGCTGCCAGCCAGGGCCGACACCACGGGCGACAGGCCGCCAATCGCCTCGGAAGCGCCTGTGGAGCGAACAGGTACGGGGGCGCTCAAGGGCCGAGCCGGCATCACCAGATGAAAAGGCCGGGCGCCGATGCGGGCGAGGGCCATTTCACTGATCAAGGGCAGTTCCGGTCGGGTCTGGGTCTCGGCCAGCACGGCGCAGGCATCGCCAGCCTGCACGCCGCACAGCCGGAACACACGTTCGAAGCAGTCCACCCAGGTCGATTCGATTCGGCACGTCATGGGCGTGACTCCGGTGTCAGGTACTGGGGGATGAAGGGGCTGGGCTGATGTCCGAGGCATTGGCTGCCTGGATGCCCCAGCGCTGCAGCGCCTGGTCGTCGCTGACGCGCGCATCCACCCAGCGTGCGCCCTCGGCGGTGGTTTCCTTCTTCCAGAACGGCGCCTGCGTCTTCAGATAGTCCATCAGGAATTCACAGGCCTGGAAAGCCTCGCCGCGGTGGGCGGAGGTGACGGCCACCAGGACGATCTGGTCCAGGGGTTGCAGCACGCCCACGCGGTGCACGACACGCGCACCACGGATGTCGAAGCGCTGGAACGCCTGGTCGATCATGGCCTCGATGGAGGCCTCTGTCATGCCCGGATAGTGCTCGAGCTCGAGGCTGGAGATGCCCTGCAGGGCGCCATGGCGATCCCGCACGGTGCCCAGGAAGGACACCACCGCCCCCACGCCACCATCTCCGGCACGCAGTTGGCTCACCTCGGCAGCCAGATCGAAATCCTGCTCACAGATCAGCACGCGCGCCATCGTCTCAACCTCCTGTCACGGGCGGAAAGAAGGCCACCTCCGCACCATCGGCCAAGGCTTCATCCTCTGCGCACATGCGCTGGTTGACGGCGCAGCGGACCGCCCGTTCACGAGACAGCACCCGGGCATGCGGTTCGCTCAAGCGCAACAGATGGTCGCGCAACTCGGCGACGGTAGCCCCCTCGCCCACTTCGGCCCGCTCCCCGGCACCCAACGCCTCGCGCAGCGAGGCAAAGTAACGCACGCTGATCTTCATGGACGGATGATGCCGCAAGGTTGCGCTGCTGCGGGCCCTTCACGCTCGGCGCTCGTGCCGCCCATGCCGCCCATGCCGCTCATGCCGCTCATCCCAGCAAGGCGTTCAGGGGAAGGAAGCGCACCGAATCTCCCCGTGCGATGGGCTGCAGCGCTGGCACGTCCACCAGCCCGTCCGCCCACACCGTGGAGGTGAGCACGCCCGAGCTCTGGTTGGGGAAAAGATCCAGCCCGCCCTGGCCGTTCAGCCGCACGCGCAGGAACTCGCGCCGACGGTCCGGGCGGGGCCAATCGAAATCGGCCCGCAGAGCGTAGGCTGCGGGCGGGCGGGCCGTTCGGCCTTGCAGGGCCCGCAACAACGGGGCCACGGTCAGAAGGTAGGTCACGAAACTCGACACCGGATTGCCCGGCATGCCGACGAACAGTGCTTCGCTGCCATCTTCGCGGCGCACGGCGCCAAAGGCCAGCGGCTTGCCGGGCTTCATCGCCACCTGCCAAAGGTCCAGTCGCCCTTCGAGCCGCATGGCGGGCTTCAGGTGGTCCTCTTCCCCGACCGACACGCCGCCCGATGTGAGGATCAAGTCCACCCCTTCAGCCGCCACACGCAAGGCCTGCCGGGTGGCCTCCAGACGGTCCGGGACGATGCCCAAATCTTTCACATCGCAGCCACTGGCCTGCAGCAGCCCGGTGAGGGTGAAGCGGTTGGAGTTGTAGATGCCCCCAGGCTTCAGCGGCTCGCCCGGCATCGCCAGTTCGTCGCCCGTGGAGAACAGCGCCACCCTCGGCCGGCGCAGCACGCGCACGGTGGCCCGGCCCACGGAAGCCGCCAGCCCCATGGCTTGCGGCGTGAGCACGGTGCCGTGGGCCAGCACGGTGGCGCCGGCAGCGATGTCTTCACCTCGCCTTCGGATCCATTGACCGGCCGCCGGCACGGTGTCGACGCGCACCGACTGGGGGTCCACTGGGGCGCATTGCTCCTGCATCACCACGGCGTCTGCGCCCGACGGAATCTGTGCTCCGGTGAAGATGCGGGCTGCAGTGCCGGCAGCCAAGGCACCTCCCACCACGCCAGCCGGGATCCGTTGAGATACGGGCAGGACCACGCCTGCGGCGGGCACATCCGCCAGGCGCAGGGCATAACCGTCCATCGAACTGTTGTCGGCAGGTGGCACGTCCAGGCCCGAGCGCACATCCTCGGCCAGCACCCGGCCCAAGGCCTGCAGTGTGGCCACGTCATCGGCCTGCTGGATCACGCACTGGGCGCCCGCAGCCAGCAGCCGCGACAGCGCTTCGTCCAGGCTGAGCAGGCCGGGCGCTGGTGCGGAAGGTGAATCGGACATCAGCCTCGAGTCTCTCTGCAGGCGGGGCCGTCAGGCCGTCACGTGACGCACGATGTAGTCCTTGACCCGCGGCGCATCCACCGGCATCACCGTGAAGCGCTTGGGCAGCGACTCGATGTCGCGCAGCGCGGCTGGGCGATCAGGTTCGAGGCCCAGCGCCTCCTGGAGGGTGGCGGCGAACTTGGCGGGCAGCGCGGTCTCCAGCACCAGCATGGGCACGCCGGGCTGCAGGTGCTCGCGGGCGACCTTCAGGCCGTCAGCGGTGTGGGTGTCGATCATGGTGCCAAAGCGCGTCCAGGCGTCGCGGATGGTGGCCAACCGGTCGGCGTGCGTGCTGCGGCCGGACACGAAACCAAAGCCGGCGATCTGCGCGTGCTCCTGCGGCGTCACGGCGAAGCCCCCGGTGCGTGCCATCGCCGGGCCGAAGAGCTCGGCCGTGCGGGCACCGTCGCGCCCCAGCAGATCGAACACGAAGCGCTCGAAGTTGCTGGCCTTGCTGATGTCCATCGACGGGCTGGAGGTCTCGAAGGTCTCGGCACTGCGACGCACGCGGTAGGTGCCGGTGCGGAAGAACTCGTCGAGCACATCGTTCTCGTTGGTGGCCAGCACCAGCCGCTCGATGGGCAGGCCCATCATGCGGGCCACATGGCCGGCGCATATGTTGCCGAAGTTGCCCGACGGCACGGCGAACGAGACCTTCTGAGCGTTGTGCGTGGTGGCCTGGAAGTAGCCGGCGAAGTAGTACACCACCTGTGCCAGCATGCGTGCCCAGTTGATGGAGTTGACGGTGCCGATGCGGTAGCTGCGCTTGAACTCGAGGTCGGCGCTGACGGCCTTGACGATGTCCTGGCAGTCGTCGAACACACCTTCGATGGCGATGTTGTGAATGTTGGCGTCCTGCAGGCTGAACATCTGCGCCTGCTGGAACGGACTCATGCGCCCCTGCGGCGAGAGCATGAAGACGTTGACACCGCGCTTGCCGCGCATGGCGTACTCCGCCGCGCTGCCCGTGTCGCCTGAGGTGGCCCCCAGGATGTTCAGCGTCTGCCCGCGCCGCGCCAGTTCGTACTCGAACAGCGCCCCCAGCAACTGCATGGCCATGTCCTTGAAGGCCAGGGTGGGGCCGTTGGACAGGGCTTCCAGCCAGACGCCCGGCTCCAGGGGCCGGATGGGCACGATCTGCGGCGTGCCGAACACGGCCTCGGTGTAGGTGCTGCTCACCAAACGTTTGAGATCGGCCGCCGGGATGTCGTCGATGTACAACGACAGGATCTCGAACGCGAGGTCGGCGTAGCTCAGGGCACGCCAACGGTCCAGCGTGGGGGCATCGATCTTCGGATACGAGACCGGCAGGTACAAGCCACCGTCCGGCGCCAGCCCTTCAAGCAGGATCTCGCTGAAGCCGCGTTCGGTGCGGTCACCCCGTGTGCTGATGTACTTCATGAAACGCCCTGGCGCTGATCTCGATGTGCTGCAGGCCCTCAGGCCAGTTCTTCCTTGCGCAGGCTCACGATGGGTGCCAGCACCGTGGGCAGCGCCTGCATGGCAGCAATCGCCTCGCGCATGCGGCCTTCCACCGTGCTGTGGGTCAGGATGATCACGTCGGTCTGGCTCTCGCCTTCGCCACTCTCACGCTGCAGCAGGGCATCGATGGAGATACCACGCTCGGCCAGGAGCGCTGTCACCTTGGCCAGCACGCCAGCCTCATCGGCCACCCGCAGGCGCAGGTAGAACGAGGTCACCACCTCGGCGATGGGCAGCACGGGCGTATCGGCCAGCGAGCCGTGCTGGAAGGCCAGCGAGGGCACGCGGTGCCCGGGGTCGGCCGTGTGCAGCCGGGCGATGTCGACCAGATCGGCGATCACGGCGCTGGCCGTCGGTTCCGCGCCCGCGCCCTTGCCGTAGTAGAGCGTCGTGCCCACAGCATCACCCTGCACCATGACCGCGTTCATGGCGCCCTCGACGTTGGCAATCAGCCTGGAGGACGGCACCAGCGTGGGATGAACCCGCAGCTCGATGGCGCCTGCGCCCTGCCCTGCATCACTGCGGCGGCGCGTGATGCCCAGCAGCTTGATGCGGTAGCCCAGTTGCTCTGCATAGCGGATGTCAGCCGCCTGCAGGTTCGTGATGCCTTCCACGTGCGCCTTGTCAAACTGCACGGGCGTGCCGAAGGCGATGGCGCTCATGATCGTGGCCTTGTGCGCCGCGTCCACGCCCTCGATGTCGAAGGTGGGGTCGGCCTCGGCGTAACCCAGGCGCTGCGCTTCCTTCAGCACGACGTCGAAGTCCAGCCCCTTGCTGCGCATCTCCGACAGGATGAAGTTGGTGGTGCCGTTGATGATGCCGGCGATCCATTCAATGCGGTTCGCCGTCAGGCCTTCGCGAAGGGCCTTGATGATGGGGATGCCCCCGGCCACCGCGGCTTCGAAGGCCACCACCACGCCTTTGGCGCGCGCGGCGGAGAAGATTTCCGTGCCGTGCACCGCCAGCAGCGCCTTGTTGGCCGTGACCACATGCTTGCCTGCGGCAATGGCCTCGAGCACCAGGGCCTTGGCGATGCCGTAGCCGCCAATGAGTTCCACCACGACGTCGATGGAAGGGTCGGCAATCACCTGCCGGGCATCGGCCACCACCTGCACCCCGTCACCGACGATTGAGCGCGCGCGCGCAACGTCCAGATCGGCCACCATCGAAATCTCGATGGCCCGGCCCGCACGGCGCTGGATCTCCTGCTGGTTGCGCTGCAGCACCTTGAAGGTGCCGCTGCCGACGGTACCGATGCCCAGGAGGCCGACCTGTATGGGTTTCATGGAAGTCTCTTGCTGTCGTGCCAGCGCCGGGGGCGCTGTCGGGTGTGGGTTCAGTGCGCGTGGCGCCGGCGGTAGTGCGCCAGAAACCGCTCGATACGGCCGAAGGCTTCGTGCAGGTCGTCGGAGTTGGGCAGGAACACCACCCGGAAATGGTCAGGCTCGGCCCAGTTGAAGCCCGTGCCCTGGACGATCAGCACCTTCTCCTCGGCCAGCAGTTCGTAGGCGAAATCCTGATCGTTGGTGATGGGGTACATCTTCGGGTCCAGGCGCGGAAACATGTACAGCGCCCCCTTGGGCTTGACCACGCTGACACCGGGGATGGCCGACAACAGGTCGTAGGCCAGGTCGCGTTGACGGCACAGGCGCCCGGTGGGCGCCACCAGGTCCTTGATGCTCTGGTACCCCCCCAGAGCCGTCTGGATGGCCAGCTGGCCCGGCGTGTTGGCGCACAGGCGCATGGAGGCCAGCATGTTCAGGCCCTCGATGTAGTCACGGGCATGGCGCTTGTCCCCCGACACCACCATCCAACCGGCCCGATAGCCGCAAGACCGGTAGTTCTTGGACAGACCGTTGAAGGTGACGAACAGGACGTCGTCCGCCAAGGAAGCGATGCTGGTGTGCGTGGCGCCGTCGTACAGCGTCTTGTCGTAGATCTCGTCGGCAAACACGATCAACTGATGGCGGCGTGCGATCTCCACGATACCCCGCAACAGGTCATCCGGGTAGAGCGCGCCGGTCGGGTTGTTCGGGTTAATCACCACCACGGCCTTGGTACGCGGCGTCACCTTGGAGGCCAGGTCCTGCAGATCGGGCAACCAGCCCGAGCCCTCGTCGCAGCGGTAGTGCACCGGCGTGCCGCCAGAGAGCGACACCACGGCCGTGTGCAGCGGGTAATCAGGGGACGGAATCAGCACCTCGTCCCCCGCGTCCAGCAGGGCGTTCATGCTCATCGCGATGAGTTCCGAAGCCCCGTTGCCAAGGTAGACATCGTCCACCGTGACGCCGGCGATATGCTTTTCCTGGGTGTAGTGAACCACCGACTTGCGAGGTGCGAACAAGCCCTTGCTGTCGGTGTAGCCTGCGGCCACCTGGGACGGCAGGTTGCGGATCATGTCCTGCACGATCTCGTCGGGCGGCATCAAACCGAAGGCGGCCACGTTCCCGATGTTCAGCTTGATGATCTTGTGGCCCTCTTCTTCCATCTGCCGGGCCTTGTCGAGCACAGGCCCACGGATGTCGTACCCGACGTTGGCGAGCTTCGAGGACTTGACGATGGGCTTCAAGGCAGACTCCAGGGCGCTGCAGGCCATGCTGCACTGCAAAACCTAGAATTTGACCACATGAAGTTCCAACCAGATCTTGCCGAAGGCGTCAACGTCATCACCCGTCACGAGCCCGGACGGGTGTGGGTGGGCACCGTCTGCTTCGAGGGCAGCGTGATCGTGCCGTGGAAGGGCGACCCCGTGCCTTGGTCAGCCAGCAGCCTGGAGGCGCTGGATGAAGCCAGCTTCTCGGCGCTGCTGGAGTTCAAGCCCGAACTTGTGATCTTCGGCAGCGGCAACCGCATCCGCTTTCCAAGGCCCCAGTGGCTGCGCGCGTTGATCCAGGCCCGAGTGGGTCTGGAGACCATGGACACGGCCGCAGCCTGTCGCACCTACAACGTGCTGGCCTCGGAGCGGCGCAGCGTGGTGGCAGCGCTCATTCCGCAGGCCTAGCGCTTTCGCACAAGCGGAGGGGTCGACCGTGAAACGGCAGCCCCTGGGCGGCGGGGAGCGTCGGGTGGCGATGTCCTTATAATCCTCGGGTTTTGCCGCCCAGAGCGTCACCCTGGTGGGGGATAGAAGCCATCGGCGGCGTCAGCTTCGAGACCAGCACGCCCATGACACCTTCCGTCAACAAAGCCCTTCCTGATTTCGAAGCACCCGCCACTGGCGGCGTCAAGTTCACACCCCATGCCTTCCTGGGCAAGACCGTGGTGCTGTACTTCTATCCCAAGGATGCCACTCCAGGCTGTACCACGGAAGCGATGCAGTTCCGCGACAAGCACAAGGAGTTCGTGAAGGCAGGTGCTGTGGTTTTCGGCGTCTCCCGGGACAACATGAGCTCGCACGACAAGTTCAAGCAGAACCTGGAGTTGCCTTTCGAACTGGTGGCCGACACCGAAGAGAAGCTGTGCCACATGTTTGGCGTGGTCAAGAACAAGATCATGTATGGCAAGAAGGTCAAGGGCATCGAGCGCAGCACGTTCCTGATCGATGCACAGGGCGTCTTGCGCGAAGAATGGCGCGGGATCAAGGTAGCCGGCCACGTCGACGAGGTTCTGAAGGCGGTCAAGGCACTCAAGCAGGCTTGAGCTGGCCGAGCATTGAGGGGGCGTCCTCCGCCGGGGGGTCGCCCCTTGTTCATTTGAGGGGCCGCCAGGTGATCAGCGCACCTCACGTTATGCTGCCCTGACGGACGTCCGCTGACCCCGTCCCCGACCTCGACCCCGACTTCGACCCTCACCTCGCACACCATGCCCCTGCCCACCCCCCCCGCCAGGAAGGCCGCAATCCTGGACTTGGCGGCGTATGCCACGCAGACCACGTCCGACCCGTCACCACGGGTGCCCCAGAGGGATGCGGCTGTGCAGGCCGACGCTGCGGCTTCATCGGCATTGCCAGGGTCATTGCTCTCGTCCGGGCCAGCCGGCTCCAGCTCACGCAAGGCTTCCCGACCAACGACCGGCGCGTCCATCCGGCCCGCGAAGGCTCGTTCCGGCGAAGGATTTGCCGTCGAGGCCACGCGGCCGGCCGGGGCCGCACAGCCGACGCAGCCCTCCAAGACGGTGAACGCCCAGCCAACACCCGGCGCTGTGGCGCCGCGGGGCCAGCGGGGCCCTGCCAGGGCCAAGCCGCGCAAGCCCGCCGGGCCGCCAAAGCTGTTCGTGCTGGACACCAATGTCCTGATGCACGACCCGATGAGCCTGTTCCGCTTCGAAGAACACGACGTCTTCCTGCCGATGATCACGCTGGAAGAGCTGGACGACCACAAGAAGGGCATGAGCGAGGTGGCGCGCAATGCGCGTCAGGTCAGCCGTGAACTGGACGCGCTGGCCACGGACGGCTCGCTGGACCCCAAGGAGGGCATCGCGCTGGCGAAGTCTGGCCATCGGGAAGCTTCGGGCCGCCTGTTCTTCCAGACCACCTTGCTCGATATCCGCCTGCCTGCGGGCCTGCCTCAAGGCAAGGCCGACAACCAGATTCTGGGGGTGGTGCAGGCGCTGCGTGACGCTCAGCCTGGCCGTGAGGTGGTGCTGGTGTCCAAGGACATCAACATGCGGGTGAAGGCCCGCGCGCTGGGACTTCCCGCCGAGGACTATTTCAACGACAAGACGCTGGAAGACGGTGACCTGCTCTACACCGGCGTGCTGCACCTTCCCGCAGATTTCTGGGAAAAGCATGGCAAGACCATGGAGAGCTGGCAGCAGGGCGGGCACACGCTCTACCGCATCAGCGGCCCCTTGGTGCCCTCGCTGCTGATCAACCAGTTCGTCTACTTCGAGGCCCCCGGCGCCATACCCCTGCACGCCAGAGTGATCGAGATCACGGGCAAGACGGCGGTGCTCAAGACCTTGCGCGACTACACCCACGCCAAGAACGCCGTGTGGGGCGTGAACGCCCGCAACCGCGAGCAGAACTTCGCGCTGAACCTGCTGATGGACCCGGACTGCGACTTCATCACGCTCACGGGCACGGCCGGCACCGGCAAGACGCTAATGACCCTGGCGGCCGCGCTGAGCCAGGTGCTGGATGAGCGCCGCTACACCGAGATCATCGTGACCCGCGTCACCGTGCCGGTGGGCGAGGACATCGGTTTCCTGCCTGGCACCGAGGAAGAAAAGATGAGCCCCTGGATGGGCGCCCTGGATGACAACCTGGAAGTGCTGGCGCGCAGCGACGGTGCTGCCGGCGAATGGGGCCGGGCCGCCACCAACGATCTGGTGCGCAGCAAGATCCGCATCAAGAGCCTGAACTTCATGCGCGGGCGCACTTTCCTGAACAAGTTCGTCCTCATCGACGAGGCGCAGAACCTCACGCCCAAGCAGATGAAGACGCTCATCACGCGTGCCGGCCCGGGCACCAAGATCGTGTGCCTGGGCAACCTGGCCCAGATCGACACGCCCTATCTCACCGAAGGGTCCTCAGGCTTGACCTACGCGGTGGACCGCTTCAAGGGCTGGCCGCACTCGGGGCATGTCACCCTGGCACGGGGCGAGCGTTCCCGCTTGGCGGACTTTGCCTCCGAGGTGCTCTGAGCAGGATCGCTGGCCTCGCACCAGATCACTACACGGTGCGCACCCGCATGAAACTGGCGAACCGCGGGATGCCCTGCGCGGTGGTGCCCTGGTAGGTGAAAGTCACCACCGTGCCGATGGGCGGTGGCCTGTCCCGGTGTTCGTCGCGCAGTCCTGTCCCGAGAAGAAACTCCCGGCCGTCTGACATGCGGACCTTCAACGCGCCCAATCGTCCCGCATGGCGCCCCTGGCCGCCGACGTAGCCGATGACAACCGCCTCGGCGTCCTGCAGCGGCTTGAGCTTGAGCAGGCTGCCGCTGCGGCCGGTTTCAACAGGCGCATCGGCGCGGCGCAGCATCAGGCCCTCGCCACCCGCACGAACCACCGCGTCCAGCCGGGCCTGCAGCGCCGCACGACTGGAGACTTCCGTGTGCTCCACGGCCTGCCAGACGGCTCCCGCAGGCTGTTGACGCGCCAGGCGCTCGATGCGTGCCACCCGATTGGCGAAGGTGCCGCCCGCACCGGGCAACTCGAAGACCATGAAGCGAACGCGACGCCAATCGGCGTCCACGGGATGAGAGCGCCTGACGATGCCTGACAGGGACTCGAAGGTGCCCCGCCCCGCCCAGAGTTCGCCGTCCAGTGCCAGGGCCGGCAGGGACGCAAGAAACCAGGCGGGAGCGGCAATGTGCAGGCCGCTTCGAAAGCGCAGCCGGCTGCCATCCCACCAGGCCCGCGCGCCGTCCAGCTTCTCGCTCACCAGCCAGCCATGCGGGTCCATCTCCACGGGCGCTTCGGTGGCCAGCACCACCGGGGCAGCGTCGCGCGCAGGGCGTGCGAGCACACCCATGGAGGCGATGCCGAGGGCGGCACCGAGGCAGGCCCGACGGCTCAGGCCGAGGCCGCAGGCAGGCTGGGGAAAGACAAGGCTTGACATGAGGAACTCCCTGGCGAATCAAGGACCTCAGTGTGTTCAAGCTCGACCAGTCGCACCACCCCCTAGGTGGGGGACCTGCACCCCCCGATCAGAGTGCCGTATCGGACGGTTCGAACGGCTCGGACGGTTCGGACGGTTGGCGCACTCCCGTGCCTGGCGGTGCAGGTACGCTTAGAAGCGCACCTGCGCACCTGCGCAGCGGGCGCTCAGCGTGGCGTCACCAGATCCTTGATCTGCTGAAGCGCGGTCGGGTCCTCGATGGTGGTGAGGTCCCCCGGGTCGCGCTGCTCGCACACCGCCTGGATGGCGCGGCGAAGCAGTTTGCCTGATCTCGTCTTGGGCAGCGCGGTGACGAAGCGCACGCGCGCCGGGCGCGCCACGGCGCCCAGCTGCTCGTCCACCACCTTCATGATCTCGCCCTCCAGCTTCAGCGCAGAAGCCTCGTCGGCGGCGCGGCTCACATCCTTCAGGATGGCAAAGGCCATCGCCACCTGGCCCTTGAGCTGATCGGCCACGCCCACCACCGCCACTTCGGCCACGTTCGGGTGGCTGGAGATGCTCTCCTCGATCTCACGCGTGCCCAGACGGTGCCCGGCCACGTTGATGACGTCGTCCGTGCGGCCGAGGATGAAGAAGTAGCCGTCCTTGTCGCGGATTCCCCAATCGAAGGTGCTGTAAACCTGACGGCCGGGAATGCTGGACCAGTAGGTCTTGATGAAGCGCTCGTCATCGCGCCAGACCGTCTGCATGCAACCCGGGGGCAGCGGCCCTTCGATGACCACGACACCCTTCTGGTCCGGGCCCACCAGGTCTTGCCCAGTGTTCTCGTCCACCAGCTTGACGTCGTAGCCGTACACCGCCTTTCCGGGCGAACCAAACTTGCTGTCGGCGGCCTCCACCCCGTTGCAAAGCGACAGGATGGGCCAGCCGGTTTCGGTCTGCCAATAGTTGTCGATGATGGGCTTGCCCAGGGCCTCGGCAATCCACTTGGCCGTGGGCTCGTCCAGCGGCTCACCGGCGAGGAACAAGGCGCGCAGCGAACTCAAATCATGCCGGCTCAACGCCGCGGGATCCTGCTTCTTGAGCACGCGCACCGCGGTGGGGGCGCTGAACATGGAGGTCACCTTGTACTTCTCCACCAGGCTCCACCACACGGCCGCATCCGGCCGCGTGGGCAGGCCTTCATACATGATGGTGGCCATGCCGGCAATCAGCGGGCCGTAGATGATGTAGCTGTGGCCCACCACCCAGCCAATGTCGCTGGTGGAGAAATACGTCTCCCCTGGCTGGCCCAGGAAGATGTGCTTCATGCTCGCGGCCAGGGCCACGGCGTAGCCGCCGGTGTCACGCTGCACGCCCTTAGGCTTGCCGGTGGTGCCGCTGGTGTAGAGCGTGTAGCTGGGGTGCGTGGAATCGACCCAGACACAAGGCACCCGGGCGTTCAGGTGGGCCTGGCGCAGGCTGGCGTAGTCCACATCGCGGCCGCCCTGCATGGGCATGTCGCTCAGGCCGCGATTGACCATCAGCACATGCGCCGGCTTGTGGGTGGACAGGCGGATCGCCTCGTCCAGCAGGCCCTTGTAGGGCACCACCTTGCCGCCGCGGCTGCCGGCGTCGGCACTCACCACCACCGTGGGCTGCGCGTCGTCGATGCGGCTGGCCAGGCTGACGCTGGCAAAGCCGCCGAAGACCACCGAGTGAAGCGCGCCAATACGGGCGCAGGCCAGCATGGCAAAAGCTGCCTCCGGGATCATGGGCATGTAGACCAGCACCCGATCGCCCTGCTGGACGCCCAGCGACAGCAGGATCGCGGACATGCGCTCCACTTCGGCCTGCAATTCAGCAAAGGTATAGACGATCTCCTGGCCCACTTCGGTGGACACCCAGATCAGGGCCTGGCGGTCAGGATGGGTGGCCGCGTGGCGGTCCACCGCGTTGTGGCACAGGTTGGTGGTGCCACCGACGAACCAGCGGGCGAAGGGCGGGTTGCTGTGGTCGCAGACCTGGGTGAAGGGGGTCTGCCAGTCGATCAGGTCCGCCTGCTCGGTCCAGAAAGCGTCACGATCCTGCAGCGAACGGCGATGAAAGTCCTCGAATCCCATGCTTGTCTCCTTGGCGGCCTGAACGGTCGATCTGCCACGGGATTGTCGATGCCGGACTTGCTATGCCCTGACGTCAGCCTCCCCCCCAGCAGCCGCCATCAGTCAGGGATGCGCACCACGAGACGGCCCACCACCTCCGCGGCCATGAGGCGGCGGGCACCGTCCAAGGCTTCTTCCAGGCCGATCTCGGTGGTCATGCGTTCCAGGGCCGACAGGTCCACGTCTTGTGCCAGCCGCTGCCAGGCCTGGCGTCGCAGCGCCTGCGGGGCCATGACGCTGTCCACGCCCAGCAGACTGACACCGCGCAGGATAAAGGGCATGACAGTGACCGGCAGATCATGCCCCTGCGCCAGGCCGCAGGCCGCCACCGCGCCCCCGTAGCGCACCTGCGCGCAGGCGTTGGCCAAGGTATGGCTGCCGACGGCGTCGACCACCCCCGCCCAGCGTTCCTTCTGCAAGGGCTTGCCCGGCGCGGCGAGTTCAGCCCGGTCCATCACCGCATGCGCGCCCAGTGCGGTGAGGTAAGCCGCTTGAGAGGCCTTGCCGGTGGCTGCCACCACGCGGTAGCCCAGGCGGGACAGCAACAGCACGGCCACCGAGCCCACGCCGCCCGTGGCACCGGTGACCAGCACCTCGCCGTCACCCGGCTTCAGGCCGTGCCGCTCCAGGGCCATCACGCACAGCATCGCGGTGTAGCCCGCCGTGCCAATGGCCATGGCCTGGCGTGGGGACAGCGGCGGCGGCAGCGGCACCAGCCATTCGCCCTTGAGCCGAGCCCGCTGCGCCAGGCAGCCCCAGTGCGTCTCACCCACCCCATACCCGTTCAGGATGAACGCATCACCGGCCTTCCAGTCGGGATGGTCGCTTTCCAGCACCTCGCCCGCGCCGTCGATGCCGGGCACCATGGGCCACAGACGAACCACTGGCGAACGGTGGGTCAAGGCCAGGCCGTCCTTGTAGTTCAGCGTCGAGTAGCGAGGCCGCACCAGCACGCCACCCGAAGGTATCGCAGGCAAGCGCTCCTCGTCCAGTTCGGTCAGCCCCGCGCGGAAGCCCGCTTCATCCTTCTCAAGCCACAATGCCTTGAACATTCGAGTTCCTTTCAGGTGGATGCAGGTTGATCCATGGTGCATGGCGCCACCCGGTCGATGCGCTGCCGGGTCTGTTGACAGCTTTCACCTGCCTTCCTATTCTGCCGCCCTTGATGCCCAGCACCCTCGCTCGCGCCTCTCGCCTGAAAGTCGTGGCCACCCTGCTGGTGGCCGCTTGGGCCTGGACGGGTCACGAGGCGTGGGCGTCGCCAGCCGATCCACCGGCCACCGACCCGGTGCTGCAATTGCTGCAGGACAGGGGCTTCGTGAGCAAGGAGTCAGCGGCCGAAGGCAGCCTCCTGGTTCGTCAGGTGCGGGACGTGGCCTCTGACCTGGTGCTGGCGGCCATGAACTTCCTGGGGGTGCCGTACAAGCGCGGCGGCAGCTCGGCCGATGAGGGCTTCGATTGCAGCGGCTTCACCCGCCACATCTTCGAGATGAGTCTGGGGCTGGTGCTGCCCCGCCGCGTGGATGACCAGGCCAGCGCGTCAGGTCTGGTGCGCATACGCCGCGAGGAGCTGCGTCCCGGTGACCTGGTTTTCTTCAACACCCTGAGGCGCACCTTCTCGCATGTGGGCATCTACATTGGCGACGGAAAATTCATACACGCGCCGCGTACCGGCTCAGAGGTCAGGATCGAGGACATGCGCCAGGCCTACTGGGATCGCCGCTTCACGGGCGCCCGGCGCGCCGAGAGCACCAGCCCCGCCACGCAAGGGGTGCAGGCCGTGCAGGCGCTGCAGTCCGTGCAAGGGGCAACCCCGGGTCCGGAAAAGGCAGAGCGCAGGGCTCAACCTCCGCGGTAGGACGCCGTCGCCGGGGCTGAGGCAGGCCTGATGCCCTCGGACCCGCAGGCCGAAGACGGCGGGGCACAATTCGAGGATGGGCGACAACGTCATTCCTCTGGCCGATCTGCGCTATGCCGCGGCCATACCTGAGGTGCCTGCGCATTTCGCCGCACCTAGCGGGCTGCTGTCTGACCGCCTGGGCAGGCCGCTGCGAGACCTGCGCATCTCGGTCACCGACCGCTGCAATTTTCGCTGCAGCTACTGCATGCCCAAGGAAGTGTTCGATCGGGACTATCGCTTCCTGCCCCAGACTTCTTTGCTGACCTTCGAGGAGATCGAGCGGCTGTCCCGCGCATTCATCCGGCACGGTGTGCGCAAGTTGCGACTGACCGGGGGTGAGCCCCTGCTCAGAAAGCACCTGGAGGTGCTGGTGGCCAAGCTGTCCGCCCTGCGTACGCCAGAGGGCGATCCGCTGGACCTCACGCTGACCACCAACGGCTCGCTTCTCGAACGCAAGGCGCAGGCTCTGGTTCAAGCCGGGTTGCGACGCGTGACCGTGAGCCTGGACGCCCTGGACGACGCGGTGTTCCGCCGCATGAACGATGTCGACTTTCCCGTGGTCGACGTCCTGCGCGGCATTGACGCGGCACTCGCAGCCGGCCTTGGGCCCGTCAAGGTGAACATGGTGGTCAAGCGAGGCACCAACGACCAGGAAATCGTCCCCATGGCGCGGTACTTCCGCGATGCCCATGGCCCCCAGGTCATCTTGCGCTTCATCGAGTACATGGACGTGGGCGCCACGAACGGCTGGCGCATGAACGAAGTCTTGCCTTCGTCCGAAGTGGTCCGGCGGATTGCTGAAGTGTTCCCGCTGGATCCGCTGGCCGCGAGCACGCCCGGTGAGACCGCACAGCGTTGGCGCTACCGGGACGGCGCGGGCGAGGTGGGCGTGATTTCCTCGGTGACGCAGGCGTTCTGCGGGGAGTGCAACCGCGCCCGCCTGTCCACCGAGGGCAAGCTGTTCCTCTGCCTGTTCGCCAGCCAGGGCCATGATCTGCGCGCCTTGCTGCGTGGCACGGGCGCCGACATTCCTGGACGCACCGACGACGAGATTGCCGCAGCCATCGCAGCCCTGTGGCAATCGCGGGAAGACCGCTACTCTGAACTGCGCAGTGCCCAAGCGGGACCTGCTGGCAGCGGGCAGCGCCGCATCGAGATGCACTACATCGGGGGCTGAGGCAGTCCCCGCCGCTCTTTCAGGCGCCAGCAGTCAGTCCGGCAGATCTTCCAACAGGCGGCTGCGGGCTCGACGCATCGCCCAGTAGAACAGCAGCACCACCACCGGCACCGACACGGCCACGGCGATGTCGGGGTCCAGCTTGATGCCTGCGGAATTCAAGCCCTTGGCGGCATAGCCCACCAATCCCGCCACATAGTACGAGATGGCGGCCACGGAGAGCCCTTCCACGGTCTGCTGCAGTCGCAGTTGCAAACGTGCGCGACGGTCCATCGAGGCCAGCAGTTGTTGATTCTGGCGCTCGCGTGCAATCTCCACCCGGGTGCGCAGCAGGCCGCTGGCCTGGGCCACGCGCTCGGACAGGTCGTGCAGACGCTGGCTGACGGTCTGACAGGTGGCCACGGCCGGTCGGAACCGCCGCGACATGAATTCCTCGAGGGTCTGCAATCCTGGCGCCCGCTGCTCGCGCAACTCCTGAATACGGCGGGTCACCAGATCGGCATAAGCACGGCAGGCGCCGAAGCGGAACTGGCTGGCTGACAAGCCGCTCTCGATCTCCGCGGCAAGTCGGGTCAATTCCTGAAGCAAGGTCTCATCGCTGGCGGCATCATGCTCACCAGTGGCGATGCCATCCGTGAGCGCGGCGAGTGAACGTTCGATATCCAGGATCCGGGGTGACTGACGCCTGGCAATGGGCAGAGCCAGCAGCGCCATCATCCGGTACGCCTCGATCTCGAACAGGCGCTGCAGGATCCGGCCTGTCTGGTAGGGGGTGAGGCTGCGGTCCAGCAGGACAACGCGGGTGAAGCCGTCTTCCTGCGTGCGGAAATCGGTGCAGGCAAAGGCTGCACCCTCGGCCACCTCGGAGCCCGCCACGGCGCTGTCGCCAAACCAGCCTGCCAGGTCGGCTGGGGACGGCACCGTCGGGATCTCCTGCTTCCAGACCACCGCACACAGCGCGGCCACCGTGCGGCCAGGCAGCGCAGGCAGCCATCCGGGCGGCAGGTCTTCCAAGGCGGTCTGTCCCGTCTCATTGCCAGCCCCATGGCCATAGAAGGTATAGCTCGAGAACTCGCCGTGCCGCTCCCACTTCACCCGCAAGCCCTGCCGCAATTCCCCGCTGAAGTGGGTGGCGCCCTCAGCCGGCGCAGGCACCCCAAAGTGCCCGCAAAGCGCACGAAGATGCGCGTTCTCCTGCGCGCGCTGGCCGGGATCGAGCAGCATGGCCACATAGGTGGCCCGGGCCGGGCCTTCCACGGGCATGGGAGGCCTCGCATGGACCTCGGCGGCCAGAATCTCCCGGTCCGGGTGGTCTGGCGGCAACGATTGCTGGTTCATGACGGCCCGCCGTGAAGAGGTCAGTCAGCGCCCGGTTGCGGGGCGAGCCTGGGCTGCGCGGCGGGCGCCTCATGCGCACCGGGTGCTGCAGCAACCTGTTCGTCAGGGGCCCGAACCTCGCCGGGCACAGCCTTGCGGGCGAACAGGGTGTACACCGTAGGCACCACGAAGATGGTCAGCAGCGTGCCCAGGGACATGCCACCCACGATGACCCAGCCGATCTGCTGGCGGCTCTCGGCCCCCGCGCCCGTGGCCCACGCCAAGGGCAGCGCCCCCAGCACCATGGCCCCGGTGGTCATCAGGATGGGGCGCAGTCGCAGGCTGGCCGCTTCGATGGTGGCCTCCTTCAGCGCCTTGCCCTCTTGCCGCAACTGGTTGGAGAACTCCACGATCAGGATGCCGTGCTTGGTGATCAGGCCCACCAGCGTGACCAGACCGATCTGGGAGTACACGTTCAGCGTACCGCCGGCCCACTGCAAGGCCCCCAGGGCCCCCACCATCGACAGAGGCACCGACAGCAGGATGACAAACGGGTCCACAAAGCTCTCGAACTGGGCCGCGAGCACCAAAAAAATGAACAGCAGGGCCAGCACGAACACTACAGCAAGTGCGCCACTGGAGGCCTTGAACTCGCGGCTGACCCCGTTCAGTTCCGTGGTGTAACCGGGCTTGAGCACCTTGCCGGCCGTGGCCTCCATGAAGGCCAAGGCCTCGCCGAGCGAATAATCCGCAGACAGGTTGGCCGTGATCGTGACCGAACGCCGCTGGTTGAAGTGGTTGAGTTCTCGCGGACTGACGGATTCCTTGAGCTTGACCAGCGACGACAGCGGCACCATCACATCACCTCGGCCGCGCACGAACAGCCTCTCGATGTCGTCGGGCGTGGCACGTCCACTGGGCGCGATCTGCACCAGCACGTCGTACTGCTCCGCGTCGCGCTTGTACCGCGTCACGGCGCGTCCGCCTAGCATGGTCTCCACCATCCGGGCCACCTGGTCCACATTCACGCCCGCATCCGCCGCGCGTTCGCGGTCCACCTCCAGGAAGATCTCCGGTTTGTTCAGGCGCAAGTCGATGTCTGGCGCCACGAGGCCCGGGTTCTTCGCCATCTCGGCCAGGAAGGCCTGGGCCACGCGGGACAAGTTCTCGTAGCTGTCGTTGGTCACCACGACAAAGTTCACCGGTCGCTCACGGAAGCCCTGACCCAGACTCGGGGGCGTGATCGGGAAGGCCATCACCCCCGGCAAACCGCCCACCTTGCCCTGCAGTTCCCGGGCAATCTGCAGGGTGGTCTTGTCCCGCTGGTCCCAATCGATGGCCCGCAGGATGGCTGAACCCTGTGCCACGGTGGGGTTGCCCGCCACGATGAAGGTGCGGTCGAACTCCTTGTACTCGCTGGTGATGCGTTCGATGGCACGCAGGTAGCGTCCCGTGTACTCCAGGGTCGAACCGTCTGGGGCAGTGACGCTCGTGATGATGACGCCCCGGTCCTCCATGGGCGAAAGCTCGCTCTTGGCATTCGTGAACAGCCACCAGCTGCCCGCACCTGATGCCAGCATCACCAGCACCACGATCCAGCGCTGGCCCAGCACCCAGCGCAGCGTGCGGGCGTAGCCATTCGTCATGCCCACCAGGACCCGCTCCATGCCCCGGTCGAACCACGAGGGATTCGGCTGGTGCTTCAGCAACTTGCTGCACATCATGGGCGTGAGCGTCAGGGCCACGAAGCCCGAAACGATCACCGCACCGGCCAAGGTCAGGGCGAACTCCACGAACAGCCGGCCGGTGCGTCCTGGCGTGAACGCCAGGGGCGCGAACACGGCCGCCAGGGTGAGCGTCATCGCCACCACGGCAAACGAGATCTCCCGAGCCCCTTTGAGGGCGGCCTTGAAAGGCGTCAGGCCCTCCTCGATGTGCCGGAAGATGTTCTCCAGCACCACGATGGAGTCGTCCACCACCAGGCCGATGGCCAGCACCAGCGACAGCAGCGTGAGGGTGTTGACGCTGAAGCCCGCAAGGGCCATGAGCGAAAACACGCCAATCAAGCTGACGGGAATCGTGATCAGCGGGATGATCGAAGCCCGCAGTGTGCGCAGGAACAAGAACACCACCAGGGCCACCAGCGCGACGGCTTCGGCCGTGGTCTTGTAGACCGACTTGATGGAGCGGTCGATGAACACCGAGTTGTCGTTGGCGATCAAGAAGGTGACGCCCGGTGGCAGATCCTGCTGGATCAGCGGCATCGCTTCGCGAACCCCGGCCGAGATGCTCAGTGGGTTGGCCGTGGCATTGCGGATCACGCCAGCGGACACCGCCGACAAACCGTTCAAGCGGACGATGGAACGCTCGTCCGCCGGGCCCTGCTCGATCTTGGCCACGTCGCGCAGGCGCACCGTATGGCCCGCGGCCACCTTCAGCGCGATCTCGCCGAACTGCCGCTCGGTGTTCAGGTCCGTACGCGCCGTGACGTTGAACTCCCGCTGCTGGCTCTCGATACGCCCGGCTGGTACCTCCAGATTTTGGCGGCGCAGCGCATCCTCGACATCCTGCACGGTCAGGCGGTAGGCGGCCAGGCGGTCCTGGTCCAGCCAGATGCGCATCGCGAACTTGCGCTCGCCATTGATCTGCACGTCGGCCACGCCAGGAATGGTCTGCAGCCTGGGCTTGACGACGCGGTTGATCAGGTCGGTGATCTCCAGCGGCGTACGGTTCTCGCTGGTGAAGGCCAGCCAGATCACCGGGAAGGCGTCGGCCTCGACCTTGGCGATGATGGGTTCCTCGATGCTGGCGGGCAATCGGCCCCGTACCCGGGAGACCCGGTCACGGACGTCTGCAGCCGCCGAGTCTGGATCCTTGCTCAACTTGAAGCGTGCCGTGATCTGGCTTCGCTCCGCTCTTGAGATGGAGGTCAGGATGTCGATGCCATCGATGCCGGCGATGGAGTCTTCCAGCGGCTTGGTGACCTGGGACTCGATGACCTCGGACGATGCGCCCAGCAGACGCGTGTTGACGGTGACCACGGGCTCGTCGATCCGCGGGTACTCCCGGACCGACAGCTTGGAAAACGACACGACGCCCAGCAGCACCAGCATCATCGACATCACCGTCGCAAAGACGGGACGGCGGATCGAGATCTCGGACAAGGTCATGGCAAGGGCCTCTCCAGGGCTGAGAGCTCAGGGCTTGCTGGGCGGGCCAGCGGGACGGGACGCAGCAGCCCCAGGCGGCATGCTGGCCGCTGCCCCTGGGCGCCCTGCCCCCGCTGCACCAGGACCGCCCGGCCCACCGGGGCCGCGAGGACGGTTCAGGTCCACCACCCGCACGGCGAGGTTCTCGCCGCGCATCAACCGAGCCTGTCCTGCGATGACCAGCACCTCGCCTGCCGTGACACCATCCAGGATCTCCACGCGACCGGGCACCCGCATGCCGATCTTCACCTCGGCCCGCTGTGCCACCTTGCCACCGCCGGGGGCATCGGTCACCTTGAAGACCACCTGACGGTTGCCCAGGGGCACCAGGGCCTCCTCGGGCACCACGAGTGCCTTGTCCCTGACGTCGAACACCGCCCGCACCCGGGCGAACATGCCGCCACGAAGCCGACCGTCGACATTGGCCATGCGTGCCCGCACCAGCACCGAGCGACCGTTGGCGTCCAGTTGCGCATCAATGGCATCCACTTGCGCCTTGAACTTTCGGTCCGGGATGGCGTCCAGCACCACCTCGACGCTCTGCCCCGTCTTCAGACGGCTCAGGTAACGCTCCGGCAGCCGGAAGTCCACCCACAAGGACGACACATCCTCGATCATCACCAGATCGGCGCCGTCCTTGACGTAATCCCCGACGCTGACCGAGCGGATGCCCGTGATGCCATCGAACGGCGCCAGAATCTTCATGCGGCCGATCTGGGCCTGCGCCAGGGCCACCTGGGCCTGCGCCACCTCCAAGGCCGCGGCGTTCTGGTCGACCGCGCTCTGGCTGACGAAGTTCTGGGCGGCCAGTTCGCGACTGCGTTGCAGGTTGGTTCGGGCGATGGCAGCCGAGGCTTCAGCCTGCTTCAGCTGCGCCTGCTGCAAGGTGTCATCCAGCTGGACCATCAGCTGGCCCTTCTGGATGCGCTGGCCATCACCGAAGCTCAGCGTCTGGATCCGGCCACTGACCTCCGGCTTGAGCACGACCCCCTGGCGAGCTCTGAGCGAACCGACGGCCTGTGAGTCGTCCTCCAGCCGGACAACGTCCACCTTGGCCACTTCCACAGCGGGCGGCCCCCCTGCCCCACCCGGGCCCCGCGAACCCCCTGGCCCTCCCGCACCCGGACCTGGACCGCCCGCGCCGGGCTTGGCCGCCGTGTCAGACCCCCCAGGAGGCTTGGCATCGCCACTGCCCGCCTTGTTCTGGTACCACCAGGCACCTCCGCTGATCAAGGCCAAACCGAGGACGGCGACCGCGAGGTGAATCTTCTTGCCTGCCATGTGCTGCATTGCCCCTTGTATGCATCCGGGAATGTAACGCCCGGACCGCGCCTTGCAGGCCGTTTGTTGAATGACCGATCAACGCGCTCGCCCCTCACCTGCTGCGAACTTCCTCCACGCCGCGATTGGCCAGGGCATCTGCGCGCTCGTTGCCCTCGTCACCCGCGTGACCACGCACCCAGCGCCAGTCAATCTGATGCGATTGCGTCAAGTCATCCAGGCGTTGCCACAGGTCGACGTTCTTCACGGCCTGGTTGCTGGCCGTTCGCCAACCTCGCCGCTTCCAGTTGTGTATCCATGAGGTGATCCCGTTGCGCACGTACTCGCTGTCCAGGTGCAGCGTCACCCGGCTGGGAGCTTTCAGGGCCGCGAGCGACTCGATCACGGCGGTCAACTCCATGCGGTTGTTGGTGGTCTGGGCCTCGCCGCCCCAGATTTCGCGCTCATGTCCTCCGCTGCGCAGCCAGGCTCCCCAGCCACCGGGGCCGGGGTTGCCCTTGCAGGCGCCGTCGGTGTAGATCACCACGTCCTTCAATGCTCAACTCCTTCGGGAGCCTCGGCGGCTCGGTTCTTGGTGGGTGCTGACCAGCGCAGGCCGTGGCGCACTGGCGTAGCGCGCCTGCCGCTTGGCCAACCCCACCAGCCGCATGCCCCTCACCCGCTTGACCGCCGTGAGACCGTAGACGGCGCCCAGAACGGGCCACCAGCGCTGCCCGACAGGTTCAATGAAGGACCAGCGCTGCTGCCACGCTGCCGTGTCCACCCGCGGGCCGAAACAACCAAAGCGCGCCGCCTCGACCTCAAAGCTCAACAGACGCAGCCAATCCCGCAGCCTTCGAAATCCGATCATCTGCGCCCGCTGCGGCCAAGGACCCAGGCGCGCGTTGGCATCCCTACCAGGCCCCCGACGCTGCCGCGTGCCCAGGGCCCACAGGCTGGCGGGATTGAAGGCCGTGATCATCAGGCGCCCCTCGGGCACCAGCACACGCTCCACCTCACGCAAGGTCAAGTGGGCGTCGCGGGCCATTTCCAGCGCATGCGGCATCACCACCAGGTCCAGGCTCTGGCTGGCGAAGGGCAAGGCATCGAACTCGCACTGCAGATGGACTGCCCGGACCTGCTCGGGCACGCCAGGTCCGGCATCACCGCCCAGAGCCTGCGCAGCGCATGCCAGCCAGCGATGCGGCATGCGGTTCGTCTGCAGGGCGTCCATGGCCGGCAGCCCCATCTGCAGGGCGTGAAAGCCGAAGACATCGGCCACCCCCGCGTCGAACCACTCACGCTCCCACGTCAGCAGATGCTGACCGGCCGTGGTGATCCACCAGGGCGTCGAGCCGATAAACTCAGGGGTTGTGGTCATGACACTCCATCCCATACCCGCCTTCGCGGACAACTACATCTGGATGGTTCACGATGGGCAGAACGCCCTGGTCGTGGACCCAGGGGATGAGGGCCCCGTGATCGAGGCGCTGGACCGGCTGGGTCTGGCGCTTCAATCCATTCTAGTGACGCATCACCATGCAGACCATGTGGGTGGCATCCAGGGGCTGCGCGGACGCCTGCAAGGCCCCGTGCTGGGCCCGGCCGCGGAGAACATTCCACAGCCCTTCGTGCCGCTGGCGGGCGGCGATGAAGTGCGGGTGCTGGGCCTTCTGTTTCGGGTGATGGATGTGCCGGGCCACACTGCGGGGCACATTGCCCTCTTCTGTGAGAGCCTGGCTGACGATCGTGTTGACGAGCAACACGGTTCACCCGTGCTCTTCTGTGGCGACACGCTGTTCTCGGGCGGCTGCGGCCGGTTATTCGAAGGCAGCGCCGAGCAGATGCACACCTCGCTGCAGGCTCTGGCGGCCCTGCCACAAGCCACCAGGGTGTGCTGCGCGCACGAGTACACCTTGTCCAACCTTCGCTTCGCCGCAGCGGTCGAGCCAGGTAACGCCGCTTTGCTGGCCTACACCCAGCAGTGCCTGGAGAAACGGGCCCAAGGCCTGCCGACCCTGCCGTCCACCATCGGCACGGAATCGGCCATCAACCCGTTTCTTCGTTGTGCGCAGGCGGAGGTGATCGAATCCGCCAGGCGCCATGGGTGCATGGTTCCAGGGCCCGTGGAGGTCTTCGCCACCCTGCGGGCCTGGAAGAACGAGTTCCGATGAACGTGAGGATTCATGTGAGCCCCAGCGTGAGCACCCGTGCAAGCACCCAGGCAAGCGCCTGGGCCGCGCGAACTGCAACCCTGAGCCTGTTGCTGGCAACTGTCGTGGGCCTGGGCGCTTGCACGTCGATGCCTGCAGGCCCCGCAGCGGTCGATCAGGCTGTCGAAACACGCACGTTGGGCGCCGTGGGCCACAGCGATCCCCGCAGCGTTGCAGCAGAGGCGGCAGGACGAGACGCCTCTGTGGCTGTGGGCATCACGCCCGCTGTGGTCGCAGTTCCTTCTCCGGGCGTTGGCACGGCAGCGACCCCGCCAAGCCACAGTTTGGAACGTTCCGCTGACACGCAGTCAGGCCCAACGTCAGAACCCATTCGAGCCACCGCCGCCGCCACCGTCGCGCTGCGCACCTTGCCCGGCATGGAGGAGGACAACCCCGGAGACCGGTCCGATCTCTGGGAACGGGTACGCCGCGGTTTCGCCATGTCCGACCTGGAGTCAGACCTGGTGCGCAAATGGGAGCAGTGGTATGCCACGCGCCCGGATTACGTGCAGCGCATGACAGAGCGGGGGGGGCGGTATCTGTTCCACGTGGTGGAAGAGGTGCACAAGCGCGGACTGCCCATGGAACTTGCGTTGCTACCCTTCATCGAGAGCGCCTTCAATCCGCAGGCCCTGTCGGTCGCCAGTGCGTCGGGCATGTGGCAATTCATGCCCGCCACGGGCCGGCAATTCGAACTGAAGCAGAACCTGTTCCGGGATGACAGGCGCAACGTCCTGGCCTCCACGCGGGCCGCGCTCGACTACCTGCAGATGCTGCACCAGAAGTTCGGCGATTGGCATCTGGCACTGGCTGCCTACAACTGGGGGCAGGGCAACGTGCAGCGAGCCCTGGAGCGCAACCGCAGGGCGCGCGAGGACACCGTCTACACGGCCTTAAGGATGCCGGATGAGACGCGCAATTACGTGCCCAAACTGCTGGCTGTCAAGAACATCATTTCCTCTCCCGGCAACTTCGGCCTGGTGTTGCCGCCCCTGGAGAACCACCCCTTCTTCCTTACTGTCAGCATCGAGCGCGACATGGACGTCGAACTCGTGGCCCGGTTGGCAGGAATGCCCCTGGATGACTTCCAGGCCCTGAACCCGCAGTTGAACAAGCCCGTGCTGCTGGCTGCGGGCACACCCCAGGTGCTGCTGCCCTATGACAACGCGAACCGCTTCTTGAGGGAGCTGCCCCGCCACACGGGACCCCTGGCCTCGTTGACGGCGTGGGTCACGCCGCGCACTTTGCGTCCGGCCGAAGCGGCCAAGCTCGCAGGCGTGCCGGAATCCCGCCTGCGAGAGTTGAACCGCATCCCCGACGGCATGCTGATCAAGACCGGTTCAACGCTCATCGTGCCGCGTCGCGCGGACCATGCGCTGGACGTGACCGAGCAGGTGGCCGACGAGGCCGCCATGCAACTCACCCCTGACGGCCCGAAGCTGGTACGACGTACTGTGAAGGCCCTCCCCAAGGGTGAGTCACTTGTGAGCTTCGCACGCCGTCACCGCGTGGAAGCTGCGGACCTGGCCCGCTGGAACCAACTGCCTGTGCAGGCGGCCTTGCGTCCCGGTCAGGCCATGACGTTGATGACCCCTGCGCGCGCAGGCGCTTCCAAGGGCCCGGCAGCCAAGGCAAGCGCCAAGAGGAGTGTGCAGGCTGTGAAGGGTGGCAAGGCTGCCGACACCAAGCCGCAAGCGCGTAAGGCCGCTTCCGCGCAGAAACGGTGAAACGCCACCAGCGACCGAACGGCCCGCACGGCCGACTGGGCCACGATCAGGCCCACATGGGCGACACCATCAGAGCGATGGACACCGCCAGCCCCGCTGACCACACCAGCGTGCGCGCGGCAGCGCGGTTGGTCACGTAGAGCAGGATGTAGACCACCCGCAACAGCACGAAGGCCAGAGCCAGGCTATCGATAAGTTCCTGTTGCACTTGCAGTTGCTGGGCTGTGAGCACTGCGGCGATGAACAAGGGCAGCGCCTCGAAACTGTTCGCCTGAGCGGCATTCGCGCGAGCCCTGCGTCCACTCTGGCGAGCCAGCCAGGCACGCGGATCTTCGTTGTCGAAACCGCCTTCGCGTACGGACCGCGAAAACGTTCCCCACTTGGCCACGCCGGCCGCCACGATGGGCAGCAGGCAGGCCAGCAACACACACCAGTAGCTCAATGCCATGCAATCCTCCCGTCGGGCGGCATCAGCGCCGATCGGCCAGCGCGTGCGCGATGGTGCCCAAATCCACAAACTCGATGTCGCTGCCCACGGGCACGCCGCGGGCGAGCCGCGTCACCTTCAGGCCGCGGTGCTTCAGGGCCTCGGACAACGCATGCGCCGTCACCTCCCCTTCCGCCGTGAAGCCCGTGGCCAGGATCACCTCACCCACCTGACCATCACAGGCCCTGAGCAGCAGGGCTTGCGCGCCGATGGATTCAATGCCCACCCCGTCCAACGGGCTGAGACGGCCCTGCAGCACGAAGTACAGGCCTCGGTAGCTGCCTGAGCGCTCCATGGCGGCCTGATCGGCCGGCGTTTCCACGACGCACAGCGCAGTCGCATCGCGCGCGGGGTCGCTGCACAGCGAGCAGATGCGCTCCTCGCTGAAGGTGTGACAGCGCTCGCAATGGCCCACACGCTCCACCGCGGCGTCCAGCGCACGGGCCAGCAGCGTGGCGCCCGGCCGGTCGTGTTGCAACAGGTGATGGGCCATGCGTTGCGCCGAGCGCGTCCCCACGCCGGGCAATCGCTTCAGCGCCTCGGTCAGGGCCTGCAGGCTCTTGCCGGACACTGCTTCGATACCGTTCAGAACGGGAACTTCATCCCAGGCGGCAAAGGCATCCCGGCGGTGACCTTGGACATCTTCTCGGCCGAGGTCTGCTCCACCCGCCGCACCGCGTCGTTGAACGCGGCAGCCACCAGGTCTTCCAGCATGTCCCGGTCTTCACCCAGCAGGCTGGGGTCGATGGCCACGCGGCGCACATCATGCTTGCAGGTCATCGTCACCTTGACCAGACCCGCGCCCGATTGGCCTTCCACCTCCAGCGACGCCAACTCGTCCTGCACGCGCTTGAGGTTGTCCTGCATGGCCTGGGCCTGTTTCATCAAGCCCGCCAACTGACCTTTCATCATGAATGTGATTCCTTTGGGATTGCCTTGTGGATGAAGATGGATCCAGCGCGACCGCTCAGGCCGGCTTGACCGAACCCGGCACCAGCCGGGCCGTGGAGAACTGCTGGAGCAGGGACTGCACCAAGGAGTCTTCGCGGATCAGCGCCTCGGCCTGCGCCTGTAGGCGGGCCTTCTGCGCGGCGTCACGGCGGGCCGGCGTGTCACCGCCGTCTCCGGCCTGCACCTCAATGGAAAGCTGCATGCCCAGCGAAACGCACAGCGCCTCAGTGAGCTTGTCCTTCAGCGCTGCGCCGCGAAGAGACTCATGCGGAATGCGCAAGTGCCACACGGCAGGCGGTCCGTCATCCCTGGCCACCAGTCCGCCCTGCCAGGCCAGTTCCTTGACCAGGCCCGTCAACCGCCCCTCATCGACCAATTGCCTGACGACTGCGTCCCACCGATCCGCCAACGCCTCGCGCTCTTCCGCTGGCGTTGCCGCTGCCGCTTCCGCAGGAACGCTCGGGGGCAGGGGTTCGGACTCAACAGCAGGTGCTGCTGGAACGACGGGCGCCGCATCCACCGCCCGCGTCGGCACGCTCAGAGAGGGCGGTGCGGGAGCGCGAAGGGGCGCGGAGCGGGAAGCAGGCGCCACGGCCGGTCGATCAAAAAACGCCAGGATGCGCAGCAGAATCATCACCAGCGCAGCATGCTCGTCAGACATCAGGGCCAGTTCACCCTTGCCATGCACCGCGATGCTGTAGGCCAATTGCAGTTCATCAGGGGCCAGGATCTGAGCCAGCTCGGCCACATCAGCCAGTGAAGGCGAGTCGTCCGACAAGGCACCAGGCACCACCTGCTCCACGGCGGCGCGCTGCAGCAGCCCGGCCATGGCATCCAACGCCGCGGCCGCAGAGGCTCCAGCCATTTGCAGCGCCGCGGCCGCTTGCATCACCGCCGGACCATCGCCGCGCGCCAAGGCCTGCAAGATGGCGGCGCACGACTGCGTGTGACTGGCGCCGAGCATGCTCGCCACGCCCTCTTCCGTCAATTGCCCACCACCGTACGCAATGGCCTGGTCCGTCAGGGACAGGGCATCGCGCATCGAGCCTCGTGCGGCCTCGGACAACAGACGCAAGGCGCCGGGCTGCGCCGGGATGCCTTCGCTAACCAGCACTTGCGCCAGATGCTCCTTCACCACCTCCGGCACCATGGGCCGCAGGTTGAACTGCAGACAGCGGCTCAGCACCGTGGGCAACATCCGCTCTGGATCGGTGGTGGCCAGCACGAACTTCAGGTAATCGGGAGGCTCTTCCAGCGTCTTCAGCAACGCATTGAAGGCATCCTTGGTGAGCTGGTGCGCCTCATCGATCATGAACACCTTGTAGCGACCCAGGGCCGGCTTGTAGGCAGCACGTTCGATCAGATCGCGTATCTCGTCAATGCTGCGATTGGACGCTGCATCCAGCTCGATGTAGTCCACATACCGGTCGGCATCGATGTCGGTGCAAGCTGCACACTGGCCGCAGGGGTTCGACGTGACATCGCCTCGGCCGTCGGACCCGGTGCAGTTCAGGCTCTTGGCCAGGATGCGCGAGATGGTGGTCTTGCCGATGCCGCGGGTGCCGGTGAACAGGTAGGCGTGGTGAAGCCGCCGCTGGTCCAGCGCGTTCGTCAGCGCGCGCACGACATGATCCTGCCCCGCCATCTGCGAGAAGTTTCTCGGACGATACTTCCGCGCCAGGACGACGTAGCTCATGTTCTGATTCTAGGTGGAGGCCGCGGACGAAACGTTGGCGTGGTCCAGGTCGCGACACCGATAATTCACCTATGAAGTCCACCAATCCCAATGCCCTGACCTACGAGAAGTCGGGGGTGTTGTACGACCTGATCGACCCCGTGAAGGTCAGCGCCCAGCAAGCCGCCGCCAGCACGGCGATCCAACTGGCCGGGCACGGCTTCTCTGAGGTGGCCGCCTCTCGCGGGGAGTCGGCCTACGTCGTGGACGTCGGACCGTTCTTCCTGGCCAGCATCGTGGAGTGCCTGGGCAGCAAATCGCTGGTGGCCGACGAGATGTTGCGCCTGACGGGCCGCAGCCACTACGACGCCATCGCTCAAGACACGATCGCCATGGCGGTCAACGACTTGATCACCGTCGGGGCCACGCCCCTGGTGGTGCAGGCGTACTGGGCCGCTGGCGGCAGCGACTGGTTCGCCAACCGTACGCGTGCCGATGCGCTGATCCAGGGCTGGAAGCGGGCCTGCGAGGCGTGCGGCGTGGCCTGGGGGGGCGGAGAGACTCCGGCGCTGGGCGGCATCGTGGAGGAAGGTCGCATCGACCTCGCGGCCAGTTGCACGGGCATCATCCAGCCCAAGTCGCGCCTGTCAACCGGGGAAGCGTTGGCCGCGGGTGACGCGGTCGTGGTGCTCCCCTCCAGCGGCATCCACGCCAACGGACTGTCCCTCGCCCGCAAGGTCGCGCAGCGTCTGCCGGGCGGATACCTGACCGAGATCGCGCCCGGCCTGACCTATGGCGAAGCCTTGCTCGCACCCACCCCCTTGTATTCGACCGTTACCGAGGCCCTGCATCGCGCCGGGATCCATCCCCGCTACTGCGCCAACATCACCGGGCACGGTTGGCGCAAGCTGATGCGCCACCCTGGCGCCTTCACCTACCGGATGCACACCGTACCGGAAGTACCGCGCGTGCTGAGCTTCATGGTCGAACATGCGGGCCTGGAGCCGGAAGACGCCTACGGAACGCTCAACATGGGGGCCGGCTTTGCTTTGTTCGTGCCCGAGTCCCAAGTGGTAGCCCTGCTGGAAGTGTGTGCGCAGGCGGGCATGCCAGCCCTCCTGGCAGGCCGAGTGGAAGAAGGACCCAAGCAGGTGGTGATTGAGCCGCTTGGCGTGGTGTTTGACGCCAGCACATTGCGGTTGCGCTGATCGCAGATCGCGTCACCAGCGGCTTGCATCCCCGAGGAGGGGCACCCCAACCCCCACCTGCCCACCAGCCAAGCCGGACCATTGACAGGCCGCACAGGCCAAGCGGCGTGCCCGGCCCGGTCCTGCGCGAAGGGTGGCAGGTCACCTACAATTCGAACGGACGGGCCTCCCCGCATGGAAGCGCGGCCAACCGGGTCAGGTGGGGAACCAAGCAGCCCTAACCGTGGCAACCAGTGCCGGGGTCAGGCTCGTCACCATTGCCCATGCCACTCCTGAAGAGCCGTCCACCTCAAGCGACGATCGGCCCAGGACCGGCCCCGACGAACCCCAACGCAGCCCCCTTGAATGGAGAGATGTCCATGAGCGCAGCAACCGTGAAGCACGTCACCGACGCGACCTTCGAAACCGACGTGCTGAAGTCCGACCGGCCTGTGCTGGTGGACTATTGGGCCGAGTGGTGCGGCCCCTGCAAGATGATCGCTCCCATCCTCGACGACGTCTCACGTGACTACGGTGACCGGCTGCAGGTGGCCAAGATGAACGTCGATGAGAACCAGCAGGTGCCCGCCCAGTTCGGCATCCGTGGAATCCCCACCCTCATGCTGTTCAAGTCGGGCGAACTGGTGGCCACCAAGGTGGGAGCCCTGCCCAAGGCGCAGTTGACGGCCTTCATCGACAGCCACCTATAATCGATTGAAGCTCGGGTTCAGGTGGAATTGGCACCTTCGGATCCGTTGCGAACAGATGCAGGACCCTGGTATCCCAGGTCCTGATCTCCCGGGCCCCGAACGTGGCGTATGCCGCGGGCCCTTTGCCAGGTTCCCTGGTCATCCCCCTGCTCTCTTGCGGCCTTCCTGCACCCGATGGAGGCCCGGTCTGGATCCATCCAGAGAGCACGGTTTCCTCGCGAAGAGGCTTCTCGCATGCATTTATCCGAACTGAAGGCGCAGCACGTCTCCGAACTCATCAAGATGGGTGAGGCGCTGGAGATCGACAACGTCAGCCGTCTGCGCAAGCAGGAGCTGATGTTCGCCATCATGAAGAAGCGCGCGAAGGCTGGCGAGCAGGTCTTCGGTGATGGTGTCCTGGAGGTGCTGCCCGACGGTTTCGGGTTCCTGCGCTCACCCGACACCAGTTACATGGCCAGCACGGACGACATCTACCTGTCGCCCAGCCAGGTGCGCAGATTCAACCTGCACACCGGCGACATGATCGAGGGCGAGGTGCGCGTCCCCAAGGACGGGGAACGCTACTTTGCGCTGGTGAAGGTCGATCGCGTCAACGGCCTCACTCCCGAGGAGAACAAGCACAAGATCATGTTCGAGAACCTGACCCCTCTGTTCCCGAAGGAACAGTTCAGGCTCGAGCGTGACATCAAGGGCGAAGAAAACGTCACGGGTCGGATCATCGATCTGGTCGCCCCCATCGGCAAGGGGCAGCGTGCCTTGCTGGTGGCGCAGCCCAAGACCGGCAAGACGATGATGATGCAGCACATCGCCCATGCTCTGGCGGCCAACCACCCTGACGCCCACCTGATGGTGCTGCTGGTGGACGAGCGACCGGAAGAGGTGACCGAGATGCAGCGTACCGTCCGGGGCGAGGTCATCAGTTCCACCTTCGACGAACCGGCCGCCCGCCACGTGCAGGTGGCCGAAATGGTGATCGAGCGCGCCAAGCGCTTGGTGGAGTTGAAGAAGGATGTGGTCATCCTGCTGGACTCCATCACCCGGCTGGCGCGCGCTTACAACAACGTGCTGCCCTCCTCCGGCAAGGTGCTTACCGGCGGCGTGGATGCCAACGCTTTGCAAAGGCCCAAGCGTTTCTTCGGCGCAGCCCGAAACGTTGAGGAAGGCGGCTCCCTGACCATCATCGGCACTGCGCTCATCGACACCGGCAGCCGCATGGACGAGGTGATCTACGAGGAGTTCAAGGGCACCGGCAACTGCGAGATCCATCTGGACCGCCGCATGGCCGAAAAGCGTGTCTATCCGTCCATCCTGATCAACAAGTCGGGCACGCGTCGCGAGGAACTGCTGCTCAAGCCGGAAATCCTGCAAAAGACCTGGATCCTGCGCAAGTTGCTCTACCCCATGGACGAGATCGAGTCCATGGAGTTCATGCTTGACAAGATGAAGGCCAGCAAGAACAACCTGGACTTCTTCGACATGATGAGGCGCGGGGGCTGAGGTCCGTCACTGACGGCCAACACCAGCCCTAGTCCATCGACGCCTCGATCGCGGCCTGTCGAGGCCTATAATGTTGGGTTTTTTGATCCATCGGCAAGTGCGTCCGGGTTCACCTTCCGAGGCGTGGCTGCCAGCAACCAAAGAGGTTTCCATGAAAGAAGGCATCCATCCGGCTTATCGCGACGTGTGCTTCGTCGATCTGTCCAACGGATTCAAGTTCGTCACCCGTTCCTGCCTGCAGTCCAAGGAAATGATCAAGATGGAGGACGGACGCGAACTACCGCTGATGAAGCTGGAAACCTCCAGCGAATCGCACCCCTTCTACACGGGCACGCAGAAGAGCGTGGACAGCCTGGGTGGACGCGTGGAGAAGTTCCGCAACAAGTTTGCACGTGTGGGCCTGAAGAAGTGATTTCGGATTCACGCTGACAACAGGGCAGCCTTGGCTGCCCTTTTTTTCGTGGGATCCTCGTGGGCTCCGTCAGAATACCTGCAGCATGAGCGTATCGAATGCCCCTTGGGTGACCCGCAGGGAAGTGGCGCGCTTGCCGAGGCCTGCCTTGCTGCTGTTCTGTGCCCTGTGGCTGCTGCCCGGCTTTGTGGGGCGCGACCCATGGCGCCAGGTAGAGGTCACTTCTTACGGCGTCATGCTGGCCATGGCCCAGGACCGGACCTCCTGGTGGGCGCCGACCATCGCCGGCCTGCCGGTGGAGGTGGCCTTGCTCCCGCATTGGCTGGGGGCTCTGGCCATCCAGGCTCTGGGGCATTGGACGGGCCCCGTCGTGGCGGTGCGGCTGGCGTTCGGAGGGCTGTTGCTGTTGGCAATGGCGTGTGTCTGGTATGCGACCTTTCACCTGGCTCGCACCGAAGCCGCACAGCCGGCTCCCCTGCCCTTTGGTGGCGAGGCCCCGGCAGTGGACTACGCCCGGGCCTTGGCCGACGGTGGGTTGCTGGCCTTCATCGCCACACTGGGATTGCTGCAACTGGGTCACGAAACCAGCCCGGAGGTGCTGCAACTGGCCTGCAGCAGCGCCTTCCTCTGGTGTGTGGCGGCAGCCCCCTGGCGTAGGTTCACTCCCCGGCTCACCTTGATGCTTTGTCTGCCCCTGATGGCCGCCGGTGGGGCTCCCGGCATCGCTGTGGCCATGGGTCTGCTGGGCGTGGCGATCTGCGCCCGGTCGGGCTATCCAGGTGCGCGGCAGCTGGTACCTTGGCTGATGGCATCCCTTGTCGGGGCGGTCTTCATAGCCATCCAACTGGGTACCTGGCGCTGGCGCTACGGGCTGGAACCTTCGTGGGAGGAGGCGCTCTTGATCCTTCGCGAGTGGATTTGGTTCCTCTGGCCCGCTTGGCCCCTGGCCTTATGGACGGCTTGGCGATGGCGAGCCAACTGGGCCAGCCGCCACGTGGCCCTTCCTCTTGCGGCGACCACCTGTGCCATTGTCGGAAGTGTCTTCGTTGGAGGAGACGATCGCGTACTGATGCTGGCCGCGCCTGGCATGGCCATCCTGGCGGCGTTCGCGCTGCCCACGTTCAGGCGCCAGGCATCGTCCGTCATCGACTGGTTCTCGATCTTCTTCTTCAGCGCCACGGCACTGTTCATCTGGTTCATGTACGCGGCCATGCACACGGGCTGGCCGGCGAAGCCCGCAGCGAACGTGGCCAAACTGGCGCGCGGCTATGTACCTGAGTTCAGCGCCGTCGCCCTGCTCCTGGCGCTGGCCGGCACCCTGGCATGGCTTGCCCTCGTACGCTGGCGAACCCGCCGACAAGTGCACCCTTTGTGGAAGAGCATGGTGCTGCCCGCCGGGGGCGTGGTGCTGTGCTGGCTGCTACTTATGACCTTGTGGCTGCCACTTCTGGACTACGCACGAAGCTACCGCCCTGTGGTTGATCGTGTGCTGCCCCACCTGGGATCAATGTCTGCTGGTGCATGCGTCGAGGTCAGAGGGGCTCATCCGGCGTTGCTGGCCTCGCTGGAGGTTTTCTCCACCCTGCGCTACGAGGCCCAGTCTCGAGCGGGCCAGACTCCCCGATGCGAAGCCCTGATCCAGGTGGCCAAGGGTTCGACGCAACTGCTTCCCCCCTCGATGCCGGGGTGGCGGCTGAGCGCCACGGTCCTGCGTCCCACCGACCGTGAGGAGAAGGTGGGTGTCTACTGGCGCGTGACAGACGCCCCTTGAACACCTCAACCTGAGAATTCAGGCTGGCGCCAAGGCATCAGCAAGCGCCTGCGCACTGGAGCGCGCCAACTCCTGCTCTGAAGCCTCCACCATCACCCGCACCACCGGCTCGGTGCCCGAGGGCCTCAGCAACACCCGGCCGCGCCCGGCCAGATGCTGCTCCACTTCCGCCCTCACTTGCACCAGGCGCGCGTTGCTGGACCAGTCGGCGCCAGGCGCCATACGCACATTCAGCAGTACCTGCGGGAACAGCTGGACGTCCTCCAGCATTTCCTTCAGGCCCCTCCCCTGTCGGATGCTCGCCTGGAGCACCAGCAAGGCACTGATCAAGCCGTCACCCGTGCTGTGGTGGTCGAGGGCCAGGAGATGGCCCGAGCCCTCGCCACCCAACAGCCAACCGCGCCGTCCCAACTCTTCCAGCACGTAGCGATCCCCCACCTTGGCGCGCACAAGTTCGATACCGTGTCGAGCGAGGGCCTGCTCTACGCCGAGGTTGGTCATCAAGGTGCCTACCACCCCCTGTGGGGGCCTGCCTTGTCGCACCCGATCAAGCGCCATCACGTACAGCAGTTGATCTCCGTCGAACACTGACCCCTCGGCATCAACCAGCAGCAACCGGTCGGCATCGCCGTCCAGCGCAACCCCATAGTCGGCTTGCTGGGCACGAACGGTCTCGACCAGCGCAGCGGGAGCCGTGGCACCGAAGCCGGCATTGATGTTGAAACCATCGGGTGCACATCCGATGCGGCTGACCTGCGCACCCAATTCGTGAAACACCGCCGGGGCGACCTGATACGCCGCCCCATGGGCAGCATCCACCACCACCCTCACACCCTTGAGCGAGAGTTCAGCGGAAAAAGTGGACTTGCAGAACTCCACATACCGCCCGCCGGCATCATCCAGGCGGCGCGCCTTGCCCAGGCTCGCGGCATCGGCCCACTTGGGTTCGGCAGTCAGCGCTTGTTCCACCTCCAGTTCCCACGCATCAGGCAACTTCTCGCCCCGCGCAGAGAAGAACTTGATGCCGTTGTCTTCGAAAGGGTTGTGGGACGCGCTGATCACGACCCCTAGGTCCAGCCGCAAGGCGCGGGTGAGGTAAGCGATGCCGGGCGTAGGCAGCGGCCCGCTGAGCACCACGTTCACCCCTGCCGAGGAGAAACCCGCCTCCAGCGCAGACTCGATCATGTAGCCTGAGACACGCGTGTCCTTGCCGATCAGCACGGTGGGCGCGGTGCCGTGCTGACGCAGGACCCGGCCCACGGCGTGACCCAAGCGCAGCATGAAATCCGCCGTGATGACCCCCTGGCCCACCTGGCCACGAATCCCGTCCGTTCCGAAGTAACGTCTTGTCATTCCCAGCTTTCATTGTCTTGCGAACGAATGATGCCGCTCGCTCAAGCTACATTCGTGCCGCAAAGCAAAGCGGGGCCTTTACGGCCCCGCCCCCTCTGAATCAATCTCAAGCGAACTGCAACAGCTTCAAGCTGCCGCCGGTGCACTGTCCGTGCTGACGGCTGCCTCGCCACCACCACCGCCCCCACCAGCCTTGGGAGGCTGGGCGGTCCAGTCCTTGGGCGGACGGGGCGGCTTGCCGCTCATGATGTCATCGATCTGCTCACTGTCGATCGTTTCCCATTCCAAGAGCGCCTTGGCCATCGCGTGCATCTTGTCCTTGTGTCCTTCAATCAAGGAGCGAGCGATCGAGTACTGCTCGTCAATGATCTTGCGGATTTGCAGATCCACCTTCTGCATGGTCTGTTCTGACACATTGACCTGCTTGGTCACCGAGCGCCCAAGGAACACCTCTCCCTCGTTCTCGGCGTAGACCATGGGGCCCAGCTCGTCCGTCATGCCATAGCGCGTGACCATGTCGCGGGCAATCTGTGTCGCCCGTTCAAAGTCGTTGCTGGCACCGGTGGTCATCTGGTTCATGAACACCTCTTCCGCGATGCGGCCGCCGAACAGCACCGAGATGGTGGAAAGCATGCGCTCCTTGTCCATGCTGTAGCGGTCACCCTCGGGCAACTGCATGGTCACGCCCAAAGCCCTACCTCGGGGAATCACCGTCACCTTGTGCACCGGATCCGTCTTGGGCATCAACCGGGCAACCAGAGCATGTCCCGCCTCGTGGTAGGCCGTGTTGCGGCGCTCATCCTCGGGCATGACCATGGACTTCCGCTCGGGGCCCATCATGATCTTGTCCTTGGCCTTCTCGAAGTCGACCATCTCCACCACACGCGCGCTGCGTCGCGCGGCGAACAGGGCAGCTTCGTTGACCAGATTGGCCAGATCTGCGCCCGAGAAGCCCGGCGTACCGCGCGCCAGAATGTCGGCACGGATGTCCTGCCCCACCGGCACCTTGCGCATGTGCACGTTGAGGATCTGTTCGCGGCCACGAACATCAGGCAACGTCACATAGACTTGGCGATCGAAGCGGCCAGGGCGCAACAGAGCGGGATCCAGAATGTCGGGCCGGTTCGTGGCCGCCATCACGATGACGCCGAGATTCGTCTCAAAGCCGTCCATCTCGACCAGCATCTGGTTCAGCGTCTGCTCTCGCTCGTCATTGCCACCGCCCAGACCGGCTCCGCGGTGCCGACCCACTGCGTCGATTTCATCCACAAAGATGATGCAGGGCGCGCTCTTCTTGGCTTGCTCGAACATGTCGCGCACGCGCGCAGCACCCACGCCCACGAACATCTCGACGAAGTCCGAGCCCGAGATGCTGAAAAAGGGCACCTTGGCTTCACCCGCGATGGCCTTGGCCAAGAGGGTCTTGCCCGTACCCGGAGGACCCACGAGAAGAACCCCTCGCGGAATGCGCCCACCCAGCTTCTGAAACTTCTGCGGGTCCTTCAGGAAGTCGACCAACTCCTTGACCTCCTCCTTGGCCTCGTCGCAGCCGGCCACATCAGCGAAGGTGGTTGAGTTGTTGGCCTCGTCCAGCATCCGAGCCTTGCTTTTGCCAAAACTGAAGGCACCGCCTTTGCCGCCACCTTGCATCTGGCGCATGAAATAGATCCACACCCCAATCAGCAGCAGCATCGGCCCCCAACTGACGAGGATGCTCATCAGCAGAGAGGGCTCCTCGCGGGACTTCACATCGAACTTCACGCCATTGGCGCGCAGATCGCCCACCAAACCTCTGTCGAGGTAAGTGGCAGTGGCACGCAAGCGCTTGTCGTCAACCGTGGTGGCCACGATCTCGGTGCCGCCGCCAGGCTTCTCCTCCAGGACTGCAAACTTGATGCGCTTGGCCTGCACCTCGTCCAGGAATTCAGAATAGCCGATCTGGTTGCCCTGCATCGCCCCCCGGTCGAACTGCTTGAACACGGTGAACAGCACCAGGGCGATCACCAGCCAGACAGCCACCTTGGAGAACCATTGATTGTTCACCACTGCTCCTTCACAACAGACGGCACAGGAGGGGAAAGACTCCCCTTTGCTGCACTTCTAAATATGGGGATGAGTGTAGGGCAGTCAAGGGCTCCTTCATGGGATCCAGGAGATACCGTCCCCGCAGGAGATGAACCGGCCCAGGCCATGGTCCCAAGCCCCTGCGGCTGCGATGCTTGCGCGCATGAAGCATGGGTCAGGGGCTTGGCAGATCGCCTGTCGCGATGTCGGGCGCGACGGCCTGCCAGGCCTTGGCCAGGTCTTCGGGGGGGAGGCGCACGAACTCCAGCGGCTTTCCATGGATCGGGTGGGCAAAAGCGAGCTTCCAGGCATGCAAGGCCTGACGCTCAAGCCCGAGTTCCACGGCGCCGCCGTAGAGGCGGTCACCCACCAAGGGATGACCGATGTGCGCCAGGTGAACACGAATCTGGTGGGTGCGGCCCGTGTGCAGGCGGCAGTGCACAGCGGTGCAGCCCTGGGCGCTGGCAAATGTCTGGACGTCGGTCCGCGCCGGCCGGCCGGCCGGGTGAACCGCCATGCGCGTACGCGAGGCAGGGTCACGCCCTACACGCGCGTCCACGGCCCTGAACCCCGGGGGCATCACCCCATGCACCAGCGCCATGTACAAGCGCTGCACTTCACGGCTGGCGATGGCACGGCTCAGGGCCGTGACGGCTTGCAAGGTCTTGCCCACCATCATCAGGCCCGATGTGTCCTTGTCGAGCCGGTGCACGATGCCGGCCCGCGGCAACTGCACCGAAGCCGGATGGTGTGCGAGCAAACCGTTGAGCAAAGTGCCCGACCAGTGACCAGGCGCGGGGTGCACCACCAGACCCACGGGCTTGTCCACCACCAGCACGTGCTCGTCCTCGAAGACCACCTGCAGCGCCAGGTGTTCTGCGCGAAAGGCCAGGCTTTCGGCCGTTGGCCGCAGTTCGACCTGCACCGACTGGCCTGCCTTGACTTTTCGTGAGGCCAGTGCCGCCGGCGCCCCGTCAAGCACCACCAGCCCCTGGTCGATCAGGCCCTGGAGATGGCTGCGCGAGAACTCTGGCGCCATCGCCACGAGCACTTTGTCCAGTCGCCAGCCATGCCAGTCCCCATGAACAACGGCGCTGCGGACCTCGTGCTCGGGCGCGGCCGTTGACTCCAGACCGTCGTCCTCTTCAAGATCGATCATGTGCGACATCTCATGGGCGGCTGGATCTGATCCCTATAATTTGCTTGGTCGATTACACAAGGCGGCGCTTGGCGTCGGCACCTGCGGCATGAAGTTCTCCAGAGCCCTGCATATGGGCGCCTTGGCGCTCGCCGTCGTCATGTGGCTGCCCGGATGCGCCACGTTCTCAGGCAAGGACGAGTCCCGCGCGGACAACCTCGACAAATTGTATGCAGAGGCGCGGGAGGACATGGCGGGTGGGAGCTTCGAGCAGGCCATCAAGAACCTGCAGCGTCTTGAGGCCAGAGCTTCGGGCACCTTGCTCGGGCAGCAGGTACTGCTGGACCTGGCCTACGCGCAGTGGAAGTCTGGCGAACGGGCTTCAGCTTTGTCGTCCCTGGAGCGCTTCACGAAACTGCACCCGTCCAGCCCGGCTTATGACTATGCCTTGTACTTGCGCGGCCTGGTGAATTTCAATGACAACCTCGGTCTTTTCGGCCGGTTGGCACGGCAAGAAGTCTCCGAGCGAGACCAAAAGGCCTCGCGCGAGGCCTTTCAAGCCTTTTCTCAACTGGTGCAACAGTTTCCGGACTCGAAATACGCACCCGACGCTCGGGTGCGCATGGACTTCATCGTGAATTCGCTGGCGGCCTATGAAGTCCATGTGGCGCGTTACTACTTCCGCCGTGGGGCCTACCTGGCAGCGGTGAACCGGGCCAAGCAGGCCGTGACTGAATTTGACCGCGTGCCGGCGGCGGAAGAGGCTCTGGCGATCATGGTCGAGGGCTACGGCCGCCTGGGCCTGAAAGACCTGAGCCGTGACGCACAGCGAGTGCTGAAGCAGAGCTTTCCGAACTCGCGCTTCCTCTCGGCTGATGGCCTGGAGCTCACCTCCAGGCCCTGGTGGCGCGTTTGGTGAGGCGGCCAAGATGATGCTGGGCTGCGGTTGATCGAAGCTACGGGGGGCGTTGCCGATCAATCCGCTCCGGATCTCGCTGCCACCTGTTCCAGCCACGCCAGAGCCTGTGCTTCGGTTTCCAGGCGTGTCATCGCAGGCAGGGCCTTGAGCAGGGCCTTGCCGTAGCCCATCCTGCCCATCCGCGGGTCGCACACCACGAGCAGCCCCATGTCCTGCTCGGTGCGGATCAATCGCCCGGCGCCCTGCTTCAGTGACACGGCGGCCTCCGCCAGGAAATAGTCCTCGAACGGACTCCCGCCTCGGGCCTCGATGGCCTGGGCCCGGGCCTTCACCAGGGGATCGTTCGGCGGCGGGAAGGGAAGCTTGTCGATCAGCACGCACTGCAGGGCATCTCCCGGCACGTCGATGCCTTCCCAAAAGCTCTGCGAGCCCACCAACACCTTGCCCACGCCATCACCGTATCGCTGCAGCAAAGCCCTGCGGGGCTCCTCGCCCTGCACCAGGACCTCGAGCGGATGTTGCAGAGTCTTGGATGCGCTGCGAATGGCCTGCGCCACCAGGGGCAGCGCCTTCAGGGTAGTGGTCAGGACGAAAGTCCGGCCCGAGAGGACCGCTGCGCAGCGCGCTGCCAGGCGGCCCACGGCACCGGGATGGGCGCCGTCCTGGGGCAACGGCATCTCCTGCGGTACCCACAGCCGGGCCTGCTTCGGATAGTCGAAAGGACTGCCCGCCAGCAGGATGCGGGCATCCTCCAGTCCGCAGGCGGCGGTGAACCAGGACAGACCGTCGTCACTGCCCAGGGTTGCGGAGGTGAAGATCCAGGTACGAAGGGCGGACTCTCGTTGTGCGGTCAGGGCTTCGCGGATGTCCAGCGGCGACTCCAGCAGTCGCACGCCATGGGGAGAAAGATCCACCCAGCGGATCCGGGACGGGTCGCCCGCCTGGGCAAAACGATCCGCCCGTTCGGCCAGATCGGCGCAGCGCTGCGCCAGGCGCTTCCAATCGGACGCTGTAGCCTCCACCGCCAGGGCTGCCTCCAGCGCCTGCTGGAGTTGCTGAACAACACTTTGCAGCGCCTCCGTCCAGCCTTGGCGAGCTGTCACACGAGCCCACTCGATCTTTTGCGCCACGCGTGTCTCGGTTTGCCCGCCGGCGGCAGCAAGTCGCAGGTCGCGAGCGCACAGCTCCAGCCCGGAGGTCAACTCCTGCCAGGGGCGCAGCCCGCGGGCGTGCTGAAGACCCGCCTCCAGAAGGTCGCGGGCCAGATCGATGATCTGGCCACTGCCCAGGTTGGTTCCCAGAAACTGCAGGCCCACTTCCATCAACTGGTGAGCCTCGTCAAAGACCGCTACATCCACAGTCGGCAACAACTCGGCCACCTCGGACTCGCGAAGGGCAATGTCAGCGAAGAACAGATGGTGGTTGACCACGACGATATCGGCAGCCATGGCCTCGCGACGCGCCCTGACCACGTGGCACCCGGCCCATTGAGGGCAGTCACTTCCCAGGCAGTTCTCTCGGGTGGAGGTGACCAGCGGCAGCACCGCTGACCTCTCATCCAGCCCCTGCACTTCGGCGAGATCCCCGGTGCGGGTGTGCAGGGACCAGACCTCCACACGGGACAGTGCACGGACCGCCCAGCGATCGCGCCCATCGATCACCTGGGGTGCCTGCTCCAGGCGGTGCAGACACAGGTAGCTGCCACGGCCCTTGAGCAGGGCCAGTTGCACCGGCATCTGCAGGACAGCGCTCAAGCGCGGAAGGTCGCGCAGGAAAAGCTGGTCCTGCAGGCTTTTGGTCGCGGTGCTGACCAAGGCCCTTCGTCCCGACAACAGCAAGGGCACCAGATAAGCGAAGGTCTTGCCCACGCCCGTGCCCGCCTCGACCACCAGGTCTTTCACGTCCTCTATCGACCGCGCCACCGCGCGCGCCATGTCCAGCTGTGCGGGCCTTACCGCGAACTGGGTGTCGGCCTGGCTGAACGGACCGGCCGCCGAAAAGGCCCAGTCCACAGCCTGCTCAAGCGCCCCTGGCTCACGTTCGACCTCCACGCCGCGGCCCGGCCCGTTGTCACGTTCGGTCACGCAATCCCCGCGGCGAGTCGCAGGGTTCGGTGAGTGAGGGCTGCCAAGGGGGTCGCCGCTCAGGTCAGACGGGTGTCGACATCACGCCGAGCCAGGGCCAGGAACTCGGCCGTCTGCATCTCTCGCAACCGCGACGCGGTGCGCGGAAACTCGTGTGACAAGGGCCCCTCGAGGTAGAGCTTCTCGGGCTCATCGGCGGCCGACATCACCAGCTTCACCCGGCGGTCGTACAAAACGTCCACCAGCCAGGTGAAGCGCCGCGCCTCGCTGGACATCCGGGGCGGCATCCTGGGCACATCGGAAAGCAGCACGGTGTGGAACCGCGACGCGATCTCCAGGTAATCGTTGTGCGATCTCGGCCCCCCGCAAAGAACCGTGAAGTCGAACCAGACCACGCCGCCGGCCCGGCGGCGCACCGGTATCTCCCGGTGTTCGATGTTCAGAGCACCGGGCTGATCGCGTGCTTCGGCCATCACCTCGAAGGCGGCCTTCATGGCCGTATCGGCCACCTCCTCAAGTGGACAGTGATAGACCTGGACCCGCTTCAGGGAGCGCTGGCGGTAGTCCACACCCGCATCAACGCTGACGACCTGCAGATGCTTCTTCAGCAGTTCGATGGCCGGCAGGATGCGGTCGCGATGGAGCCCGTTCGGGTACAGATCATCAGGATGGAAGTTCGACGTCGTGACGATGCTGACGCGGTTGGCGAACAGCGACTCCAGCAGACGATGCAGGATCATCGCGTCGGTGACGTCCGCAACGTGGAACTCATCGAAACAGATGAGACGGAAACGGCGCGCGATGCGGCGGCCGAGTTCGTCCAGCGGATTGACGGTGCCCTTGAGGTCCTGAAGTTCCCGGTGCACCTCGCGCATGAACTCGTGGAAGTGCAATCGCGTCTTGCGGGTGAGCGGGACGGACTGGAAAAAGCAGTCCATCAGGAAGCTTTTGCCACGACCTACCCCGCCATGCATGTAGACACCCCGGGGGATAGGGGGACGGCTCAACAGCTTGGTCAGGGCATTGGAGCGGCGGGCCTTGTAGTCTGCCCATTCACGCTCGCAGCGCTCCAGCGCCTCGATGGCCCCCAGTTGTGCGGCGTCGCTGCGAAAGCCCTTCTGGGCCAGCGTGTCGGCGTACAGGGCCCGTACGCCCTGCCCGACCGTGACCGCGCCTGGGTTCCCAGCCATCACAGCGGCTTCATCATGGGGCCCGGCACGGTGTCTGGGCCGCCGAGATCATCAAGCACAAGGTCCACTCAGAAGTTCAGCGTACGCTTGTCCACTGCCAGCGCCGCTTCCTTCGTGGACTCCGACAGCGAGGGGTGTGCGTGGCAGATGCGGGCGATGTCCTCTGCAGAAGCCTTGAACGCCATGGCCATCGCGGCCTCGGCGATCAGCTCGGATGCCATCGGGCCGATGATGTGCACGCCCAGAATCTCGTCGGTCGGGGCATCGGCCAGGATCTTGACGAAACCGGTGGTATCGCCCAATGCACGAGCGCGGCCGTTCGCCAGGAAAGGGAACTGGCCTGCCTTGTAGGACACGCCGTCGGCCTTCAGCTGCTGCTCCGTCCGGCCGACCCAGGCGATTTCAGGGCTGGTGTAGATCACCCAGGGAACGATGCCGAGATCGACATGCCCATGTTGGCCGGCGATTCGCTCCGCCACCGCAACGCCCTCTTCCTCGGCCTTGTGCGCCAGCATCGGGCCGCGCACCACGTCACCCACCGCCCACACGCCCGGCAGATTGGTTCGGCACTCGTCATCCACGACAACGGCGCCACGGTCATCGAGCTTCAGGCCGACGGCCTCGGCGTTGAGGCCTTGTGTATTCGGCACGCGACCAATGGAAACGATGAGCTTGTCCACCTCCAACTGGGCGGCCTCTCCCTTGGCGTTGGTGTACGCGACCGAAACCCCCTTCTTGCCATTGGTGATCTCGCCGATCTTCACGCCCAGATCGATCTTCAATCCCTGCTTGGTGAAAATCTTCAACGCTTCCTTGGCCACCGACTCGTCGGCCGCCGCAAGGAAGGTGGGCATGGCTTCCAGCACGGTGACTTCGGCACCCAGGCGGCGCCATACCGAGCCCATCTCCAGGCCGATCACGCCCGAGCCAATGACCCCCAGCTTCGTGGGCGCGGCACCCACGCGCAGCGCACCGTCGTTGGACAGGATGTTCATCTCGTCGAACGGTGCGGCCGGCAGCTGGCGCGCACTCGATCCCGTGGCCACCACCACTTGCTTGGCCGACAGGTCGGCGGTCTGGGCGCCGGTCACCTTGACCACATAGGCTCCGTCTGCGGCACTGGCGAAGCTGCCACGGCCGTGGAAGAACGTGACCTTGTTCTTCTTGAACAGGTACAGGATGCCGTCGTTGTTCTGCTTGACGACAGCATCCTTGCGGGCCAGCATCTTCGTCACGTCCATCGTCACCTCACCGGTGGAGATGCCGTGGTCGGCAAAGTGGTGCCGCGCATGCTCGAAGTGCTCGGACGACTGCAGCAGCGCCTTGGACGGAATGCAGCCCACATTGGTGCAAGTACCGCCCGGGGCCGGCCCGCCGGCAGCGTTCTTCCACTCGTCGATGCAGGCCACCTTGAAGCCCAACTGGGCTGCCCGGATGGCGGCGATATAGCCGCCAGGGCCACCGCCGATGACGATGACATCAAAGGATTGAGACATGTAAAGGCCCTCAGATGTCGAACAGCAGGCGCGCCGGATCTTCCAGGGCTTCCTTCATGGTCACCAGGCCCAGCACCGCTTCGCGTCCGTCGATGATGCGGTGGTCGTAGCTCATGGCCAGGTAGTTGATGGGGCGCACCACCACCTGGCCGTTCTCCACCATGGCCCGGTCCTTGGTGGCGTGCACACCCAGGATGGCCGACTGCGGCGGGTTGATGATGGGGGTGGACAGCATGGAGCCGAAGACGCCGCCGTTGGAGATGGAGAACGTGCCGCCGGAGAGTTCGTCCATGGACAGTTTGCCGTCCTTGGCCTTGACACCGAACTCAGCAATCTTCTTCTCGATGTCGGAGAAGCTCATCTGATCCACATTGCGCAGGACGGGCACCACCAGGCCACGCGGTGACCCCACGGCGATGCCGATGTCGAAGTAGCCGTGGTAGACGATGTCATTGCCATCGACCGAGGCGTTGAGCACCGGGTACTTCTTCAAGGCTGCCACGGCGGCCTTGACGAAGAAGCTCATGAAGCCGAGCTTGACCCCGTGCTCCTTCTCGAACTTCTCCTGGAACCTCTTGCGCATTTCCATCACGGGCGCCATGTTGACCTCGTTGAAGGTCGTCAGGATGGCGTTGGTGGCCAGGGACTGCAGCAGACGCTCAGCCACACGGGCGCGCAGGCGGCTCATGGGCACGCGTTGCTCTGGGCGGTCACCCAGGTGAGCGGTCGCAGGTGCCGGCACGGCCGGCAAGGGCTTGGCCACTGCCGGGGCAGCGGCCACGGCGACGGGTGCAGGAACAGCAGCGGGCTGAGGTGCAGCCGCCGCGGCCAGGACGTCGCCCTTGGTGACACGTCCATCCTTGCCGGTGCCCGCCACCGAACCGGCGGACATCTGGTGGTCAGCCAGCAGCTTGGCGGCAGCGGGCATGGCCACGCCAGCCTTGGTGCCAGCGGAAGCAGACGCCGCCGCCGCGTTTGCGGCGACAGGCGCCACAACGGCAGCCGGAGCCGCAACCCCGGCCGTGGCCGCGGTATCGATGCGGGCAATCACCTGATCACTGCCGACGGTGCCGCCACCGACCACCACCAGTTCAGCCAACACGCCCGCGGCAGGAGCAGGAACTTCCAGAACAACCTTGTCGGTCTCGATCTCGATCAGGATTTCATCTGCGGCAACGGCTTCGCCAGCCTTCTTCTTCCATTGCAGCAAGGTAGCTTCCGCCACAGACTCGGACAGCTGAGGGACTTTGACATCTACGATGGCCATGATGGTCTTGGGAGTGAATTCGTTTCAGATGGAGCGGCGGATTACTTGGTCAGCGTGAAGCCCTTGAGCTTGCCAAAGGCGGCGTCGATGAGCGCCTTCTGCTGATCCTGGTGCAAATGGGCGTAGCCCACCGCCGGCGAGGCCGAGGCGGCACGTCCGGCATAGCCCAGGCGCTGCCCGTCCAGCATGTTCTCGTGGATGTTGTGCTGCACGAAGAACCAGGCCCCCTGGTTCTGCGGCTCGTCCTGGCACCACACGACTTCCGTTGCGTTAGGGAACTTCTTGAGTTCAGCCGACAGCACCTTGTGCGGGAAGGGATAGAGCTGCTCGACCCGCAAGATGGCGACGTCGTTCAGGCCCTTTTCCTCACGCTTCTTGACAAGGTCGTAATACACCTTGCCGGAGCAGGCGATGACGCGCTTGACCTTGGACGCCGCGGCCACCACGTCGGCGTTGAGTTCACCAATGACGGTATGGAAGCCGCTCTTGGTGAAGTCATTCAGGCTGGAAGTGGCGTCCTTGTTGCGCAGCAGCGACTTGGGCGTGAACAACACCAAGGGCTTGCGCAGGTTGCGCACCATCTGGCGGCGCAACACATGGAAGATCTGCGCGGCCGTGGTGGGCTGCACGATCTGCATGTTGGTGTCAGCTGCCAACTGCATGAAGCGCTCCAGGCGCGCGGAGCTGTGCTCGGGGCCCTGACCTTCGTAGCCGTGCGGCAACATCAGCGTCAGGCCGTTCTGGCGGCCCCACTTCACTTCGCCTGACGCGATGAACTGGTCAATCACCACCTGCGCGCCGTTGGCGAAGTCACCGAACTGAGCCTCCCAGATCACCAGGGTGTTGGGGTCCGAACCCGCATAGCCGTACTCGAAGGCCAACACGGCCTCTTCGGACAGGATGGAGTCGATGACCAGAAAAGGCGCCTGGTTTTCAGCCACATGCTGCAGCGGCACATAGGTGCCTTCGTCCCAGCGCTCACGCTTCTGATCGTGAATGACGGCGTGACGATGCGTGAAGGTGCCGCGGCCGGAATCCTCGCCAGACATGCGGATGGGGTAGCCGCTGGACACCAGGGACGCGAAGGCCATGTGTTCGCCCATGCCCCAGTCCACGCGCAGTTCACCCCTGCCCATGGCCGCTCGGTCGTCATAGACCTTCTTGACCAGCGGGTGCATGTTCACGGTCTCGGGGATGGTGGTGATGCGCTCGGCCAGACGCTTCCATTCCGCCAGAGGGATGGCCGTGTCGGCAGCGTCAGTCCACTTCCTGCCCAGGTAGGGCAGCCAATCCACCGCGTACTTGCTCTTGAAGTCGGTCAGCACCGGATCGACCGTGTGGCGTCCTTCATCCAGCGCAGAACGGTAGGCCTTGGACATGTCGTCACCCAGGCTCTGCCCCAGGCCCTGGGCCGCCAGCTTGTCGGCATACAGCTTGCGCGTGCCAGGATGCTGTGCGATCTTCTTGTACATCAGCGGCTGGGTCAGCGAGGGCGTGTCCTGCTCGTTGTGGCCCAGCTTGCGGAAGCAGATGATGTCCAGCACCACATCCTTGCGGAACTCCATGCGGTATTCCAGCGACCAGCGCACTGCCAGGACCACCGCCTCGGGATCGTCGCCATTGACGTGCAGAACCGGTGCCTCGACACCCTTGACGATGTCTGTGCAGTACAGCGTCGACCGCAGATCGCGCGGGTCCGAGGTGGTGAAGCCGATCTGGTTGTTGATGATGAGGTGTACCGTCCCGCCCGTGGAGTAGCCACGCGTCTGGGCCAGCGCCAGGGTCTCCTGGTTCACGCCCTGCCCCGCAAATGCGGCATCGCCATGCACGAGAACCGGCAGCACCTGGTCACCGCGCTTGTCGCCCCGACGGTCCATGCGGGCACGCACCGAACCTTCCACCACCGGATTCACGATCTCCAGGTGCGACGGATTGAACGCCAGGCTCAGGTGCACCGGGCCACCGGGGGTGGAGACATCAGAGCTGAAGCCCTGGTGGTACTTCACGTCACCCGCGGGCAGTTCCTCGGGTGCCGTGTGATCGAACTCGGCAAACAGGTCCTTGGGCATCTTGCCCAGGGTGTTCACCAGGACGTTCAACCGGCCCCGGTGGGCCATGCCGATGATGATTTCCTGCACACCCTTGGCGCCGGCCTGCTGGATCAGTTCGTCCATCGCAGCGATGAAGCTCTCGCCGCCCTCAAGGGAAAACCGCTTCTGCCCCACATACTTGGTGTGCAGGTAGCGCTCCAGCCCCTCGGCCGCGGTCAGGCGGTCCAGCACATGTTTCTTCTGCTCGACGCTGAGCACCGGCTTGCTACGGGTGCTTTCCAGGCGCTCCTGCCACCAACGCTTTTCCGTCGGCTCGGTGATGTGCATGAACTCCACGCCCAGGGTGCCGCAATAGGTGTCGCGCAAGGCCTGCAGGATCTCCCGCAGGCTCATCTGCTCGGCCTTGCTGAAATAGGTGTTGGCTGCCGAGAACGTGATGTCCATGTCGGACTCGCTCAGGCCGTAGAACGAGGGCTCGAGTTCCGGAATCTTCGGGCGCTCGGTGCGCTTGAGCGGATCCAGATCTGCCCAGCGGGACCCGAGGAAGCGGTAGGCCGCAATCAGGCTCTGGACATGAACCTGCTTCTGGGCCACCGCCAGGTCGGCACTGCTGGCTTTCAGCGCAAATGCATTGGCCTTGGCACGTTGCGCAAAGGATTCGACCACCGGGGCGTGCGCCACGTCGCGCGAATCGCTGCCGTCGACGGCGGGGACGTGCTGCAGGTTGTCGAAGTACGCGCGCCAGTTGTCAGGCACGCTGCCAGGGTTGTCGAGGTAGGCCTCGTACAACTCTTCAACATAGGGCGCATTACCGCCAAACAGATACGAATTGGATCTGTACTGCTGCATCAACATTCGCTCACCTTTCGCGCCGGTAACCGGCACTCCGATGGGTTCAACAACCTTCCGCGGCCCCGGCTTCACCGGTTGGCGGATCGCGACCCGCCTTGCTGTCGTCTCGTTCAGCAAGGGGACGGGAAGGACCTGTGTCTTTCTGACCGGCACTGTAGCATCGCGCCAGCCCGACCTTTTCTCCAACCGACATTGGAACCACTTGATCCCCTCAATTCGCTGACAAGTGGGCAGGAAACTGCGAAGTCCGCGCCCCGCGCAAGCGCCCATCGATGAGCCGGGTCCGTCCCGTGGTCGAGAAACTACCCTGCCAGATCTGCGCCATACGATGACCAGACACGAAAGGATCGTGATGATCCAGCCGCTGGCACCTGCCCATCCCGGCGTGGGTCAGCCCTGCAACGGGTGCGGGCTTTGCTGCCTTTGGAAACCCTGCCCGGTGGGCGTGGTCATCACTAGAAAAACCCTGGGCCCGTGTCGCGCTCTTGAATGGTCTGCCGAACAAGCCGTCTACCGTTGCGGGCTGCTGACATCGCCCCACACCTTCGTGCCCTGGCTGCCGCAAGCCGTGGTGCGGCGTGTGGCCCGGCGGTGGATCGCCGCGGACACCCGCTGTGATGCCAACTTGGAGCGGGCGGATTCGAAACCCGAAAACCCCGGCTCGGATTGAACCTCAAAGGGATCGGGGTTTCCCGGCTTTGCAATTCCGCCGCAGGCACTAGCATTATGGTTTCGTCATTTGCTCTCGGAGCCTCCGCATGAAGAACTTCAAGTTGATGTTGGTTGCTGCCTCGGTGGCCGCCGTGCTGGCCGGGCCAGCCCAAGCCCAAACCCTGCGCTGGGCAGCCCAGAACGACATCCTGACCCTGGACCCGCACTCGCAGAACCACGCCACCACCAACGCCATCCTCATGCACGCGTATGAGGGGCTGACCCGCTACAACGACAAGTATCAGGTGGAGCCCGCGCTGGCCACCAAATGGACCTACATCTCACCGACCCAGGTGCGTTTCGAGTTGCGCAAGGGCGTCAAGTTCCACGACGGCACCCCCTTCACTGCCGACGACGTCGTGTTCTCTTTTGGCCGGATCCGCCAACCGCAGGGCACGATGGGCATCTATGTGACCGGCATCAACGAGATCAAGAAGATCGACGACCACACCGTTGACTTCATCATGGCGGCGCCCAACCCCCTGCTGCTGCGCAACATCATCGACTTCCGCATCATGAGCAAATCGTGGGCAGAGAAGAACAAGACCACGAACACGCAGGATTACAAGGCCAAGGAGGAAAACTTTGCCTCCCGCACGGTGATGGGCACTGGCGCGTACAAGATCACGGGATGGACCCCGGAACAGCGCATCACCATGACCCAGAACGCGGACTGGTGGGACAAGCACACCGGCAACGTGAAGGAAGTCATCTACACCCCCATCAAGAGCGATCCCACCCGGGTGGCGGCTTTGCTGTCGGGTGATGTGGACATGCTGACTGACCTGCCCACCCAGGACATCGCACGCCTGCGACAAGACAGCAAGCTGAAGGTGGTGGACGGCCCCGAAGTGCGAACGATCTACCTCGCCCCTGACATGGGCAGCCCTGAGCTCAAGCACAGCAACATCAAGGGCAAGAACCCGTTCGCAGACAAGCGGGTTCGGCAAGCACTGTCCATGGCCATCGACCGGGAGGCCATCAAGCGCAACATCATGCGAGGCCTGTCCATTCCGGCAGGGTTGATGGTGGCACCCGGTGTGAACGGTCATTCGCCTGAACTCGATACCCCCATCAAGACGGACGTCGAGGGCGCAAAGAAGCTCCTGGCAGATGCTGGCTACCCGAATGGGCTCGAAGTGCGCTTGAACTGCCCGAACAACCGCTACGTCAATGACGAGGAAATCTGCCAGGCGGTGGTGGCCATGTGGGCCCGAGTGGGCGTCAAAGCTACCCTGGCCGCGGAAAACATGGCCACCTTCATCCAGAAGGTGCAGAACTTCGACTCCTCGATCTACCTGCTCGGATGGGGTGTCGCCACCTATGACGCCCAGTACTCGCTGCAGTCTCTGATCCGCACCCGCACCACCGGTGCGGACGGCAATTTCAACTTCAGCAAGATCAGCGACGCGACGGTGGATCGGCTCGTGGATGCCATGAAGACCGAAACCGACACGGCCAAGCGAAACGGCATGATCCGGGAAGCCCTGGTGCGAACCAAGGAAGAAGTGCTGACCATCCCGCTGCACCACCAAATGCGCCCCTGGGCCATGAAGGCCGGCGTGACGACCCTTCACCGTTCGGACGACCGGCCGGAAGCGCGGTTTACCTCCATCCGATAAAGCGGTCGGCGGCCGGCCGCGTGGTCCGGCCACCGCTCATCTGTGAACTCTTGGACGGGGCCTGCATGTGAGGCCCCGTTTTATTGGGGCTCGGGAAGTTGGAGGCGGTCAATGAGACCGGCGCACCCCTCGCTCGCGCCGTATCTCAGAAAGCATCCAGCGGCATATCGGTGACGGCCGCAGCGCCATCGACGATGCTGTCGCGCCAAGCCAGTGTGCGTGGCAGCAGGTGATCGGCATAGAACCGGCTGGTGGTGATCTTGGCCTGCATGAACGCGGGGTCTTCACCGTCCGCGAGACGGTCCTCGGCTGCCATCAAGGCGCGTCCCATCTGCCAGCCTGCCACCAACGTACCCGCCATCATGAGATAGGGCACGCTCCCGGCGTACACCGCGTTAGGGTCGGAGCGGTGGCGTTCGACCATGAAGGTCACCACATCCAGGAACGCTGCGCGGGCCGCTGCAAGGCGACGGGCCATGGCGTGGCCTTGCGGGCTGGGCCGTTCGATCAGGGCGGACTCCGTGTCTGCCACACGCTGGGCCAGGGCGCGGGCCAACTCGCCTGCGTCGCGCGCCGTCTTTCGGCCCACCAGGTCATTGGCCTGGATGGCCGTGGTGCCTTCGTAGATGCTGAGGATCTTGGCGTCCCGCAGGTACTGGGCAGCGCCCGTTTCCTCGATGAAGCCCATGCCGCCGTGCACCTGGACGCCCAGGCTCGCCACTTCCAGGCTCATCTCGGTGGACAGACCCTTCACCAAGGGCACCAGGAACTCGTAGAACGCCTGGTTCTCGCGTCGCACCGCCTCGTCCGGATGGGCATGGGCGGCGTCGAAAGCGCCGGCAGCCACCAGCGCCATGGCACGGCAGCCTTCGGTGTGCGCCCGCATGGTCATCAGCATGCGGCGTACATCCGGGTGGTGGATGATGGCTGCCGCCGCATGCGCTGACCCATCGACGGGCCGACTCTGCACGCGGTCACGCGCGTATTGAACGGCCTTCTGGTAAGCCCGCTCGGCCACCGCAATGCCCTGCACGCCCACGCCAAAGCGCGCCGCATTCATCATCACGAACATGTACTCGAGGCCGCGGTTTTCCTGGCCGATGAGGTAGCCGACCGCGCCGCCCGCATCGCCGTACTGCAACACCGCCGTGGGACTGGCCTTGATGCCCAGCTTGTGCTCGATGCTCACGCACCGTACGTCATTGCGCGTGCCGTCCTCCAGGATCTTGGGGCAGATGAACAGCGAAATGCCCTTCACGCCTTCCGGCGCACCTGCCACCCGGGCCAGCACCAGGTGGACGATGTTGTCCGCCATGTCGTGCTCGCCATAGGTGATGTAGATCTTGGTGCCAAACAGACGGAAAGTGCCATCGGGCTGCGGTTCAGCTCGGGTACGCACCAGTGACAGGTCACTGCCGGCCTGAGGCTCCGTCAGGTTCATCGTGCCCGTCCAGCGCCCTTCGATCATGGGCGGAATGTAGGTTTGCTGCTGCTGCGGGCTTCCTGCGGTCAGCAAGGCCTCGATGGCGCCATCGGTCAACAGCGGGCACAGGGCGAAACTCATGTTGGCGCTTTGCACCATCTCGCCGCAGGCGGCATGGATCAACTTGGGCAGGCCTTGACCACCAAAAGCCTCAGGGTGCTGCAACCCCTGCCACCCGCCTTCGGCAAACTGCTTGAAGGCTTGCTTGAAGCCAGGGGTGGTCTGCACCTCACCGTCGTGGAACGACGAAGGGTTTCGGTCACCTTCCCAGTTCAGGGGCGCCACCACTTCCTCATTGAAGCGCGCGCACTCCTCCAGCACCGCAGCGGCAGTGTCGGGCCCGGCATCCGCATTGCCCGGGAGAGCCGCCACAGCCTCCAGGCCCGCCAGTTCCTTCATCACGAAGAGCATGTCCTTCAGGGGTGCGCGATAAGTCATTTCAAGGCTCCGGATGCAACAAGGGCGCCCCTTGGGCGCCCTCGAGGGGTTTCAATGATTCAAAGGGCGTTGACCAGCTCAGGTACCGCAGCGAAGAGATCAGCCTCCAGCCCGTAGTCAGCCACGCTGAAGATCGGGGCCTCGGGATCTTTGTTGATGGCCACGATGACCTTGGAGTCCTTCATGCCGGCCAGGTGCTGGATGGCGCCGCTGATACCGCAAGCAACGTAGAGTTGCGGGGCCACGATCTTTCCGGTCTGACCGACTTGCCAGTCGTTGGGGGCGTAGCCCGCATCCACCGCAGCGCGGCTGGCCCCGAGGGCGGCCCCCAGCTTGTCGGCCAGCGGCGTCAGCACTTCAGCGAACTTGTCGTTGCTGCCCAGAGCCCGGCCACCCGACACGATGATCTTCGCGGAGGTCAGCTCTGGACGGTCAAGCTTGGCAATCTCAGAACCAAGGTAGACGGACTTGCCCTCATCCACTGCCACTTCAAGGCTCTGCACGGCCGCAGAACCACCGGATGGGGCCGCCGCGTCGAAGCCCGTGGTCCGCACCGTGATCACCTTGACCGCATCGGTGCTCTGCACTGTGGCGATTGCATTGCCCGCATAGATGGGGCGCTCGAAGGTGTCGGCCGAGATGACCTTTGTCGCATCGCTGATCTGGGCAACATCCAGCAAGGCAGCCACCCGAGGCGCCGTGTTCTTGCCACTGGCCGTGGCCGGAAAAAGGATGTGAGTGTAGGAAGACGCCACCGCCAGCACTTGGGCTGCCAGGTTCTCTGCCAAGCCGTGGGCCAAGGAAGCGCCGTCGGCATGCAGCACCTTGGAAACCCCCGCGATCGCCGCCGCAGCTTGCGCGGCGCCTCCGGCACCAGCACCCGCCACCATGACGTGAACCTCGCCGCCGCACTGGAGCGCAGCCGTCACGGTATTGAGCGTAGCGGCCTTCAGGGAAACGTTGTCGTGTTCGGCAATGACCAGGGCTGCCATCAGACCACCTTTGCTTCGTTCTTGAGTTTGTCCACCAGAGCGGCCACGTCAGGCACCTTGACCCCGGCGCCGCGCTTGGGAGGCTCGCTTACCTTCAGCGTCTTGATGCGAGGCGTGACATCCACTCCGAGGTCCGAGGGCTTGAACACATCCAACGGCTTCTTCTTGGCCTTCATGATGTTGGGCAAGGTCACGTAGCGCGGCTCGTTCAGGCGCAAGTCGGTCGTGACCACAGCAGGCAAGGTCAGCGAGACCGTCTCCAGGCCGCCGTCCACCTCACGGGTCACCTGCGCCTTGCCTTCCACAACTTCCAGCTTGCTGGCGAAAGTGGCCTGGGGCAAGCCCGCAAGGGCCGCGAGCATCTGACCCGTCTGATTGCAGTCATCATCAATGGCTTGCTTGCCCAGGATGACGAGGGCGGGTTGCTCCTTGTCGACGATGGCCTTGAGCAACTTGGCCACTGCCAGCGGTTGCAGTTCGTCAGCGCACTCCACCAGGATGGAACGGTCTGCGCCAATGGCCATCGCGGTACGCAAGGTTTCCTGACATTGGGCCACGCCGCATGACACTGCAATCACCTCGGTGGCGACACCCTTTTCCTTCAACCGCACGGCTTCTTCCACGGCGATTTCGTCAAACGGGTTCATGCTCATCTTGACGTTGGCGATGTCCACGCCCGTACCGTCACTCTTGACCCGTACCTTGACGTTGTAATCGACCACCCGCTTGACGGGGACCAGCACCTTCATGTCGCCTTGCTCCTGGGGAACTGTGATGAAACGATCAACCCGTCATTCTAGGGCTGAGACATGCCACGTGACGTGCCGGCATGGTGCCCGGGACGGGACTCGAACCCGTACACGCCGATGAAAGCGTGGCGGATTTTAAGTCCGCTGCGTCTACCGATTTCGCCACCCGGGCCAGATTGCATTATCTAGCTGCCAGTCGCACAAGTAGATTTGGGAAAGCCGCATCTCAGAGCCAGACGGCATTCAAGCACGGGGCTTCCGCACGCCTTCGGGCCCGGCTGGCCCATGAAGGTGGACTGGTTGACAAGAAGCCATCGCAGCCCTGAACGACCAAGCCCGGCGGGGCCGGGCTTGGTTGAGAGTGCTGGAGGCGCGGCCCGGAGTCGAACCGGGCTAGACGGATTTGCAATCCGACTACGTGAGCGTTTGCCTCTATTCGGTCTTGTTGATAGACTCGCGTCAAGTCAATATAAATCAACAGCTTATGACGCATTTTCAGCTCCTGAGTGTTGATCTAAATTGGCCCGTATGTGGTCACCTTGGCTACATGGCGGCTACATGAACTAGGCGGAATCATGGCGCAGACATCGACAGACACCCTCCAGCCCCGGCGTTTCACCTTCACCAGGAAGACTGTCGACACGGCCCCATGCGAGCCGGGCAAGTCGCAGACGATCTACTGGGACGCCGATCAACCGGGCCTTGGCCTGCGCGTCACCGCCAATGGCGCCCGCGCCTTCATCTTCGAGGCCAAGCTCGGCCGCGAAACCATCCGCATGACGATTGGGCCTGCGTCCATGCAGATCCGCGCAGCGAAGGACAAGCGTGGGGTTCCTGTAGTGACCGGCGCAGACACACAGGCTGCGGCATGGGCTGCGCTGGTGGCTCAGGGCCGCGACCCTCGAGCGGTGAAGGCCGAGGCCACCGCCGCCGATCAGGCCCTGCGCGAGGACGCACGCCGGCAGACAGTCACCGCACGCGAGGCATGGGACGCCTACCTGTTGGATCGTCGGCCGAAGTGGGGCGACCGGCACTACGAAGACCACGTCATCAAGGGCGAGCCCGGCGGCACATTGGGCAAGCGCGGCAAGCCGCTGCAGCAGGGAGTTTTGGCCCCCCTGCTGGCTAAGCCTCTACACGAGCTTGACGCCGCCGCCGTCGAGGCCTGGACCGCACACGAGGCCAAGACCCGCCCGACAGTGGCCCGTCTTGCATGGCGCCTGCTGAAAGCGTTTCTCGGCTGGTGCGCGGAGCAACCCACCTACTCTGCAGCAGTAGCCGTCAAGAACCCCGCGAAATCGAAGAAGGCCCGGGAGAACTTGGGCAAGCCGGGCATCAAGTCCGACTCGCTGCAACGCGAGCAACTGCCGGCATGGTTCAAGGCGGTGCGCGGCATACATAACCCGGTGGTGGCCGCCTATCTGCAAACCGTTCTGCTGACTGGCGCCCGGCCGGGCGAAGTGCTGGCGATGCAGTGGGCTGACCTCAACACGCAATGGAAGGGCCTGACCATCCGCGACAAGGTGGAAGGAGAGCGCACCATCCCCCTGACGCCCTATGTGGCGCAACTGCTGGGCGCCCTGCCCCGCCGCAATGAATGGGTCTTCAGTAGCGCCACCGTGCGGAGTCACAACCCAAAGAACGTGCGGCGCCGTGCCGCCTACTACTCAGCCAAAGGGATGGAACAGCCGGAGCGCGAGCCCTCCCCCATCGTCGCAGCGCCAAACGAGCTTCACTCCACGGCCTGCAAGGTTGCTGGGCTTGATGGCCTGACACTGCACGGCCTGCGCCGGTCCTTCAAGAGCCTGACTGAGTGGCTGGACATTCCGGCCGGCGTGGTGGCGCAATTGATGGGACACAAGCCGAGCGCCACAGCCGAACGTCACTACACGGTGCGCCCGCTGGATCTGCTGCGGGTGCATCATGAGCGCATCGAAGCCTGGATTCTCAAGGAGGCAGGCGTTTCCTTCGAACCGGCCGCCGCGCCCACGCCCATCCGCCTTGTTGCGGGATAACCCTTAGTGTTGGTGCGTATTTCGGCCCATCGTGACCGCCGATTTCGGGATCGTGACCGCACATTTCGGCTGATGATGACCGCGCATTTCGGCTGATCGTGACCGACCGTTTCGGCATCGTGACCGGTCGTTTCGGCGATCG